>DATMRT010000059.1:0-38800 GCA_035565975.1 Hyphomicrobiaceae bacterium
GGGATGCGACGGCTGACCCACCGTCTACGGATTAAGCGCGCACATCCCTCAATGGGACGTAGTTTATACCAATATTAGCCACCATTTAGCCGCTTTTGCTCTAAAATCCAAACTCAGCATTTGTGCATCATTAATGCAACACGTGCGCATTCAGGCGGCATCTGCCTCAGGCTACGCCTTTTGGCTCATACGGGACGGCCGTCAGTTCATCGTCAATCATGTGTGTCACGCCGCCGTGACACCGGCTCGACGGTCGTTCTCTCCTATTCGAGATTCGTGCCAAAGGGCGACCCGGTCCGGGCGATTGCCGCGCGAGGCGTCGACTATGCGATGCACATGATCATCGCCGACCCGACCGAGACAGCGCGCAGAGCGAAGCTACCGGCGCCTATGAAGGCCGGATACTCGACGACACGCAGGTGCTCGATGGGCTCGTCAAACTTCAGTGTGTGGATTTTGGGCAGGCTGGCGGAGGCGAGAGGATTCGAACCTCCGGTACCCGTTTCCGAGTACAACGATTTAGCAAACCGCCGCCTTAAGCCACTCGGCCACGCCTCCGTGGCCCAGAGCTATAAGCAAGCCCTCCGGCGATATCAAGCGGGGATCAGGAAAGCGCCACCAATGCCCCGAAAGCCCGATGACATCGGGTTGCGAGCCCGGACCTGAACGCGTATGTTCCGCGGCGCTTTATGGGCGCCAAAGGCCGGAAAGGCCGGACAGGCTTATAAGAGCGTGAGGCTGCGCCCGGCAGCCTGATGGGGCGTAGCCAAGTGGTAAGGCAGCGGATTTTGATTCCGCCATGCGGAGGTTCGAACCCTCCCGCCCCAGCCAGCCCGACAAGCCCGCTCAAGCCGTGTGCGTCGAGAGCTTCAGGCCGACCGCCCCGACGGCGATCATCGCAATGAACATCAACTGCACCGGCGAAAGCGTCTGGCGCAGAAAAAGCCACCCGGCGATCGCGATGAGCGCGATGCCGGAGCCCGCCCAGATGGCATAGGTCACGCCGACGGGAATACGGGTCAGCACGATGGAAAGGCCGACGAAGCAGCCGCCGAAGATCGCGAGCGAGGCGAGACCATAGAGTGGATTTGCGAAGCCCTGCGACTTGTTCAGGAGCAGTGTCGCCGTCACTTCCGCCATGATGCATGCGGCGAGAAGTACCCAAGGATTGATCATTCCGTCCCCTCTCGGCCCGACGCCGAGTCGGGCTGGCAGGACCTTGCGCATTTGGCCAACGGACGGCAAGCGGGGAAGCGCGCGCCTGGTAAAGAACCGGCTGCCGATCCCCGAGCGCGGCGCAAAAATCGCTGCAGGATTAAACCAACCTAGCGGCAGATCAGCACAGGCACTTCGCTGTGTGTCACGACCTTGTTGGCCTGGCTGCCAAGCAAGAGGCGCTTGACACCACTGCGGCCGTGCGAGGCCATGACGATCAGGTCTGCCTGCATCCACTTCGCCGCTTCGAGAATGCCTTCGGCAGGGAACTGATCCTTGATGTAGCGCGTCTGGCACTCCACGCCGGCGGCCGCAGCGCGCTTCGCAACGTCAGCGAGCAGTGCCTGGGCACTCATCTCGCACGCGCGCTCGTACTCATCGACAGGAAAGGATGCGCCGATCTCCCCTGTCGCAAAGACCGTCCAGGGGTCGGAGACGGTCACGATCGTCACCTTCGCTCCGAGCGCCTTGGCGAGGGCGAGACCGTGCGTCACGCCCTTGTCGGCGAGCTCTGAGCCGTCTGTCGGTATTAGCAGGTTCTTGTACATCTCACGGGCCCTCGTTCGAGTGCACTCAAGGGAGCTGCGCTCATAGTACCATGACGTTCGCGGTGGCACGAATTCCACCACATGCATGACCGCTCGGGCCAGCTCATGCCTTGATCATCGTCAACGGGCTTTCAATCCGGCTCCGTGAGCCGATCGATCTGCCGGCGATCGCGCTTTGTCGGACGCCCGGCGCCGCTCGGCCGCTCCCCCCCTGCCGGCTCAACCGGTGCCGCGGTCGTCGGCGGCGAACGATCGACATAGAGGGCCTGTGCCTCACTCGCCGGGCCGCGCCGCGATCCGATCGCCGCCACTTCCAGAACCCTTATCCGCGGTCCGACGGCAATGGTGAGCACGTCACCGACGCGAACGGCCTGGCTCGGCTTCGTCGTGCGCTCTCGGTTGAGACGGACCTTGCCGTCCTCCACGAGACCGGCGGCGAGCGTGCGCGACTTCACGACACGCGCGAACCACAGCCACTTGTCGAGACGGAGCTGCCCCATCTCGGACCTGGCGCCACCCGCGCCGCTGCCCTGGCCGTTGTCAGCCGTCATGAAGAGCCGGTCTCGTTGCTCCGCTTTTCGAGTTGCTGCTTCAGCGCGCTCAAGGCCGCAAACGGCGAATCGGGATCGACCGTCGTGCGCTTCGGTGGCGCGGCCGAACGCATATAGCCCTGGGCGCGATCCTCGCGCGGCGGACGGCGATCCTCCCGGCGGTCGTCCCGCCGGCCCTCGCCGCCATGTCCCTTGCCGCCGCCGTGGCGGCGTTCACGATCCTCACGCGGCCCGCGCGGCTGGTCGGTGCGGCCTTCGCGGCGCTCGCCCTCGCGGTTACGCGGCGGGCCGCCGCGTTGGTGGCGATCACGGCGACCGCCTTCGCGACGCTCCTCGGCCTGAGCAGCGCCGGCCGGCGCCTGCTCGCCGCCTGCCTGTGCTGCCGGCGCGGGGGCAGCCGGCCGATCAGGCCGTCGACCGCCGCCCTCGCGACGTCCTCCCTCGCGCCCGCGATGACGATTGCGGTCGCCCTGGCGCTCCGGTCGGCCGTCGACGGCCCTGTGCTCACCGCGATGGCGGCGGCGTGGCCGCCAGATCTCGATCAGGACCTCTTCGGCGGGCGTCGACGGGGTTGCATCGGCGTCGCCGTCGACGGCGGGCTCAGCAGCTTCGACCGCAGTGGCCGCCTCCGGAGCGGCCTCCTCGACAACTTCCGGCGCGGCGACTGCTGCTTCCGCTTCCAGCGTCGGCGCATCTTCCTCGGAGGACGCCTCTGCGACCTCGGGCGCCGCCGCAGCCGCGGCTTCAGCCTCGGGCGCTGGTGCCTCCGTAACGTCGGCTGCCGCCGCGACTGGCGCGGATCCAGCCGCCTCCGCGGATACGGCCTCTGTCTCGGACGGCGCAGCCGCCTCCGCGGGCGCGGCCCCGTCCGTGGGCACTGCGCCGGGCTGTGCAACAGGCGTGGTCGGCGCCGGGTCGATCATGGTTTTCGGCGCCGGCCGCCGGTCCACGTGGAAACCGAGCGCGCGCAACACGCCTCCTAGCTCTTCGGCAGAACAGCCGAGGATCGACAGCATCTCCGGCACAACAACGAAGCCGCCATCGCCGGTCGCCCCTTTGGGCCGCGCGCCACCGCCGGAACCCGACCGCCAGGCGATGAGCGGGCGGATCTGGTCCGCCAGCCGCTCGAGAATGTCCGTGCGTACCGCCCGCTGGCCGCAGAGATGGTAGCCCGTCGCTCGATAGTATGCCGGAGGCAGCGCTGGATCGGCAGCGACGGACGTGCGCCCGGCCTTGGGGGGCTCGGGAAGCGTCTCGAGTGTAAGGCCATGCTCGCCGGCGTGCTTGAGCGCCCAGAGCACGAGCCGCAACTCGCCCGCCGCGGGCTTGAGCAGCAGCGGCAGATAGATGTTGAAGGCGCCGAAGCGCACGCCGTACTTGCGGAGCTGGCCGCGCGCCGCCTGATCGAGGGCGCGAATATCCTCCGCGACGGACTGGCGCTCGAGAATGCCAAGCCCTTCCTTGAGGCGGAAGGCGATGCCGCGCGCCATGCCCGAGAGGTCCTCAGCCGAGGAAAGCTCGATCAGCGGCTTTAGGCGCTCATTGATGATCTCGCCGATCCAGGCATCGAGACGCGACTGCACGCGCTCCTTGTCCGGCCCCGTGAGATTGTCGTCGGCGAGCAGGACGACCTGCGGCTTCAACGGGTCGTCGCCGGGCTCGAGCCGTGCGACCTCCTCGTCGCGCCAGAGCACGCGCCCGTTGCGCGTGAGCTTGAAGGCATCCGTCCGCGCCGAGGCAACGCGGCGCGCACGCATGGCAAATTCCTTGACCAGCACGTGCGCTGCCGCGTTCCGCGCGGTCTTGCCGTGGATGCCTTGCGCCTCGGCATTAGCATCCGGCGAGAAGCGAAAGCCCTTGAGCCGCCCAACGTAGTGGTTCTCGACCGTGATCGCGCCGTCGGCGGCGATATCGGCACTCATCTCGTCCTTGTCGCGCAGACCCTTCATGAGGGCGCTCGTGCGCTTGTCGATAAAGCGCTGCGTGAGTTGCTCGTGGAGGGCGTCGGAAAGCGTGTCCTCGATGGCGCGCGTACGCTCCTGCCAGTGGCCAGGGTCCTCGAGCCAGTCGGCGCGGTTCGCGACGAACGTCCATGTACGGATATGCGCGATGCGCGTCGCGAGCGTATCGATGTCGCCGTCGGTGCGATCATTGAGCGCGACCTGATTGGCAAACCAATCGGTCGGGATGCGCTCTGTCGGCGACATGAGGAACTTGAAGAGCGTCGCGACAAGCTCGGCATGGCTTTGCGAGGAAATCTTCCGGTAGTCAGGCACCTGACAGACTTCCCAGAGCCGCCCGACGGCCGCCGGTCCCTGCGCCTTGGCGCGCACTTCCGCATCGGCGCTGACGGTCTCGAGCGCAAGTACGTCGTCGGCCATGCGCGCGCGCTGCAGGCGCACCTCGCGCGGGGCTTCGCGCAGACTGTCGCGCAGACGCTCGATCGTTGCGAGATCGAGATCGCGGTTGCGCCATTGGAGAACCTTGACGCTGTCGAACGAGTGCGTCTCGAGACGGTCGATCACGTCCGCAGAGAAAGGCTCGGCATCGCCCGTCACGCCGAACGTGCCGTCGTTCATGTAGCGGCCGGCGCGGCCCGCGATCTGGGAAAGCTCTCCTGGCGTCAGGTCGCGATGGTTCTGGCCATCGAACTTGCGTGTTGCCGAGAAGGCGACGTGATCGACATCCAGGTTAAGGCCCATGCCGATCGCGTCGGTAGCGACGAGATAGTCGACGTCGCCTGACTGGTAGAGCGCGACCTGGGCATTGCGCGTACGCGGCGAAAGCGCGCCAAGCACGACGGCCGCACCGCCGATCTGGCGCCGGATCAGCTCCGCGATCGCATAGACCTCGCTCGCCGAGAAGGCCACGATGGCTGTGCGCTTCGGCAGCCGCGTGAGCTTCTTCTGGCCGGCATAGGTCAGCTTCGAGAGGCGCGGACGCGAGATGAAGTTCGCCCCCGGAATGAGATCGCTGATCGCCTCGCGCATGGTCCCGGCGCCGAGCAGCAGAGTCTCGGACATGCCGCGGGCATGCAGCAGGCGGTCGGTGAAGACGTGACCGCGCTCGGGATCCGAGGCGAGCTGGATCTCGTCGATGGCGAGGAAATCGACCTCGACGTCACGCGGCATGGCCTCGACGGTCGAGACCCAGTAGCGCGGGCGCTCGGGCTTGATCTTCTCTTCACCCGTAATGAGGGCCACGTTACCGGTGCCGACGCGGGCGACGATCCGGTCGTACACTTCTCGCGCGAGCAGCCGCAGCGGCAAGCCGATCATCCCGCTCTCGTGCCCGAGCATGCGCTCGATGGCGAGATGGGTCTTGCCTGTGTTCGTCGGGCCGAGGACGGCCGTCACGTTGCGGATGCGGGTCTCAAGCGGCATATCCACTCCTGGGGAACTTTTCCCGTGCCACGGGCAGGCATCGCAGAGCGGTGTGCGGCAATCAAGCGATGAATGCGGCCTGGAGCCGAAATATTCCCGCCCTATGGTTGTCCGGGAACGGGTTTACGGCCGTCCCACGCCTGACGGATCGGGCACCGACGATTGCCAGTATTTCCAGCCCCGAGACCGCGGCACATGTAGGGCTCGGCGGCGCCGATGCGCACATTCCGGCTCGAAAGCAAACCGCCCCACTCGGCTTTCCGAAATGCCTCAGTTCACGAGAGCAATCTGCTCGCGGTTCGTGCGGATGGTCAGGCTCTGCGCAACGATCTCGGCGGCGCCAGCGAAGGTCGGTATCGTGATGCGGTGCGGCACGAATAATCCCGCCCCCGGCACGGCACGGAAGGCGATCTCGATGCCGAGGTTCCGCTTGAGCTCCTGCGCCTTCTCGTCGTCCACATGGCCGGCGATCGGCTGAACGCGCACCCGGCAGACGCTCAGCATCTCGGGTGCCGCTCCGGCCTTGCTTTCGCCGATCGGCGTCTCGCCCTTCGCCTGCAATGTCAGGTCGAAGCGCGCCTTGCCATCAAAAACGGCAGCGCGCTGGTTGCAGGGGCTGCCATCCCTGGGCCGGCTCAAGGCGAGGATGGCGCTCAGCGGATCGAGGACGCCGCGCATATGCACCGGCTGGACCGGTACGGTGCCGGGCTGCTCGGGAAGCGGCGGGTTGAAATCGACGGTCTTGACCGCGCCATTGCCGAAAGCCATCCGCACGGAACCCGTTTTCGAGCTGCCGCGGTATTCGAAGGAATAGCCGGCGGGACGCGGTGCGTTGCTGGCGAGCGCGCCCGTGACCCGCGTCACGCCGTTCCAGCGTACGAGACCGAGCAGGGCGGAGATATCCGCATTGGCGGACACCACATAGGTGCGCTCGTGCACGCTCGAGTTGAACGTGAACTGGCCGACTTCAAATCCATTGAACTGGATGCGGTAGTTCGCCTGGACCTCGGCCGGCCAGGGCTCCGATGCGCGCGCGGTGGGCGCGAGGGAAATGCTCGAGAGAGCCGCAAGACCTGCGGCAGCGCAGATCGCCCCTTGAACTGACTTCGACGCGAACAGGGTGGCCATTGACGCTGCCTCGCAACTTGCAACTGACGCACTTAACAACGCGGCCGAACCCACCGGCAGTACATACGAGGTAGGCCGCGTTTAAGTCGAATATGTGTCGTGGTTAATGGTGCCCCCATTTGATTAACAACCCCTTCCGAACTGAGCCAT
Organism: Hyphomicrobiaceae bacterium; assembly: GCA_035565975.1. Classification (GTDB taxonomy): domain Bacteria; phylum Pseudomonadota; class Alphaproteobacteria; order Rhizobiales; family Hyphomicrobiaceae. The sequence goes on from DATMRT010000059.1 coordinate 6,976, forward strand.
CCTCGGTCGCGGTATGCGAGCTCCCACGATATCGCAGGGCGCGGAGCGGCGTTCACGATTGCAACGTGGCTCGCGCGCATCGCAGCCTCGAATATCCGGGGCACCGCAGACCGCTCGCCGTTTCCCTATTGGGCCGAGAGGACAGCACCTAGTCCCGACAGCACGAGCAACACGAGAACGGCCACACGGAACGCCCCCTGCGTGAGGTAACGCGAGAGCCTGAGCCCCAGTTGCGTGCCGACATAGACCACCGGCGCGAGACCGAGCGCGAGCCACCACACGCCCTCGCCCATGCCGGCCCAGAAGGCATTGAGAGCGGTCACGAACAGATAGCAGAGACCGAAGAATGCCACGGCCAGCGCGCGCGCATGGGCGTGCGACAGCGGCCGGTACGAAAGATGCAGCATGAGCGGCGGTCCGGGCATGACGAGCAAAGCCGTCATGGCACCGGCGACCGCGCCCGTCAGACAGGCGAGCGGAGATGGCGTCGGATCGGCACTTCTCCCGGCCTCCGTCGCCTCCCATTCCGGCGACCTTCTCCCGAGCCAGCCGACCTCACGCGCAATCAGCAACGTCGTGAACACGAGGATGAGCACACCCACGGTCAGCTTCAGCGCATTCACGTCGAGGTGCATGAAAACAAGGAGCCCGATCGGACTACCGACAAGTGCTCCGGCCACGAGGAGCTTGAACATCCGCAGAGGAACAAGCGCCCAGATGCCGCCGAGCATCATCACCGTCTGCACGAGATGGATGACGACGAGGACCTGCAGCGCCGCGTGCGAGTTCATCGCGATGAGAAACAGCGGTGCCGCGACGATCGCAAAGCCGAAGCCCGTCGCTGCCTGCACGACCGAACCGCCGAGCGCGCCGAGCCCCAAGAGCGCCAGTACTCCCGGATCCATGCCTCAGCCCTTGCCGCCGATAAAGACGAAGGCCGCCCCCGCAGCGATGAGCACGAAGCCGATGAGGTGATTCCAGCCGAGCCCCTCCTTGAGCACCACGACGGAGAAGCCGGCGAACACGATCAGCGTGATCACTTCCTGGATGGTCTTGAGTTGAGCGGCCGAGTAGACCGCGTGTCCGTAGCGGTTGGCCGGCACCGCGAAGCAGTACTCGACAAAGGCGATGCCCCACGCCACCACGATGACGAGCGCTAACGGCTTCGACGTATAGTTCAGGTGGCCGTACCACGCGATCGTCATGAAGACGTTCGATATCAGCAGCAGAAGAATTGGCAGGACGTAGGCAAGGGGCCCCGCGGTCGGCATGGCAGCTCTTCTCCGGGTCACGAGAAAGCCCGCGAGAGACGCGGGCATAGGTGGACGCACTCGTTTCTTTTCAGTCAGCTCTTGTCGTTCGGATGGCCCTTACGTGGATCGACTCTGCGCTCGTCAATGCGCTCGAAGTCGCCTTCGATCACAGGCCCGCCATTCTCGACACCCGGACTGCCCTTGCCGGGGCGACGCCCGTATTCGTGCTCGCTTTCGAAAACCTCGACGTGAATGTCACCGCCGAACATGCCGGCCGCGAGCCGCGTGGCTACGAAATGGCGCACGGGTGGTATCAACAGCAGAATGCCGAGCGTATCGGTGATCAGGCCCGGCATGATCAGGAACACGCCGGCCATGACGGTCATAGCGCCTTCCATCATGGCGCCGACCGGCGGCTCGCCGCGCATGATGGCTTCCTGGGTGCGCCACATCATCGTGAGACCCTGGCGCTGCAGGACGCCCATCCCGGCGACGGCGGTGCCAATGACGACGGCAAGCGTCACCCATACGCCCGCCCATTGCCCGAACTTCACCAGCAGGGCGATCTCGAGGAGCGGCAATACCGTCAGCAGCACGAAGAATGCCAGGCGCATAGGCGATCCAGTCCGGATTTCGGGCTGCGTATGGCCGGAATGAGGCGCCGTCAGGCCTCGCATTCCGGTTGGCTTCACCCCATGAATGCCGTAAGTTCGGCCATAATACCAGCGGCGGCGGTTCCGTACGGTCCTTGAGCGCCCTGCAGGAATGCAGGTAGAGGCCTGGACCGGAGGCTTGGTTATTCCTACATCATAAGACTGCGGCCGATGCTGGCGAGAGGCCTATCTTTGGAAAGCGGCTGACCTTATGGACGGTAAGATCGACATCTTCACCATCATGTTCCTTGTCCTGGCGGTGGTGATCATCCTGAAGCTCAGGAGCGTCCTCGGCCGGCGAACGAGCGACGACGAGGCACGGATCGATCGCAATCGGCAGCGCGCCCTGGAGCGGGCCCAGGCTTCGACCAAGAACGGGGCGGGCGACAAGGTCGTGGCCCTTCCCCGCCGGGATCGTCCCGAGCAGGCGGCGGAGGCACCGACGGCGGCCAGTGCCGCTGCGGAAGAGCGCGTCCGCGGCTTTGCCGGCGGTGACCGCAATCTCGAGGACGGCCTTCTCACGATCGTGCGCGCCGATCGCAGCTTCGATCCCGAGGGTTTCCTCAAGGGTGCGCGCCAAGCCTACGAGATGATCGTCACGGCCTTTGCCGAGGGCAACCGTAAGGCATTGCGCTCGCTGTTGAGCAAGGAGGTCTTCGACGGCTTCTCAGGTGCCATCAGCGACCGCGAGGCGCGGGGCGAGATCATCGACCAGAGCTTTGTCGGCATCAACAAGGCCGATCTGCTGGAAGCCGAACTCAAGAACGGCACGGCCCACGTGACCGTCAAGTTCGTCAGCGAGCTCATCTCCGCGACGCGCGACCGGGCGGGTGCCGTCATTTCCGGGGATACGAAGAAGATCAAGGAAGTAGTGGATATCTGGACGTTCGCCCGCGAGGTCGCGTCGCGCGACCCGAACTGGCGCCTCATTGCAACGCAGGCGCCGAGCTGAGCTTCTAGTCTGCTGCAGGGCAGCCGACGCTTACGAGGGGGTAGCGTAGCGAAGCGAGGGGCCTCGTGCATCAGCCGGACGCCTGCGCTGAGCGCTCAGCTTGGAGGCGACGCCGCGCGAGCTCTGTTCTGGGTGCCGTGCTGGGTACCATCCTCGCCATCAGTTCAAACACATCCAACGGGAGCGCCGAAGTGCCGCGCGGAGCACCAGTCGTCCACACGGGAGCCGCCGGCCCGGTGCGCTTCGAGCCGGTAGGCTTTACCGATCTTCCCGGCTGGGAAAGCGACGATCACCTCGCGGCCCTCAAGGCCTTCCGCATCTCGTGCCCGCGTATCAAGGCCGCCGCCGCCGCACGGGCGGGGAACAGCGCCATCGCCGTGCCCGCTCCGCTGCTCGCGGCCTGCGACAAAGCAGCCGCGATCCCTGAGCCGGTCACCCGAGCGGCCGCCCGCGCCTTCTTCGAAACCGAGTTCACGCCGCATCGCGTCGTCCATGCCGCCGATCAGGGCCTGCTGACCGGCTACTACGAGCCGGTGCTCGACGGCTCGCGCATCAAGGACGATCGTTTCGCGACCCCGATCTACCGGCGCCCGCCGGATCTCGTGAACCTCGTCCATGAGGCTGAGCGCGGCGCCAAGGCGAACCAGCTCACGCACGCGCGCAAGACGGCAACCGGCACCGAACCCTATGCGACGCGCGCCGAGATCGAAGCGGGCGCCCTTGCGGGCCAGGATCTCGAGCTCCTCTTTCTCGCCGATCCGGTCGACACCTTCTTCATGCACATTCAGGGCTCGGGCCGAATCCGCCTCACGGACGGCACGAGCGTTCGTGTGCATTACGACGGCAAGAACGGGCATCCCTACACATCGATCGGCCGCTACCTGATCGACACCGGAACGCTCGCCGCCGACAAGATCACGCTTGGCGCTCTTCGCCAATGGCTCCGCACGGACCCCGAGCGTGGGCGTCATGTGATGCACCAGAATGCGTCCTTCGTATTCTTCCGCGAGTTGCAGGGCGACGAGGCACAGGGGCCGCTCGGCGTACTCTCGATCCCGCTGGTCGCCGGGCGCAGCCTCGCCGTCGACGCCGGCACGCACGCGATCGGTACGCCGGTGTACGTCTCATCGCCCGCGCTCACACACGCCTCGCGCACGAAAAAGGAGGGCGGCTTCCATCGCCTGATGATTGCGCACGACGTGGGCTCCGCGATTCGTGGACCGGAGCGCGGCGATATCTACTTCGGATCGGGCGACAAGGCGGGAAAGCTTGCCGGCGTCACCAAGCATCCGGGCAACTTCTTCGTGCTGCTACCGAAGACCGAACCGCCGACAACAGGCGGACCGCGCCAGGCCCGGCAATGAGCAAACGGCCGCCGCACGGCCGTGATGCAGATACCGGCCCCGACAAGCGCAGGACAGCAAAAGCCGGATCCTCGCCCGAGGATCTCGCGCTTTGGCATCACACAACGCGCTCGGTATTGCCGCTGAAGAAGGCCAAGGCGCGCGTGCCGGAAGTCGGCGCGCCAGGCGAGGTAAAGTCGAGGCCAAGCCCGGCGCCCGTGAAGGCTCCATCGCCGCGATTGGAGGCGCGCAAAGAGCCGTCGAGAACCACGCGGCCGGCTGCGACGCCACGCGACGCACGACCGAACGCCCCGCCTCCACTCGTACCCATCGAGCGACGCAAGGCCCGACGCATTGCCCGCGGCCATGTCGAGATCGACGCGCGCCTCGACTTGCACGGCCTGCGCCAAGCCGATGCCGAGCGGCGCCTGCGCACGTTCCTTATGCGAGCACGTGCCGACGGCTTACGTACGGTCCTCGTCATCACCGGGAAAGGCGGCGCGCGCGATAGCGAGAGCGGCTTCGCTTCATCCGATCGCAGCGAACGCGGCGTTCTCAGACGCAGCGTGCCCCTGTGGCTCGAAGCACCGGAGTTGCGCGATTGCGTTGCCGGTATCGCACCAGCCCACATTCGCCACGGCGGCAGTGGCGCGCTCTACATCCATCTGCGCAAGGTGCGCGGTCGCTGACCCCGAACCTCAGTCCGGCTGATCCGGAACGACGCTGCGCACGATAGAGGCATCGAGCGCCTCGTAGTCGTGATAGCCGATGAGCTCGTAGAGGCGCTTGCGCGTCTGCATCCGGTCGAGCTGCGGCGCCGTCGTGCCGTCGCGCGCGAGCGCGGCGAAGAACGCCTCCATGGCGTGTGCGGCAATGCGTAGCGAGGACACGGGCCAGATGACGATGCGCACACCAGCCGCCTCGAGCTTTGCCGCGTCGATCAGCGGCGTGCGGCCGAACTCGGTCATGTTGATCATCGTCGGCACCGGAACCGCCGCCGCGAAAGCCTGGATCTGCTCGAGGCTGGTCAGGGCATCGGGGAATACGACGTCGGCGCCGGCCGCCGCATAGGCACGCGCCCGCGCAATGGCCCCTTGCAGGCCCTCGGATGCCGCCGCGTCGGTGCGCGCGATGATGGTGAGATGGCGCCGCGCCTTGCGCGCTGCCGCGACCTTGGCCGCCATCTGCTCGGTTGGGACCAGCGACTTGTCATTGAGGTGGCCGCACTTCTTCGGCAGGATCTGGTCCTCGATGTGGACGGCGGCGGCGCCGGCATCCTCGAGCTCGCGCACGAGCCGCATGGCATTCAGCGCTTCGCCATAGCCCGTATCGCCATCGACGATCAGCGGCAGGCCCGTCGCGCGTGCGATCGACCGGACGGTGCCTGTCAGCTCTTCCATGGTGAGCACGCCCAGGTCTGGCAACCCGCGGCTCGCGGTCACCGCGGCACCCGACACGTACAGCACGTCGAAGCCGGCATCGCGCGCGATCAGCCCGGCCATGGCATCGTGCGCGCCCGGTGCCCGCACGATCCCGCCCCCGGCAAGACACTGCCGGAACCGCTCGCCCATGCGCTCTGCGGTGCCGCCTTGCGGCTCGAGCCACGTCGTCATCTGGAGATCCTCCGTTTTCCCCTTCTCCCCGTCCTTACGGGGAGAAGGTCGGGATGAGGGGCGGGAGCTTGTTCGACGTTCGCGTGTGCCGCCGCCCCTCACCCTAGCCCTCTCCCCGCAAGGGCGGGGAGAAGGGATGGTCACACTAGGGCTGATACTCGGAAACCGAGTAGATGACGATCGGCTCCTCGATGAGCTTGACATCGAGCGGTCGTGTCGCGACGAGCTGCGGGTTGTGCGGCGGAGGTGTCTTGTCCCGCGGCGGCGCCATCCAGAAGCTGCGCGGCGGCGTGCTGTCGAGGCCGATCGGATAGATGGTAACCTTGTCAGGCTCGAACTTCATGCGCAGGAAGTTGCGATAGTCGCCGATGCGCAACGCTGCGAAGGCATCCTCGGTGTGCATGCGCATGAGACAGCCCGCGAGCACCCAATAGAGCCCCCAGAGGGTCGCTCCGATGAACCCGCCGATGAAGATCATCTCGAGCGGGTACATGACAAAACCCACGATCTGGCGGATCTCCTTGTAGGGCAGTCCCCCGGTTTCTTCCGCCGGCTCCAGCGCTTCCGTTATCGGCCTCAGCGGCGGCAGCTCGCGATTGCGTGGATAGGGGACAGGTCGCCCCGAACGGCGCGCGATATCCTCGCGCTCGATGATCTGCCGCTGCTCGATGGCCTGACGCGTGATCGGCTCGAGCGTCTCGGTGATGACGTCGCGCACGATATCCGGCTGCTGCTCGCGATCCTGCCAGATCTTGTCGACCTGGGCCTTGATGGTCGGCGTGATCTCGTTGTGGAACAGCACCAGCGCGAGGCCGAGCGCGAACATTGCGAAGGTGTGGACAAGAAAGTGAGCCGATCCGACGACGAGCTTGACCAGATAATGCTTCCACCTCGGTCGCTCGACGGAGTCGACATACGAGCACAGGAGTATCCATAGGCCGCCCATCATGGCGACGAGCCCTATGGATACGAGCAAGGCTTGAATGAGGTAGAGCGGCATGTAGGCGACGAGTCCCCAGTAGGTCTCGGGCGTCACGACGTCGATCTGACCATTCGAAATGTTATGTTGGCCGGCCACCGAATAGAATTGCCAGGTGATCATCCAGTAGATGAAGCCGATGCCCACACCGAAGAAGTAGTTCGTGAAGGGGAAAAACAATCCCTTGAGGCTGAGCAGGAAGCTCGTCGTCTTGCTCGGATAGACCTTAGCCGTACGCTCCTGTGCGCGCTTACGACGCGCTTCGCGCCGTGAAGGCTTCTGCGACGCATCCGCTGTGTCCGCAATCTTCGGCGTGTTGTTCTTGAGGCGGAGGTCATGACGCTCGGACGTTACGCCGGCCTCCGGCTGGAACTTGGTCTCGAGGCCTTCAGGTACGGTCACGTTCGGATTAGGCCAGGTGATGGAAATCTCGTTCTTCAGCGTGTGCGTCGGGTGGAGGAACGACCCGCCGCCGCCGGCTGTGAAGAGGTGCACGTCGATCCCGGGTGCGTAGTAGCGGTTGTAGTGGTGCCAGTCGCCGGCGATCACCGCCGAGATCTTGATGCCGCGCCGCCGCGCGATCGACGTTATCTTGAAGAAATTGCTGTCCTCGTCGAAGCCCTGATCCTCGGCGATCATCCAGGTCGGCTGGGCAATGCAGATGATCAAATTGTCGCCCGGCCCCATGAGACCGGCGATCGCCTCGAAGTAGTTGACCTGAGAGATGTCGAGATACTGCGAGAACTGGATATCGCAGCCCCAGATCCACCAGCGGTAAGGCAGCTCGATGGCCCAATAGCTGCGGTGCTGTTTGCACTGCCAGCCGCCGATCTTGTTGCCGTTCTGCTGGGACATGCGGTCGCGCGCCGAGCAGAAGAGGCTGTCGAAGGCGGAGAGGCCGTCGTACCAGTCGTGATTGCCGGGAATGGCAAAGAGCTTTCGCTCGGCGACCGGCACGTGATAGGCCCAATCGTACGGTGTCTGCAGGCGCAGCTTGTATTCCTCGCGCGTCGCCTGGGGATAGCACTGGTCGCCGCCCATGATGAGGATCGAGCCGGCAGTCAGTGGCTCCTCGACGCCGTTGACCCTGAGCTGGGACTGCGCGAGCAGGTAGGCCGTCGTATAGGTCTGGTCGAAGCCGTCGCCGATGTCCGCGATGTAGTCGATCCAGAAGGCGCCGTTCTCGCCGAGTGCCACGCGCCGCTCGGGATCGTCGCTGCGGATGTCCGAGTAGTTGTAGCGGTTGATGATCGTCTCGACCGGCGCCACGTCCGTCGCCGCCTGGATGAGGCGCTGATCGGCGTACTGTCCGAATACCGACGAGATGATCGTGCGCATGCCAACGCGCGCGAGGAGCTGCGGCTCGTACCAGCCGACGAGCCCGGGCATCTCGCCGCTGTTGAGCTTTTCAATAGGAGTCTTTTCAACCATCCCACCCCCCGACGAAACAGGCACATGAACGCGTCGAGCGGCCGGACTCGCGCCGGCTCGCACCGCGGAGCCCCACCCCGCAGCCGCCTGGGAAGCATAGCACCTCAGCCGTCGTTAAGATGACAGGCGGAATAACGCCCCGGCGCAATTTCCTTGAGGACTGGCACTTCATTGCGACAGCGGCCGAAGGCGCGGGGGCAGCGCGGATGGAAATGGCAGCCGCTCGGCGGATTGAGCGGCGAGGGGATCTCGCCCTTGATGGGGTGGAACGTGCGCTTTTCCGTCGAGATACGCGGCACCTCAGCCAGAAGCGCCTGCGCGTAGGGATGGTTGGGCCCGTCGAAGAGCACTTCCGTCGAGGCCGCCTCGACCACCCGGCCGAGATACATGATCACGACCCGGTCCGTGATGTGCTCGACGACGCCGAGGTCGTGGCTGATGAAGAGGTAGGTCAGGTCGAACTCGGACCTGAGATCCATGAACAGGTTGATGATCTGGGCCTGGATGGAGACGTCGAGCGCCGCGATGGCCTCGTCGCAGACGAGGAACTCGGGATTGACGGCGAGCGCACGAGCGATGCCGATGCGGCTCCTCTGTCCGCCCGAGAACTGGTGCGGATAGCGCCGTTTGAGCTCGGGATCGAGCCCGACCCGGCGCAGCATGTCATCGACGTACGCCGACATCTCCGAGCGTGTCGTAATGCCGTGCACGAGCGGCGCCTCGCCGACAATGGCCTCGACACGCGCGCGCGGATTGAGGGAGGCGAATGGATCCTGGAAGATCATCTGGATCGCGAGGCGCGCGGCGTGGGCTTCACTGCCCGACAATGCATCGCGCGCCTTACCCTTGAAGCGCACCTCTCCCTCGGTCGGCGCGAGAAGGCCCGCAATCATGCGGCCGAGCGTGGACTTGCCGCAGCCCGACTCGCCGACGAGCCCGACGACCTCGCCTTTTCGGATGTCGAGATCGACATGATCGACGGCATGCACGGTCTCTTCGCGGACATCCGCACCGAGATGACCGGCAATGCGGCCGGCAAGATCCGGCTTCTTCACGAAGCGCTTCGAAAGGCCGCGCGCGCTGACAAGCGGCTCGCCGCTCATGGCGTGGCCTCCGCCGTGGCGGTTTGATCAGTCCCGACCGGATTGAAGCAGCGTATCTCGCGACCCGGCTCGATCTCGCGGATCGGCGGCGGCTCGAGGCAAGCCTCGATGGCCTGCGGACAGCGCGTGCGGAAGGCGCAGCCCTTAGGCAGGTTGATCAGCGATGGCGTCATGCCTGGAATCTGGGCGAGGCGGCTGCCCCGCGCATTGTGGCTCGGCACCGAATTGATGAGTCCCCGGGTGTAGGGATGGCGCGGCGCGCTCACGACATCCGCTGTTCGTCCCGTCTCGACGATCCGGCCAGCGTACATGACAGCGACGCGGTCAGCGAGCGAGGAGACAACGGCGAGATCGTGGGTGATCCAGATCATGGCGGTGCCCGTGCGGGCACAGAGCGCCTGTGCCTCGGCGAGGATCTGCGCCTGGATGGTCACGTCGAGCGCCGTCGTCGGCTCGTCGGCGATGATGAGGTCCGGCTTGTTGATGAAGGCAATGGCAATGGCGACGCGCTGGCGCATGCCGCCCGACAGCTCGTGCGGGTAATTTTTGAGGCGGCTCTCCGGCGAGGGAATGCCGACTTCGGCCAGCGCTGCCGTGGCGCGCTCGAGCGCTTCAGCGCGGCTCACGCGATGATGGACACGCACGGTCTCGATCATCTGCGTGTCGATGCGCAGGACCGGATTGAGCGTCATCATCGGGTCCTGGAAGATCATCGCGATGCGGTCGCCGCGCAGTGCCCGCAATTCCTCGTCGCTCGCAGTCGTGAGCTCGCGGCCCTTGTAGCGGATCGAGCCTTCGACGATGCGGCCCGGCGCATCGATGAGCCCGATGATCGAGAACCCCGTGATCGACTTTCCCGAGCCGGATTCGCCGACGAGGCCGAGAATCTCGCCCGCGCCGACATGGAGCGAGACGCCGTCCACGGCCTTGACGACACCTGCCTTGGTGAAGAAGTGCGTCTTGAGCCCGCTGACGGCTAGCGTCGGCTCGGCCTTAGCCTGATCCGGCCCTGTCATTTGCTGAGCCTCGGATTGAGTACGTCGCGGAGCTGATCGCCGACCAGATTGATCACGACGATCGTCAAGAGCAGCACGAGGCCGGGAAAGAAGCTGATCCAGTAGTCGCCCGAGAGCATGTACTGGAAGCCGTTCGAGATGAGGAGACCGAGCGAGGGCTCGGTCTGCGGCAAACCGACTCCGAGGAAGGAGAGCGTGGCTTCGAGTGAGATCGCGTGCGCCGTCTGCACGGTGACGACGACGATCAGCGGCGGCAGGCAATTCGGCAGGATGTGGCGGAAGAGAATGCGGCCGTTCGACAGTCCGAGGCAGCGGGCGGCTTCCACATACTCCTTGCGGCTCTCGACGAGCGCGGAGCCGCGCACGGTGCGCGCGTAGTAGGCCCACTGCACGGTGACGAGCGCGATGATGATCTTGTCGACGCCCTTGCCGAGAATCGCGATCAGCATGAGCGCGACGAGGATCGCGGGAAACGAGAGCTGGAGGTCGACGATGCGCATGATCAGGCTCTCGGTGCGCCCGCCGACATAGGCCGCGACAAGACCGATGGCTGCGCCGAGCGCCATGGCAATCAGGCCGGACATGACGCCCACGGCGAGCGAAATACGCAGGCCGTAAAGCATCGCGCTGACAAGATCGCGCCCAGCGCCGTCGGTGCCGAGCCAATGCGTATACTTGCCGTTCGAACTCGGCGTGCCGGGCGGCAGGCGACTATCGAGGATGTCCACCTGGGCAAGATCATAAGGATCCTGCGGGACGATCCACGGCGCGATCAATGCCAGGAGCGCGGTGACGACGAGCAGAATGAGGGCGATCGTCGCGAGACGGCTCTCGGTGAAGTCTGCGACGAACCTCTGGAAGGGCGTCTGAGCCGCCGGACGTGAGGCGGGGCCAGGCACGGTGCCGGCATCGGTCACGCTCATGCGGATTTCTCCCCGATGCGTACGCGTGGATCCAGGATCGAATAGAGAATATCGACCACAAGATTGATGATCACGAACAGCATCACGATCATGATGAGATAGGCGACGATCACAGGGCGGTCGAGCGTCTGGATCGAATCGATCAGCAGCTTTCCCATGCCCGGCCACGCGAAGATCGTCTCTGTGACGACCGAGAAGGCGATGAGATTGCCGAACTCGAGGCCGAGAACCGTCACTACCGGGATCATGATGTTCTTCAAAAGATGCACGCCGATGATGCGGCCCGTCGGCAGCCCCTTGGCTCGGGCGAACTTGATGTAGTCCTGGTGGATCGCTTCGCGCGTGCCCGCGCGCGTCAGCCGGATCACGAGGCTGATCTTGAGCAGCGCAAGATTCAGTGCAGGCATAGCCACGTGGCGCAGGCCGTCGATGGTGAAAAGACTGGACGTAATCCCGAGGAAGGTTGCGGTGGGGCCTCGTCCCGTCGAAGGCAGCCAGCCGAGCATGACCGCGAACACCATGATCATCATGATACCGACCCAGAAGGTCGGCAGGGAAAAGCCGAGAATGGACGTCGCCATGATGGACTTGGAGACGAGGCCATTTGGCCTCAGGCCCGCGTAGAGGCCGAGAGGAATTCCGAGGAAGATCGACATCAGCGTCGCGGCGATGGCGATTTCCAGCGTCGCCGGCATTCGCTCGACGATAAGCTTGAGCGCCGACGTACCGTGCACGAAGGACGTGCCGAGGTCACCGGTCAGAGCACCTTTGAGGAACCGGAAATACTGGACCCAGATCGGCTGATCGAGACCGAAGCGCTGGATGGTGCGCTCGATCTCGGCCTGATCGGCTTGGGGGTCGATCAGCAGATAGACGGGATCGCCGACGACATGCAGGCCGAGGAAGACGATAACCGACATCGCCAATACGACAGCGGCGCTCTGCATGAGGCGTCGAATGATGTAGGCGGTCAAGCGCGCCTCCGAATGGAATCGGAACCGCCCCCGCATAGCAGCGAGGGCGGCCTTCGCGAAGGGAGTGTCTATTCTTCGCTTACGCTCATCGCGATCGTGTACTCGTCAGCGCGCGGCGTGTACTTCAGGCCTTTGCGCGCCGCCCACGTGTTGAGCTGGTAGTGGGAAACGATGACCGCGACATCCTCGATCGCGATCTCGCTCGCCTTCGCCAGCAGTTCACCGCGCTTGGCATCGTCCACGGTGGCGAGCGCTTGCTGGATGGTCTTGTCGAGTTCCGGATTCGAATAGCGGCCGCGGTTCACGGCGCCCAGACCCTTGGACTTGTCGTAGGTCGCAACGAGCGACTTCAGCGGAGACGACACCTCACCGGTACCGGCGCCCCAGCCCAGCAGCATGAAGCTGAACTCCGGCTTGCCGTCGGCGCCTGTGCTCGCGCGCTTGAAGTAAACGGAACTCGGCATGGTCTCGACCTTGGTCTCGACGCCGACACGCGTGAACATCTGGGCGACAGCCTCGGCCATGCGCGCATCATTGATGTAGCGGCCATTGGGCGAATGGAGCGTCATCTTGAAGCCCTTGGGCAGACCGGCCTCGGCCAGGAGCTTCTTCGCGCCCTCGGGATCGAAGGCGACGGGCTTCAGCTTCTTCGACGTACCGAAGAACTCGTCGGCGAGGAACTGGGAGGCCGGAACCGCCGCCTTCTCCATCAAGCGATCGACGATCGCGGGCCGATTGATCGCCTTGGACAGAGCGAGGCGTACGCGCTTGTCCTTCAGCGGGTTCTTGATCTTCGAGCCGTCGTTGGCCGTGATGAACGGAGACTCGTCGCGCCAATGATCCATGTGGAAGTAGATCACGCGGTTCGACAACCCCTGCCCCAGCGTGACCTTGCTGTCGCCCTTGAGCCGCTCGATATCGGTGGTGGGCACTTCCTCGATGACGTCCACGTCACCTGCGAGGAGCGCCGAAATGCGCGACGGCCCTGTCTTGATCGGCCGGATGATCACCTTCGTCCACTCAGGCTTCTTGCCCCAGTAGTCCTCGTTGCGCACGAGAACGTAACGGTCGCCCTTCACGAACTCCGAAAACTTGTAGGGCCCCGTGCCGATCGCCGCCTTGCCCGCGTTGAAATCGTCGGTCTTGGCACCGCTCGCATTCTTCTTGGAGATGATAGCGATGGTGGCCAGGTCGTTCGGCATCAGCGGATAGGGCGCCGGAGTCGTGATGCGGATCGTGAGATCGTCGACCTTCTCGAACTTCTTGCCCTTCACGTAGGTCGAAAAGCTGCCGGGGCTGTTCTCCACGTTCGGCGCGCGCTCCATCGTGAAGATGACATCGTCGGCCGTGAACGGCGAGCCGTCGTGCCATTTGACGCCAGGGCGCAGCTTGAACTCCCACGTGTTGTCATCGATCGTCTTCCAGCTCGTCGCCAACCCCGGGATGGGCGTCATCTTGGGATCGAACTGCACGAGCCGCTCGAAGACGTGCGACGTCAATGCATTGTTGGGTGTCAGGTTGTGAAAGTGGGGGTCCATCGACGAAGGCTCGGCGGCCAGCGCCATCCTGAGATCCTTGGCCGATGCCGAAAGTGGTGCGGCAAGCATCAGTCCAGCAGCCACCAGTGCCATCAGGATTGTCTTCGATCGGTACATTCGGTCTCCCCTCCTCTGCGCGGAGTTCAATGTCTCCGCTGGTCGTGCGTAAACAACTGCGCCGGGCGGGCCAGAAGGCCCGTCCGGTCATGCGCGCACCGTATCATAAGATGCGCTTGTGCCAAGCGGATCGGCCGGCCGGCTGCTACCAGGTGCGGCGGGATCCCGTATCGATGTGGAAGAAGCCCCGACGATAGAACTTGAGACCGCCGACCGACGGATGGCTGCGCAGGAAGGCGTACACGCCGCGCGCCCCACGGCCATGGACCCTGAAGTCGACGGCATTGCCCGAAAGATGGTGTGAGCGGTGGGCGCCGCCAACGCGCGCATTGTGCCGGCGGCTGCGGCACGTGGAGTTGACCGTGACAGGCCCGAAGTTGCTGGCGACCTGATATACCACCGCCCTGAGACTCGAGTTCAGGCACCCCGAGTTGGCGACCCATTTCACGCCGCCGCCCGAAAGGCTGCGTCCGAGCTCCGGCTTTGGCTGGTAGCCGCCACCGAGACTCGCGACCCGAACGCCCTTGCGGTGCCTGGTGCTCGCGGTCTTGCGCGTCCTTTTGCTCTTCCGACTCGAAATGCGGCGGCTGCCGCCGGTGAGGCTCTCCCGCGCCCGTTCCGTCCTGCTGGCGCCGAGCCGCATACGACGGGCCGATTTATGCGGTTGCTCGGATGACGCGAAGGACTTCTCGAGCCACCTATCGATATTCTGCGCTTGCGCACTACCCGAGCCGAACGTTGCCAGCGCTGCACCGAGCACAACAAATCCCCCGACCGCCACCATCCGGCGGCAGCTTCCGATAAATGCACGCATTGTACGCGTACTCCCCTAGAGCGGTGGGCCCTCCCGTTCCGGGTTTTCACCGGTTCGGCAGTGCCCATGAGTGATCAGCCCCCGCTGAGGGGATCAGGGGTAGGGGGCGCGCTAGGCGATGTTAAGGCCTTGTTTAGGTTGATGGTTAACGGGTGCTTGTCCCAGAATGAGGCTAACCGGCCTCGTGGAAGCGGACGGGCTCGCCTATGGAGGGGGTCAGTATTTCCCCATCCCACATGACCGCGTTCCCGCGCACGAACGTGCCAACCGGCCAGCCGCGGACGGTGCCACCGTCGTACGGAGTCCACCCCGCCCGTGACTTGATCCAGTCGTTCGTAATGGTCATCGTGCGCTTCAGATCCACGACCGTCAGATCGGCGTCGTAGCCGACGGCGATCCGGCCCTTGCCGACGATTCCGAACAGCCGCGCCGGCCCGTGGCTCGTCAGATCGACGAAGCGCTGGAGCGTCAGGCGGCCGGCATTGACGTGGTCCAGCATGACAGGGACCAGCGTCTGGACCCCGGTCATGCCCGAGTGGCTCTCCGGATAGGGATGGTCCTTCTCCTCGCGCGTGTGCGGGGCGTGATCGGAGCCAAGTACGTCGACCGTGCCGTCCGCAATGCCCGCCCAGAGCGCCTGGAGGTGGCGGCCATCGCGGACTGGAGGGTTCATCTGGGCGTAGGTGCCGAGGCGCTCGTAGCAGTCAGGCGCCATGAGCGTGAGGTGGTGGGGGGTGACCTCGACGCTGGCCCACGCTTTGTGCTCGCCAAGATAGGCCATCTCCTCGGCCGTCGAGACATGCAGCACATGAACGCGCTTGCGGTAACGCTCGGCGAGGCGCACCAGCCGGTCCGTGGCAATCATGGCCGCCGTCTCGTCGCGCCAGATGGGATGCGACGAGGGATCGCCATGACGGCGCAGCCCGGCCCGCTCCCTGAGGCGCGCCTCGTCCTCGGCATGGAAGGCCGCGCGCCGTGAGATGGCGGCAATCACGCGCTCGAGCGTCGCCTCGTCCTCGATGAGCAGGTCCCCGGTCGAGGCTCCCATGAAGACCTTGATGCCGGCCGAGGCCTCGAGCCGCTCGAGATGCGGGATTTCGCCGACGTTCTCCCGCGTACCACCCACGTAGAAGGCGAAGTCGCAGTGCATCCGCCCCTGGGCTCGCGAGACCTTGTCGGCGAGCGTCTCCTCGCTTGTCGTGAGCGGTTTCGTGTTCGGCATCTCGAAGACCGCGGTCACCCCGCCGCTCACGGCGGCGAGACTACCGGTCGCCAGATCCTCCTTGTGCTCAAGCCCCGGCTCGCGGAAGTGGACCTGCGTGTCGATCACACCCGGAAGAACGTGCAGGCCCTTGGCATCGATCACCTCTTCCGCCCGCCCGCCGGAGAGGTCGCCGATGGCCGCGATGCGCCTTCCGATGACGCCGATATCGCGCACGCCCTCGCCGTCGTGATTGACGACGGTTCCCCCCTTGAGGATAAGGTCGAACTGCTCTGCCATGCCGGCCTCCAGGAACGCCATCATACTTGCTGCGCCGCCGCACGCGACTTGCCCCCGGCGCGAGATACCCCAGATAGGAAGGGTGCGCCAGCCGCCCGAGGCCCGCGGAGCGGGAGATACGATGAAATGAGCACCACTGTTGTCGCGCCGCTCGCCCGTCGTGGCGCGGTCTCGCTGACGGGACCCGATGCCGTCGATTTTCTGGACAATCTGGTCACCAACGACGTGACAGGCATGTCCGCGGGAGAAGCGCGCTTTGCCGGCCTCCTCACGCCGCAAGGCAAGATCCTCTTCGAGTTCTTCGCGCTCAGAACCTCGGACGGTTGGCTGCTCGACACGCTGGCCGATCGTAGCGCCGATCTGATCAAGCGGCTGACGATGTACAAGCTCCGGGCGAAGATTACGCTTGCCGACGTCGCGGATCAGTATGGGATCGCAGCGGCCTGGGGACCGGCGGCCCCCGCTGCCGTCCACGGTGGCTGGTCGTATCTCGATCCGCGCGACGCTGAGCTCGGCTGGCGTCTCATCTTCCCGCGCGCCCAGCGCGCGAGCCTGTCGGGGGAGGTTGTACCGGCGGAGATGTATGATGAGCGCCGCGTTGCGCTCGGCATCGCGGAAGGGGGCCTCGACTATGTCCTCGGCGACACCTTTCCGCACGAAGCCAACTACGACCGCATCCATGGCGTTTCCTTCACGAAAGGATGCTTCGTCGGCCAGGAGGTTGTATCGCGCATGCAGAACAGGACGCTCGTGCGCAAACGCGTGACCATGATCACAGGCACGGAGCCGCTCGCCACGGGCACCGAGATCCGCCTCGGCGCGGCCGCCTTGGGTACTGTCGGCTCGGTTGCAGGTCCGCACGGCCTCGCATTGCTCAGGATCGATCGCGCCGCGGAGGCCGCTGACAAAGGCGAACCCCTCGTCGCTGGCACCTCGACGATCACCGTCGATGCAGCGTCGCTCGACTGCTATCGGGCAAGTGCAGCAGCAAGGGCCTCCACACCATGACCAACGTTGAGCCCATTCGCTGTACGTGGCTCGGCATTGCCGACGCGGAGTACACGCGCTACCACGACGAGGAGTGGGGCGTGCCCAAGTCCGATGACCGGGCCCTCTTCGAGAAGCTCATTCTGGAGGGGTTCCAGGCGGGTCTCTCGTGGCTCACGATCCTCAGGAAGCGCGAAAACTTCCGCAAGGCCTTCCACAACTTCGACGCCGAGCGGGTCGCACGATTAAACGCCCGCGACATCGAGCGCTTGATGGGTGACGCCGGCATCATCCGCAACAGGGCCAAGATCGAGGCAACCATCGAGAACGCGCAGGCCTACTTGCGTCTCAGGGAGCGCATCAGCCTCGGCAAGTTCCTTTGGGACTTCCTCGAGGGCAAGCCGCTCGTTCATGAGCGGCGGACCATGCGCGACATCCCCCCTGAGAGCCCGGAATCCAAGGCCATTTCGAAGGCCCTCAAGAAGGAGGGCTTTCGCTTCGTCGGGCCAACGACCGTCTATGCCTTCATGCAGTCCTCGGGCTTTGTGAACGATCACCTCGTCGACTGCCACCGGCACGCGCCGTGCGCGGCCCTGCAGCGCAAGTTCAAGGCACCGAAGAAATGAGCGGCACGTACCGAGAGGGCGAGCGGCCCCGCGCCTGGCAGCGGATGCTCTCCGGCCGCCGCCTCGACCTGCTCGCGCCGTCCCCGGATGACATCGCCATCGAGGACATCGCGCACGGACTTGCCCGCGTCGCGCGCTGGAATGGCCAGACGTCAGGCGAGTACGCCTTCTCTGTTGCCGAGCACGCGGTGCTCGTCGAGCAGATCGCGAGTACGCTCAATGCCGAATGGGAGAACCGCTGGCGCCTTTCGGCCCTTTTGCACGATGCACCGGAGTATGTGATCGGCGACCTCATCAGCCCCTTCAAGGCCGCCATCGGCTTCGATTACAAGGCCTTCGAGAACCGCCTGCTCGAAGCAATTCACGAGCGCTTCGGTCTGCCGCGGCATCTGCCCGACGAGATCAAGGCCGCCATCAAGCAGGCTGACCGCATCGCGGCTTACTATGAAGCCACACGGCTCGCCGGTTTTTCCGAGGCGGAGGCCGATCGCTACTTCGGCATCCCCGCCGTGCCGGCGAGCCTCGCTGCACTGCTCTCGCGTCTCGAGGCCTCGCCCGTCGCCAAGGCGCAAGCGGCGTTCCTCGCGCGCTTCGAGATGCTCACCGCCCCCGGAACCGCGGCTTCCGCTTCTCCATGAAGGCGCGCCGCCCCTCGGCATAGTCCTCGCTCTCGAAGCAGGCTTCCACGAAGCGGTCGAGACGCGCCATGTCGGGATTCTCTGGGTGGGCGACCAGCTCGTCGACGGCCTCCTTGGCGGCCCGGATCGAAAGCGGGGCGTTATTCGCCATCTCTTCGGCGACCTTTCGGGTCTGAGCCTCGAGCTCGGACGACGGCACAACCGCGTTGGCGATGCCCATGGCGAGGGCGTCGGCCGCCGAGTATCGGCGTCCAGTAAAGAGCATCTCCTTGGCCTTGGCTCCGCTCACGACGGACAGCATGGGGCGGATCCAACGCGGGTTGTACCCGATCGAGAGCTTGGCGGCAGGAATGGAGAACACGGCGTCATCCGAGACCCAGCGCATGTCGCAGCACATGGCAAGCTCGCAGCCGCCGCCGAAGCAGTATCCGTACACCATGGCGATCGTCGGCTTCGTTGCGCGTGCGACCGCCTCGAAGGCCTCGTGGTTGATCTCGTCGTAGCGGCGCGCCTCCGCACCCGTCCGGTTGCCCTCGAACTCGGAAATGTCGGCCCCGGCGGAGAACGCCTTGGTGCCCGCGCCGCGCAGTACGATCACGCGCACGGCAGGATCGCCCTCGGCCTTGCGGATATACTGCGGCAGGGCCTCCCACATGTCGCGTGTGTAGGCATTGAGGCGCGCGGGGTTGTCGGCAACGATGGTGCAGATTCCGCCGTCGATCTGTGTGCGCAGCGTCGGCGGAAGGGGCTCGGCGGTCGGCATATGATCTCCTGATATCTTCGGGTCCGGCGGCACTCTAACCGCATTTGCCGCTGAGAGCGCTACTGCACTGCGGCATGGCAACCCCTCGAATGGAAAGGCAGTTCACGGCCGCAGATCCCCCACGATTGGGATTGCCAGAGCCTCGATGTTCTGCCTATTTTCCCGGCTCTCACTACCTACCTCCTTCGCTCCGCCTTCTGCGGTGTGCCCCCTTGAAGAACGCCTCGGCGACGTCCGGCTACAGGGTTGCTGCGCTCGCACTGGCTGTGGGCTGGTTCGTATTTTGCGCCCCCTGGCTCTTTGGGAAGGTCGCCATCCCGTACGACGCGAAGGCCCACTTCCAGGCGCAAATCCAGTTCCTGGCGCATGCCCTGCACACCGGCCAGTCGCCGTTCTGGAACCCCTACATCTTTGCCGGTTCGCCTCAGATCGCTGACCCGCAAAGCCTCGTGCTCTCGCCCGCCTTGCTGATCGCGCTCGTGGATCCCACGCCGAGCTTCCAGCTCGTCGACGGCTACACATTCGGGCTTCTGGCTCTTGGCGGCTTTTCCATACTCTTCTTCTTTCGCGACCGCGGCTGGCATCCGGCGGGCGCCATCGTGGCAGCGCTGGCTTTCGCCTTCGGCGCCTCGGCGGCATGGCGTATCCAGCATGTCGGGCAGGTGCAGTCGTTCGCCTTCTTCGGCCTCGCGCTCTGGCTGCTCGCGCGCACGCTCGATCGCAAATCCGTCAAATGGGGGATCGCGACCGGCATCACGACCGGCCTGATGATCGTCGAGCCGGATCAGGTCGCCTATCTCGGCGCGCTTCTTCTTATCGGATACGTGATCCATTATTGGCTCGACGGCGAGGGCCGCGCCGCGCGCCTCCGCGAGAGCCTGCGCCCGCTGCTCGCAGCCGGCATCACGTGCATCGTGCTCTCCGCGCTGCCGCTCCTGCTGACGATCCTGTTCGTCCTCTCGTCGAGCCGGCCGAGCATTCCCTTTGCCGAGGCTACTCGCGGCTCACTGCACCCTGCATCGCTTCTCACGCTCGTCTTTAGCGACCTCTATGGCGCCTTTGATAAGGCCGTCGAGTATTGGGGGCCCTTCAGCCCGACGTGGAACCCCAATGAGCAGACGCTCTCGCAGAACATGAGCCAGCTCTATATCGGGGCCTTGCCGATCGCCCTGCTGCTGGGTCTCGGCTTCTCCCGGCGCCTTCTGCTGGCACGCGAGATACGTTTTTTTACGCTCGCGGCCGCGCTCATGATTCTCTACGCACTCGGATCGCACACCCCGTTCTTCCGGCTGATCTACAGTGTGTTGCCCGGCGTGGCGCTCTTCCGCCGACCAGCCGATGCGACCTTTCTCGTCGGAGGGATGCTTGCGATCCTAAGCGGCTATCTCGTGCATCGCTGGATGACAAGCACAGCGCTCGTTCTGCCTGAACGACCGCGCCTTTATCTGAAGGCCTTCCTCTTCCTGGCGATCGCCGCGGCCGCAATTGCTATTGCCATCTCGCAGAGTCGGCTCGGCGTCGCGGTGCGGCCGATGGCGACCAGCTCTGCCTGGATTGCTGCCAGCGTCGGCATCCTGCTGCTGATCACGCGCATTGGCCGTCGTGCAGCATGGTGCATGGTCCCTGCGCTCGCGGCGATTCTCACCGCCGATCTCGCCGTGAACAACGGCCCCAATGAATCGACCGCACTCCCGGCCGAGAACTTCGCCATGCTCGATCCGGAGAACCCGAGCGAAACCATCCGCATCATCAAGGCGCTTGCCAAGCAACCCCCGGGCTCGCCGCGACGCGACCGCGTCGAGCTTGCTGGCCTCGGCTTCGAATGGCCGAACACGGCCATGGTCCATGGCTTCGACCAGACGCTCGGCTACAATCCGCTGCGCCTTGCCGATTTCACCCGGGCCGTCGGCGCAGAAGACTATCGGCGACATTTCACGCCGCTCTTTCCATCGTATCGCTGTCGCCTCGCGAACCTGTTGGGCCTGCGGTACATCGTCTCGCCGGTTCCGATCGATCGCATAGATCAATCCGTCAAGCCGACCGACCTGCGCTTTATGGGGCGGACGCCCAACGGCTACGTCTACGAAAATACCGAGGCATTGCCGCGCGTGCTCTTCGTGTACAACTGGCAGATTGCGGACTTCGGACGCATCATGCGTGATGGCGCATGGCCGCCGGCCGACCCACGCTACACGGTCCTGCTCGATCAGCGGCCGGCCGTGCCGCCTGCATCGGTGCCCAATGCACCGGAAGAATGGAAGCCGTCGACCGTACGCATCCAGCGGTATGAGAATACAGTCATTGACATCGAGGTCGAAGCGAGCGACCAGGGCTTCGTCGTCCTGAACGACATCTGGCACCCTTGGTGGTTTGCGACCGTCGATGGTCAGCCGTCTCGCATTCTGAGAGCCAACGTGCTGTTCCGCGCCGTTGCCGTCGGCCCTGGACGCCACACCATCCACTTCGAATTCGCGCCGGTCGCCGGCGCCATCCAGGAACTCAGGAACAAGCTCAGCTTCTACCGCGGCAGTACGATACCGACGCAGTAGTCGTGCACGGACCATATTCCGCGGATAGGAATAAAGAGGCTTTCCTGTTCGTTGCCAACGGGTAGACGCGGGCAGACTAAGAGGAATAGGATAGCAATAAGTGACAGGCGGTGACGGGCCAATTCGTGCTCGCCACCTCTATTGCCATTTGAGAAAACGGGAGGTCGCATGGCAGTCGAAGACCCGGCCGAGCAGTCGGCCGGTGAAAGTGCGCGGAGCACGTTCCTCAATAGAGAAGTCCTGGCGGGCCTGTTTCTGCTTGCCTCCGCGGCTTTCGGCTACTACGCGGCCTATCCTCTTGATGCCGGCTCCATGTCCGGCGTCGGCTCGGGCCTTATGCCGAAGTCGGTGGCACTCGGGCTCGGCGGGTTCGGCGTCTACCTCGTTGCATCCGGCCTCGTTGGTGACCACGAGCGCGTCGAGGGCTTCTCGCTGCGGGGGATCATCTTCGTTCTCGGGGGCATTCTCGCTTTTGCAGCAACGGTGCGTCCGATGGGCCTGCTGGTCGCAGGTCCGCTCGCGATGCTTCTCTCCTCGTTAGCCGATCAGGACACCCGGCCCCTGGAGATACTGATCTTTACCGCCTGCATGACGCTCGGCTGCTATCTGCTTTTCAAGGCCCTCCTGCACCTGCCGATCCCCGTCCTGCCTCCGCTGCTCGGATACTGAGGCTTTTGGCATGTGGGATCTCGTCTCCAATCTTCAGCTTGGTCTGAGCGTTGCCGGTTCACTCCATAATGCGGCCCTCTGCTTTCTCGGCTGCCTGATCGGCACCCTGATCGGCGTGCTTCCGGGCGTCGGCCCGATCGCCACGATCGCAATGCTGCTGCCACTCACCTTCGGGCTCGATCCCGTTGGCGCACTGATCATGCTGGCCGGCATCTACTACGGCGCGCAGTACGGCGGCTCGACCACGGCGATCCTCGTCAACATCCCGGGCGAGGCGACAGCGGTCGTCACGGTGCTCGACGGACATCAGATGGCCAAGCAGGGGCGGGCCGGCATCGCTCTCGGAATTGCTGCCATCGGCTCATTCATCGCCGGGACCATCGCGACGATCATCATCGCCGCGGCTGCAAAGCCGCTCACCTCGCTCGCTCTGCTGTTCGGGCCGGCGGATTACTTCGCGCTCATGGTGCTTGGGCTCATGTTCGCCGTCGTACTGGCGCGCGGATCGGTGCCCAAGGCCATTGCGATGATCCTCTTCGGCATCCTGCTGTCGACGGTCGGCACCGACATCGAGACCGGCGAGGAACGACTGACCTTCGGGTGGATGGAGATCGCCGACGGCATCGACTTCGCGATCATCGCCATGGGCATGTTCGGATTCGCGGAGATCCTGCGGAACCTCGAGCACCGGGAGGCCCGCGGCGTCGTTAGCGCCAAGATCGGCCAACTGCTGCCGAACTTTTCGGACTTCAAGACGTCCTTCGCGCCGATCCTGCGCGGCACGGGCATCGGCTCACTCCTTGGCTTCCTGCCGGGCAACGGCGCGGTGCTCGGCCCCTTCGCCTCCTACTCGATCGAGAAGAAGCTCGCCAAGGATCCCTCGCGCTTCGGCCAAGGCGCGATCGAGGGCGTGGCAGGCCCGGAGTCCGCCAACAACGCCGGCGCCCAGACTGCGTTCATCCCGCTCCTCACGCTCGGCATTCCACCCAATGCCGTGATGGCGCTCATGATCGGCGCCATGACCATCCACGGCATCGTGCCGGGCCCTCAGATCATCTCCAAGCAACCCGATCTCTTCTGGGGCATGATCGCCTCCATGTGGATCGGCAATCTCATGCTGCTGATCATCAATCTGCCACTGATCGGCATCTGGGTGCGGCTGCTCCGCGTGCCCTACCGGCTGATGTTCCCGGCAATCGTTATCTTCTGCTGCATCGGCATCTACTCGATCAACAACTCGCCGACGCAGGTCGCTTTGACCGGCGCATTCGCACTCTTCGGCTACCTGCTGATCAAGCTCGGCTTTGAGCAGGCACCTCTCCTGCTCGGGTTCGTCCTCGGCAACCTCATGGAAGAGAAGCTGCGCCAGGCCATGGTCATCTCGCGCGGCAGCCTATGGACGTTCGTCGACCGCCCGGTATCGCTCGGCCTTCTGGTTCTGGCGCTGATCGTCTTCATCGTGTCGGCACTTCCAGCCATCAGCAGAAGCCGCGAGACGGTCTTCACTGAATGAGGCATCCGAGAAGCGACGACAGAAATCCAAACTTTGAAGCGATCCACACAGGAGGAGACGAGTTATGAAGATTACGCGCCGTACCGCGATCGCCGCGGTCGCAGCCCTGGGCGTGACGGCCATGCCGGCCTTTGCGCAATATCCGACCAAGCCCATTACGGCGATCGTACCGTTTGCAGCCGGCGGCCCGACCGACGTCGTCACGCGTCTCGTCACCGAGCACATGTCACGCACGCTCGGCCAGCAGATCATCGTCGAGAATATCGGCGGCGCCGGCGGTACCATCGGCATGAGCCGGGCAGCGGCAGCCGAGCCGGATGGCTACACGATCGCCGTCGGCAACATGGGGACGCAGTCCGCCGCACCGGCGCTCTATCCGAACCTCAAGTATGATCCCGCAAAGAGCTTCACCCAGATCAGCATCGTCAATTTCACACCGCAGACGATTGTCTCCAAGAAGGATCTGCCGCCCAAGGACCTCAAGGAGATGCTGGCCTACCTCAAGGCCAATAGCGAGAAGATGAACTACGGACACGCCGGCGTCGGCTCGATCTCCTACGTGTCGGGCTTCGTGTTCAACTCGCAGTTCGGCTTCAAGCCTGCCCTTGTCGCCTACAAGGGCACGGGCCCGGCTCTGAATGACCTCGTCGGCGGGCAGATCGACTACATGGTCGACCAATCGCTGAACGTCATCCCGCAGATCACGGCTGGCACGATCAAGGCCTATGCCGTCGCGCATCCCGAGCGTATCGCCGCCCTTCCGAACGTGCCGACGACCAAAGAGCTCGGCGTCGACTTCATCTTCAGTGCCTGGAACGCCATGGTGGCCCCCAAGGGGCTTCCTAAGGATATCCAGGACAAGCTCGTCGACGCACTGAGCAAGGCCATGGATGATCCGGCCATCATCAAGCGCTACGAGCAGCTGGGATCGACAGCGCCGAAGGGTGCGGATCGCGGCCCGGCCGGCCTCCAGAAGCTTGTCGAGAAAGAGGTCGCGCGCATCACGCCTGTACTGAAGGCGGCTGCAGCAAAATGAGCTGAGGGACCACGACGGTTGGTCCTGCAAGAAACTGGTTCTGCAAGGAAAAAGTGGGGGCGCCACGCGAAGTGGCGCCCCCATTTGCAATGTCTTTGCTTCTTGTGTGGCCAAATGCTTCGCGTCACGGCGTCGGACGGCGTATAAGTCGGCCGATGTGAGCGCCGCGCACGACGAGACGGGGCAACGGCATCCTGCGTGGCCGTGGATCGGGTGCACCGCCCCAAGCGGAACGAGGGGCGGAGTTACCCGATCGGAAGGCAACCCTCCCTACAGGCGGACGTTGTCAGGTTCGAGGAGGCGGGCACGATGGTAGCGCTGATATTCCTGGTGGCTTGCATTGTCGCAGTGTTCGTCCTGGCCATGCGGCAGGCGTCGATCGCGGCATGGGCACTGGCAGCGGCGGCAGCGGCATTCGTCTGGCAGACCGGCCTCATCGATGGCGAATTCCACATGCCGGTGCTCGGCTGGCTCGGCCTTCTTGGCTGGCTGCCGGCGATCGTCCTCGGCCTGCTCTCGATCCCTTCGATCCGGCGCTCCTGGCTGACGGGCCCGGTCTATGCGCAGATCAGGAAGATCCTGCCGCGCGTCTCCGAGACGGAGCAGCAGGCGCTCGAGGCGGGCACCGTCGGCTTCGACGCCGAGATCTTTTCCGGCCGTCCGAGCTGGGACCGGCTGCGCGCCGTCGCGCCGATCGAGCTCACGGCAGAGGAGCGCGCCTTCCTCGACGGGCCGACCGCCGAGCTCTGCGGCATGATCAATGACTGGCAGGTGCGCCATAGCGAGCGCGAGATTCCCGAGAACATTTGGGATTTCGTGAAGCGCCACGGTTTCCTCGGAATGCTGATCTCGAAAGAGCATGGCGGTCTCGGCTTCTCGCCGCAGGCACAGTCGCTCATCCTCGGCAAGATCGCCTCGCGATCGCCCGACGTGTGCACGATCGTGATGGTGCCGAACTCGCTCGGCCCTGGCGAGCTCATCGAGAAGTACGGCACGCCCGAGCAAAAGCATCACTATCTTCCACGCCTTGCCCAAGGCCTCGAGGTCCCCTGCTTTTCGCTCACGGGACCGACCTCGGGATCGGATGCGGCCACGATGCGCGATATCGGCGTCGTGACGCGCGGCATCCATCAGGGCAAGGAAGTGCTCGGCATTCGCCTGTCGTGGGAGAAGCGCTACATCACGCTCGGCCCCGTCGCGACCCTCGTCGGACTCGCCTTCCGGCTCTTCGATCCCGAGAACCATCTCGGCAAGGGCGAGGACATCGGCATTACCGTGGCCCTGATCCCCGCCGATCACCCAGGCGTCGAGATCGGGCGACGGCACCTTCCCTCCGGCGCGGCCTTCCCGAATGGGCCGAACTGGGGCCGCGACGTGTTCATCCCCATGGACTGGGTCATCGGCGGCGAGCAGATGGTCGGGCATGGCTGGCGCATGCTCATGGAGTGCCTTGCTGCCGGTCGCGCGATTTCGCTCCCCTCCTCCGGGACGGCCGGCGCGAAGATGATGCTGCGCGTGACGACGGCCTATGGGCGCATTCGCAAGCAGTTCGGCCTGTCGGTCGCCAAGATGGAAGGCCTCGAGGAGCCGCTCGCGCGCATGATCGAGACGGCCTACGTCAACGAGGCCGGGCGCGCGGTCACCGCTGCGATGGTATCCGCCGGCGAGAAGCCATCGGTGATCTCGGCCATCATGAAGTATCAGTCGACGACAAAGCTGCGCCAGGCCGTCAACGACGCCATGGACCTGCATGGTGGCCGCGGTATCTGCGATGGGCCTTCGAACTATCTCCAGTCGGCCTACCAGATGGTGCCGGTCGGGATCACCGTCGAGGGCGCCAATATCCTGACGCGCTCGCTCATCACGTTTGCGCAGGGCGCGCTGCGCTCCCATCCCTATCTCTACGAGGAGATCAAGGCCGCGCAGAACCCAGATCCTCAGCGTGGGCTTTTGGCCTTCGACACCGCGTTCGGCAACCACATCGCCTTCTCGCTCTCGAATGCCTTCGGGGCCTTCTTCCACAACATCACCGGCGGCCTCTTCGCTTCGGTCCCGGAGAAGGCCTATGGCACGGCCGAATGGTACCGTCAGCTTGGTCGTGCCGCGCTCAACTTCGCTCTCGTCGCGGACGTGACGGTCGCCGTGCTCGGCGGCGGTCTCAAGACCCGGCAGAAGATTACAGGCCGCCTCGCCGATGCGCTTTCCGAGCTCTACCTGCTCTCGTGCGTGCTCAAGCGCTATCAGGACGACGGCAAGCCCGAGAACGACAACCTCATCGTCGAACTCTGTGCGCGCAATGCCCTCTATCGCTTCCAAGAGGCCCTAGCCGGAACGATCGAGAACTTCCCGAATGGCGCTGTGCGCCTCATGCTGAGCGTGCTTGTCTTCCCGTTCGGCCATCCCTATAGGCCGGCGAGCGACCGCCTCGGGCATAAGGTCGTCGCGCTTGCCATCCAGCCCGGCGAGGTGCGCGATCGCCTGACGCGCGACATCTACGTTTCGCGCGACGTCAACGATCCGACCGGTCTCCTGGAAGTGACGCTCGAGAAGGTCATCGCGGCCGAGGAAGCCGAACGCAAGCTCGAGCGCGCCATCCGTGCCGGCACGGTGCGCCGCTATCACGGCATCGACTGGATCGGGGATGCGGAGAAGGCCGGCGTCCTGACACGCGACGAAGCGGCACTCGTGCGCGAGGTCGAGACGCTTACGGCGCGCGTGATCGCCGTCGATCATTTCGATCCGGCGGAGGTCAAGCCGCACTACATGAAGGCCGGCCACAACGCCGCTGCCGCCAATCGCAGTGCCGCCGCAGAGTAAACAGCGTGAGAGGTCTTCCATGACCGATATGAGCAGCCTTCGAGACTGGCGTTTCTCCATCGACGAGCAGCAGATCGCCTGGGCCATCTTCGACCGCGAGGGCGAGAGCCAGAATGCGCTCGGCCGCCGCCCGCTCGAGGAGCTCGGCGCCATCGTCGAGCGCGTCGAAGCCGGTGCGCGCGACCGCTCGATCGTCGGCCTCGCGATCCTCTCGGGCAAGGAGAAGGGCTTCATCGTCGGCGCCGACGTGCGCGAGTTCGAGCAGTTCACGAGCGAGGCCGACGTGCGCGAGGCTCTGCGCCCCGTGCTGGACATGCTCGACCGCATCGAGAAGATGCCGGTGCCCGTCGTATGCGGCATCCATGGCTTCTGCCTCGGCGGTGGCCTCGAGCTGGCGCTCGCCTGCCACTGGCGCATTGCCACGCGCGACGACAGCACCCGCCTCGGCTTTCCCGAGGTCCGGCTCGGCATATTCCCCGGCTTCAACGGCACAGCCCGCTCGATCCGCCAGGCCGGCGCCATGGCCGCCATGCCCATCATGCTTTCCGGGTCCATGGTCCGAGCCAGCGCCGCGCGCGCCATGCATCTCGTCGACGAGCTCGTCGCGAGCCCCGGCAATTTGGCGTGGGCCGCGCGCAAGGCGATCGGCCAGAAGCGTCGATCGAAGGCCATGGGTGGCTGGCGCAATCTCGCGCGGCTCTGGCCAGCACGAAACCTCCTCGTCTCGAAAATGCGCGCCGAGACAGCCAAGAAGGTGCGCGAGGACCACTATCCCGCGCCATTCCGCCTGATCGATCTCTTCGAGCAGCACGGCGGCGACCTCGACGCCATGAAAGCCGCCGAGACGCGCGCTTTCGCCCCGCTGATGGTGTCCGACACCTCGCGAAATCTGCGCCGCGTGTTCAAGCTCATGGAAATGCTGAAGGGGCAGGCGCCGAAGGACATCAACTTCAAGCCTATGCGCGCACACGTCATCGGAGCGGGTGTCATGGGGGCGGACATCGCCGGCTGGTGCGTCGCGCAGGGCATGGAAGTGACGCTGCAGGATCTCTCTGCGGACGCCATCGCCAAGGGCATCGCAGCCCAGGGCAAGCTCTTCTCGCGCCGTTTCCGCACCAAGGCCCTCAAGGACGCCGCCAAGGCGCGTCTCATCGCCGATCCGAATGGCGACGGCGTTTCACGCGCCGATGTCGTGATCGAGGCCATTGTCGAGAAGCTCGAGGTCAAGCAGAGCCTCTTCAAGAGCCTCGAAGGAAAGCTGAAGCTCGGCGCCGTCATGGCGACGAACACCTCCTCGATCATGATCGAGGATATTGCCGCGGGGTTGAGTGATCCGGGTCGGCTGATCGGCATCCACTTCTTCAATCCTGTCGCGCAGATGCCGCTGGTCGAGGTGATCCGCGGGCGGCAGTCGAGAGAGGACGAGGTCCGCAAGGGCTGCGCCTTCGTGACGGCGATCGACAAATTCCCGCTCATCGTGAAGAGCAATCCCGGCTTCCTCGTGAACCGCGTGCTCGCGCCCTACATGATGAATGCCATGCAGCGCCTCGAGAAGGGTGAGGCGGCCGAGCTGCTCGACGAGGCCGCGCGGACGTTCGGCATGCCTATGGGACCGATCGAACTCGCCGACACGGTCGGCCTCGACATCTGCGCGCACGTCGGACACATCCTCGGCTTCTCGGCGGAAGGCTCGCGGCTCGAGCGCCTGGTCGCGGCCGGCAAGCTCGGCAAGAAGACCGGCGAAGGCTTCTATGTCTGGAAGGACGGCAAGCCGGTGAAAGCTGAAAAGCCCTATGACAAGGGTGAGCTCGAGCGGCTCGGGCGCGAGCTCGTCGAGCCCTTGATCGTTGAGTGCGAGAAATCGCTGGCAGACGGTATCGTCGAGAGCGCTGATCTGGTCGATGCCGGCGTGATCTTCGGCACGGGCTTTGCGCCCTTCCGCGGCGGGCCTCTCCACTATCGGGCTTCGGGCGGAGGGCAGGCTACCCCGGCACGGCAGGCGGCCGAGTAGATCGCAGCCGCGTCAGATCAGGCCCAGCGAACGTACGAGGATCAGAACGATCATCGCAGGCACGATGACGCGCATGAGCCACAGCCATGATCGGCCGACGGCGTCGCGCCCAAGGTCCGCATCCGCGAGCGCCTGCCCGCGCTCCATGCGCCAGCCAACCAGGATCGCGATCATCAGTCCGCTCAGAGGCAGGATGAAGTTCGACACGCTTTGATCGATGAGATCAAGGAGCGGCACTCCATCGCGTGTCAGCCACGACACCGCCCCATGACCGAGCGCGGATGGCAGCCCGAGCACGAGGATCAGCGCCGTCATCAGCACCGTCGCCCGCACGCGCGTGGCACCGCGGCGGCGCACGGCATAAGCGACGCATGTCTCGAGCAGCGAGATCATCGATGAGAGCGCCGCCGCCGACAGCAGGAAGAAGAAAGCCGGACCGACAATATGTCCTCCCGGCATCCGCTGGAGTATCTGGGGAAAGACAACGAAAGCGAGGCCCGGTCCTGAAGCCGGATCGCCGCCGAACGCGAACACCGCCGGAAATACAGCAAGGCCCGCTGCAATCGAAAACAGCGTATCCATGATGACGATGATGGTGGCCGCGGCCGGTATGCGCACCGAGGACTGCAGGTAGCTGCCGTACGTGACGAAGACAGCCATGCCGATACCGATCGAGAAGAAGGCCTGGCCGAGGGCGTTGAGGTAGATGGACGGCCGCGCGAACGCCGCCCAGTCGGGCGCGAACAGAAAGGCAAGGCCCCTGCCGGAGCCGGGCAAGCTGATGGCGTAGATCGCGAGCGCCACGACAATCACACCGAGCAGCGGCATGAGCCACATGTTGAGCCGCTCGATGCCGGCATTTACGCCGGTCGCGACGACCCATGCCGTGAGAGCGAGCATCAGGCCTTGCCAAAAGACGACCGCCGCTCCGTCAGCGATGAAACTGTCGAAGTACTGCGCGTATGCATCCGGCGCGACTGCCCAGAGCGCGCTGCCGAAGCTCCTGAAGAAGTATCGCGCCGACCAGCCGGCAACGACGGCGTAGTAGGTCAGGATCGCACCCGCCGCGATGACGCCGATCCCGCCCACGAAGCGCCAGCGCCCGTCCGGCGTCGCCGTCTCGAAAGCGCTGACGGCGTCGGCCGCGCCGCGCCGGCCGATGGCCAGCTCCGCGATCACGAGTGGGATGCCGATGATCAGAATCATCGCCATGTAGACAATAAGGAAGGTGCCGCCACCGTTCTCCCCGGCGACGTAGGCAAACCGCCAGATGCTGCCGAGCCCGACCGCGGCGCCGACCGTCGCGAGTATGAAGCCGAGTTTCGACTGCCACTGTTCCTGCATGCACCCTCCTCGCACACGCGGCCGGACACCACGCCATCGGAGGGATGTAGGTCCCCGACTGGCGTCGCGCACCATGGAATGACCATGAACGGAGGTGCGTGCATTGATCAAGGTCAGGCGAGCCGCATGGCGTGCCTTTGCGGCCATGATCAGGGTTGCAGGCGCCACGCGCGGCTTCCGCGGCGTTGCACGCACGCCCGCGCTCGGCTAATGCTGACCGTGGCTCGGCCGCCCATTTTGACAGCCAAGATCCAGGCCGTCATATCGGCTTCAGGCCCCGTAGCTCAGTCGGATAGAGCATCTGCCTTCTAAGCAGAGGGTCGCAGGTTCGAATCCTGCCGGGGTCGCCAACCGCGTACAAAACTGCGAACACCGGGCGACAATGCGCCGCCGGCGATAACGGCTTGTTCCAGAATATCTTTCCTTCCCACGATGCGGATGGCGTGCTCGTCGATCTCGATCCTATCGAGGAACGACGCCAGTTGCGTCCTGCGGAAGGTAATCTCACCCGTCGTCAGCCTCTCTCGCATCACTTGCCCGAACCGTACGAGCATGGCCGGATCCATCGCGGAGGCTGGCACCTTGCCGCTGACCGCTCGGTCCAGCGCCGCCTTTGCTGCATCGCGCTCGGATCGAATGGCCGCTATCCGCTCTCTCAGCAA
>DATMRT010000060.1:0-143037 GCA_035565975.1 Hyphomicrobiaceae bacterium
GATGCTGGGGCATGACTCCAACTACGTGCCGGGCTGGGACTGCCACGGCCTCCCGATCGAGTGGAAGATCGAGGAGGAGTACATGGCCAAGGGCAAGGCCAAGCCGAACCTCAAGGACCCGGTGGCCATGAAGGCCTTCCGGGCCGAGTGCCGCGCGTTCGCCGAGCATTGGCTGAATGTGCAGCGCGAGGAGTTCAAGCGGCTCGGCGTCGAGGGCGACTGGGACCACCCCTACACGACGATGACATTCCCGGCCGAGGCGCAGATCGCGCGCGAGCTGATGAAGTTCGCCGAGACGGGGCAACTCTATCGCGGCTCGAAGCCGGTCATGTGGTCGGTGGTCGAGAAGACCGCGCTCGCCGAGGCCGAGGTCGAGTACCACGACTATCAGAGCGATATGGTGTGGGTGAAGTTTCCGGTGATCCCGTTTACCCCTGGAGCCGGCTCCAACCCTGGCGACGCTATGGCGGGGGGATTTGATCCAGTCAGTGAGCTATCGGTACCGCAGTCCTTGGTTGGGGCTAATGTCGTAATCTGGACCACGACACCTTGGACGATCCCGGGCAATCGAGCGATCAGCTTCAATCACAAGATCAGCTACAGTCTCTATCGCGTGACCGACGCACCGCCGGACAACTGGGCAAAAGTCGGCGACAAACTGATCCTCGCTGACAAGTTGGCAGCGGAAGTGACCAAGGCAGCGCGACTGCCTGAAGGTAGCTTGAAGAGGATTGAGCCCGTATCAGCTGACGAGCTGAAGATGGTTATTTGCAACCATCCTCTCCATTCTATGGGCTACGACTTCAAAGTCCCTCTACTCGACGGAGATCATGTCACCGACGATACCGGGACGGGTTTTGTGCACACTGCGCCCGGCCATGGCCGCGAGGACTTTGATATCTGGACGGCCTCGACACGCTTACTGCAAGCGCGCGGCATCGATCCTGCCATCCCTTATACCGTCGATGAGAATGGTGCTTTCACCATCGATGCCCCAGGGTTCATGGGCAAGCGCGTCATCACGGACAAGGGCGAGAAGGGCGACGCCAACCAGGCCGTCATCGACGCGCTTGTGAAGGCCGGGATGCTGCTCGCGCGCGGGCGTCTCAAGCATCAGTATCCGCACTCGTGGCGCTCGAAGAAGCCGGTGATCTTCCGCAACACGCCCCAGTGGTTCATCCACATGGACAAGGAGATCCCCTTCCTCGAGAAGATCTGCCGCGAGCTGCGCGCGAAGTCGGCGGCCGGCAGCGGCGCCGGCCATAACCAGCCGATCCCCAAGACGCTGCGCGAGGTCTCGCTGCAATCGATCCGCGACACCGAATGGGTGCCGAAGTCGGGCGAGAACCGCATCACGGGCATGATCGAAGCCAAGCCCGACTGGGTCATCTCGCGCCAGCGCGCGTGGGGCGTGCCGATCACCGTGTTCGTGCGCAAGAGCGACGGCGAAGTGCTGGTCGACGCGAAAGTCAACCAGCGCATCTACGACGCCATGTACGCCGAAGGCGCGGATGCGTGGTTCTCGGACACGGACGGGGCGCGCTTCCTCAAGCCCGACTACAACCCCGCCGACTTCGAGAAGATCAACGACGTGCTCGATGTCTGGTTCGACTCAGGGAGCACGCACAGCTACGTCCTCAACGATCCGCACTTTCCGAGCCTCACCGGCATCGAGCGGCAGGTGGACGGCGGGCGCGATCGCGTGATGTATCTCGAAGGCTCGGACCAGCATCGCGGCTGGTTCCATTCCTCGCTGATCGAATCTTCCGGCACGCGCGGACGCGCACCTTTCGACGTGGTGCTGACCCACGGCTTCTGCCTCGACGAGAAGGGGCAGAAGATGTCGAAGTCCGTCGGCAACGTGACGGCACCGCAGGACGTGATCAAGACCTCGGGCGCGGACATCCTGCGCCTGTGGGTGGCGGCTTCCGACTACTCGGACGACCTGCGCATCGGCCCGGAGATCCTGAAGAACTTCGTCGAGACCTACCGCAAGATGCGCAACACGCTGCGCTGGATGCTCGGCACGCTCGCGCACTACGATCCCAAGCAGGCGGTCCAGATCGCCGACATGCCGGAACTCGAGCGCTATATGCTGCACCAGCTCGCCACGCTGGAGCCGCTCGTGCGTCGCGCCTATGCGGAGTATGACTACAAGCGTGTCGTCTCCGCACTCGCGCAGTTCATGAATACGGAGCTTTCGGCGTTCTATTTCGATGTGCGCAAGGATGCGCTCTACTGCGATGCGCCGTCGAGCGTGCGGCGACGTGCAGCGCTGACCTGCGTCGAGCAGATCTTCCAGTGCGTGACGACATGGATCGCGCCGATCCTCGTCTTCACCGCGGAAGAAGCCTGGCTCACGCGCTATCCGAGCGAGGACGCCTCGGTGCACGTCGAGCTGTTCAAATCGGCCCCGGCCGAATGGCGGGACGATACGCTCGCCCAGAAATGGGAGCGCGTGCGGCGCGTGCGCTCGGTCGTGACGGGCGCACTCGAGATCGAGCGCGCGGCGAAGCGCATCGGCTCGAGCCTCGAAGCCGCGCCGATCGTGCATGTGACGGACCACGAGCTCGGTGCAGCGCTTGCGGGTGTCGACATGGCCGAAGTGTGCATCACGTCCGCGATCAGGATCGTGAGCAGCCCGTCATCGGCAGGCGCCTTTACGCTCCCCGACGTGCCCGGTATTGCCGTGGTGCCGGCCCGCGCCGAGGGTAAGAAATGCGCCCGCTCGTGGCGGATCACGACCGATGTCGGCAGCGATCCGGCCTATCCCGAGCTTTCGGCCCGCGATGCCGCCGCAATGCGCGAGCTTGATGCAGCATGAGCGAGATCGAGGACAGCGCCGTCCTGGGGGATGCTGTGCGCGCGCCGCGCGGCTGGATCTGGGGCGGTCACGCGCCGCTCGGACTCGCGTTGGCGCTGTCGACCATCGCGATCGACCAGGCCCACAAGTGGTGGATGCTCAACGTCTACGACATCGCCGCACAGCAGCCTGTGCGCGTGGCGCCGTTCTTCGATCTCGTATTCGTCCTCAATAAGGGCATCAGCTACGGGCTCATGGCCCAGGACGGGCACGGCGGGCAGTGGGCGCTTGCAGGATTCGCCGCCCTGACTGCGGTGGGGCTCTGGGTCTGGCTGGTGCGCGGGCGTGTCGGCGCATTTATGGCTGCCTCGATCGGGCTGATCATCGGCGGCGGGTTGGCCAATGCGATCGACCGCGTGGTGCTCGGTGGTGTGGCCGATTTCTTCCACCTCCACGCGTATGGCTGGAGCTGGTACGTGTTCAACCTCGCCGACGTGGCCATTGTTGCCGGGGTCGTGGGGCTGCTATATGAGTCGTTCTGGCTGAATCGCAATGATGCCGCAAAGGTCTCATAGCTAAGAAACATTCGGCCGTCTGCCGCGCCGGGGGATAGGGGCGGCAGCAGGCATAGAGGGGGTGGCAGTCATGGCCGCTGGAACAGCACGCATCTCCGGGCGCATCCGTGTGGGCATGGCGGCCCTCGTCACAGGTGCTGCATTGCTCGGCGGCTGCGCTGACGGCGTCGAGGTCAACAGTCCGCTTCTGAATAGCCTCGGCGTTGCGACAGGCGCTCTCGGGCAAAAAGAAGAACCCCAGCTCAAGCCTCGTGCACCCCTCGTGATGCCGCCGAGCACGCAACGTCTTCCCGAGCCGGGACAGCCGGCGGCGGCCGCCGCAGCCGCCCCCGCCGCCAATCCGGCATGGCCAAAGGACGCGGAGCAGGATCGCATTGCCGCGGCCGCCGAGAAGAAGCAGCGACACACCCAGTACTGCCGCGACGGCAACTGGAAGGAGCGCGCAATGGATCCCAATGCCGGCGGCATGCAGGGCCCCAACGGAAGCTGCAATACGATCTTCGATTGGGTCGGCAACTGGTTCGGCTCCGGGAATGCAGAGAGCCCGGCCGGCGACGCTCCTTAGCCGTTCGCTTCCGATTAGATAGGTGGGTCATCCAGCGCGGGCTTCGCTCGCGCTGTTTTGCGTTGCGGGATTAATCTTGCTGCAATGCAAAATGGTGCTTATATGGTACGATACTGATATTCCAGTGCTGGCCCGAGGCGCTAATGACAGCCAATTCGTTCGTCTTTCCAGTCACATTGGCCCAGATTTGGGTTGAGGGCTCCGTTCAGCTCATGCGCGCTACGGGCGAGTTCTGGTCGGGCATGCTCGGTTCGACGTCTGCGCGGTCGACCTCGACAGCTTCACCCTGGTGGATGCCGCCACAGCCAGCCAGCCCACCTCTCTGGCCTACCGCGGCCTTCGGCATCTGGACGCCCGAATGGCGCCAGACCATGGCAGTCCCGATGGCGCCTGGTGCAAGCCCGTTCCTGCCCTGGTTACCCGCGGCGCGGACGGCTTCAGCGGGCAACCCCTTCGCTTTCTGGCAGCAGATGTGGCTCAACAGCACAGCGTCGGAGGCCCGCGCGCCTTGGGCTGCGGACAATGGCTCCGTGGCGGTCGACCTTTGGCGGCCCGTCGCTGCTGCCTACCGGACCGCCAACGGACATGCCATGGCTGCAGTACTCCGCACGATGGCCGACGTTGTCGAGCCGAAGCCGCAGGGCTTCGCACCGGCGCACTACTGGCCGAGCACGCTCGGCACGCGCCACTGACCGCAGCGGCCGTCTCGTTCAGGCTTTCTGCTCCCAGCGCCCGGCATCGCTCTGGCGCCAGTAGGTCGCCTTGCAGCCTTGGGCGCGGACGCGCTGCCACTGCGCGCGTGCGGCGGTGAGCGCGTCCTCATCGCGGCCATCGAAAATGACGACAATGCGCGTGTAGCCCGTGTAGGCCTCCATGTCCGCGCCATCGAGCAGGAAGCGAACGCCCGCGCCATTCTCGTTGGCCTCGCCGAGCGTCAGCAGGATCGGCTGGCGGTCGGGCGCGCCCTCCTTTCCCGTACCGTGCGGCAGGAAGCTGTCGTCGGCGTAGGTCCACAGGTGGGCGTCGAGCGCCTCGAGCCGCTCCGCGCTCCCGACCTGGATGACGGCCCGCCAGCCCCGTTCGAGCGTCCGCTGCAGCAGGCTCGGCAGCACCCTTTCGAGCGGCTGGCGCTCGAGGTGGTAGAAGAGCACTTCCGTCGCCGCCGCCTCGCTCATCCGTCCGTCCCCGCACTGCCTACGCAATGTATCAACGAATGTATCAGAAGCTAATGCGTCGGACGTCAAATGCGACCCACGCCTGGGCCGATCTCAAAGTCGCATTTAAGGTCCAGAGACGCTTTAGAGACATAGCGTTCTAAAGCAACGGACTTGAAATTCGCTCCCGGCCGGGCCTCGAACTGAGGTGAATTTCAAGTCCGTTGCTTTAGCGAATCACGGCTCGCTTGAAAGCGCTAGGCACGCTCACGTATGCTGTATGCTTGCGCCGACGAGTAACAGGACGGCACGAACTTGACCGAACAGCAAAAGCAGTTTCCGGAATTCTACGTGACTGCACCACAGGCTTGTCCGTACCTGCCGGGGCGGGCGGAGCGCAAGCTTTTCACCCACCTCACCCACGACAAGCCGCGCACCCTCATCGACAACCTCTTGAAGGGCGGCTTCCGGCGCAGCCAGAACATCGCCTACATGCCCTACTGCGAAGGCTGCCAGGCGTGCGTCTCGGTGCGCGTGCTCGTAAACGAGTTCGAGCTCGGCCGCAGCTTCCGGCGCATCCAGGAGCGCAACAGCGACCTCAAGGCGCGCCGTATCCAGGCCGTCGCGACGTCGGAGCACTTCAGTCTTTTCCGCGGCTACATCGACGCGCGCCATGGCGACGGCGGCATGGCGGACATGAGCGTGCTCGACTATGCGATGATGGTCGAGGACTCGATCGTCGATACGTTCCTGACCGAGTATCGCGTCGGACCCGAAAAGCCGCATCTTCACCGCGCCGAGAGCGCGCCGCTCAAGGCCGTCGCGCTGTGCGACCAGCTCTCGGACGGCATCTCGATGGTCTACAGCTTCTACGATCCCGAGGAGGACGCCCGTAGCATCGGCACGTACATGATCCTCGAGCATATCGAGTATGCGCGCCGCCTCGGGCTGCCATATCTCTACCTCGGCTATTGGATCGAAGGCTCGCGCAAGATGAGCTACAAGTCGCGCTTCATGCCGCAAGAGCGCCTCGGGACGGACGGCTGGACGCGGGCTTGACCGCCAGCGCGGTGCGGCTCATAGGGTGGCGAGACAGGCGTGCCGCATCCACTTCCTCGTGGGCGGCGCCACACCAGGAAAAAGATCGAAGCGTTCCGGACGGCAACTTCCCTCGCCGCCGCTGAAGGACGTGATTGCCGCGCAACTGCGGCAGGGAGCAGAAGCGCTCGCACGTCGTGGCGCCGCGTGGTCGGCACCATGACGCGCGACGGGACGGGATGCAGTGACGGAATTCCTGGCGGCGCTCGCCGACCTGCCCTTGACGGCGCTCGCCGTGCGCATGGCCGCCGTCGCCATCTTCGTCGTCATCGTCGCGCTGATCTCCGAACGCGCAGGCCCCTTCTTCGGCGCCATGGTGGCGTCGCTGCCCGTCTATACGGGGCCCGTCTACGTCTTTCTCGCGCTCGACCATCCACCACAATTCCTCGCGCACGTGGCAACGGCGTCGGTTGCAGCCTTTGCCGTGATCCCCGTCTATCTCCTGATCTACGGCTTATTGGCCCACGCCGGCCGATCCATGCTGTTGAGCCTCGCAGTCAGCTCGGCGGCGTGGCTCGCCATCGCCGCATTCGTGCAGCTCTATGACTGGTCGCTGCCCGAGGCGCTGCTGTTCGCCGTTCCGATCTTCTCCGCAGCCCTGTTGCTCGCGCCTCGCTTCACCGATGCAGTACCGTTGAAGGCGGGTGCGCGGTCGTGGCTCGATCTTGCGGTGCGCGTCCTCCTCGTCACCCTCGTCGTCGGCATCGTGAACGCAGTGAGCCCGTTTGTTCCGACGCAGTTGACCGGCATTCTCTCCATCATGCCGACCGTGACGACCAGCCTCATCCTGGTGCTGCACAACCGCATCGGCGGCCCGGCGACAGCAGCACTCCTCGCGCACTCCATCGGCGGCCTTATCGGCATGCTGCTGGCCATAACACTGGTTGCCGCAACGGTCGTAAGGTGGGGGCCAGTGCTCTCGCTCTCCCTCGCTCTCACCGTCTGCGTGAGCTGGAATCTCATGCTGATCGCCACGAAACATGGCCGCAGCCTCTTCCGTGGCCGGCTGCGGTGAGGCCAAACCTCAGCCGACGACCGCCTGGCACTCGATCTCGACCTTCATGCGCGGATCGACGAGACCTTTCACCTCGACCAGCGTCGAGGCTGGCCGGTGCTCGCCGAAATAGGCAATGCGGCGCGGATTGATGGCGGCGCGCTCACTGATGTCGGTCATGAAGACCTGCACCTTGGTGACATGCTCCGGCCCGGCGCCGGCAGCACGCAGGCACTTGTCCATGACATCCATCGCAATGTCGAACTGCGCGACCGTATCCGACGGTATATGGCCATTGGCCTCCACGCCGACGACACCCGACACCCAGACGAGATTGCCGGCCCTGACGACGTGGCAGTAGTGACTGACCGGGGCCATGATGCCCGGAACCATGATGCGCTGGATCATCTCCGCTTCCTCCAGATACCTTCGGATCTGCGTTGGCGGACTATAGCGCCCCACACGCGCGAGTCGATCTTTGGACCGGCAGGTTCTACGGTCGGCCCATCCGGAGGAGCAACCATGATCGAAGATACGCTCGACATCCAAACACGCGCCGGCGCTATGGAGACCTTCGTCTGCCGCCCGGACCGCGGCACACACCCTGCCGTACTGCTGCTCATGGATGCGCCCGGCATTCGCGAGGAACTGCGTGACATGGCGCGGCGTCTCACGTCGGTCGGCTACGCGGTGCTGCTGCCAAATCTCTATTATCGTGCCGGTCGTGACTCGAAGTTCGATCCCGCGACGGTGCTCACGCACGGCAGCCCCGAGCATACGCGCATGCGCGCGATCCGCACGAAGATGACCATTCCGCCGGTCATGGACGACGTGGCGGCGATGATGTCGTTTCTCGACGGGCGCGAAGGCGTGAAACCCGGCCCCATCGGCGTGCACGGCTATTGCATGAGCGGGCCGTATGCACTCGCGGCTGCCGCGCGCTACCCGGATCGCGTTGCAGCGGCTGCATCCTTCTACGGCACATGGCTCGTCAGCGACGCCGAGGAGAGCCCCCATCTCTCACTCAGCAAGGCCCAAGGCGAGCTCTACATCGCCTGCGCGGAATTCGATGAGCTGGCACCGCTGCCGATGGTCGCCGAGTTGAAGAAGCTCTTCGATGCGTCGGGGAATCCGGGCGAGCTCGAGATCTATCCCGGCGTCCACCACGGCTTCGGCTTTCCGCAGCGCAAGATCTACGAGAAGCATGCCGCGGAACGGCACTGGGAGCGGCTGATTGCGCTCTACCGGCGACGGTTGGGTTAGCAGCTCGCGACTTTGGCGCGGCAGCTATCAGCTGCACATCTGCACGAGACGCCAGCGCACGACCCTGCACCTCTCGCGCCCGCGCTTGTCGGTGTTGCACTCGCGGATCGGCTCACGCCGATAGGAGCAATAAACACCGGGGGCGGGGAATCCTTCATAGCCGCGCCGCGGGCGCTTGCTTTCGGATCGCCACTCCTCATACGGCTGATCCCAAAGGCGTTGGGCCTGGGCCGGCTTGCTGGCCGTAACGAATGCGGCGCCAACACCTAGCAGCAATCCACCGGCACCAATGATGCAAGTAAGCTTGTTAGGCATGGCAACGCACTCATGTTGATCGACTTGGCGGCCGTACCAGCACAGCCGCCCCCGCGGTAACGCTCCTGGCGAAATTCGGGTTCCAGTTCCTCTCCAGCGGGGCTTGCTAGCCGATCAGCTTCTGCGCGGTCTCTGCGACGCGCTCGGGCGTCAGGCCGAAGTGCACGAAGAGCTTGCCCGCGGGCGCCGAGGCGCCGAAATCCGAAAGGCCGAC
Source organism: Hyphomicrobiaceae bacterium (assembly GCA_035565975.1). Lineage (GTDB taxonomy): Bacteria > Pseudomonadota > Alphaproteobacteria > Rhizobiales > Hyphomicrobiaceae. Next base: position 8,982 of record DATMRT010000060.1, read on the forward strand.
GAATGCATCGTCCGGCCGCAGCCACTCGCGCCAGCCCTGCTCGATGGCCGCTTCGATGGCGACGCGCGGTGCTCCGCCCAGCACGGCCTGGCGGTAGGCCGCCGGCTGCTTCCGGAAAAGCTCGAATGACGGTACCGAGACGACCGCCGCCTTGAGGCCCTTCGCCGCCAGCAGGTCCGCGGCCTTCACGGCAACGCCGACCTCCGAGCCGGTCGCGATCAGCGTGACCGCGCGCTTGCCGTCCGCCTCGCGCAGGACGTAGCCGCCTTTGGCGCAGGCATTCTCGCCGATTGGGCCTTTGCGCAGGTTCGGCACGTTCTGCCGCGTCAGCGCAAGCACGGACGGCGTCTCGGTAGACGCCGCCGCCAGAGCCCAGCATTCCGCCGTCTCGACGCCATCAGCGGGGCGGAAGACGTTGAGATTGGGAATCGCGCGCAGCGCCGCCAGATGCTCGATCGGCTGATGGGTCGGGCCGTCCTCGCCGAGCCCGATCGAATCGTGCGTGAAGACGTAGACGACCTGCTTGCGCATGAGCGCCGCAAGCCGGATCGAGGGCCGGCAATAGTCCGAGAAGACGAGGAACGTGCCGCCGTACGGAATGAGCCCGCCGTAGAGCGCCATGCCGTTCATGGCCGCGGCCATGCCGTGCTCGCGTATGCCGTAGTAGAGATAGCTTCCCGAGAAGTCGCCCTTCACGATCGGCTTCTGGCTCTTGGCCTTGGTGTTGTTGGAGCCCGTCAGGTCTGCCGAGCCGCCGATCAGCGCAGGTTGCACGGCGACCAACGCCTCCAAAGCGCGCTCCGACCACACGCGCGTCGCCCGCTCGGCCGTCTCCGCCGCTGCCGCTTCGCGCAAGTTCATCACAGCCGCATCGACGTCCGCCGACCGCGCGGCCGCAGGATGCTCGAAAGCCTCGCGATCGCGCGCGTCGAGCTTCTGCCAGCGCGCCTCCCACGCTTCGCGCGCCGCTCGCCCGCGCGATCCCGCCGCGCGCCAAGCTTGCAGGATCTCCGCCGGCACCTCGAACGGCGCACTCTTCCAGCCGAGCTTCTCGCGCGTGCCGGCGATCTCTTCCGCGCCGAGCGGCGAGCCGTGGGTCGAGGCCGTGCCTGCCTTCTTCGGCGCGCCGTAGCCGATCACGGTCTTGCAGGCGATCAACCAGGGCTTGCTCTCGTCCGCGCGCGCCGTCGCCAGCGCCTTGCGCACGGCGTCCATGTCGTGCCCGTCGATCGCAAGCGTGTTCCAGCCGGCGGCCTTGAAGCGCCCGATCTGGTCGTCGCTTGTCGAAAGCGTCGTCGGTCCGTCGATGGAGATGCCGTTGTCGTCGAACAGCACGATGAGCCGGCCGAGCCCGAGGTGTCCCGCGAGTGTGATCGCCTCCTGCGAGATGCCCTCCATGAGGCAACCATCACCGGCGATGACGTAGGTGCGGTTGTCGAACAGCTCGCCGTGGCGCGCATTCCAGATGCGCTCCGCAATCGCCATGCCGACCGCGTTGCCGAGCCCCTGGCCGAGCGGCCCCGTGGTGGTCTCGATGCCCTCGGCGTGGCCATACTCGGGATGGCCTGCGGTCTTCGATCCGAGCTGGCGGAAGTTCTTGATCTCCTCGATCGTCATGCCCGGATAGCCGGTGAGATAAAGGAGGGCATAGAGCAGCATCGAGCCATGCCCGGCCGAGAGTACGAAGCGGTCGCGCGCGGGCCAGCGCGGTGCAGCGGCGTCGAACTTCAGCACTTCGCTGAACAACACCGTCGCCACGTCCGCCATGCCCATGGGCATGCCGGGATGGCCCGATTTCGCTGCCTCGACGGCATCCATGGCCAGCGCCCGGATGGCGTTCGCCATCTCGCGGGTCGCGAGCGCGGCGCCCTTCGCCTTGTCAGTCATGCGCGCAGTCCCTGCTCGTCGTGGCCCCTAAATCTCTACGGAGAAGCGGGGAGATGGCGCACAATTAGCGGCGCGGGGGGCGGGCGTCCACCTTCCTTAGAGGGCTTATCCCGATCATGCCGTCGCAGCCGCGGCCAGCGCCCGCAGCCGGGTCAGTGAACGCTGTGTCCCCCCGACGGGATCGTCGGCCATGTGAGTCTCGACAGAGAGGGTCAGCCCGCGCCCCGATGCCGCGGCAAGACAGGCCTCGATGAAGGGCCCATAGGGGATGTCGCCTTCACCAACGGCGACATGACGACGCCCGGCACCGATCGAGAAGTCCTTGAAATGCATGTGATCGACGAACGGCATTAGCGCCACCATGCGCTCCGCATCCGGAACGATGCCTTTGGCGTAGATATTGCCGATGTCGAGGAGGGCCTTGAGCCGCGGATGCCGGCGCACCTGCATGACGGCCATCAGATCCACCTCGTCCTGGATATTGCACACGGGCTCGTTCTCGATGTGGAGGACGAGATCCTCGCGCTCGGCCACGGCCAGAAGCTCGTCGAGCGCCGGTTCGAGATCCGAAATCCGGAACCCGTCATAGGTCAGGAAGGAAAAAATTCGGATCGTGCGGGTGCCGAGCCGATGCGCAGCGTCGGCCGCCAACCGGGCAATGTCGCCGAGCGTGCGCGAGCCGATCTCGAAGCCGAACTGATCGCCCAACCGAGCGGCAGCCCGGCCCGGTGCCGCCCACTTGAGCAGCGGCGATGCCAGCCCGACGATCCTGATCCCGGCATCGGCAATCTGGCGGGCCGCATCCTTCTGTTCATCCGGTGACAGCGAGAGGAAATTGCGCCCGTCGATCGAGCGCATCTCGAGCGCTTCGACGCCGTTCGCCTGAGCGAACGCGATCGTCTCGGCCAGCGGCAGCTTCAGCTCGTCGTTGACGAACGCGATGGTGTGGCGAGCGGTCATTGCTGTAGCCTCACATCATTATCGGCTACCTCTTTCCATCATGTGGTAGCCATTTCTCATCTGAAACGAATACGATCGAGATGTCATGAAATTAGAGCACGAGCACGATATCGCGGCCATACGTGCCCGGCTGGCCGATAGTAACCACCCCAACTATTTGCGCGACTGGATCTACGGCGGGATCGATGGTGCGGTCACGACGTTCGCCATCATCGCCGGCGTCGTCGGCGCGGGCCTTCAGCCGCATATCATCATTGTTCTCGGCCTCGCCAACCTCCTCGCCGATGGCTTCTCCATGGCCGCCAGCAACTACCTCGGCACCCGGGCAGAGCGCGACGAAGTCGAGAAGCTCACGGAAATGGAGCAGCGCCATATCAAGCTGGCGCCGGAGGGCGAGCGCTCGGAGATCCGCGAGATCCTTCGCAGCAAAGGGCTCGAAGGGAAGGTCCTGGACGAGGCCGTGCAGGCCATTACCTCCAATCCCCGCACTTGGGTCAATGTGATGCTGGCTGAGGAGCATGGCGTATCGCGCCAGCAGCGATCGCCGCTCATGTCTGCGGCCAGCACCTTCGCCGCTTTCGCCATCTGCGGCGCTGTCCCCCTAGCTCCCTTCGTAATCGGTGGTGATGCCGCCTTTCATTGGGCCTCGATCCTCGTCGGCATAACCTTTTTCGCTATCGGCGCTGCCAAGAGCCTTTGGTCGCTGGCGCCCTGGTGGCGAGCTGGCCTTGAAACACTGGCGGTGGGGGCGAGCGCCGCTGCGCTGGCCTATGGCGTGGGGCACCTGCTGCAGGGTTTTGCGCCCGGCTTTCCGTAGCCCTCAGCCGTCGTGAAGCGCGATAAAGAGCTCGAGCTCGCTGCGCGTCGGCAGGCCCGCGCGACTGCCGAGACGGGTACACTTCAATGCCGCCACCGCCGTCGCCCGACGTACATTGGCCTCGATCGCCATTCCCTCGGCGACCCCAAGGGCAAAGGCACCATGAAAGGCGTCGCCCGCCCCCGTCGTGTCGACGACATCGACCTGAAAAGCCGGCTGGTGGCCGGTCCGACCGCCGCGCTCTGCCCAGAGATAGCCGCGTGCCCCGAGCGTAACGCCGGCATGGCGCGGGCCGTGACGCAGGACTTGCTGGAGAGCGTCGGCATCGCTCATACCGCGCGCGAACTCGTGAAGCGATGGCGCTGAGAATACTGCGTAATCGACGAGTCCGAGAAGCTCAGGCAGGGCCTCGCGGCCGCCGAGATCGGCATCGAGCACGGTCGGCACGCCCTCGCGCCGCGCCCGCGTCAGCACGACCCGGACCGCCTCGAGCCAGCGCAGGTCGCAAAGGACGGCCTTGGCCTCGCCGATCCGCTCGATGGGCAGCCAGCTCGTCCCGGCAGGGATCGAAGTGTCGCGCTGCGTGATGATCATGCGCTCGCCCTGGCTGTCGACGATCACCGCCGACGTCGACGAGCGCGCTTCCTCGAAGGCGTGTACGTAGCGGATGTCCACCTTCTCGGCCTTGAGGCCGTTGCGGATCGCGACACCGGCCTGGTCGTCGCCGACGCGCGACCAGAGCTCCGCCCGGGCGCCGAGCCGCGCCGCCGCAACCGAGGCATTGGCAGCCATGCCGCCGCCCACCTCGATGTGCTCCAGCGCGCGAATCTTCGTCGGTTCGGGCGGAAAGCTCTCGATCCGGTAGATCCGGTCGAGTGCGGCATGTCCGACGCAGATGAGGGAAACCGGCACTGCCATTGGGCATTCCGCATATCAGGGCACGAGCGGCCGAGGAGACGTCACCGGAACTGGGATTCGCGACGAGAACTGAATTTCCGAATCGATTCCGGCATTTCGACGATTGCCGGCAGGGCAAAAGCGCACGCCACCGCTCTCACTAGGGCACCAGCCGCACGTCCGAACCGCCGCACAAAACAATCATATCAAGCATAACGCGTGCGACAAGCCGTGGCCAGTGCGCACATAAGACCGACAAAGAACCGCTAAAAAATCGTTTTACACAGTACCGCGCGCCGATGTCCCAGGACAAGGGCAGCCAAATCGTGCTTCTAAGGCACAAAAGGATGCCCTGGGGGGAACAAGCGTTCCGGGGTCGGCAATCGAACACCCGGAGGCTTCCGTCGTTTTGTCCAATTCAGAGATGTCTGCGGCTGTTATTTCGATGACTCCGCGGAACGGCAAGGTCGATACTGCTGCGCTGAAGGCGGAAGCCAGGCGGCTGGCGGTTCATTGTGCGAAGTACCGCGGCGCCGACATGCGGCGTGCTGTCATCCAGCTTCTCACGACGACGGTACCCTTCATCGCTCTGCTCGTGGCGATGTGGGCGAGCGTCGATCGCGCGTACTGGCTAACCGTGCTTCTGGCCATCCCCGCATCTGGCCTCCTGGTCCGCTTTTTCATCATCCAGCACGACTGCGGACATGGCTCGTTCCTTCGTTCGGCGCGCGCCAACGATGTGCTTGGTCGGCTGATCAGCGTCCTGACGATGACGCCCTACGGCCTGTGGCGGCGCGTCCATGCCAGGCACCATGCAACCTCGGGTAATCTCGACCGCCGCGGGTATGGGGACATCGAGACGCTCACGCTCGCTGAGTACCGCGCCCTGTCACCCTTGCGGCGCCTGCGCTATCGCGTCTACCGCCATCCACTTTTCCTCTTCCCGATCGGTGTGCCCTTCTTCTTCGTTGTCCTGCAGCGCACGCCCTGGGGACATCCGCTGGAGCCCAGCGAAGGCTGGCGCAGTGTTGTCGGCCTCAACATCGCGATGGTCGCCTTCTATGGCCTGATTGGCGCTGCCATCGGCTATGCGACGCTCGCGTGGATCGTCGCGCCGATGATCCTGATGGCGTCGGCCCTCGGCGGGTGGCTGTTCTTCATCCAGCACCAGTTCGAGGATGGTCACTGGGATGCGAGCGAGGAGTGGGATTTCCAAGTCGCGGCGATCCGCGGCTCGTCGTACTACGTGCTGCCGAAACCGCTCGAATGGTTCACCGGCAACATTGGCCTTCACCACATCCATCACCTGAACAGCGTCATTCCGAACTACCGCTTGCACGATTGCCTCGCGGGCTCGCCCGAGTTTCAGGCCATGAACCGCGTCACGTTCTGGGAGAGCCTGAAATGCGCGCGGCTCGCCGTCTGGGACGAGGCGCAGCGCCGGCTGCTCACCTTTCGCGAGGCCCACGCCGCGATGGCCCGGGATGCAACTTTCGGTCCGGCCCCGACGGCGTGATATCACGCCATCGCCAACCATTTGCAAATACTGGCAAAAGTCGATTGGCTGGTTGATTTCGCGCGCACTTGCGTGTTGAACGGGCGGAACACATTCCGCCTGCGCGCGCCTCCACATTTCAAGCCGAGCACGATGTCCACGATCGAAATCCGCACCGGCAGGATGGCCATTGCGAGCATCGCCGTCGCGTGCGCGGTGCTGGGCATCAAGTATCTCGCCTACTGGACGACCGGAAGTGTCGCGCTCTATTCCGATGCACTCGAAAGCATCGTGAATGTCGTGACGGCGGTGGTCGCCTTCATGGCCGTCCGCATCAGTGCGCGACCGGCGGACCGGCGCCATCAGTTCGGGCACCACAAGGCCGAATATTTCTCTGCCGTCATCGAAGGCGTGCTCATCATCGTCGCCGCGCTACTGATCCTGCACGCGGCCTGGCAAGCCTTTCGCGCGCCGCGCCTGCCGTCGGAACCGTGGCTCGGCCTGGCAATCAGCGGCGTGGCCACGGCCATCAATGCGGCTTGGTGGCTGGCGCTCATCACCTACGGGCGACGCTGGCGCTCGCCCGCGCTCGTCGCGGATGGATGGCACCTCTTCTCGGACGTCGCGACGTCGGTCGGTGTGATCGTCGGTCTGACGCTCGCCGTTCTGACGGGATGGGCGATACTCGACCCGCTGATGGCGGCGCTCGTTGCAATCAACATCCTCGTCGCCGGCTGGCGAGTCATCAGCTCGTCTGTCAGCGGACTCATGGACGAAGCCGTCGACGGTGAGATCGGCCGCCGCATCCGGGCTGTCATCTCCGAGAGCGCGGAGGGTGCCATCGAAGCGCACGACATCCGTACGCGCACGGCGGGCCGCGCGACATTCATCGACTTCCATCTGGTGGTGCCGGGCAAGATGTCGGTCGCTGACGCGCACCGCATCTGCGATCGTATCGAACGCGCGCTGGAAGCTGAAATCGCCGGCGCCGAGGTGGTGATTCACATCGAGCCGGAAGGCGAGGCCCAGCATCGCGGCGTACTGGTCGTTTAGGTTCCCTTCTCCCCGCGCTCACGGGGATGAAGGGCTGCTTCACACCGAGAGCGACGTCGCCTCTCCGTGCTCGTTCACATGGGCGATACGCACCATGTTGGTCGTGCCCGGCGAGCCGAGCGGCACGCCTGCCGTAATGATGACGCCGCCGCCCGCGCGCACAAACCCTTCCTCGAAGGCGATGCGGCAGGCCTTCTTGACCATGTCGGCGAGGTTCTCCGGATCGCTCGTCAGGACGCAGTGCACGCCCCAGACGGCCGCGAGCCGGCGCGCCGTCGCCACGACCGGCGTCAACCCGATGACGGGAAGTCCCGGCCGCTCGCGCGCGACGCGCAGTGCCGTCGAGCCCGTCGCCGTGAAGCAGATGATCGCCGAGAGCTTGAGCGTATCGGCGACGGCGTGCGTCGCAGCGGCAATGGCGTCGGCCGCGGTCGGCTGCGGCGGCGTACTCGTCGCGTGGACCAGCACGTCGTAGGTCGGATCCGCCTCGGCCTCGATGGCGATGCGGTCCATCATGCCGATGGCCTCGATGGGATACTTGCCGACCGCCGACTCGGCCGAGAGCATGATGGCATCGGCACCGTCGAAGACCGCCGTCGCCACGTCCGACACCTCGGCGCGGGTCGGGACCGGTGCGCTGATCATGCTTTCGAGCATCTGCGTCGCGATCACGACCGGTTTGCCGGCCGCGCGCGCCTTGCGCGTGATCTGCTTTTGCAGGCCGGGCACGCGCTCGACCGGCATCTCGACCCCGAGATCGCCGCGCGCAACCATCAGCGCATCCGACTGCGCGATGATCTGATCGAGATCGGCGATCGCCGAGGGCTTCTCGATCTTGGACATGATGGCCGCGCCCTGGCCGATCATCCGGCGGGCCAGGGCCACGTCCTCGCCGCGCTGCACGAACGAGAGGCCGACCCAGTCCACGCCGAGCTTCAGGACGAAGTCGAGATCAGCCTTGTCCTTGTCGGTCAAAGGGTTGATAGGCAGGATCGTGTCGGGCATCGAAATACCCTTACGGCTCGCGAGCGGGCCGCCGACGATCACTTCCGCGGCGATGCGCGAGGGCGCGACGTCTGTGACGCGCATCCTGATCTTGCCATCGTCGAGCAGGAGCGTATGCCCCGTCTCCACACCATCGAAGATCTGGGGATGGGGGAGGAAGACGCGCTGGTCGTCACCCTCCTGCTCCTGCGTATCGAAGATGTAGGTCTGCCCGCTCTTGAGCTCCACACGGTCGCCCGCGAGTTTTCCCACCCGGAACTTCGGCCCTTGAAGGTCCGCGAGAATGCCGATCGGGCGGCCGTGCTTCGCTTCGGCCGCGCGCACAGCAGCATGGAGCCCGCGCACCATGTCGAAGCTCGAATGGCTCATGTTGATGCGGAAGACGTCGACACCCGCGAGGAAATAGCTCTCGATCACCTCGGGCGCCGACGATGCCGGCCCCAGCGTCGCGAGAATCTTGACTCTCCGGTTTCGTCTCATTTGCCCTTCCCGCCGCTGTCGCCCGGATCCGTCAGGCGGATCGTCCAGTCTTTGGAGTCCTGCGTGTCGACCTCGAAGAAGCCCTCACGCTTGAAGCCGCGCCGCGTGCAGTCCTCCACGCCGCGAATGGTGAAGACCTTGTCGGCGGTGCACATCATGTTCGTACCGCCCCACTCGCCGCCACGGTCGTAATCTACGGCATGAACATAATAGAAGCGGCTGCCAAGCCTACCTTTCAACAGTGTCTCGCAAGTCTGTGACGCTATGTTCCACCATCCCTCCGTGGCCCAGCCCTTCGGGTCCTGATAGCCGATCGCGACCCCGATCCGGCTCGACGTTGCATTGCAGAGCTTGAGATCGGCCCGAGCGACGCCCGCATTGGCCGCCGCGGCGACGCCCGCTACCAGCCAAACCAGCAACAGGCGGAAGTAGTTCAACGGGAACAGACGAGGCGCGTCGCAAGGCGCTCGGCCATGGTCGGCCCCTTCACGTGCATCAATCATGTGTATCAGGCCGGCTCGACGAGGATCACGCGGAAATCATTGACATTCGTATGGGTTGGCCCCGTGTGCACGAGGTCGCCCAGGGCCTCGAACAGGGTCGTGGCATCGTTGTTATCGAGGGCCTTTCGGGCGTCGGCGTGGCGCTCCCTGGCGCGGGCGAGCGTATCGGGGCCGATCACGGCGCCGGCCGGGTCGGTGATCTGACCATCGCCGCCATCAATCCCGTCGCTGTCCGCCGCCAGCGCGGCGACACCGGCAAGGCTGTCGAGCGCACAGGCGAGCGCGAGCGCGTACTCCTGGCTGCGCCCGCCGCGGCCGTTCTTGTTGCGTACCGTGACCTCGAGCTCGCCGCCGCTGATGATGGCAAGCCGCCGGCCCGCGGCCCGCGCCTCACGGGCAAGCGCTGCGTGGGCGGCCGCGACGTCACGCGCCTCGCCCGTCACCTGGTCGCCAAGGTTCTGCACTTCATAGCCCTGCGCGCGCGCCAGCGCCGCCGCCGCATCGAGTGCGGCAACAGGCGTCGCAATGATCTGGTAGCGATCGCGGGAAAAGAGCGCGTCCCCAGGCTTCGGCGTTTCGTTCGCCGGGTTCTCGATCGCGCGATAGACACTCGGCGGCACGGGCAGCTCGAGCTCGGCCATGCGCGGGGCGCGGCGCGCGATTGTCGCACGGGCATCCGCGAGCGTGGTCGGGTCCGGCACGGTCGGCCCGGAGCCGATGGTCTCCGGATCGTCGCCCGGCACATCCGATATGGCGAGCGTGATGAATGTGCCGGCCTTCGCGGCGGCGGCACGCAACCGGCCGCCTTTGATGCGCGAGAGGTGGCGGCGCACCACATTCATCTCGTGGATGTCGGCACCGGACTTGAGCAACCCACGGGTCAGCGCCGTCTTTTCGGCAAGATCGAGCCCGGCGGCAGGTGCCGCCCAGAGAGCCGAGGCGCCGCCGGAAAGCAGAACCAGAACGGTGTCGTCGGGACCGGCCGATTGCGCGAGCACGAGCGCCCGCTCGGCGGCTGCACGCGAAGAAGCATCGGGTGTCGGATGCCGGCCTTCCAGGATCTCCAGCCGTGAGGGCTTCGGATCTGAGAATGCGGCTGCATAGCCATGCGGTGCTGTCGCCACGCCCACGAGCCGGTCACCGATGCCGGCCTGCAGGTAGTGCGCTTCCGCGACCGAGGCCATGGCGATCGCGGCCTTGCCCGCACAGAGCACGATCAGTCGGCCCGCGGCCGGCGCGGGCGGAAGATGCGGAGGAAGACAGGTGCTCGGATGAGCAGCAGCCACGGCCGCGTGGAACATCTCGAGCAGGAGCCCGCGCGCCTCGGCCGACATATTCTAGAAGCCCTCGAGCAAAAAGTTCGCCGTTGCCACTACTTGCGGTCGGCGACATCCTTGCGTCAAGCGCCGAAAGCCATTGGAACTAGAAGGCAGGCCCGAAGCGGTTGGAGCGCGGGAAGCCCTTGGGCGCCATGCGGCCAGCTTGCGCCCGCTGCCCGATCCATTCCTTCATGTCGCCACTCGCCAGCGTGAAGGTCCGCCCTGCCGAGTCGAGCCACGTCAGCCCTGCTTTCTTGACGAACGGCCGGACGTCCGAGAGCCCGCCATCCTTGAAGCGCTGCAGGATGATGCCCTTGCCGCGCGTCATCTCGTTGATCTCGTCGAGACTGAAGACGAGCATCCGGCGGTTCTCGCCGATCGTCGCGCACATGTCGGAACCGGGCGGGACCGGCACACAAACCCGCGCCTCGGCATCGGCATCCACGTTCAGTACTTGCTTGCCCTTGCGCGTCGAGGCAACAACCTCGTCCTCGAGCACGATGAAGCCGTGCCCGCTCGTCGCGGCGACGATGAGCTTGCGGCCCGGCTCGTGGACGAACAGGTCCACGATCTCGTGGCTCTCCTCGAGATCGACCATGAGGCGCACGGGCTCGCCGTGCCCGCGCCCGCCCGGGAGCTGATTGCCTTCGAGCGTGAAGAACTTGCCGTTCGTCGCGAAGACGATGAGCTTGTCCGTCGTCGAGGCGCGCACCGCTCGCTTGAGACTGTCGCCGTGCTTGAAATCGAGCTTGGAGAGATCTTCGGGGTGGCCCTTGAGGGCGCGGATCCAGCCCTTCTCCGAGAGAATGACCGTGATCGGCTCCTTCTCGATCAGCGCCTGCTCGATATCGACCTCGATCGACGGCGCATCCGCAAGCTCGGTCCGGCGCCGGCCCAGCTCGGTCTTTTTGGAGTAGGCCTCACGCGTGGCCTTGATCTCGGCCGCAATGCGCTCCCACTGGAGGTCTTCCGACTTCAATAGCGCCTGGAGATCGCGCATCTCGCCGCTGAGCTTCTCGTGCTCGGCACGGATCTCCATCTCCTCGAGCTTGGATAGCGACCGCAAGCGCAGGTTCAGGATGGCTTCAGCCTGCACCTCCGAGAGCTTGAACTTGGCGATCAGTTTGGCCTTCGGCTCGTCCTCGAAGCGGACGATGCGAATGACCTCATCGATATTGAGGTACGCGATCAGGTAGCCATCGAGCACTTCGAGGCGGTGCTGGATTTTGGCGAGGCGATGCTCCGAGCGCCGGACCAGCACTTCCTGGCGGTGCTCCAGCCAGTGCTTGAGCACGTCGCGCAGTGACAGCACGGCCGGGATCTGCCCCGCCGTCAGCACGTTCATGTTGAGGCCGAAGCGAACTTCCAGCTCCGTCACGCGGAACAGGCTCTCCATGAGCACGAACGGATCGACTGTGCGGCTCTTGGGCTCGAGGATCAGGCGGACGCTCTCCGCGCTCTCGTCGCGCACGTCACCAAGCAGCGGCAGCTTCTTCGCCTGCAAGAGCTCGGCGATCTTCTCGACGAGACGCGCCTTCTGGACCTGATAGGGCATCTCCGTGACGACGATCTGGTAGCCGCCGCGCCCGAGCTCCTCCTTCTCCCAGCGTGCACGCAGGCGGAAGCCGCCGCGGCCGGTGCGGTAGGCCTCGACGATGCTGTCGCGCGGCTCGACGAGAACGCCGCCGGTCGGGAAATCCGGTCCCGGAATGAAATCGACAAGCTTTTCGACCGTCGCATTCGGGTGCTTGATGAGATGCAGCAAGGCCGCGCACAGCTCGTCGGCATTGTGCGGCGGGATGTTCGTCGCCATGCCGACGGCAATACCCGACGAGCCGTTCGCCAGCAGGTTCGGAAAGTTAGCGGGGAGAACGACGGGCTCCTTGTTGGTGCCGTCGTAGGTCGTCCGGAAGTCGATCGTGTCCTCGTCGATGCCGTCCAGCAGCGCCTCGGCGACCTGGGTCAGGCGGCTCTCCGTGTAGCGCATCGCCGCCGGATTATCGCCGTCGATATTGCCGAAGTTGCCCTGGCCGTCGACGAGGGGATAGCGGACGGCGAAGTCCTGGGCGAGGCGCACGAGCGCGTCGTAGATGGCCTGGTCGCCGTGCGGATGGAAATTGCCCATCACCTCGCCGACGATCTTCGCGCACTTCTTGAAGCCGCCCGTGGGGTCGAGCTTCAGCTCGCGCATGGCATAGAGAATGCGTCGATGCACGGGCTTGAGACCATCGCGCACGTCTGGAAGCGCGCGGTGCATGATCGTCGAGAGCGCATAGGCTAGGTAACGCTCTTCCAGCGCCTCGCGCAGATTGACGGGTTCAATGGGGCCCGGGCCGGGCAGAATCGGTCTGTCGCTCATGGTTCCGGGACTTACCGCTCCGGGCACCATCCCTCAAGTGCCCGCACTGCCACACGCAGGCCGAGCGCACAGCCTGGACGACCGGGCGCGGCGCTCGGCGTCTCACCCCTGCAACGCCCGGTGGAAATTTCACCGGAACCGACCGTGATGCCGGTTCGCGCCGCCAACATGCGCTAGATTCACGGCAAATCACTTTTGCCGTGAGACTGCCGTGTCGTCGTCAACGACCAATGCGCCCCTCCTGCCGCTGAGCCAGACGCTTGTTGCCAAGGATGCGGAGGGTGCGGCGGCGCTCGCGGCGGCCCTGGAACGGTGCCAGGCCGAGGATGCCACATTCTCGTATGCGGCAGGCACCAGGCAAGGAAGCTTCCGCATCGAAGCGCGCACGCCCAAGGAGCTGAGCGCGCACGTAGCACTTGTGACGGCAAAGGCAGCCTGCCCGCTCGACGCCGGCCCCCACACGATCACGACCTGCTGGACCCCAGCCCGCCTGGCCGAAGCGGGGCATCGTCTCGGAAGCGCTGAGGGCGGAACGGGCGATTTCGCCGTCGTGCGCCTCAGGATCTCCCCGCGACGCTCAGGCGAGGGCAATCTCTTCGAGAGCGAGTTCGCCGGTCCCCCTCAGATCGACGCCCTCAATGCCGCCGTCGCGCGCGGCGTAGCACGGGTCTCCTCGGAAGGCGTGGACGGTGAAGGCCGCATCATCGACACGCGGGCCGTCTTCATCGATGGCGCCTTCCATCCGAAGCGCTCAACGCCGGAGGGCTTCGAGGAGGCCGCCGTCGCTGCTATGCGGGCCGCCTGCCGGAATGCGGGCATGAGGCGCCTCGAGCCGCTCATGGAGATCGAGATCCTCGCGGAGCGGGACCTCGTGCTCCCCATCGTCAATGATCTCGCGCAGCGCGGCGGAAGCGAGGTGCGCCGGCAGCTTGGCCCGAAGGGCATAACGATCACCGCGGAGCTGCCGCTCGCCGCCCTTCTCATCCACGAGGACGTGCTTGGCACGCTCAGTCGGGGCAAGGCCAAGCTCGTCGGCGAGCCGCGGCTCGCTCGCTGGGCGGAAGCGCGCCGCCGCTGACCGAGCGACGCTGCTGACGCCCTCTCGTTTAACCACGCCGCCAGCTATGCAGTGTTCTCATGGTTAAGCGCCGCTCATCATGAAGACATTCTTCACGAAATTCTTCTTCCATTGTAGCCCGCACCCGATCGACTGAGGGCTGGGGCGGAAAGCGAGGGGTTTCATGAGGCGGAGTGTCATCTCGGTGGCTGCGGCCCTTGCCGTCGCCATGCTGTCGGTGCCTGCGGATGCGAAGACCTTCCGGTTCGCCTTCCAGGGCGATCTCAACGCTCTCGACCCTTATGCTCTGAACGAGACATTCACTCTCGGCACGCTCAGCAACGTGATGGAAGGCCTCGTCACGCGCGACAAGGATCTCAAGATCGTCCCCGCACTCGCCGAACGCTGGGAGATCGTCGAGCCGACGCGCTGGCGCTTCCACCTCCGCAAGGGCGTGAAGTTCCATAACGGCGAGGGTTTCACCGCCGACGACGTCCTCTTTTCGTTCGAGCGCGCAACGTCGCCCGAATCCAACATCCGCACGCGCTTCGCCGCCAAACTGAAGGCGGAGAAGGTCGATGCGCATACGGTCGACTTCGTGCTCGCCGTGCCGAATCCGATCCTGCCCGCTGAGTGGGATTCCTGGTTCATGATGTCGAAGTCGTGGGCCGAGGCCAACGGCGCGACCAAGGTCCAGACCAAGAGCAATCAGCTCAGCCCCTTCGCGCTCAAGGCGAATGGCACAGGCCCCTTCATGGTGGTGAGCCACGAGCCGGGCGTGAAGACCACCTTCAAGCCCAATCCGAACTGGTGGGGCAAGCCCGAGCACAATCTCACCGAGGTCGTCTTCCAGACCATCAAGTCGGATGCGACCCGCGTTGCGGCCCTCCTCTCCGGCGAGGTCGACATGATCGACCCCGTCCCCGTGCAGGATATCCCGCGCGTCAAGTCCAGCCCCGCGACCGATGTTCTGACCGGCCCGGAGCTGCGCACGATCTTCCTCAACATGGATCAAGTGCGCGACGAGCTGCTCTACTCGGACGTCAAGGGCAAGAACCCCTTCAAGGACGTGCGCGTCCGCAAGGCCGTCTATCAGGCCATCGATATCGACGCGATCCAGAAGCGGATCATGCGCGGCCACGCGACGCCGAACGCACTGCTCATCTATCCGCCGCTCTTCGCACGCGCCGCCGAGTTCAAGCGCCATCCCTATGATCCCGCCGCGGCGAAGAAGCTCCTCGCGGAAGCCGGCTATCCCAATGGCTTTGCGGTGGAGATGGATTGCCCCAACGACCGCTACGTCAACGACGAGGCGATCTGCCAGGCCGTCGTTGCCATGCTGGCCCGCATCGGCATGCGCGTGAAGCTCAATGCCATGCCAAAAGCCCGCTATTTCGACAAGGTCGGCGCACCACAGAAATACGATAGCTCTTTCAACCTGCTCGGCTGGACGGCGAGCTCACTCGACGGGCTCAACATCCTCCGCTCGATCGCGGGCTGCCGCGATGCGGCCGGCAAGGGCGCGACGTTCAACTATGGCGGCTACTGCAGTCCGGTCGTCGATGAGCTGGCGAGCGCGATCGAGGTCGAGAACGACGTCCAGAGGCGCAACGAGATGCTCGCCAAGGCCTTCCGCACCATTCACGACGACGTCGGGTTGATCCCCTTGCACCAGCAGGCCCTGAGCTGGGGCGTTTCGAAGAAGGTCAGCATGGTGCAGCGCGCCGACAATCGCATCCTCTTCTACTGGGTGCGCATGCAATAGCCGCCTGTAAAGCCGACGGGCCGCCGCTACTTCCGGCGGCCGTCAGCGCTCTGACGGCTGGACCACCGGCTCGGGATACGACAGTATCGGCGCCATGGCCGGCCGGGACGCGAGAAGCGCGCTTCGGCCGGCGCATTGCTTGCGCTCAGATCCAGCACCGAGCTGTCGGGAGTCACATTCCATGAAGTTGCGCATCACGACGTTGGCAGCGGCCATGGCAGCCGCCCTGCTCGCGGTACCAGCCGAGGCCAAGACGTTCCGCTATGCCTTCCAGGGCGACCTCAACGCCCTCGATCCCTACACGCTGAACGAGACGTTCACCCTCGGCGCGCTCGGCAACGTCATGGAAGGACTGACGAAGCGCGACAAGGATCTCAAGATCATCCCCGGCCTCGCGGAACGCTGGGAAGTGCTCGAGCCGACTCGATGGCGCTTCTACCTGCGCAAGGGCGTGAAGTTCCACAACGGCGAGGACTTCACGGCAGACGATGTGGTCTTCTCGGCCGAGCGCTGCCTCTCTCCCGAATCCAATATCAAGAGCCGCATCGCCGCCGGCACCAAGGTCGTCAAGGTCGATGATTACACGGTCGACTTCATTACGACCGGGCCCAATCCCATTCTGCACTATGAATGGGACACCTGGTACATCTTCTCGAAGAAGTGGTCCGAGGCGAACGGCGCCACCAAGGTCCAGACCAGCTCGACCCAGCTCAGCCCGTTCACGCTCAAGGCCAACGGAACCGGGCCGTTCATGGTCGAAAGCCACCAGCCGGGCGTGAAGACCGTCTTCAAGCCCAATCCGAACTGGTGGGGCAAGCCCGAGCACAATCTCACCGAGGTCATCTTCCAGACCATCAAGTCGGACGCAACGCGCGTCGCTGCCCTCCTCTCGGGTGAGATCGACATGATGGATCCGGTCCCGGTTCAGGACATTGCGCGCGTCAAGGCCAATCCCGGCACCGACGTACTCACCGGCCCGGAGCTGCGCACGATCTTCCTCAACATGGATTCGCTGCGCGATGAGCTGCTCTACTCGGACGTCAAGGGCAAGAACCCCTTCAAGGATGCCCGCGTGCGCAAGGCCTTCTACCAAGCCATCGACATGGAGGCGATCCATTCGCGCGTCATGCGCGGCAACTCGGCCAACTCCGCGCTGCTGATCTCACCGCTGCTCTTCTCGCGCTCCGCCGAGTTCAAGCGTCATCCCTATGATCCCGAAGCGGCGAAGAAGCTGCTGACCGAAGCCGGCTATCCGAACGGATTTGCCGTCGAGATGGACTGCCCGAACGATCGCTACGTGAACGATGAGGCTATCTGCCAGGCCGTGGTGGCGATGCTCGCGCGCATTGGTATCAAGGCCAAGCTCAATGCCATGCCCAAGGCCAAGTATTTCGAAAAGGCCGGCGCGACACAGAAGTACGATAGCTCGTTCAACCTGCTCGGCTGGACGCCCGGCTCGTTCGACAGCCACAACGTGCTTCTGAACCTCGTCGGCTGCCGCGATGGCAAAGGCTCGGGCGCGTTCAATTACGGCGGCTATTGCAATCCCAAGGTCGACGAACTCGCCGGCAAGATCCTCGTCGAGAACGACGTGACAAAGCGCGACGACCTCATTGCGCAGGCCTTCCGCATCGTACACGAGGAAGCTGGCCTCATACCGCTACATCAGCAGACGCTGGCCTGGGGCGTGTCGAAGAAAGTGAAGATCGTGCAACGCGCCGACAACCAGATCCTCTTCTACTGGGCGCAGAAGGAATAGCGCTCAAGACATCTCGCGGGGCGGACGACCCTGGTTCGCCCCGCGCTCATTCGAGTGAATGACCACGGCTGATGCTCGCATTCACGATCCGCCGCCTCATGGAAGCCGCCATCGTCATGCTGACGGTGGCCCTCATGGCGTTCGTGCTCTTCCGCTTCGTCGGCGATCCCATCAATCAGATGGTGGGCCAGGATACGAGCCTCGCCGAGCGCGAGGAATTGCGCGAGCGCCTCGGCCTCAACGATCCCGTCCTCGTGCAGTTCGGCCGCTTCATCTGGAATGCGGCGCGCTACGACTTCGGCATTTCCTACCAGGTTAAGCGGCCGGTCACGTCGCTCATCGCCGAGCGCTTCCCGGCGACGTTCGAGCTCGCGCTGACGGCGGCACTCTTCGCCGTCCTGCTCGGCATTCCCATGGGAGTCTACACGGGAATTCACCGGGATAGCTGGCTCTCGAAGCTGTTTCTCTCCGTTTCCCTTGTCGGCATCTCGCTACCGACGTTCCTCATCGGTATTCTGCTCATCTACGTCTTCGCCGTGCAGCTCGGCGTGCTGCCGTCCTTCGGACGCGGAGACATCGTCAGGATAGGCGGCTGGACGACGGGCTTGCTCACGGTGTCCGGCTTGAAAGCGCTGATCCTGCCGGCGATCACGCTTGGCCTCTTCCAGATGACGCTCGTCACGCGCCTCGTGCGCTCGCAGATGCTGGAGGTCCTGCGCACGGACTACATCAAGTTCGCGCGCGCCCGCGGGCTCTCCGATCGCGCCGTCAACTTCGGCCACGCGCTGAAGAACACGCTCATTCCCGTCATCACCATCATCGGCCTGCAGCTCGGCGCCATCATCGCGTTCGCCATCATCACCGAGACCGTCTTCCAGTGGCCGGGCATGGGCCTCATGTTCATCCAGGCCGTACAAAATGCGGATATCCCCGT
The DNA here is from genome assembly GCA_035565975.1 of Hyphomicrobiaceae bacterium. Taxonomy (GTDB): domain Bacteria; phylum Pseudomonadota; class Alphaproteobacteria; order Rhizobiales; family Hyphomicrobiaceae. Next base: position 27,272 of record DATMRT010000060.1, read on the forward strand.
CATGTCCGCCTATCTGCTGCTGGTCGCCTTCCTGTTCGTGCTGATCAATCTGATCGTCGATCTCCTCTATGTGTGGATCGATCCGCGCGTGCGCATCTACGGGCGTGAAGCATGACAACGGAGGATCAGGGCCTGGCGGCCACCGACGTGCCGAAGAAGGCCGCGCCCGGCCTCATCGCCCGCTTCCTGGACAGCGACCTCTGGTACAGCTTCCGATCCTCCCGCCTCGTCGTCCTCGCTGCCGCGATCACGCTGCTCATGGTCGGCGCCGCGTTGCTTGCGCCTATCATCGCACCGCACGATCCCTATGACCTGCGCTCGCTCAACCTGATGGATTCCGACCTGCCGCCCGCCTGGGTCGCGAACGGCGATCCGCGCTTCCTGCTCGGGACGGACGACCAGGGTCGCGACATCCTCTCGACCATCCTCTACGGCACGCGCAGCTCGATTGCGATCAGCGTGCTGGCCGTTCTGCTCGCCATCGGCATCGGCGTCAGCCTTGGCCTCGTCGCGGGCTACTTCGGCGGCATCGTCGACACGATCATCATGCGCATTGCCGACGTGAAGCTCACGTTCCCCGCGATCCTGGTCGCGCTTCTCATCAACGGCATTGCGCAGACGCTGTTCAAGGGCCGGCTCGGCGGCGCCGAATTCTGGATTCTCGTGTTGTCGATCGGTCTTTCCTTCTGGGTTCAGTATGCGCGCACGGTGCGCGGCATGACCCTCGTCGAAAAGAACAAGGAGTACGTCCAGGCCGCGCGTCTCATCGGCATGAGCCGGACCGCGATCATGTTCAAGCACGTGCTGCCGAACGTGCTTTCCCCCGTGCTCGTGATCGGCACGATCAATCTCGCACTTGCCATCATCACTGAGGCAACGCTTTCGTTCCTTGGCGTCGGCCTGCCGCCGACGGAGCCTTCGCTCGGCACCATGATCCAGATCGGCAACAAGTACCTCTTCTCCGGTTCCTGGTGGATGGTGGCCTTTCCGGGTCTCACACTGGCCGTCCTCGTCCTCGCCGTAAACCTGCTCGGCGACTGGCTGCGCGACGCGCTCAATCCGAAGCTGCGCTGATGGACGAGATACCCACCCTTTCCGTCCGCAATCTCCGCGTCGAGTTCCCGACGCGGCGCGGCACGCTCATCGCCGTCGACGACGTCTCCTTCGATATCGCGCCCGGCGAGGTGCTCGGTGTCGTCGGCGAGTCAGGTGCGGGGAAGTCGCTCACGGGCGCTGCCATCATCGGCCTGCTCGAGCCGCCCGGGCGCATTGCCGGCGGCGAGGTTCGCCTCAATGGCCAGCGCATCGACAATCTCGCGCGCGAGGATATGCGCCACATTCGCGGCAAGCGCATCGGCATGGTCTTCCAGGATCCGCTGACGAGCCTCAACCCGCTCTACCGTGTCGGCGAGCAGATCATCGAGACCATCCGCGCCCACCTGCCGCTCAACGAGCGCGAAGCGCGCGCTCGCGCCATCGAACTGCTCGCGGAGGTCGGCATCCAGGGTGCCGAGCGGCGCATCGATTCCTACCCGCACGAGTTCTCGGGCGGTATGCGCCAACGCGTGGTGCTCGCTCTCGCTCTCTGCGCCGAACCCGATCTCATCATCGCCGACGAGCCGACGACAGCCCTCGACGTCTCCATCCAGGCGCAGATCATTCAACTCCTGAAGCGCCTCTGCCGCGAGCGTGGCACCGCCGTCATGCTGATCACCCACGACATGGGCGTGATCGCCGAGACCGCCAACCGTGTTGCCGTCATGTACGCCGGCCGTATCGTCGAGATCGGCCCTGTCCGCGAGGTGATCCTGTCCGCGCATCATCCCTATACGCGCGGCCTCATGGGCTCGATCCCCTCGCTTGAAGGCACGAGTGATCGCCTGACGCAGATCCCGGGTTCCATGCCGCGCCTGACAGCGATCCCCAAGGGCTGCGCCTTCAATCCGCGCTGTCCACACGCATTCGATCGCTGCCGCGTCGATCGCCCCGACCTCATGCCCGTCGATCACTCGCTTGCCGCCTGCTGGCTTGTCGCTCCGATGAGCGCGGAGACGTCGCAATGAGCGATCGGCCCTTCGTCGAAGTGAGCCACCTCTCGCGCGTCTTCGACGTCTCGAAACCGTGGCTCAACCGCGTGCTCGAGCACGAGGAGCGCAAGCTGCTCCGCGCCGTCACCGACGTCTCGTTCAGCATCGGCAGGCGCGAGACGGTCGCCCTCGTCGGCGAGTCCGGTTCGGGAAAATCGACCGTCGCGAAGATGGTCGTCGGCCTCCTCCCGCCGACTGCGGGGAGCGTCACCATCGACGGCGTCGACATGTGGTCGCTCGCCGATGCCGAGAAGCGCCAAGCGCTCCGCCGGCGCATCCAGATGATCTTCCAGGACCCGTACGCGAGCCTCAATCCGCGCTGGCGCGTCGGCCGCATCATTGCCGACCCGATCCGCGCCTTCGGACTCGCGAAGGACCGCGCCGAGATCGAGCACGAAGTCGGCGAATTGCTCCGCCTCGTCGGGCTCGATCCCGCCGACGCCGCAAAATATCCGCACGAGTTCTCCGGCGGCCAGCGCCAGCGCATCTGTATTGCCCGCGCGCTCTCTTCCAAGCCCGAATTCCTCGTCGCCGACGAGCCGACGAGCGCGCTCGACGTCTCCGTGCAGGCGCAGATCCTCAATCTCATGCGCGAGTTGCAGGACCGCCTCGGTCTCACCTACCTCTTCATCAGCCACAACCTCGCCGTCGTGCGCCACATGGCGGCGCGCATCGGCGTCATGTATCTCGGCCGCATCGTCGAGATCGCGCCGACGCAGGAGCTGTTCGCGGCGCCACGTCACCCCTATGCGCGCATGCTGCTCGATGCCGTGCCCGACCTCGCCATGACAGGCCGTCCTCGCAAGATGGTCGAGGGCGAGATCCCGAACCCCATCAGCCCGCCGCCGGGATGTGCCTTCAATCCGCGCTGTCCTGCGGTGATGGATCGCTGCCGGCGCGACGTGCCGGAACTCACCGCGACCGCCTCGGCGGACCACGCGGTCGCCTGCCATGCCGTTGCCGAGGGGCGACTCTGACGGCGACAGGCTTGCCGAATGGCGCTCGCCCACTATGGTTGTGGCCGAACCGCCGGACTTTACGGAGAATACGGATGACCGAGACGATACCCTACACGGGCCGGATCGAGGACGAGCGTCTGGCAACGGGCCGCGGCCGCTACGTGGCCGACCTGCGCCTGCCGCGCCTCGCCCACGCCTTCACGGTCCGCTCGGTCTATGCCCATGCCAAAATCCGCAGCATCGACACGGCAACCGCCAAGGCGGCGCCGGGCGTGCTCGCGGTTCTGACGGGCGCCGACCTCGCCGCCGACGGCATCGGCGATCTCCCATGCGGCGTCGAGCTGCCGAAGTCCGACGGGCAGAAGGCTCATCAGGCGAAGCGGCCGGTGCTCGCGCGCGATCGCGTGCGCTTCGTCGGCGAATGCGTGGTTCTGGTTGTCGCCGAGACCGTCGAGCAAGCTGAAGCAGCAGGCGAACTTGTCGAGATCGACTATGACCCCCTCGACGCCGTCGCCGACGTCGAGCCGGCGCTCGCCCCTGGCGCCCCCGCCGTCTGGGACGAGGTGCCCGACAATATCGCCTACGTCTGGAAGAAGGGCGACAACGACGCCTTCGAGAAGGCTGCCGCCGGCGCCGCGCATATCGCCCGCCTCTCGTCGCACGTCTCACGCGTGACAGCCTGCAGCATGGAGCCGCGCGGGGCGCTCGGCCTCATCGACGACGAAGGGCGCTATGTCATTCACGCCTCGACGCAGGGCCCGTTCAACATGCGCCCGACGCTGGCTGGCCTCTTCAAGGTCGATCAGTCCAAGGTGCGCATTCTCGCCGGCGACGTCGGCGGCTCGTTCGGCATGAAGAGCGGCGCTTATCCCGAGGACGTGCTCGTGCTCTGGGCCGCGAAGCGCCTCGGCCGTCCGGTACGCTGGATTGCGGAGCGGCGCGAGGATTTTCTCTCGGATGATCATGGCCGCGATGTGCATATCAATGCCGAGCTCGCGCTCGACAAGGACGGCAAGTTCCTCGGCTTGCGCGGCAGGTTCGACGTGAACATCGGCTGCTATCTGAGCGGCCGCTCGCTGTTCATGATCGGCAATCTCGGCGGCATCGCCGGCGTCTACCGCATTCCGACCATCGTCGCGAACGTGCGCGGCATCTTCACGAACCAGCAGACGTCGGCGCCCTATCGCGGTGCCGGCCGCCCCGAGGCAACATACGCGATCGAACGCCTGATCGACATCGCCGCACGCGAGATGAAAATCAATCCGTACGAGCTGCGGATGCGCAACCTCGTGCCGCCGACCGCCATGCCGTACGACACGGGCTTCACGTTCGTCTACGACTGTGGCGAGTTCGAAGGCAACATGTCCGGCGCTTCCGAGCTTGCGGATCGCGCGGGCTTCGAGGCTCGGCGTGCCGAATCCGCCAAGCGCGGCAAGCTGCGCGGTCTCGGCATTGCGAACCCGATCGAGGTCGCAGGTGGGCCTTTTGCAAAACCCGGCAAGGATTTCTCGTCGGTTCGCATTTCGAGTGACGGCACGGTCACGCTGAACACAGGTGTGATGAGCGTCGGCCAGGGCATCGAGACGATGATGTCGCATCTCGTCGCGCAGCGCCTCAACGTGCCGGTCGAGAAAGTGCGTTACGTGCAGGGCGATACCGACCTGCTGCCCGGCGGACGCGGCAACGGCGGCTCGAGCAGCACGGGCGTCGGCGGCGCGTGCGTTGCCATCACGCTCGACAACGCGATCACGAAGGGCCGCGAGATCGCCGCCGAGATGCTCGAAAGCAAGGCGGACGACATCGAGTTCGCCGACGGGCATTTCCGGCTCAGCGGCACGAACCGCACCGTGAGCCTTTTCGAGGTGGCCGACCACGCGGAGAAGGCGAGCGATGACGGCTTCTCCGCCGCAGGCGAATTCCAGCCACCCTCGGTGACCTATCCGAACGGCTGCCATATGTGTGAGGTCGAAATCGATCCCGACACGGGCGCACTCGAAATCGTCCGCTACACCATCGTCGAGGACATCGGCACGGTCATCAACCCGACGCTTGCGCGCGGCCAGATCCATGGCGGCGTCGCGCAAGGTATCGCGCAGGCCATCGGCGAAACGATCGTCTACGATGGCGAGACCGCGCAGCTCTCGACCGGCTCGTTCATGGACTACATGATCCCGCGCGCGCACGATCTGCCGAACATCAATATCCGCACGCGCGAAGTACCGACTAAAGTCAACTCGCTCGGCGCGAAGGGCGTGGGCGAAGCGGGCACGGTCGGCTCGCTCGCAGCAACCATCAACGCCGTCTGCGACGCGCTCTCCCCCCTCGGCATCACGCATATCGAAATGCCCGCCACGCCTGCGCGCGTGTGGGAGGCCATCGAGAGCGCGCGCAACGCCAAGGCGGCATAAGAGAGACCGTCGCGAGAAGTGTGCCCAGGGAGGGCGCTCATGCTGCTTGGATGCATCGCCGACGACCTGACCGGCGCGACCGACCTCGCGCTCATGCTGACGCGCGCCGGCATGAAAACCGTGCAGGTGATGGAGGTGCCCGATAAGAGCGCGGATCTGGCTGGCTACGACGCGGTCGTCGTGGCGCTCAAGACGCGGACGTGCCCGGTCAGTGACGCGGTATCGCTCTCGCTCGCTGCAGCCGATGCTCTGCTCGCGGGCGGCGCGAAGCAGCTCTTCTTCAAGTACTGTTCGACATTCGACTCGACGGACGAGGGCAATATCGGGCCTGTGGCGGAAGCGCTGCTCGCGCGCCTCGATGCGCGACAGGCGATCGTGTGCCCCGCGTTTCCGACCAACAAGCGCACGGTCTACCAGGGCAATCTCTTCGTCGGCGATGTGCCGCTCGCCGAGAGCCCAATGAAGGATCACCCACTGACGCCGATGCGCGATTCGAACCTCGTGCGCGTTCTCCAGCGGCAAACGAAGCTCAAGGTCGGGCTCATTCCCTTTGCGGTCGTCGATGCTGGTCCGGATGCCATCAAGGCAGCAATAGCGGCCGCCGATCAGCGCGACGAACGCTTCGTTGTTCTCGACGCGATCACCGATCGCCATCTCGTCGACATGGGCACGGCAGCGGCCGGCATGAAGCTGATCACCGGCGGCTCGGGTGTCGCGCTCGGCCTGCCGGCAAATTTCGTCCGCGCTGGCCTCATGAGGGCCGCCGAAGCACCGGCGACCATACGCGCACCCAAAGGCCGCGCGCTCATCCTTGCCGGAAGCTGCAGCGTCGCAACGCGCGGCCAGGTCAAGGCTGCGATCGATGCGGGATTGCCCGCGCTACGCCTCGATCCGCTCACGCTCGCCACCGGCGAAATGACGACTGCGCGCATCGTCGCCTGGGTCAAGGACCAGCCTGCGGATAGGACACCGCTCGTCTATTCGAGCGCCGATCCCGAAGCCGTCGCCGCGGCGCAGGCCAAGCTCGGCCGCGACAAGGCCGGCACGATCGTCGAGGAAGCGCTGGCCGCAGCCGCCGTCGGGCTCGCGGATGCCGGCTTCACGCGCCTGATCGTCGCCGGAGGCGAGACGTCGGGTGCCGTCGTCAACGGGCTCGGCGTGACGGCGCTCGAAATCGGCCCGGAGATCGATCCTGGCGTGCCCTGGACCCGCGCGATCGGCGGCCGCGACATGGTACTGGCCCTCAAGTCCGGCAACTTCGGCGCGCCCGACTTCTTCCTCAAGGCCTGGGAGAAGCTGTCGTGAGCGAGAGCCGCCTGCGCGAGGAGATCGTGCGAGCCGGCGCCTCGCTCTTCAATCGCGGGCTGACGCACGGCTCGACGGGCAACATCTCGGTGGCACTTCCCGATGGCGGCTGGCTCATGACGCCAACCGGCTCGTCGCTCGGCACGCTCGATCCGGCACGCCTCTCGAAGCTCGACGCGTCCGGCAAGCTCGTCGACGGCGACAAGCCGACCAAGGAAGCCTTCCTGCACACGACGATGTATGGCGCGCGGCCGGGAAGCGGCGCGGTCGTGCATCTGCATTCGACACATTCCGTTGCCGTGAGCTGCCTCGAAAACATCGACGATGGCAACTGCCTGCCGCCGATCACGGCGTACTATGCCATGCGCATCGGCCGCCTGCCGCTCGTGCCGTACTATCCGCCGGGCGACGAGACGCTCGCGACCGCAGTCGGCGCGCTCGCCGGCAAACATCACGCCGTGCTGCTCGCCAACCACGGACCTGTCGTCGCGGGCACGAGCCTTTCCGCTGCTCAGGACGCCATCGAAGAGCTCGAGGAAACCGCCAAGCTCTTTCTCATGTTGCGCGGTGAGCGCCTCCGCCTTTTGACACACGAGCAGGTCGCCGAACTCGAACGCCGCTTCCGCTGAAAGCCGTCAATGATCGAACCGAGGAAACGCCATGGCCAACGCGATTGATCTCAAGGACAGAATTGCCGTTATCACCGGCGGCGCGCAGGGCATCGGCCGTGCCATCGCCGAGCGCTTCATCGCCTCGGGTGCCAAGGTCGCGATCTGGGATATGGACAAGCCGCTCGCCGACAAGACGGCGACAAAGCTTGGGCAAGCTTCGAAGGCTTATGCCGTAGACGTGACCAGTCCGGAATCGATCGAGAGCGCGGCCAAGGCGACGCTCGCCGACTTCCAGCGCATCGACATTCTCGTCAACAATGCCGGTATTGCCGGCGGCAACGCGCCGACCTGGGAGCTGCCCATCGCCGACTGGCAGCGCGTGCTCAAGATCAATCTCGACGGCCCCTTCTATTGCTGCCGCGCCGTCGTGCCGATCATGATGGCTCAGAAGTACGGCCGCATCGTCAACATAGCGTCGATTGCGGGCAAGGAAGGTAATCCGAATGCGGTGCACTATTCGGCGTCCAAGGCGGGCGTCATCGCACTGACGAAGAGCCTCGCCAAGGAGCTCGCGCAGTACGACATTTCGGTGAACGCGATCACGCCGGCGGCCGCTAAGACAGCCATCTTCGACCAGATGACGCAGCAGCAGATCGATTACATGCTGTCGAAGATTCCGCGCGGCCGCTTCGTCAATGTCGAGGAGGTCGCGGCTCTCGCGGCGTTCGCTGCTTCCGAGGACTGCTCGTTCACGACCGGCAGCGTCCTCGACATCTCCGGTGGCCGGGCGACGTACTGAGCAGCTAGCGCCTGCGCCGGGGCTTCGGGCTCCGGCGCGGTGGCGCGCCGTCAGGATCATTGGCGGGGATCGAACGGGCACTTGCCTTCAGCGCCTCGCGGAGCGTCACCGGGCGGTGATGCTTCTTGAGAAGGTCGCGGAAAGCCTCGTCCGCCAGCTCCTGGATACTCGCAAGCCGATCTCGCGCTAGCCCTTCGAGCGCGCGCCACGTCTCACCATCGAATTCGATGATCTTGCGAACGGAACCTGCGGACTTTGCTGCCATGAGACCTCCGCAGGAGATTGCAGCTACGCACTTGCCGTATCAATGACGCGGCCGAGATAGGTGAGACAGCGCTCGAGCTCGCTGATCGCAACGAATTCGTTCGCCTGATGGGCCTGATCGATGCTGCCCGGACCGCATACGACCGACGAGCAGCCTGCCGCCTGGAAATGGCTCGCCTCCGTGCCATAGGCCACGGCGAACGTCTCGTTCTGCTCCATGAGCTTGAGCACCAGCGACGTCGCCGCCGAGTTCTCGCCCGACGAGAAGGCCGGCAGCACGCCCGTCGGCGTCGTCACGATCGCGCAATCCTCGCTCACCGCGCGCATGGGCGGCAGGACGTGCTTCTGCGCGTAGTCGTCAAACTCCTTGACGAGCGCGGGTATATCCAAACCGGGTAGCGCACGAATGCCCCAGTTCATCTCGCAATGCGGCGGAATGATATTGTGCGCGACGCCGCCCGAAATCGAGCCGACCGAGATCGAGGAATAGGGCGGATCGAAGCGCGGATTGAGCTGGCGCGCCTTCAGCCGTTCCTCAATGCGCCGAAGCTCCATCGCGAGATCAGCGGCAGCGAAAATCGCGGACGCCCCGAGCTGCGGCTTCGAGGAATGCGCAGCCTGGCCCGTGATCTCCGTGCGGAAGCGGTAGCCACCCTTGTGCGCATCGACGACGGTCATCAGCGTCGGCTCACCGACGAGAACAATGCCCGGCGTGGGCAGGGTCTTGCCGAACTCGGCGATCATGGGCTTCACACCCGTGCAGCCGACTTCCTCGTCATAGGAGAACACGATGTAGAGTGGCCGCGTCAGCGCGCGCTTCTTCATCTCGGGAACGAGCGCGAGCACGCACGCGAGATAGCCTTTCATATCGCACGTACCGCGGCCATAGAGGCGCCCGTCACGCTCGACCATCTCGAAGGGATCGGTATCCCACGGCTGACCGGCGACGGGGACCACGTCCATATGTCCCGAGAAAGCGATGCCACCATCTCCGGGCGGACCGATCGTCGCAAAAAGGTTCGCGTGAATGCCGTCATCCGATCGCAGCAGCGCGGCTTCGATCCCATGCCCGGCGAGATAGTCGCGGACGAACTCGGCGCAGGGCAAGTTGGTCTTCGCGCTGATCGTGTCGAACGACACCAGCTTCGCGAGCAAAGCCTTGGTGTCGGAAAGAAGGGACGACATTCAAACTCCTTGGTTGATCGCGCGGCCTATCAGTTCAGGCTACGCCGTGCAAAGGGGCTGTCGAGCGAGAAAGGGGGAATCGCGATTTCGATGAGCGCGCCATCGGTCTTGGTCATCTGGTAGGAGCCGACCATGATCCCCGATGAGGTCTTGAGCGGGCAGCCCGAGGTGTATTCGAAAGTTTCGCCTGGGCCGAGCACCGGAGTCTGGCCGACGACGCCCGGTCCGCGGACCTCCTCGACACGGCCATTGGCGTCGGTGATGCGCCAGTAGCGCGAGCGGAGTTGCACCGTCTCGCTGCCTTCGTTCAGAATCTCGACCGTGTAGGACCAGAAGTAGCGCCCCTCGTCGGGTGCGGACTGGGCTTCCAGGTATTCCGGCCGGACACGCACGCGTATGGAGCGCGTGACCTGTTCGTACATGTGATGAGCTCAGTGGATTGGCACGAGCGGCCGCGATCCACGGCCGGCCCAATCTTACGAGGTCGGCCGGGGTCTTGTCTCTGTCGAATCGTGCAAGAGAGGAGGGCAGATCGCCTATTGAGCGGCCTTGGTGCCGTAACGCTTCTCGATGTAGTCCTCGACGATGGTCTTGAACTCGCCCGCGATATTCGGCCCGCGGAGCGTCATGGCCTTGCGCCCGTCGATGAAAACCGGGGCCGACGGCGTCTCACCCGTACCGGGAAGCGAGATGCCGATGTCGGCGTGCTTGGACTCACCGGGGCCGTTCACGATGCACCCCATGACGGCGAGGTTCAGCGCCTCGACGCCGGGATAACGGGCGCGCCACTCGGGCATACGCTCGCGGATCATGGTCTGCACGTCGCGCGCGAGCTCCTGGAAGACGGTCGAGGTCGTGCGGCCGCATCCGGGGCAGGCCGCGACGATCGGCATGAACGTCCGGAGGCCCATGACCTGCAGCAGTTCCTGGGCTGCCTGCACCTCGAGCGTGCGGTCGCCGCCGGGCTCGGGGGTCAGCGAATAGCGGATCGTGTCGCCGATGCCGGCCTGCAGCACGATACCCATGGCTGCCGAGGAGGCGACGATGCCCTTCGAACCCATGCCCGCTTCGGTGAGCCCGAGGTGCAGCGCGTAGCGGCAGCGCTCGGCCAGCATCGAGTAGACCGCAATGAGATCCTGCACGGCCGAGACCTTCGCCGAGATGACGATGCGGTCACCGGCGAGACCCAGCTCCTCGGCGCGCTCGGCCGAGAGCACTGCGGACTGCACGATGGCTTCGTGCATCACGGCGCGCGCAGGTTTGGGCGTCGCGCTCTTCGCGTTCTGATCCATCAGATGCGTGAGCAGCTCCTGGTCGAGCGAACCCCAGTTCACGCCGATGCGCACCGGCTTGTTATGCTTGAGCGCTAAATCGACAATCGCCGAGAACTGGCGGTCCTTCTTATCCTTGAAGCCGACGTTGCCGGGATTGATGCGGTACTTGTCGAGCGCTTCCGCACAGGCGGGGTTTTCCGTGAGCAGCGTGTGGCCATTGTAGTGGAAGTCGCCGACGATGGGCACGCTGACATGCATCTTCGCGAGCTTTGCGCGGATCAGCGGCACGGCTTTCGCCGCCTCGTCGCGGTCGACCGTCACACGGACGATCTCGGAGCCCGCGCGTGCGAGCGCCGCAACCTGCCGTGCCGTGCTCTCGGCGTCAGCCGTGTCCGTATTGGTCATCGACTGAACAACGATCGGGGCACCGCCGCCCACGATCACACCGCCGACATTGACGGCGTGGGTCTGGCGGCGCTCGGCGGGGCTGGTCAGCATGTCTCGGCCTGTTCGCGGTTCGGACGGCCCTGATTGCCATACCTTCGTGTCACAGCCAACTACCCCTAGTGTCCCGCTTCCGAAGTTCGCCAAACTTCGATGCTGGTATCGCCAGCGAACTGGCGAATTTCTCGATCATCACACTACCGCCGCTGGAGGGAGAACGCCGCGGCCAGAGACGCCAGGCAAAATCCCGATAGAACGGCGACAATTGCCGGCCCCGCGGGCACATCCCAGCCGGCAGACAGCGCAAGCCCTCCGGCCGTACCCAGAATGCCGAGGCCCGCCGCCCCCACGACCATCGCCTCCGGCGTGGCGGAGAACGGTCGCGCGGCGGCGGCCGGCATGATCAGGAAAGCGACGATCAGCAGCACGCCGACCACCTTCATGGCGACCGCGATAATGAACGCGAGCAACATGATGAGGGCCGCCTCGGCCCGGGCCGTGTTGTGACCCTCGGCGGCGGCCAGCTCCTTATGCACGGCAACGGCGATCAGCGTCTTCCAGAAAAGCGCGATCGCGGCCAGCACTAGCGCGCCGCCGACGAACACCCAGAGGAGATCGCCCTCCGTTACCGCGAGGATATCACCGAAAAGATAGCCCATGAGGTCGAGGCGCTGGCCGGAGAGCTGAGCCGCCGCGATGAGCCCCAATGCCAGCGCCGCGTGCGAAAGTATGCCGAGCAGGCTGTCAACCGGGAGCAGCGGCTGGCGCTCCAGCACGACCAGCATAGCCCCGACCGCCAGCGAGACGAGGATCACGCCGAGCGTCAGGTCCATATTGAAGGCGATGCCGAAAGCCACGCCGAGCAGGCCCGCGTGCGCCACCGTCGAGCCGAAATAGGACATGCGCCGCCACACCACCAGGCAGCCGAGCGGCGCCGCCACGATGGCAATGCCGAGGCCGGCGATGAGGGCGCGAAGGAGAAAGGGCTCCATCATGGGCGAGACTTTTGGGCCGCGCCGGGCGCCCTGTAAAGGGCGAATGCAATAGTGTTGCATCGGCGTCCTGCGTCCGGCGCGGAGGTGGCCGGGAATGTTCACCTTGCGCCGCCGCCAGCGCTGGCAGTATTGCGTTGCCTCCTCATCCATTCGTTGCCGGAGCCGCAAGATGGCCAAGTCCGATGCCGCCGTATCGCCGTTCGCGCCCAAGGCGCTCCCCGAGGTTCCCGTCATCGACGGCGTGCGCTTTGCGGCGTGCGAGGCCGGCATCAAGTACAAGAACCGAAAAGACCTTATGATCGCGGTCATGGACGAGGGCACGGTCGCCGCGGGCGTGCTGACCCAGTCCAAGACGTGCTCGGCGCCGGTGCTGTGGTGCCGCGAGAGCCTGAAATCCGGCCGGGCGCGGGCGCTCGTCGTGAACTCGGGCAATGCCAATGCCTTCACCGGCAAGAAGGGCCGCGATGCCGTCGAGCTGACCGCCTCGATGGCGGCCAAGGCGACCGGATGCGCAACGAACGAAGTCTACCTTGCTTCAACGGGCGTGATCGGCGAGCCGCTGGAGGCAGGCAAGTTCGCGCATCTGCTCGACGGGCTCGCAAAGTCCGCGAAGCCCGATGCCTGGGCCGACACGGCCCGCGCCATCATGACCACGGACACCTTTCCGAAGCTCGTGACGCGCACCGCGACGATCGGCGGCGTGCCGGTCACCATCAACGGCTTCTGCAAGGGCGCCGGCATGATCGCGCCCGACATGGCGACGATGCTCTGCTTCATCTTCACGGATGCGGCGATCGCTGCCCCGGCTCTGCAGTCACTCCTCGCGGCGGGCGCCCAGAAGAGCTTCAACTGCATGACCGTCGATGGCGATACCTCGACGAGCGATACCATGCTCATGTTCGCGACGGGCAAGGCGGCTGCGCGCGGGCAGAAAGCCGTCAGCGATGCCAATGCTTCCGCCCTTAACGATTTCACAGCCAAGGCGCATGATCTCATGCGCGAGCTTGCCATCATGGTGGCGAAGGACGGCGAGGGGCTCTCGAAGTTCGTGACGATCGAGGTCCAGGGGGCCGAGAACGACCGCGCGGCGCGCACGATCGGCCTCGCGATTGCCAACTCACCACTTGTGAAAACGGCCATCGCTGGTGAAGACCCAAACTGGGGCCGCGTCGTCATGGCTGTCGGCAAGGCCGGCGAGGCCGCCGATCGCGACAAACTCGCCATCTGGTTCGGTCCGCATCAGGTGGCGAAGGACGGTGAGCGCTCACCGACGTATGTCGAGGAGACCGTCGCGGCATACATGAAGAACCCGGAGATCACCATCAAGGTCGATCTCGGGATCGGTGCCGGCAAGGCGACGATCTGGACGTGCGATCTGACGCACGGCTACATCTCGGTCAATGCGGATTACAGGAGTTAAGGGAGGGAGGGTGCGCGCGCCTTGCTCCCCCTTCTCCCCGTCCCTACGGGGAGAGGGGAAAGAGTCGAGTTCGCAGCACCCAATTCACCGCGCCGTCCAGCCGCCGTCGATCGAGTAGTTTGCCCCCGTGATCGACGATGCCTTATCGCTCGCGAGGAATACCGCGAGCGCGCCGATTTCCTCGACCTCGACGAAGCGTTCTGTCGGCTGCGGGTCGAGGAGTTCCTTCCGCGCTTGCTCTTCGCTAATGCCCCTGCTCTTCGCAAGATCGGGAATCTGCTTCGCGACCAGCGGCGTCTTCACGAAGCCGGGCGAGATCGCATTGACCGTAATGCCGGCCGTCGCCAGTTCGAGCGCGACGGTCTTGGTGAAACCCGCGAGACCATGCTTGGCCGAGACGTAGGCCGACTTGAAGGGCGACGCGACGAGCGAATGCGCCGAAGCGAGATTGATAATACGGCCCCACTTGCGCTTCTTCATTCCGGGAACCGCCGCCCGCGTCGTGTGGAAGGCCGAAGTCAGATTGATCGCGATGATCGCATCCCACTTCTCGATCGGAAACTCTTCGACAGGCGACACGTATTGGATGCCGGCATTGTTGACGAGAATGTCGAGCGAGCCGAACTCCTTCTCCGCCCGCGCCACCATCTCGGCAATCTGGTTGTGCCGCAGCATATTCGCGGGATCGTAGAGCACCTTCGTTCCGGCGGCACCGACCTGCTTGGTTGCTTCGGCAATCTCCGCCTCACTGCCGAGGCCGTTGATCATGACGTTGGCGCCGGCCTGAGCCAGTGCGGTCGCCATGCCAAGACCGATCCCGGAAGTGGAGCCTGTGACAATGGCGTTCCGGCCTTTGAGGGTCATGTCTCACTACTCCGATGGCTTGGCCGATCGGCACAAGCGCGCTGACATCACCAGTTTCTCGCGGTGCTCAGGCAAGCGCAACGGGCATCATGAGCGCGGCCAGGAAGCGGGGTGCGTCCCGAGGGGGACGGAAGGCCGCTCCCAAAACGGCGGCGTCTCCGAAAGGTGTCCGGCATGTCGAAGCGCCGACATCATGCCATACTGGGAAGAGCGCTCCTCGAGCAGATGCGGCACATCGGCGCGGGTTATCGGCGCCGCCGTACGCCCGTCAGGAACACGGCCGAGGCGCGTCAGCCAATGACCGACCTGGGCAAGCGACACGCGCACGAGCCATGAGCCGCCGCTCTCCGCACGGCGCTTGAGCGCTGTCATCGCTCCCGTTGCCATCAGGTAGCCCGCGCCATGGTCGAGCGCCTGGCAAGGCAGCTCGACGGGCTTGTCGACGCCGGCGACCTCCGCTTCCGCACGATTGATGCCGGTCGCCGTCTGTACGAGCGAGTCGAAACCACGCCGTGAAGCCCAGGGACCGACATGGCTCCAGGCGCACAAAGAAACGTAAACAATGCCTGGGCGCACCTTGGCCGCCTGTTCGGGCGAGAACCCACGCTCGGCGATGCCACCCGGCCGATAACCCTGGACGAAGATGTCGGCATTCTCGATCAGCGACGAGAGCGTTGCCTTTCCTTCGCCGCTGCGCAGATCGATGTGCGTCGAGAGCTTGCCGCGGCCGGTATCGACGTCGAGGCCGGGGATGTCGGGCAAATGCGGTCCGGTTACACGCAGCACGTCGGCGCCGTGCGCTGCGAGCGTGCGCCCGCACACCGGCCCCGCGAGTACGCGCGTCAGGTCGAGCACACGCACGCCCGATAGTGGGCGCGCGCCCGGCGGCAGCGGACGCGCCGGCGCCTCGGCAATCTTCACGATTTCCAGGAGCGGCAGGCCGGCAATGGCCATTCCTTGCGGATGGGCGGCCCACTCCGCGGGGCTGCGCATCATCGTGCCGACAAGGCCGCGGCGCGCCACTTCGTCCTCGTAATCCTGCCCGCGCCAGTTCTTCAGCGCGGCAGCGACCGCATCGCGCTCGTAGGGAACGCCGAGCATGTCGAGTATGCCGGCGCGATGATGCGGAAAGTTCGTATGCAGCCGCACCCAGCGGCCATCGCCCGTCTGGTAGGTGCCGGCGATCTTGTCCCAAGCCCATGCGGGCGGCTTGCCGTCGATCGTGTAGAGACGCTCGCTGATGAACTCGGCAGCCGCGTGACGCATGTCGACGGTTACCTCCTGCGCGCGTCCATTGCGGGCGCGGTCGACGTCACTTGCCGCCAACGCCGATGCGGCAATGGTAGCCTGCGCGATCGTGCCGGTCCTGAACGATGAGGGGAGCGCCGGCTCCGCGCCGGTGAGACGCACGCGCTGGAGCGCCGCCTCGCCACCGCCAACCGTCCGCCAGATATCGGCCAAGGCATCGCTTGGGGTCGTCATGGCATCTGCTCCAGATCAGCGGCGCACTGCCTCTGCATTAGAACGGGATTGCCCGTGATGGAAGAGCGCTCTCGCTCCCCCGGGAGGCAGTCACACAAATTTGGTCATTGCGCGGTGCTTGGCCGAGCCGCGGGCGATTGCACGGCGGCATGACACTGTTGCTGAAGCCGGTCGATCTCGGCGAGGGTCCATGTGTACGTCGCCTCGTAAAGCTCACGGTGGCGTACCCAGTCCATGACAGTCATCCGATCGAGCAGGGGCGGGATCATAAGCGCATCCGTCGGCCGCAGATGGCGCTCGAAGCCGTGCCGATTGGCCATCAGCGCGCGCACGATTACCTGCCTGAGACTCGGCGCGGCCGGCACAGAGCTTTGCCTGAAGGGCAGCAACAGGCGCAGGAGAAGCTCGGCCCGCGAAGGAAGTGCTTCATACTTGACCTCGAAGCGCTGTAGCTGCGGCGTCTCGAAGGAAACGACGACGTTCGGCCCACGCTTGAGATCGTGCATGATGCCGATCGGTACGTTGTCCATGAGCGCGCCGTCGACCAGCATCTCACCGTCGGGCGTGTAGTAGGGCGGCAGAAGACC
Organism: Hyphomicrobiaceae bacterium; assembly: GCA_035565975.1. Taxonomy (GTDB): domain Bacteria; phylum Pseudomonadota; class Alphaproteobacteria; order Rhizobiales; family Hyphomicrobiaceae. The sequence goes on from DATMRT010000060.1 coordinate 43,956, forward strand.
CGGAATGGAGCCCGAGGAGCGCACCGCTGCCCAAAGCGCGCCCCGGCGATGACAGTGGATCGAATGGCGCGAGAGGTTGGTCGAGACCGCGAAGTACGGAATCCAGAGATCCTCGATGTCGATGCCCCCGTAGTGGGCGTGCAGCTGGCGATCGAAGTGCGTGTGATCGAGGAGGCTGAAGCGCGGCCACGTGTAGCGGCGCAGCGCCTTGCCGCGCACGAACATCTCGTGCGTCGCCTGCACGATCTCCTCGGGCGGGATGCCCATGGCGAAGGCCGCGGCCATGGCGCTGCCGCCTGACGTGCCGCCCATGATGTCGAAGGTGATGCCTCGCTCGAGCAATGCTCGATAGATTCCTGTGTGAGCCGCACAGAATGCTCCTCCGCCGCAGGCGACAAAGCCCATGGCCGTCCCGCGAATGAAGCGGGAGAGCCGCTGCAGGTCGGCGTCATCGGTCAGCGCGACATGATGATGCGCCCCCACATTGCGGCCATCGAGCCATCGCGCCGTACCCCGGGCGCGGCCGCGCCGTGGATGGATCAGCACGAGACGATGGGACTGAGGGCGGAAATGGCCATTCGCAAAGCGCTCGTGGGCACTCAAGGGAATTGTATAAGTCGTATCGGTTTCTGCAGTTCCGATGCTGAGGATCAGGTCGGCCTGGCGGATGGCCTTCTCCGACCACGGCGTCATCTCCTCATCCGCCACGAGAAGCACGAAATCGTGCCTGGTCTCGAGCGCATTGAGCGCGCGCGTCGCGGACTGCGCGTCGAGATCTCGCTCGCCATCGAAGAGGCGAGCGAGATTCCCCGAACTGACCACCTCGATCGTGCCGTGACGCGCCAGCTCTGCCGCAAATCGTTCAACGAAGCGCGAGGGGACAGGCCGCGGCCCGGCCTGGATGATCGTGATGATGCGGGGAGCATGATCCGTGGTGCGCGAGCGGCCAGCAGTCTGATCTGCGAGCCGCTGCGCCAGCGTCGCGGCGAGGCGCGGCCAGATGTTTGGATGTCGCGAACAAAGGGCATCGAACTGCGATCGGCCAAGCCGCATCACGACGCTGTCGCGCGCGGCGGTCACCGTCGCCGTCCTGGTACCGCCCGCAAAGAAGGCGATCTCGCCGATCGGCGCACCCGCCCCGAGCGCGGTGATCGGGGTGTCCTGCCCTGTCACCGTAACTTCGAAACGGCCGCTTTCGACAATGTAGAATGCATCTGCCGATGCGCCCTGCCGGACCAGGATCTCGCCACGCATGAGCCGCAAGGTCGTGAACTCGGCAGCCAATGCGGCCCGCTCGGCCGGTGGCAAGTCACTGAAGATATCGATCGAGGCGAGAGGGTTGCTCATGCGCGGCACCGGCTCTTGGGCACGCCGCAGTATAAGCCGATCGAACCACGATGTGCCCGGGGCCTCGGAGATTGGTTCATGCAAAAAGAAAACGGCGCCGCGGTGCGGCGCCAGTAGTTGCGCCCCGCCCTGCTGCAATGCAGGAACGGGGCGTCAATAAGGTTGCTCAGACACTGCAACGCTTGAGGTCGGCGGGCGCACGCCGCCAGGTCATGGTCTCGCTCAGCATCTTGCTGCCGAGATAGCCCATGACCTTGAGACGGTCGCTGCCGACGCTCGTGATCTCCACGCTGTAGCGCGCATCGTCGTCAGGATCGTAGATCCAACCCTTGTCCCATTTGCCGGCGGCAACGGCTTTCACGTTGCCGATGACCTGCGTGCCGCAGGCTTTGCCGTTGGCCGCGTCCTTGAGCCAGACGATACGCCCGCAGAGCGCTCCGCCACAGTCCGTGATCTCGACCGCGCCGCGCCCGGTGTGATCGTACCAGATGCCGGTCGCCTCACCGGCAGCGGACGGCGTCGTGGTGGCGATGGTGGCGGCGAAGAGGGCGGCTGCACGGGCAAGACGTGTGACCGAAACAATCATGGCACTCTCCTTTGGTTTGTCTCTCGGTTCCTGATGCTGCCCAACCGAAGCGTTCTTGGTCGGTGCAGAAGCGAGTATGTTTCCTCGGTCGATAGCGCGCTGTTCCGCCCGAAACAGCCCTGAAGATTTTCACGCTGCCGGCGCGAACACGGTGTCCTCGCCCGGCTGCGCGCGACGACGCGCGCGACTCGCGATGCGGCCATCCTCGATGCGGATCATGCGGTCGCCGTACTTGAGCGTGCGGTGATCGTGCGTAACGACGAGCACCGCGCGGCGCGTGCCCTTCGCGACCTCGGCGAGCAGCGCCATGACGGCCTGGCCGTTCTCGCTGTCGAGCGCGGCGGTCGGCTCATCGGCGAGGATCACGGAAGGCGCACCAGCCAATGCACGAGCGATCGACACACGCTGCTTCTCGCCACCCGAAAGCTTGCTCGGCATGACGTGCGCGCGGTGACTGAGCCTGACGGCTGCAAGCGCCTCCCATGCAAGGTCAGGAGCCTCGGAACGCGAGGCACCTCTGAGATCGAGCGCCAGCATCACGTTCTCGAGCGCAGTCAGCGTCGGCACGAGGTTGTAGGACTGGAACACGAAACCCACGTGCCGGCGGCGGAGATCGGCCATGCCTTCGGCGCTCAGGCCCGCCGTCGAATATCCGGCGATATTGAGAGTGCCGCTGGTCGGCGAGAGAATGCATCCGAGGATCGAGAGCAGCGTGGTCTTACCGCTGCCGGATGGTCCCATGAGCAGGGTGAGCTCGCCGGGCGCCAGCTCCACGCTGACTCCCTTCAAGGGCATGATGTCACCGGCTTCCGAGCGGTAGACCTTGGTGATGTCGCGCGCTTCGAGCATGTAGGGGAGAGCGGTCATGATCGTACTCCTGGAAACTGGATCAGCGGCTGAACACGACGGCCGGATCGATACGGATGACTTTGAAGATGGCGCAGAGAGCGGCGAGCACGCACATGCCGACCGTGAGGGCGAGCAGCATGAGTGCGAGGTTCGGCGTCATGACGATCAGTAGCGTCGAGTCCTCGGCAGCCCAGATCACGAGCAGGCTGAGCATCATGCCGAGCACGTAGCCGATGACGGCGCTGAGGATGGCTTGGATGAGGATGACCTTGTTGATGTAGCCGGCCGAGGCCCCGAGCGCGCGCAGCGTCGCAAACTCGTTGAGGTGATCCTTGGTGCTCGCATAGAGCGTCTGCGCGACGATCACCATGCCGACGATGATGCCGAGCACGGCACCGGCGATGAGCGCGGCACCCGCGCCGGTCTCGAAGAGCCAATAGTCGAGGCTGCGCTTGCGGAACTCGGCGTGCGTCAGGATCTCGACGTCCGGCAAGCGCTTGGCGAGCGCGGACCTGAGATCGTCGATCGAGGTGCCTGGCGTCGCCTTCACGAGCGTGTAGGACGTCTGATCGGCCGATGCACCAAGGAGGGTACGCCCCGTCGCGAGCGTCGTGAACACGTACGGCAGCGTCGTGAACGAGCGTATGCCTTTCGTCACGGCCTGCACGGTCACTTCCATGTTGTTGACCTCGGCGCGATCGCCGATCCCGCCGACACCGAGCTCCTGGAAGTACGTGCTGTCGATGGCGACGGCCGATGGCGCGGCAAGCGCGCGGACACTTCCGTCCGTGATGTCCCACGGCAGGCCCGTGCCCTGTGTGATGTCGGAGCCGACCAGCAGCGCGGCGGTCGATCCACCTTTGGGCTTGCGCCAATTGACGAAGCCGACGGCGAGTTCCTGCACGCTCGCGACCCCCGGCGTCGAAAGCACGCTGTGGCGCTCGCGCCCGGTGAGCATGGCCGGGTCGTCGAAGCTCTTGGTGCCGAGCGGCACGACCCAAAGATCGCCCTCGGCATGATCGAACATGGCGGCGATGCGATTCTCCGAGCCGAGGTAAAGCCCGAACTGCACGGCCACGAGGACGACGGAGAACACGATCCCGACCACAGTCACGATCAGCCCGAGGCGATCATGGAAGAGGTTGCGGTACGCGAGCTTCGGCACCATGGGCAGGCGCGTGGTCCCTTTCCGGATCAGCATCGGCTGACCCGGAAGAGCGACAGAGGCGCTATCGGCTGTTGTTTGCATCACTACGTCTCCCGTGGCGTCGCCTGTTTCTGTGCCGTTCTGGCGCTTACTGCGTGCAAGGAACCGAGACGGTCTCACCGAGGCTCGGTAGGTACTTCTTGCAATCGCTCGCGTTGGCCGTTGTGTCAGGCGCCTTGGTCTCGGCGGCGACCGGCGTAGGCGCCACCGTGCGGGCGGACGTCTGCTTGACTACATCGGGCTTCGGCGACTCGCTCACGGGCGAGGTGGCGGCGGCGGTCGTCGGCTTGAACTTGCCCGCGAATGCCTTCACGCCGGCGCAATCGACCCGCTCGGGAAGATCGCCCGAGGACACACCCCAGCCGCTGCTCGTCTGGACCCAGCGTGCTGTGCCGTAGAACCAGGAGCCGCTGCGATAGGCGAAGCCTTTGCTGCCCTTCCAGCAGCTATCGGTGCCATCGAACCAGGTCTTGCTGATGCGGTCGTACTGGCGCCCTTCGCCGTCGGCGTACTTCACGACGGGCGCCCGCGTCGACGCTGCGACCGGCTTCACCACTCTCGGCCTGCGACGGACGTACGTAGGCTCAGGCACCGGGAGAGGCGGAGAGAAGTGGAAGTGATGGAAGCGGAAGTGTCCGCGGCCACCGGCGTCGGCCGATGTGCTGAGCGCGACGGGGGAAGCAACGACGACGGCCAAGGCGGCGAGGGCGAGGGGAAGCTTGGTCATTGGGGCGTTCCTTTCGTGTTGAGCTTGATTGGAGGATGCGGGAAGTCCGGCGGCGGGGCTGTTCCGCGTGATACAGGCGCGAAATTTTTCCCGAGGCCCCGGCGAACCTCAGGCGGCGGCACGTGCGGGGACTGCGGCCAGGCCGATGCGGCCGGCGACGCCTGCGATGAACGCCGCCGCGCGCTCCACGACGAGGTGACGCTGCCGATCGACGGTCACGATGTGGTAACTGTCATCGAGCACCACCATGTCGACCAAACCCTTGAGCTGACGCTGGAGGTACCAGGCGTTATCGAGGTCGGCGTAGTCGTCCTCGCGGGGATGAATGATCAAGGCCGGCTGATGGATGCCGCTGAGTTCGGCGCGCACGGCCTTCACGAGGCGGCGGTGCTCGAGGACCGCCCCGCCCGGCGTGCTCGGCAGTCCGGCGACGCTGCTGTCACCGCTCTGGAGGGCATTGCGGATGAACGCGCGGATGCGCTCGTCCTTGATGCCGTGCGGATCGAGGTCCGGAAAGCCGATCAGGTTGGCGACGCGCGTGCTGAAAACCAGCCGGAAGAGACGGGCGTACCAGGGGATGATCCAACCGTTGAGCCAGAGCGTCGGCGCCAGCAGGACCGTGCCCTGAACCTCGGTAGGGCGGCGCGCCGCAAGAAGGAGCGCCAGCACGGCTCCCGTCGACAGGCCGCCGACGATGACCGTGTCGCAATCCTCGCGCAGGCGGGAAAGAGCCGCCTCGGCACTGGCATACCAATCCTGCCAGCGGGTGGCCTTGATATCGGCTTCGGAGCCGCCGTGGCCGGCCAGCATGGGGCAGTAGACGGTGCAGCCGGACCGGGCGAGACCGTTCGCGACAAAGCGCATCTCGGTCGGCGTGCCGCAAAGGCCGTGCAGCAGGAGGACGCCGGTCCGGTTGCCGGCGATGTAGTGGCCCTGGTTCGGATGGCTCATTGGAGGGCACCTCGGCTCGAGTGACGATGCTCGAACCGTAGGCATCCGCCCGCGTCAGCGCTGTTCCGGCCGGAACAAGCGCATATGCACGCGAGCCAATGGGTCGTTATCTCAGGCTGTATCCATGTCCGCGACCGAACCCAGGATTTCGAGATCGCACACGTAGGTCGTGCCCGAACGTGCGATGGCTCCCATATCCTCGAGCGCGGTCAACGCAAGATTGACCTTCGGCCGGCTGGCGCCGATCAGGAGGCCGACCTCACTCTGCGAAAGCCCGAGGTCGAGCCTGGCTTTGCCATCCTTGGCCACGGCGCCTTGCAGCTTCAGGGCCGACAGCATGAGGCGGGCGAGGCGCACCTCGATGCGGTGCAGCGCGATGGCTTCGAGCTTCTGATCGGTATCGCGCAGGCGCTGGCAGAGGAAGCGGATGGCCGCACTCGCGACCTTCGTATTATTCTCAATGAGCTCATTTAGCGCCCTCTGCGGGAGCGTCATGGCCGTGACCGGCCCGATGGCCGTTGCGCCCGCTGTCCGCTCACCGCCATCGAGCGTCGCGATCTCGCCGAACAGCTCCCCGGGCCCGGCGTGCGCGAACGACAGCTCGCGTCCCTCAGCGGAAAGCACGGACAACCTGATGCGGCCATCGAGCACCAGATAGACCTCGCGGCCGGGATCACCGCGCGAGAAGATCATCTGGTTCGTCTCGAATTGAACACGCCGCATGCGGCCAACCACAGCCAGGCGATCGGCGTGCTCGAGGTCGCCGAAGAGCGCTGTTTGCGCCAGGAGCTCTGCAATTGCTTTGGGGTCCATCGCGCAAGATCCAGGAGCCTGTGGCCCGCGGCGTGAGGGCAGGCTAAGAGAGCGGACAAAAGCCCGGCATTCTACCACGGCGCTCGCGTGAACCAAGCGACCTGAACGGGGTTGAGCGGACTCGTCGTTCGCCCGATAGTAACTGCATTGGGACGGGAGAGGCAGGATGGGGTCCACTCGCATCCCACTCTTGGACACGGAAAGCGTACGCACGATGGCCCGGTGGCTTTCCCGGCTGTCGGCCTACGGCACTGAAGGCTATCCCCCGCACGTCAGGCGTCGCCTCAAGATCATGAACGTCACGGCGTACGTGATCGCGCTCTTCACGCTCGTCTATGCCTTCCAGCAGATGTTCCTCGACTTCCAGACGTGGAAGCCGGTCATCATCATCAACTTCCTGATGGCCCTCGTCGCGCTTTCGGTTCCCTTCCTGCATCGCTTCGGCGAACTGGTCGGCCCGATGGCCATCCTGGTCTCCGAGCTCCTCGGCATCTTCATCCTCACCTCCTACGTCGGGCGCGACACCGGCCTTCACATGCAGTACTTCGCAGCCCCTGCTGCTTTCTTCGTCATCCTGGGCCTCGAACGGCTGAAGCTCATTGTCTTCGCGATCGTCATCTCGATCGTGCTGTACCTGACTGCCTGGCTGTTCTTCATCGAAAGCGCCGAGGGCCTCGTCATCTCCACCGCCGATGTTGCCTCGCTCCACGTCACGGCGGTTGCCACGACCTTCTGCGTCATCTCTATCGTGCTCTATTACGCCTTCCGTCTGGTCGAACAGGCGGAGGCGAAGACCGACGCGCTCCTGCACAACATTCTGCCGGGGACCATCGTCAGCAAGCTCGTCGAGAGCCCGGACACGACGATCGCCAACGAGTTCGACGAGGCGTCGGTGCTGTTTGCCGACATCAAGGGATTCGTGTCGCTGGCAAAAGCGCTCGGGCCGGCGCGAACGGTCGCCCTGCTGAATACCATCGTGCGCACATTCGACGAGCTGGCTGATCTCTGGGGCGTGGAGAAGATCAAGACGATCGGCGATGCCTACATGGCGGCGGCTGGCCTGCCCGTACCCGCGGCCGACCACGCGGATCGTCTTGCCGGCATGGCGCTCGACATGATCGTGGCAGCCGAGCGCATCTCCAAGGAGCACGGCGTCGACATCGCCCTCCGCATCGGGATCGCCAGCGGGCCGGTCCTCGCGGGCGTCATCGGGGCCAAGCGGCTCATCTACGATGTGTGGGGCGATACCGTGAACCTCGCCTCGCGACTCGAAGGCCAAAGCCAGCCTCAGAGCATTCTCGTCTCCGAGCTGACCCAGGCCCGCCTCGGCAACGCGTATCTCCTGGAGCCGCACGGCAGCATCGACGTCAAAGGCTTCGGCATCGTCCCCACATGGCTGCTCAAAGGGCTCCGGGTAGAGGGCAGGAATGGCCCGATCGCGGCTGAGGAACGGCATCTCAGGCCGCAAGACGAAGCCTCGGCGAGTCCTGTGGCGCGCTCGACTGCCTGAAGCGTCCGACGCTTTAGTTCAGAAAAGCGTGGATTGTTCCCGCTGGAACAGCTTTGCTACAGCCACGCCTGACAGACTTGCGGCACACTCGTCGATGTGGAGCCGCTGCCATGCACACGCTGAAGAATCCTCGTCGCCTGGCCATGATCGCAGCCGTCCTCGCCGGCAGCATCATCGGCACCTTTGCTGTGGCCTCGCCGATTGTGCTTACAGCGGAGAGCGCGTCGAGCGCGCGTCACTGCGCCAACACGCTCTGCCCCAACCTTCTCTGGCTGCGCGCGCCCGTCCTGCGTCCACATTCGAGATAGTCGGGCAATCCAAATCTTCACCCATTTGCGAACCGCTGGCGCTCATGCCGGTGGCTCGTACGCATCGGTCGCCAGGGCAGAGTGCCACCCAGGGCAGAGTGCCAAATGCAGCGCACCCTCCAGATGGCGATCTGGAGGGTGCGCTATTTTCCATTGTTCATCAGCACGACCTTCAAGCACTACCGGCAATGCCGCCGAAAGCCGTCCATGGCGAGCCTGAGACAACGATGATCTCGGCCGGCTGGTTGGCAGAAATCAGAAAATCGACCTCCTGACCAACCAGATCAGCAGCGGCGCTGAGGATCTGCTTGCGCGCGAAGCGATACCGGCGCCCGTCGTCCGCCGCGATGACGCCGAACCCGAGGTCGTCGCGGTACTTCGTGATCTGACCCAGCATGGCACTCTCCTTTGATGCGTTCTCATGACGTTGCGATGAGAACCTCGCATCGCGCGCTGGATCCCGCTGTTACCCGGATAACAGGCGAGGAAATTCGCCGCCCTCGCCGAAGTCGCGCGGACCTGTTCCCTTCGAAACAGACCACCCGGACCGAGGGCCATACGGTGCCGGTGTCGAACAAGCGCAGGGAGAGCTCTGTGCAAGGCCCCGAGGGGCGATCCTGGAGGAATTTGTCATGCAGCCGCACCTGAGCACGAGCCATTCACAAGCCATGCCCGTCGAGTCCGGCCTCCCGAAGCGGGGCCGTCGCATCGCCTTCATGCTGAGCCTCGTTGCGGCCGGCGCGGCGTGCGTCCTCGTCCCCATGTACGCGCCAAAGCAGCTCGCGGCGGCCATCTCGCCCACGGCAACGCCTGCGGCGCAAACCCTTCCGGATCGCCGCCAGTCCACGTGGATTGCGGCCGCCCCGGGCCGCGTCGAGCCGCGCTCCGGTCAGATCCGCGTCGGCAGCCTGGCGCCGGGTCGCATTCTGGAGGTGAATGCTCAAGTCGGCGACCGCGTCACCAAGGGTGACGTCCTCATCCGGCTCGACGACAAGGAAGCCCGCGCGCGCCTTGCTGCGGCTGAAGCCGAGGTCTCGGTGCGCCAGCGCGATCGCGACGCGCAGGCGGAGACGGCCGGTCGCGAAGAGGTCCGCAAGGCGGAGGACGCCCTCTACGCTGCCGAGCGCGCGGCCACCAATGCCCGCTTCGCCCTCGACGGCGTGCTCGCCGCGGACCGCAAGGCTCCCGGCAACGCGCAGGATCTGCTTCAGGCACGCAACCAGCTTTCACAGGCGGAGGACAAGCTGCGCCGCGAGCGGGTCGCCCTCGCGGCCGCCCATGCCAAGTCCAAGGTTCCAGCGCCCAATCGCCTCGAAGCGGCGCTGATCGCCGCCCGCGCCGAGCTCACGCTCGCCGAGGAGGCCGTCGAGAAGATGCGCATTCGGGCGCCGCTCTCGGGCTCCGTACTGCAGATCAACGCCAGGCCCGGCGAGCTCGCCGCGCCAGCCGCCGAGCAGGCACTGATCGTGATGGGCGATCTGAGCCTGATGCGCGTACGCGCCGAGGTCGACGAGCAGGACGTGGCAAAGATCAAGCGCAGCCAGCAGGTGTTCGTGCGGAGCACGGCGTTTCCAGGCCGCGAGTTCAGCGGCACGGTGACCGAGCTTGCGCCCGCGCTCGCCATGCCGCGGATGGGCTCGCGCGGCGCGCGCCGTTCCACTGACGTCGAGGTCATGGAAGTGATGATCGACCTCGAAGGCACCTCACCGCTCCTGCCGGGCATGCGCGCCGACGCCTTCTTCCGCTGAGGCCGATCGTGGCGAACGCCACACGCGCAGTTGTCGAAGGAAGCCGGGCGATCTATAGCCGAGTTGTCCGAAGCCGGGCCCTTGGGTCCGGCTTCGCGCTGCGGACGTGGTGGAACTGGTAGACACACAGGACTTAAAATCCTGAGACGGCAACGTCGTGTGGGTTCGATTCCCACCGTCCGCACCACAAGATCATGTATCTACGTCGAATTCCCACCGCGACGCGAACTTGCTTGCGTGCATCCGCACGACGCCTATTGTGGCCGGCTTGCCGATTGAGCGGCCCAGCATGCGGTTTCCGGACGGTGGATGACGTGAACTATACAGACGCTCCATCACCGTCTGATGACACCGGCGCAGAGCGGCAGGCCGACGAAGCATCTCGCGCGGCAGCACTGACGCTGGCGCTCGCGTTGCCGGGTGACACGCTGCTGTACCTGCTCCTCCCGCTCTATGCCGCCACGTTCGGCGTTACCCTACCAGAGGCGGGTGTTCTGCTGGCTGCAAACCGGCTCGTCCGGATCGCCGGTTATGGCTGGGTGGGCCGCTTCTATGCGACCAAGGGCCCACGCGCCGCGTGCCTGCTGGCCTCGTTCGGCGCCATCGCCTCGACATTCATGTACGCCGTCGGCTCGGGCATCTGGCTGCTTCTGGTTGCCCGACTTATCTGGGGGCTGTCCTATGCCGCGATGAACATCGCCAACCAGGCGCTGCCGACCGCGATCCTCATCGGGGCGGCCGAGCGGGTCGGCCGATCGCGCGCGATTATCGCTGTCGGCCCGACGGTCGGCCTGATCGGCGGCGCCTTGCTCGCGACCGCATATGGCCCGCGAAGCGTCTTTCTCGCGCTGACAGCCGTAGCTTTGCTCGCCCCAGTGTTCGCGCTTCGCATCCCTGCACAGCGAGAGCCCACGCGATTGGCGGGGCCGCGTTTCGAGCGGCCGGGCCCGCTGAGCATTTGGTCGTTCTCGGTCGGGTTCACGATCGACGGCATCTTCATCTTCGGGCTTGGGCTGCTTGCAGCCGCAAACTTTCCGAGGGGCGCGGTCCTCGCAGCCGGGATCGCCATGTCGTTGCGCTACGCAAGCGAGATCCTGTTCGCACCGCTCGGAGGAATGCTCGGCCGCCGCTTCGGTGCGCTGCGCGTGCTCGTCGTGATGTCGCTGGTGACGGCCCTGGCTCTGGTGTTTCTGGCGGGGTCTGGCTTCTGGCTATGGCTCGGCGCCATCGGCACGATCGTGCTGCGGGCTATCGCCGGGCCGCTTTCAGCACCGGTCGCGGCGGAGATCTACCCGGGTACCCAGCGCGTCCCGGCTTTGGCGCGGCAGGCAACCTGGCGCGACATCGGTGCCGGCGCTGGACCGCTGGCTGCGGGCCTGATCATTCCCATGCTGCCGCCTCTGGCGATCTATGGCGGCGCCGGGTTGCTGCTGGGGGCCTCGACGCTCTGGCTGTTGCAGCTGAGAGCGCCGAGTGCCCCCGACTAGAAAATCGAAGCCTCCTACAGGCCCCCACCCGACTACCGCCAGCCCTCTTTCTCGTAAGCGTCCGCGAGGAAGTCGATGAAGGCGCGGACCTTGGGTGAGTTTTGCCGCCCCTGCGGCACGACCGCGGCCAACTGGACGGCCTCGGGTACATGTTCGGCCTCGAGGACCGGCACGAGGCGGCCGACCTTGAGCGCCCGCGCCGCCTGCTCGTTGGAAATGCGGATGATGCCCACGCCAGCAAGACTCGCGAGATAGCAGGCCATGCCATCGTCGAACGCGTAGCGGCAGGACACTTTGATCCTGCGCGTGCGGCCGCCGCTATCCTTGAATGGCCAGAGACCGAGCTCGGGCGCGGATGTCGAGAAAAGGCACTCGTGCATCATGAGATCGTCCGATGTCTCGAGGCGTGGCGCATTCGCGAGATAAGTCGGGGACGCACAGAGGATACGCCGGAAGGTCGCGAGCTTGCGGACCACGAGCGAGCTATCCGGCAGCGTGCCGAGCCGAATAGCCACGTCGATCTGGTTCTCGACGATATCGATGCGGCGGCTGCCGATCGTGAACTCGACGCGAACATCCGGGTAGCGCTCGCGGAAGCGCGGCAGAGCCCCGACGATCGTGGTAAAGCCGACGCCTGTCGCGCACGCGACCCTGATCTCGCCGCGCGGCGCCGATCCTTGCGCCATGACGTCGGCTTCGCACTCGTCGATATCGGCAAGAATTTTGCGCGCACGCCCGACGTACCGCTCGCCCTCGGCGGTCAACGTCACGCGCCGCGTTGTCCGGTTGAGCAGACGTACGCCGAGACGCACCTCGAGACGCTGCACGAGCTTGGCCACGGCCGACGGCGTAAGGCCGACCTCTTCTGCCGCCGCGGTGAAACCACCGCGGTCGGCGACCCGCACCATCACCAGCATTTCATCGGGCTGTCGCATGGCTTACCTGCACGCTCATGAGCCGCTACAGCAAGTGGGCCGCGCACATCGTCCGCCCGTCTCGAAAGACGGGCGCCTTCCGCGCCGTTTCATTCACTCCCTGGGATGAACCTATCTAGCACGGCAGCCGACGGATCTGCGAACGGAATTCCGCAATCTTTGTCCGCAACTGCGGATTATCAAAACCGCCGAAGCATGAGATTAACCTCCGCTTCGCGCGGTTAATCCTCGGCCGACGCGCAAGATGTCTCAGAGGAGAGATGACAATGAGCGAGAGCACCACCATGAGCGCGATGCACACGAAAGACGGCGCGCCTCAGACGACGCCGGACACTGCCGCTTTTCTGAGCGCGACTGCAATGTCGCCGAAAATGCCAGCAGTACGCGTACGTAAACATGTGGTGCGCCATTGGACGGTACCGCACCTCGTCCAGGGCATTTGGCAACCCATTTGCCAACTCATTTGGAATGTGAACGGCATCCGACGATCTAATATCGCCTGATCGCACGAAACTCACATTCAGTCTCAACTCGAGCTACGAGAAATTTTTCCAATGTCTATGCAGAAGTGTGAAATCGGCGCGCCCTACGGCGCCGCCGAAGGAAAGCTGCCGACTCCATTAACCGGAGCGGCGGCCGCAATGGCCGGCATCATAATGAAGGCGGTTGCCGGTTATATTCGCTATCGGTCCTTCCGGAAGGCCGAGAAGGAACTTTACGCGCTCGACGATCGGATGCTTCGCGATATCGGCATCAACCGGAGCGAAATCACGTCCTCGCTCGTCAATGCCGCCAATGAGCGGCGCAATGGCTGGCGCGCTTAACGCGTCGGAAGCTGCCGCTGAACTGAAATGCAAACCGCGCCGTGCCCGACCGCACGGCGCGGCTTTCGTCGTCGTGCCTCAGGCCGTGGCGATGTAATCGCGCATGGCCATGGCCTCCATCTCGACCTCGGCGATGTGGTGCTTCACGACATCGCCTATGGAGATGATGCCGGCAAGACGACCGCTGGCCACCACGGGAAGGTGGCGGCAACGCCGCACGGTCATGCGGCTCATGAGTTCGTCGATCGTGTCGTCTTCCGTGCAGGTGAGAACATCGCGGGTCATGATCTCCGCGACCGACCAATCGAGAGCGCCTGCGCCTTCCCTGGCGAGCGCGTGAACGATATCGCGCTCGGAAACGATGCCGGCAATTTCGCCGGTCCGGTCCGTCACCACCACCGCGCCGATGCGTTTGTCCGCGAGGCGGCCGGCCACCGTCTTCAGATTGGCGTCGGAACGCACGGTCTCGACGGTGTGTCCCTTCACCTTCAGTATCGAGGCAACATGCATGGGTGTCCTCCCGCTCACCGGTCGGATGACCCTATCGCGCGGGTTCAGGGCACCCCGCCCCCCATTAGCCCTGTCGCTGCACGAACCGATCACCGTGGCCGATGAAACCGTTCGTCGCTTCTTCGAGACGCGCACAGTGCAGGTCGTCGCTGCGCGCCGCTGTGATTAAGGTGGGGCATCCCCGCCGGCCTTGCAAGGAAAAAGGTCCGTTCTCGCACGGCCGAAGCGTGCGCCGCACAAACCACCTAAGCGCGCCAAACCGTTGATCCAGGACGCGCCGGGGCCTAAAGCTGGCGCGAACAGCCATCGCGCTGCGATGCAATGAGGATTTTTGCGGGAGAACGAGCATGACATTCGACAAGGGCCTGAAGTACTTCATTAACGGTTCCTGGGTCGATCCCTCGGGCGCGCGCGAGATCGACGTCATCAATCCCGCGACTGAGCAGCCCTTCGCCAAGGTCGCACTCGGCAGCAAGGCCGACGTGGACCGCGCCGTCGCTGCAGCACGCGCGGCCTTTCCCGCCTTCGCGGCATCCTCGCGCGAGGAGCGCCTCGCACTCCTGGAAAAAATCGGCGCAATCTGGAAGCGGCGCTTCGGCGAAATGGGCGAGGTGATCAGCCGCGAGATGGGTGCGCCGCTTTCCTTCGCGACGCGTTTCCAGTCTGGCGCCGGCATGGGCCACTTCCGCACCATGCACGGCATACTCAAGACCTATCCCTTCGAGGAGGCGCACGGCGCCACCGAGATCCTGCGCGAGCCGATCGGCGTCATCGGTATGATCACGCCCTGGAACTGGCCGGCCAACCAGATCTCCTGCAAGGTCGCGGCCGCGCTCGCCGCCGGCTGCACGATGGTGCTCAAGCCATCCGAGCTCGCGCCGTTCTCCGCGATCCTTATTGCCGAGATGCTGGAGGAAGCCGGCGTGCCGGCAGGCGTCTTCAACCTCGTGCATGGCGACATGATCGTCGGGCAGGCCATGGCCGAGCATCCGGGCATCGACTGCATGTCCTTCACCGGCTCGACGGGCGCAGGCATCGACGTCGCGATCCGAGCTGCGCCGACCGTCAAGCGCGTCGGCCAGGAACTCGGCGGCAAGTCGGCGAACATCCTGCTCGATGACGTCGACTGGTCGAAGGCGGTGACGGAAGGCGTCAAGCTCTGCTTCCGCAATTCCGGCCAGTCATGCAATGCGCCGACGCGGATGCTTGTACCGGCTGGGCGTATGAGCGAGGTCGCCGAGATCGCAAAGGCCGCGGCGCTCAGCGTGAAGGTGGGTGATCCGAAGGCGGCCGACAGCGATATGGGGCCCGTCGTCTCGGACCTGCAGTGGCGCAAGATCCAAGGCCTCATCGAAGCCGGCATTTCCGAGGGCGCGACCCTTGTGACGGGCGGCCCCGGCAAGCCCGAAGGCCTCAACCAGGGCTATTACGTGAAGCCGACCGTCTTCGCGGACGTGACCCCAGAGATGCGGATCGCACGCGAGGAGATCTTCGGCCCCGTGCTCTCCATCATGCCCTACAAGGATGAGGCCGACGCGGTGCGCATCGCCAACGACCACATGTTCGGCCTCGCCGGCTACGTCCATTCGTCGGACCGCGAGCGGGCCAAGAACGTGGCACGGCAGGTGCGCGCCGGCATGGTGACGGTGAACATGGCACCGGCCGATCCTGCGGCACCATTCGGCGGCTATCGCCAGTCCGGCAACGGCCGCGAATGGGGCCAGCACGGCATCGAGGAATACCTCGAGATCAAGTCCGTTATGGGCTGGAACGCGCCAGCCGCCCGCTAACTGCGCTGGCGCGCGGCGCTTGACGCGCGCGCCGATGCACCCCTTATGTCCTGCATGTCAGCCGGCCGGACGGTCGCTGCCGGGTGCCGAAAGGCTGCGTACCGGTGGAGGAAAGTCCGGGCTCCATGGATCGACGGTGGCGGCTAACGGCCGCCGGGGGCAACCCCAGGGAAAGTGCCACAGAAAGCAAACCGCCGAAGCGGGCTCGCCCGCGGCAGCAAGGGTGAAAGGGTGCGGTAAGAGCGCACCGCGCCTCTGGCAACAGAGGTGGCAAGGTAAACCCCACCGGGAGCAAAACCGAATAGGGGCGGCATGGCGCGGCGGGTTCGCTCGCGGCGTCAGGCGTGGTCCACGCCGCTGCCCGGGTTGGTTGCACGAGGCGTCGAGCAATCGGCGCCCCAGATGAATGGCCGTCGCGGAGGTTCGCCTCCAGACAGAACCCGGCTTACAGGCCGGCTGACATGATTTTCTTGCCGCGGGCTGCTGGGAAGAGGTGCTTCGCAACCATCCCGTGGTGCCATGCCCGCGGCGGCCATGGCGACAGGGACACACCGCTGCAACGAACGCTTCCTGTCCCTTCTCCCCGTGTTTACGGGGAGAAGGTTAGGATGAGGGGCGGAAACTTGCGCGACGTTTGCGTATGCCGCCGCCCCTCACCCTGACCCTCTCCCCGCAAGGGCGGGGAGAGGGGACTGATACCGCTCAGTTCGCCCGGCTCTCCGGCTCGGCCGACGCCTTGCCCTCATCGACCAATCGCGTGCGCCGGATCGAGCCGGATCGCTCCAGAATCGGATAAGCGACCGACGCGATATGCGCCGTGATGCGCTTCAGGTCGCGCGTGATGTCGATGTGGAGCGAGCTCGTCTCGATACTCCGCGTCTTGCCTTCGCGAAGCCGCCGCAGGTGATTGTCGTTCGCCGCCTGCTCGAGATCGCGCATCCGATCCTTCTCGGCGAGAAGCGCCCGCGCCGACTGCACATCACCCAGCACGAAGACGCTCGTCGCGAGATGGAGATTGTCCAGCAGGCATCGGTGCATGTTGGTGATCTCATCGAGCCCGTCGTCGGAGAACTTGAGCTTGTGCTTGATCTTCTTCTGCGCGAGCTCGCGCAGGTTCTTGTCCAGAATATCGCCGATGTGCTCGAGATTGATCGTGAAAGCGAGAATATCCGAGCAACGCTTGTCGTCGACGTCACTCAAGCCCTCCTGCCGCATGATTTCTGTCAAATGCAGCTTGACCGCGTTGTGCAGCCGATCGAGATCGTCGTCCTTGTCGGCGAGCGTCGCAAGAAGCTTGCGATCGTCGTTCCGCAGCGCCTCCAGAAACGTCGTCAACATCGCTTCTACGATGTCGACCATGCGCAACACCTCGCGCGTGGCATCCGCGAGCGCGAGGCTCGGCGTCTGAATGGCGGCGGGCTTGAGATACTGCGGCGCGCCGGGATCGTCGGCGGCCGGGCCTGCGGGAATGAGCTTCGCGCAGATCCGCGCGAGCGGATCGAGCAGGCCGATGAAGGCGATGGCCAGCGCGACATTGAAGAACGTGTGAAAGTTGGCGACCTGGCGTGCCGGGCTCGAATCCAACGCCGCCATGGCCTCGGCAAGCCACGGCATCATAGGCAGCGCGACAAGGCAGCCGACAAAACGCACGATCAAATTGCCGAGCGCGAGCTGGCGCGCGGCCTTGTTCGAGCCGGCGGCGAAGTATTGCGGGATGATGTTGCCGAGATTGGCACCGAGAACCAACGCGACGGCTGCAACCGGCGTGATGATCTGATGCTCGGCGAGTGTCATGATCAGCAGCACAGCCGCAATGCTCGAATAGGCGGCCCAGGTAAGCAGCGCAGCGAGCACGATGTCGATGATCGGATCGCCCGAAACGAGCGCAAACAACTCACGCAGCGCGGCCGTCTTCTCGACTGGCTCGATGGTCGCCACGATCAGATGCAGAGCGAGCAGGATGAGGCCGATGCCGATCGACACGCGCCCGAGATCGCGCGTGCGCGACTTGCCGCCCCGATTGAAGGCGATCACGCCGACCAGCATGAACAGGGGCGCCACGGCCGACACCTTGAAGCTCAGCACCTGCACGATCAGCGTCGTGCCGACATTGGCGCCGAGCGTGACGGCGAGAGCCGGCACGATCGTCATAAAGCCGGCCGCGATGAAGCTCGTGGACATGAGCGCGGTCGCGGTGCTGCTCTGCAGAAGCGCCGTGATGCCCATGCCGGCGAGGAACGCCTTCCAACGGCTCTTGAGGCCGGTCGCAAGAAACTGGCGCAGGTTGCCGCCGAAGGCGCGCACCATGCCCGTGTGGACCATGCGCATGCCCCACAGCAGCAGCGCCACGAAGCCAGCAAGCTGGAGCAATACGAAGGTCGCCGACATTTCGCGCCTCTTCGATCCTGGCGACACGCGCGCCAGGGTGCGGGCCAAGCTGGAGAACTTGGTCCTCTCAGCTCCGAGTCGCAAGACAATTATGACAGTTTTATTACAGCCCTGATGGTCGAACGCCGGCAGGCGTCCGATGTTCCACCAATTCGGGCCTCCGGCTAATCAGCCGCGGACGTCGCCGCCCGTCGCCTTCTTGACCTCGGCGATGACCTTCTTGGAGACCGCATCGATCTCGGCGTCGGTCAGTGTCTTCTCACTCGGCGACAGCGTGACCTCGATGGCGAGCGACTTCTTGCCGGCGCCGATGGCCTCACCCTCGAACAGGTCGAACACGCGAACATTCGAGATGAGCGCCTTGTCGGCGCCAGACGCCGCCCTGACGACGTCCCCCGCCGCCACATCACGGTCGAGCAGGAAGGCGAAATCGCGCGTGACCGGCAAGAGGTCCGCCGCCGCAAGCGGGGCCCGCGCGCGCGCCTTGCGCTTTTCCGCCGGCAGGCCGCTGATGAACACCTCAAAAGCTGCCGCCGGTCCCGTGACATCGAGCGTCTTGAGCGTCGCTGGATGGATCTCGCCGAAATATGCGAGCACGACCTTCGGCCCGAGCCGCAGGGTTCCCGAGCGGCCGGGATGGAACCACGCTGGCGCATCGCGCGTGACCTGCGCCCGGGCGGGATCGATACCCAGCGCAGCCAGCAGTGCCGCGGCGTCGGCCTTCGCGTCGAAGACGTCCGCAGGCTTGGCAGCGCCATCCCAGTGGCGGCCGTGCCCCAGGAGCTGTGCCGCGCCGAGGCGCACGCCGGACGCAAGCAGGAGCTGATCCTCGGGCCGGTCGCCTTTATAGGCCTGACCGACCTCGAAGAGTGCGACATCGCCGAAGCCGCGATTGCGATTGCGCTGTGCCGCCGCCAGCAAGCCGGGCAACAGGCTCGGGCGCATGGAGCTCATCTCGGTCGAGATGGGATTGGCGAGTTCGAGCGCATCGCTGCCGCCGCCGAAATGCTCGGCCCAGGGGCGCGGCGTGAAGGACCACGTGATAGCCTCGACCATGCCGCGGGTCGCGAGTACACGGCGCGCGCGCCGGGCGCGCCGCTGCACCTCTGTCAGGACCGCGCGCGTCACGCCGTGCTGGCGCGGCATGGCCACCGGCGGCACCTTGTCGAGACCGGCAATGCGCGCGACCTCCTCGACGATATCCGCGGAGCCGTGCACGTCCGGACGCCAGGTCGGGACGGTCACCTTGACCGTGTCGCCTGGCCCTTCGACCTGGAAGCCCAGCGCGTCGAGGGTCTTGCGGGCTTCTGCCGGCTTGATGTCCAGCCCCGCAAGCTTCTTCACCCGCGAGAACGCGAACGAGATCACCGTCTTCTTGATGGGTTCTTTTCCAGCCACCTTGGCGCGCGAGGGCTCGCCGCCGACGAAATCCAGCATGAGGCGCGTGCCGAGATCGAGGCCGCCTTTGATGAAGGCCGGATCGACGCCGCGTTCGAAGCGGTAGCGCGCATCGGTCTGCAGGCCCGCCTTGCGACCGGTCGCAGCGGTCAGCAGCGGATCGAAGTAGGCGCATTCGATGAGGACGTTCGTCGTCTCATGCGTCGAGCCGGACTCCTCGCCCCCCATGATGCCGCCGAAGCCGAGCACGCGCTGCGTATCGGCAATGACGCACATGCCGTCCTCGACGAGGTGCTCCTTGCCATCGAGACCCAGGAACCGCTCGCCGTTGCGGCCATTGCGCGCGCGGATTGCGCCGAGCACCTGATCTGCGTCGTAGACGTGAAGTGGCCGGCCGCGGTCCATGCTGACGTAGTTGGTCACGTCGACGACGGCGTTGATCGGCCTGAGGCCTATCGCCTTGAGACGCTGCTGCACCCAGGCGGGTGAAGCACCGTTCTTGATGCCGCGAATATATCGCCCGGCGAACACCGGGCAGGCGTGCGCCAGCTCCGGCGGGAATTCGAGCAGGATGTCGATCGGGCACTCGTACTTGCCCTCGACGCCGGGCGTCGCAAGCTCGGGCTTGAGCTTGCCGAGACCGCATGCCGCGATGTCGCGTGCGATTCCGCGGACACCCGTGCAGTCCGGGCGATTCGGCGTCAGCTTGACCTCGACGACCGGGTCATCGAGGCCCATGACGTCGACATAGCGCTTGCCGACGTCCTTCGCGTGGGTCTCGCCAAGGTCGATGATACCCTCATGATCCTCGGAGAGCTCGAGCTCCCGCTCGGAGACCAGCATGCCGTTCGACACGACGCCGCGCACGGGGCGCTTGTCGAGTGTGATGCCCGTGCCTGGGATATAGCTGCCGAGTGGCGCGAAGACGCCGATCATGCCGGCGCGCGCGTTGGGTGCGCCGCAGACGACCTCGACCACGCCGCTTCCCGTATCGACCTGGCAAACGCGGAGCTTGTCCGCATTGGGATGCTGCTTGGCATCCACCACCCGCGCGACGACGAACGGGTTCAGCGCCTTGGCCGGCTCCTCGACACTTTCGACCTCGAGACCGATGATCGACAGGCGGTCGACGATCTCATGGAGTGGCGTGTTCGTGTCCAGGTGGTCCCGGAGCCAGTTGAACGTGAATTTCATGAACGGGTCTCGCAATGAGGCGCGGCCGCCGGGCGCATATGCGCGGGCGGCGCCACTCATGGAACGATTTCAACGGAATTTCAACCGCACGGGCAGGCGGCGGCGCCACCCCGGTGCCGCCCGGCCTGCCATTGGGCTGCCGCCGCGGCCAACCGCTGGCGGCGCAGGGCTATTTTGGCGCCAGCACCATGACCATCTGACGGCCTTCGAGGCGCGGCTCGGACTCGACCTTGCTGATCTCCTGGACCTCGGCCTTGACCCGCTGAAGCACGGCCATGCCGAGCTGCTGATGGGCCATTTCGCGACCGCGGAACCTCAAGGTCACCTTCACCTTGTCGCCTTCCTCGAAGAAGCGCTTGATGGCGCGCATCTTCACGTCGTAGTCGTGATCATCGATGCTGGGACGCATCTTGATCTCTTTGATCTCGACGATCTTCTGCTTCTTGCGGGCCTCGGCCTGCTTCTTCTGCTCCTGGAACTTGAACTTGCCATAGTCCAGGATCTTAGCGACCGGGGGGCTGGCGTCGGGCGACACCTCGACGAGGTCGAGCCCGGCTTCCTCTGCCTTGCGAAGCGCGTCGAGCGTCTCCACGACGCCCACGTTCTCCCCATCCGCATCGATCAGGCGCACGGTTCGCGAGCGGATGGATTCATTGATTCTGGGGCCGGTAGGTTCGCGCTCCGGACCTGCGCGCATTGGACGACGTATGTTGCATCTCCTGCAATTGGCCGATCGATGATTTGGTGAAGCTGTGCGAGCAGATTGTGCCACCCCGGCCGCAGGCGACAACTCGACGCAGAAACGGGACTAGAGAAGTGCGATTTTCCGGCGGCTGTCAAGCTATCGGCGGGTTCTGGCCGATGACAGTTGCATGAGCTGCACGGGAGATATTCCTTGTGCACCGCAAAGTGCCGGCGATCGGCGCAAAAGCGGGGCTTTTACCATCGCCCCTTGTGTCCGGCGGGCGATTGACTCACTCTGTCCGGACACCTGCTGACATTCCGGCCCGGGCCGGCAAGAAGATGACGAGCGGCAACCCATGCCGCCCAGCGAGGAGACCGCGAGCCCCCAGAACTCTCAGGAGCGTGCCCCATGAAGCTGCTGTGGTTCCACCTCATGCCGTACACCGAGCTGCCCGACGATTTCCGGGACAAGCATCCCTCGGTGTGGGTCGACATCCATTCCTCGCTGTTCGACCCCAAGCGCGCCCACCACATGTACAACGACTTCATGGACGAGATGGAGTTCGCGGCGGACTGTGGCTTCGATGCGATCTGTTGCAACGAGCACCACTCCAACGGCTACGGCCTCATGCCCTCGCCGAACCTGATCGCGACGGCGCTGGCGCGGCGAACGACCGATACGGCGATCTGCGTGATGGGCAACAGCCTCGCGCTCTACAATCCGCCGACGCGCGTCGCGGAAGAGTTCGCGATGATCGATTGCATATCGGGGGGACGGCTCATTGCGGGGTTCCCCGTCGGCACGCCGATGGACACGACATTCGCGTACGGCCAGAACCCTTCCATGCTGCGCGAGCGGTATCTCGAAGCGCATGACCTCGTGATGCGTGCCCGGCAGGAGAAGGGACACGTTCGCCTTCAATGGCCGCTTCAACCAGCAGCGTTACGTCAACATCTGGCCGCGGCCGATCCAGCAGCCGCATCCGCCCGTCTGGATCCCCGGCGGCGGCTCCGTCGAGACGTGGCGGTGGTGCGCGGAGATGGATTACGTCTACTGCTACCTCTCCTACTACGGCTACAAGGCCGGGCAGGCGACCATGCAGGGCTTTTGGGATGAGATGGACCGGCTCGGCAAGGATCGTAATCCATACCGCGCGGGCTTCCTCCAGTTCGTCGGGGTCGCCGAGAGCCGCTCCGAGGCCATGGAGCGCTACGCCGAGGCCGCCGAGTACTTCTACGGGCGCTGCCTCCACGTCGATCCGCGCTTTGCCTCGCCGCCCGGTTACAATACCGAGGCGACCATGCGCGCGGGCCTCGAAAGCCAGGTCAAGCGGGCCGCCGAGGAAGCCGCACGCGCGCAGAACGAAAGCGCGCAGGCAGGCCACAACAAGTCCAAGGACCAGCTCGCCGGCGTCACGACGGGCACGACAGCCGGTACGCGTTTCAACATGGTCGCGCGCAACATGGAGGACATCGTCGAGCGCGGCTACGTCGTCGTCGGCTCGCCGAAGGACGTCGCCGAACAGCTCGAGTACGTCGCCAAGACGCTCAACGTTGGCCACTTCATGCTGCTCCTCCAGTACGGGAACATGTCCAAGGAGCTGACGAAGTACAATACCAGGCTCTTCGCCGAGCAGGTCATGCCGAAGCTGAAGCCGCTGTTCGCCGAGTGGGAAGACAGGTGGTGGCCGAAGCCGATGGAGAGGTCGGCGCGCGCGGCGCTGCCGGCATTCCGGCCGGTGGCAGCCGAGTAGTCGACAGAGTGTAGCGCTCGAACGAATGGTTGAACGCGGTCATGGAGCGCGTGCTCGTCCTCGGCAGTCCCGGCGCGGGAAAATCGACATTTGCCCGGCGTCTCGCCGAGCAGACGGGATTGCCTCTGGTCCATCTCGATCGGCATTTCTGGCGTGCAGGCTGGAAAGAGCCCCATCCGGACGAATGGCGTCGTCAGGTCGAAGAGCTGGCAAACGGGCCGCGCTGGATCATGGACGGCGACTACAGCCGGACACTCGACATCCGCCTCCCGCGCGCGGACACGGCTTTCCTGCTCGACACGCCGCGCTGGCTCAACGTGATGCGCGTACTGAAACGGGTTCTCAAAGGCTATGGCCGAACGCGACCGGACCTCGCCGACGGATGCCCCGAGCGTCTCGATTGGGAGTTTCTGCGCTACGTCTGGAGCTACCCGCACAAGCTCGGTCCGCGCGTCGCCGCAATGCTGGAGGGCTATCAAGGCGAAGTCATCACGTTGCGAACGCGCCGGGATATCGAGAACTATCTCGCCGAAAGAGTGGCATTGCAGCGCTGATCCAGCGGCACGCCCACAGGAGCACTTGCGCCGTGCGCGGACTTCCCACACACTTTCGGCAATAGCTCATAACGAACACGATCGGCCAGGGCGCCGAACACTAGGGAGCACGACCCATGAAAATGCTCTGGTTCCATTTGATGCCCTACACGGAGCTGCCAGACGACTTCAAGGAGAAGCATCCGTCCGTCTGGGTCGACATTCATTCCTCGCTGTTTGACCCCAAGCGCGCGCACCACATGTACAACGACTTTCTCGATGAGCTCGAGTACGCGGCGGAGTGCGGCTACGACGCCATCTGCTGCAACGAGCATCACTCGAACGGCTACGGCCTCATGCCCTCGCCGAACCTGATCGCGACGGCGCTGGCGCGGCGCACGACCGACACCGCGATCTGCGTCATGGGCAACAGCCTCGCGCTCTACAATCCGCCGACGCGCGTCGCGGAAGAATTCGCGATGATCGACTGCATCTCGGGCGGGCGGCTGATTGCAGGTTTTCCTGTCGGCACGCCCATGGACACGACGTACGCGTACGGCGCCAACCCGAGCCAGCTCCGTGAACGCTACAATGAAGCGCATGATCTCGTCATGCGCGCGTGGCAGGAGAAGGACACGTTCGCTTTCAACGGCCGGTTCAACCAGCAGCGCTACGTCAACATCTGGCCGCGGCCGATCCAGCAGCCGCATCCGCCGATCTGGATTCCAGGCGCCGGCTCCGTCGAGACATGGCGGTGGGCCGCCGAGCGCGACTACGTGTTCTGCTACCTCTCCTACTACGGCTACAAGATGGCCCAGAATGTCATGAAGGGCTTCTGGGCCGAGATGGATCGCCTCGGCAAGGACCGCAATCCGTACCGCGCAGGCTTTGCGCAAGTCGTCGGCGTTGCCGAGAGCCGCCAGCAGGCCATGGACCTCTACACGGAGCCGGCCGAGTACTTCTATGGCCGCTGCCTGCACGTCGATCCGCGCTTTGCATCACCGCCCGGCTACACGACCGAGGCGACGCAGCGCGCCGGCCTCGAGAGCCAGGTGAAGATGGCAGCGGAAGCTTCCAAGGCGGGACCGTCGACGCAAGCCCCCTCCGCGATGAAGATGCAGATGCTGGCGCGCGACATGAAGGGCATCGTCGACAACGGCTATGTCATCGTCGGCTCGCCGGATGACGTGACCGACCAGCTTATGGAGCTCGCCAAGACGCTCAACATCGGCCAGCTCATGCTGCTCATGCAGTTCGGCAGCATGTCGAAGGACCTCACGAAGTACAACACGCGCCTCTTCGCAGAGAAGGTCATGCCGCGTCTCAAACCGCTGTTCGCCGAGTGGGAGAACAAGTGGTGGCCACAGCCAATGGACCGGGCGGCACGCGCGTCGTTGCCCGCCTTCGCCGGTTCGGCACCTGCGGCCGCTGAATAGCCGACTCGCAGATCATGAGAAAAGAACGATCACGGGAGAGCGTCCATTGAGCGAGCCCAAGACCACCAGCGTCGACGTCAACGGCCATCCCTGCCGCGTGTGGACCAAGGGCAGCGGGCCGAAGATCGGTTTTCTCGCCGGCTTCGGCGGCTTGCCGCGCTGGATACCCTTTCTCGATCGTCTTGCCGAAAGCCGCACGGTCATCGCGCCGTCTATGCCTGGCTTTCCGGGCGCGACGGGGCACAACATCCTCGACACGCATCTGGACTGGCTCGTCGCCGCGCGCACGTTACTCGAGAAGGCGGGGCTCGATGGCGCAGACCTCGCGGGCAGTTCGGTCGGCGGCTCGTTCGTTGCGGAGATCGCCGCACTCTGGCCGCAAAGCGTGAAGCGCATCGCGATGATCGCACCGTTCGGCTTGTTCGATGAGAAGGACCCGGCCGCGGACGTGTGGGCGCAGCGCGCCGACGACGTGCCGGGCCTGCTCTGCGCCGATGCCGAGATCTACAAGGCGCTGAAGGCCATGCCGGCCGGCGCTAACTCGGTTGAATGGCCCATCGAGCAGACGCGCGCGGCGGAGGCAGCGGCGCGCATCTTCTGGCCGCTCGGCAATACGAAGCTCGAGCGTCGCCTGCCGCTGATCAAAGCACCGACGCTGCTGATCTGGGGCGAGAGCGATCGCGTGATGCCGCGTTCATACGCGGACAAGATCGCGAAGGCCATTCCCGGCGGTGCGAAAATCGCCACCATCGCCGGCGCCGGCCATCTCGCCGAACTCGATCAACCGGACGCGGTCGCCAAGGCCGTGCTGGAACACGTCGGACAGGCATAGCCGGCGCTCAGCCTTCCGGCCTGATGGCGAGCACGTCACAGGGCAGGGTGTTGAGCAGGATCTCGGCCGTGCTGCCGATCATGTGCTCGGGCGTGCCCGCGCGGCTGTACGTACCGGTCACGATCATATCGGGGCGCTTGTCGTCGACATAATCGGAAAGTACCGGCCCCGGCTGTCCTTCAATCATCACGGATTTGATCTTCCGATCTTCCGTGCCCGCAAGCCGCGCCATCTCCTGCTCGCCGATGCGCTTCACGCGCGCCCGCTCCTCGGCTTCGATCTCATGGAGAGACTTCGCTGAGGCACGCCCAGACCAATCGGGTTGCACTTCGAAGGCATTGACGAGTGTCAGGGCCGCGGTGGGGAAAAGAGCCCGGGTTGTGATCACGGCATCCCGCGATGCTGTCGAAAAGTCCACGCTGACCGCGATGTTCTTGTAGGCGCCGGTGGGGCGCCTGCGAACGGCCAGCACCGGCGCATGCGCCTGCCGCAGAATGCGCGCGGCCGTGCTGCCGAGCAGCCTCTCGCCATGGATCTTCGTGTGGGCCGGCCCGGTGACGACGAAATCGCTCTTGATGGCCCGCGCGTGCTCGATCACTCGCTCCGCAGGGTCGCCGATCACGACGTGTTTCGAGACGACCTGCTTGAGCACGGCGCTCGCGCGCTTCTCGAGCTCGGTCATTTCGGCGTCGACATTGCGGATGCGGCGCTCGATGCCGATCGGGCGCAACGAGCTGGCCTCGACCACGTGGCAAAGCGTCAAACCGCCGCCCCATTCCTTGGCGAGCTGAACGGCGCGGTCGAAAGCGCGATCACCGGCAGCGGTCAGATCCGTCGCCAGGAGAATGTTCCGGGGCTTCTTCGGCTGCGGTGTCTTGGCCATGGTTACCACCTTGTCTGCTTGCAGGCAGACGCAATGCAGCCGAAGGGCGACAGGCCTGCCTTGACTTGCATCAACGGCCGACCGCGGCCTTCAATAAATCTCCGGCTCCGGCACCGCTGCGCCGTGATCCGTCTCGAGGAAGTCGAAGTCACAGCCCTCGTGCGCCTGGCGCACATGCTTCGTGAACATCCAGCCGAAGCCACGCTCGTAGCGCGGTTTGCGCTCCGGAAGCTCGGCGCGGCGTCGCGCCAGCTCAGCGTCGGACACCTTCATGTTGATCGTGCGTGCGGGCACGTCGAGCTCGATCATATCTCCGGTCCGCACGAGCGCCAGCGGACCGCCGATGAAGGACTCGGGCGAGACATGCAGCACGCACGCGCCGTAGCTCGTGCCCGACATGCGGGCGTCCGAAATGCGGATCATGTCGCGCACACCCTGCTTCACGAGCTTGGTCGGGATGGGCAGCATACCCCACTCCGGCATGCCGGGACCGCCGTGCGGACCGGCATTGCGCAGCACCATCACATGATCGGGCGTCACGTCGAGGTCCTCGCGATCGACGGCCTTCTTCATGGACGGATAATCGTCGAACACGATCGCGGGGCCCGTGTGCTTCAGAAGGCGCGGCTCGCAGGCGGACGGCTTGATCACGCAGCCATCGGGCGCGAGATTGCCCTTGAGCAGTGCAAGCGCGCCTTCAGCGTAGATCGGATTGTCGAGCGGGCGGATGACGTCGTCGTTGAAAACCTTGGCATCCGCGATGTTCTCGCCGACCGTACTCCCCCCGACTGTCTGCGCGTTCAGATGGAGATGCCCCTTCAGGCGCCCCATCAAACCGAGAATGCCGCCCGCATAGAAGAAGTCCTCCATGAGGTAGGTCTTGCCGCTCGGGCGCACGTTGGCGATGACCGGCACGGTGCGGCTCAAACGATCGAAGTCCTCGAGGCCAATCGCCGCCTTCGCGCGACGCGCCATCGCGATCACGTGGATCACGGCATTGGTCGAGCAGCCCATGGCCATGGCCACCGTGACGGCATTCTCGTACGCATCGCGGGTCTGGATGCGATCCGGCGTCATGTCCTCCCACACCATCTCGACAATGCGCCGTCCGGAAGCGGCCGCCATGCGCATGTGATTGGCATCCGGCGCCGGAATGGACGAAGCGCCGGGGAGCGTCATGCCGATGGCCTCGGCGATCGCAGTCATCGTGCTCGCCGTGCCCATGGTCATGCAGGTGCCATGGCTGCGCGCGATGCCAGCCTCGATGTCGAGCCAATCTTTCTCCGTGATCGTGCCCGCGCGCCGCTCGTCCCAATATTTCCAGCTATCGGAGCCCGAGCCCAGAATCTTGCCGTGCCAGTTGCCGCGCAGCATGGGGCCTGCCGGAACGAAGATCGCGGGCAGACCGGCGCTCGTCGCGCCCATGAGCAGACCAGGCGTGGTCTTGTCGCAACCACCCATGAGGACGACGCCATCTACGGGATGCGAGCGGATCAGCTCTTCCGTCTCCATGGCGAGGAAGTTGCGGTAGAGCATGGTCGTCGGTTTGACGATCGGCTCGGAAAGCGAGATCGCCGGCAGCTCC
This sequence comes from Hyphomicrobiaceae bacterium, assembly GCA_035565975.1. Classification (GTDB taxonomy): domain Bacteria; phylum Pseudomonadota; class Alphaproteobacteria; order Rhizobiales; family Hyphomicrobiaceae. Next base: position 72,235 of record DATMRT010000060.1, read on the forward strand.
AGCGGGAAGCCGCCCGCCTGCAGGACGCCGCGCTTGACGTCCTCGACCCGTTGCTTGAAGTGCGCGTGGCACTGATTCAGATCCGACCAGGTATTGATGATCGCGATGATCGGCTTGCCGCGCCAGTCTTCCGGACCGTAACCCATCTGCATGGCGCGCGAGCGGTGGCCGAAGGCGCGGAGGTCGTCGGGGCCAAACCAACGGTATGAGCGCAGCTCTTCAGGGCTCTTGCGGCGGGTCGTCATGGATGGATTCACTCCGGCTGGGATGCGCTCGGCAATCGGGCTCCGGTGGAGTAGCAGCCGTAGCCCGAAACTTCAATTCGCCCGCACATCGCTCGATATGAGTCGGCGCTGCGGAAAGGCGCGTTCTCTCGCGCATAATAATCATCAGGCGAAAGTCCGGCTGGCTTGACTTCCTCAGTGCCAGCATCCTCAATGTGCCTAATGGGCGAACGCAGGAAAGCAGCCGATTGAGAACGCTGCACTGCACAAAGAAATAACGCCCACCGAGGAAGCGTAATCGAAGGGAGGTTGCAGTATGACAATCATACGCCTGTTTGCGGCTTCGGCAGTCATGGCTGGTCTTGCGATGGCAAGCTCAGCGCCGACCACAGCCCAGGAGCGCGAGATCAAGCTTTCGGGATTCGGCGCCATGTCGGGCGTCGTGCGCTCGTTCGGCGTCAACTCCAAGGCAGCCCTCGAGGCCGCCGCCGACGAGATCAACAAGGCGGGCGGCGTCAAGCTTGGCGACGGCGCGAAGGGCAAGATCGTCATCGAGTACTTCGATGATCGCTGCAATGCCGAGGAAGGCATCTCGGTGACGCGGCGCATCGCATCGTCGCCGGCGCTGGTCGGCATCGGCCCGACCTGCTCGAACGTTGCCGAGCCGCTCTTCGGCATTCTTCAGAAGAAGGCCGGCGATGCCGGCGACAGCGGGCTGCAGTTCCCGATCTTCACGGACGTCGCCATCAAGGGTGGTCTCGCCCAAATCTCCGAATGGGCGTTCCGCAACGTGCCCAACGAGGGCGCGATGTACGCCTCGCTCTTCCAGTGGCTTAAGAAGACGCGCCCCGAATTGAAGTCGCTGTTCGGCGGCGTCGAGGAGGACTTCGCCCATTCGCGCGCCACCTGGTACGCGGTGATGAAAGAGGTTGCAGGCAAGGAAGGCTTCGAGATCAAGGGCGAGGCGAAGTGGCTGCTCGCCGACACGAACTTCACCAATCAGGCGCGTGAGGCCCGCCGCGCTGCCGCCGACATCGTTGCGATCTCCGCCCATCCGTTCACGACCTGCGGGATGCTGAAGGAAATGGCGCGCCAGGGCGTGAAGCCGAAGCTGGTGATCGGCCTCACCTCATCGTCGAGTCTCGAAACGCTGCAAGGCTGCGCCGGCGAGGCGGAAGCGATCATCATCCCGACGAGCTTCGCCCCCGTGACGCCGGAAGCACAGGCTGCGGCGAACAATGCCGCGAAGTTCAACGGGAGTCTCGATCTCCACTCGGGCGCCGCCTACGAGATCGTCGCCATCCTCAAGAACGTGATCGAGAGCGAAGGCGTTCTCGCGAAGCCGGATACCGTGCAGGCTGATCGCGAAAAGATTCGCAAGGGGCTTGCCAAGCTCACCGAGACAAAGGGACTCATGGGCGTCTCCAAGCGGACACCGGATCGCGAGGCCGTGAAGCCCTTCCTCTTCGTGCACGCCAAGGCGGGCAAGTGGGAAGTGCTGCACAATCCCATGAACTGAGCACGTTCATCCGAACGCCCGAGCCGGCGTCTCCGCAATCCGAGGCGCCGGCTTCCCATTCTCATACCCTGCTTGCATCATGCTCCTCGTTGATCTCGTCCAGTCGATCGTCGATGGACTGCTGTTCGGCGCCACCTATGCGCTGATCGGCATCGGCTTCACGCTCGTCTTCGGCGTCATGCACAAGATCAACATGGCGTACGCTGCGGCCTCCATCGGCGGCGCCTACGCGGCGCTGCGCATCATCACGCTCATTGCAGGCCCGGCGTGGGCCTCGCTGCTGATCGCGGCGCTTGCGGGCGGCCTCTTCGGCCTCCTCATCTATTGGCTCTGCTTCCGCTTCATCCCGCTGTCGAACTCGCTCGCGACTTTGATGTCGACCGTCGGCATGTTTCTTCTCGCCGAGGAGATCATCGTCCACACGACGGACGGGATGCCGCAAAACTTTCCCGTCGTCGTGCGCGGCATTCTCGATATCGGGGAGTTCATGATCCGCGGCGATCTGGTCTTCGTCTTCGTGTGCGCGCTGCTCGCGATGGTCGTCCTGCTCTATCTCCTCTATCGGACCAAGCTCGGCATGGCGACGCGCGCGGTCTCGCAGCAGCCGATCGCCGCCCAGCTCGTCGGTATCCGCCTCAGCCACATCAATGCGCTGACGTTCATCGTCACCGGCATGCTCGGAGGCTTTGCCGGTGCCCTCATCGGCTCCGCCGTCGGCCTGCTCTCGCCGCTCCTCGTCGTGCCGCTGACCATCAAGGGCCTGATCGTGACGGTCATCGGCGGGCTTGGCAGCATCCCCGGCGCAATCATTGCCGGCCTACTGGTGGGCATGGCGGAGAACGTATTCCAGTACTTCCGCGGCGTCACCGAGCGCGACATCTACGTCATGCTGCTGCTGTTCGTGTTTCTCGTCTTCCGGCCCGGCGGCATCTTTTCGAGCACGGCGAGACGAGACTGACCCATGGATTTCTATCTCGGCCTCCTTCAGATCATGGGCGTGCATACGCTGCTCGGGCTTTCTGCCTATGTCGTGCTGCAGACGGGGCAGATCACGCTCGCTCAAGCTGGTTTCATGGCGATCGGCGCCTATGCCGCTGCCATGCTGACCGTCCTCGCCGGCTGGCCGCTGGTCGTGGCACTCGTTGCCGGCGCGCTGGTCGCGGGCCTCATGGCCTGCCTCGTCGGCTTTCCGGCGCTGCGCGTGCACGGGCTCATGCTCGTCGTCGCAACCATCGCCTTCACGGAGATCGTCCGGCTCTTCTTCTTCAACTTCGATTATCAGATCGCGCGCGGCAGCCTCCAGGTCGGCCCGCTCGGCGGCGAAGGCTTCCGGCAAATCCGCTATTTCCCAGAGAACGGGTGGACGACCATGCACGTCGCCGTCTTCATCTGGATCGTCGTGGCGCTCGTCATGGCCGCGCTCTGGTGGATGGACCGCTCGCGCGCCGGCGTCGTGCTCCGCGCCGTCGGTGAGGACGAGATCGCGGCGCAGAGCTGCGGCATCAATCTGACGGCCGTCAAAGTCTCCGCGATGACAGCGGGCGGCGCCATCGCCGGGCTCGCGGGCGGCATCTACGCCCACTACACGACCCACATCGAGCAGACCAACTTCACCATCCTCGTCGCGACGTTCGCCATCGCCTATCCGATCCTCGGCGGGCTCTCGAGCGTCTTTGGCACACTCGCTGCCGTCGTCTTCATCCAGGGCTTTCTGGTGGAGGGCCTGCGCTTTCTCGGCGACTGGCGCAATCTCCTGTTCGGCGCCCTCATCGTGCTGGTGATGAACGTGCGGCCGAGCGGCCTGCTCGATGCTCGGACCACAGCCATGCTGCGCCGCCTCCTCGGCCGCAAGGAGGGTTGAGCGTGCTCGAGCTCCAGAACCTCTCCAAGCATTTCGGCGGGGTGCGCGCCGTGGACGGTCTCAGTCTCAGGATCGATCCGGGGCAGATCTTCGGCCTCATCGGCCCGAACGGCTCGGGCAAGAGCACGACCGTCAACCTCATTACGGGCCTGCTGCAGGCGACGCACGGCAGCATCAGACTTGCCGGCGAGGAGATCACGCGCCTGCCGACACACGCACGCCTTTCGACCGGCATCGCGCGGACGTTCCAGAACATCCGCCTGTTCGGTCAGCTCACCGTCTGGCAGAACCTCTGGGTTGCCGAGAACTCCAAGGCGCAGCGCCAGCACACGGGTTTCATGCCGCGCTGGCTCGGCGGCGAGCGCGGCGCGCGGGTGCGCATCACACGCGCACTCGAGTTCTCCGGCCTCGCCGACAAGGCCGACGAGCTTGCCTCCAACCTCGCCTTCGGCGAGCAGCGCCGCCTCGAGCTTGCACGCGCCATGGCCGCCGAGCCGAAGGTCCTGCTACTGGACGAGCCGGCAGCCGGCATGAACCCCGAGGAGATCGGCGCGCTCGATGACCGTATCCGCCATATCCGCGACAGTGGCATCACCGTGCTGCTCATCGAGCACCACATGGAGCTGATCATGGCCATCGCCGACCGGATCGCGGTGCTCAACTTCGGCCAGAAGATCGCGGAGGGGACACCGGCCGAGGTCCAGGCGCATCCCGCCGTGCGCGAAGCCTACCTCGGCACGGCCGAGCATTGAGGAGAGGCGCGTGCTCGACGTACAGGACATCGCCACGGCCTACGGCAAGATCGAGGCGCTCAAAGGCGTCAGCCTCTCGGCCGCCGAGGGGCGCATCACGTGCCTGCTCGGGCCGAATGGCGCCGGCAAGACGACGCTCATGTATTCGATTGCCGGTGTCCTGAAGCCGCGCCGCGGCACGATCCGCCTCGGCGGCACCGACATCACCGGACAATCGCCTGCCGCGATCGTCGCGCGCGGTCTCGCGCTCGTTCCGGAGAACCGCCTCGTCTTTCCGCAGATGTCCGTTGCCGAGAACCTCGAGGCCGGCGCCTACCAGCGTCGCGACAGCGCAGAGGTCGCCACCGACATCGAGCGCATGTACGCGCGCTTTCCCCGCCTCAAGGAGCGCCACACGCAGCTCGCCGGCACGCTTTCCGGCGGCGAGCAGCAGATGCTCGCGGTGGCCCGGGCGCTCATGAGCCGGCCGCGCATTCTTCTCATGGACGAGCCTTCGCTCGGCCTCGCGCCGCTCATCGTGGAAGAGATCTTCCGCATCGTCGGCGAGCTCAACAAGGACGGCGTGACCATCTTCCTGGTCGAGCAGAACGTGCATATGGCGCTCAGAGTCGCGCACCATTTCTATCTGATGGAGCAGGGCCGCGTGACCTTCTCGGGCGAGCCCGGCAAGCTTGCCGAGGACGAGGTCATCCAGCGCGCCTACCTCGGCACCAGCCGCCCAACTTCCGAGCACAAGACGGGGTGACATGATCGCCGTCGATCTCGCCCAGAATACGCTCGACGGGCTGATGGTCGGCTCCTCTTACGCGCTGCTCGCAGTCGGCTTCACGCTGATCTTCGGCGTCATGCGGCGGCTCAATCTCGCGTACGGCCCGACGATCATGGCCGGCGTTTATCTCGGCACAGCGTCGTTCATCTCATTCGGCGCGCCGATCCTCGTCGTCCTCGCGATCGTGATCGCGGGCTCGGCGGTCGTTGGCCTCTACGTGGAGCGGCTGTGCTTTCGCCCATTCGGCGAGGCCGCGCGCACCGCGTCCATGGTCGCCAGCTTCGCGCTTTGGATGCAGCTCGAGGAAGCCGCGACGCATCTCCTGCCGCGCCACATGAACCCCTTTCCCGCGCTCACCACATCGCCGCCCATCGAGATCGGGCCTCTGCTACTACGCGTCGATCATCTGATCATGCTCGCCGCGACGCTGCTGATGGCCGTCGCGGTCACGTATCTGCTCGCGCGCATGCGGCTCGGGCTTGCCATCCGCGCCGTCATCGACCAGCCGCGTGCGGCGGCGATCGTCGGCATTCGCGTCGAGCGCATCATGATGCTGACGTTCGTCCTCGCTTCCGCCATCGGCGGTATTGCCGGCTTTCTCATCGCGGCGACGGACACGCAGGTTACGGCCATGATCGGCATGTGGGCCACGACGAAAGGTCTCGTCGCGATGATGCTCGGCGGTCTCGGATCGGTCAAAGGCGCGATTGCGGGCGGGCTCCTGCTCGGTGTGCTCGAAGCACACGCGCAATGGTTCCTCGGTCCGCAGGTGCGCGACATGGTCGCCTGGGGCCTCCTGTTCGTGCTGCTCGCCTTCTGGCCGGGAGGTCTCATGGGGACGAAGGCGCTCGACCGCACAATGGCCGTCGGTCGGCGCGTCTGAGCGGCAGAGGACCGAGAAGCAGAGGCGCGCATGGACGGCTATCTGATCACGGTCCTCAGCAACATCGGAATGATCTCGTTCGTCGCGCTCTCAGCTTACATCCTCCTGCTCTCGGGCCAGATCTCCTTCGGCCAGCAAGCCTATTTCGGTATCGGCGCTTATACAGCCGGCATTGCCACCGTCATGTGGCAGTGGCCGCTCGCAGCAGCGCTCTTGCTGGGCGCAGCCGTCGCAGCCATCGCCGCCGGCGTCGTCGGCCTCGCGACGCTGCGTCTCAGCGGCATCTACTTCGCCATGGCAACACTTGCCTTTGCCGAGATCATGCGTATCGCCGCCGAGCTCTTCGTCTATCGCCGCGAGATCGACGGCATCGAGACGGGGCCGGACGGCATCGAGGGCTTCCGCGACATCCGCTACTTCTTCGCCAACGAAGTGTCACCGCTGCAAACGTGCCTCATTGTCTACGCCGTGCTCATCGCGGTGCTTGCGGCCTTCTTCCTTGCCGAACGCACGCGCGCAGGACGGTTCCTGCGGCAGGTCGGCGAGGATCCTCTGCTCGCCGAAGTGCAGGGCATCGACGTCATGCGCGTGCGCATGGCTGCGGCGTTGGCGGCGGGCGCCGTGGCCGGGCTCGGTGGCGGGCTCTATGCGCATCTCATGACCTACGTCGAGCCGAAGAGCTTCGACATCATGCTCGGGGTTCACACCCTCGCGTATGGCCTGATCGGTGGCCTCGGCACCGCGCTCGGGCCCATCATCGGCGTCCTCATTGATATCGGCCTACTCGAATCGACGCGCATCTTTCACGGCTATCGCATGATCGTCTTCGGCGGGCTGGTGGCGCTACTGCTGATCGTCCGCCCGCGCGGACTGCTCGACGAGGTGGCCGTCAACCGCATCCAGCAAGCTTTGCGCAGAGGCCGCCATGCTGGAGATTGACCGCCTCAGTGTCCGCTTCGACGGCATCGAGGCCCTGCGCGATCTTACGCTTTCGGTGCCGCAGGGTGCGCGCGTCGGGGTGCTCGGGCCGAACGGCTCCGGCAAGACCACGCTCTACAATGCCATTTCCGGACTGATCGCCATTGCCTCCGGCACGATCCGCCTCGACGGCAAGACGATCTCGCACCGCGCGCCGCATGAGATCGCTGCTGCCGGCGTGGCGCGGACATTTCAGACCGTGCGCGCGTTCGATCGCCTGAGCGTTTTCGACAACGCGGTTCCAGCTACGGGTCCGGCTGCCGCGCGCCCCAGCGCCGCCCGCGAGGCAGCCGCTGCCGCGCTCGAAACAGTGGGTCTCGGTCCCCGACGGGACGCACTCGCGGGCGACCTCAGCTTCTACGAACGCCGCCGCCTCGAGATTGCGCGGGCCATCGCGCAGCATCCGCGCCTCGTGCTCGCCGATGAGCCGACGGCCGGCCTGTCGCTCGCCGAATCCGAGCACGTGATCGGCCTCTTGAGCCGGGCGTTTGATGCCGCGACCACGATCTTGCTCATCGAGCACCGGATCGACGCGGTGGAGGCTCTCTGTCCGCGCGCCCTTTTGCTCGCCGAAGGCCGGCTGGTGGCAGATACCGCGACCAGCGACATGCGCCGCGATCCGCAACTCGCCAGCGTGTATTTCGGATCGTACCTGACGCCATAGCGCAACAATCACTCGCGTCGACTGCAGCAGAGTTTCCGCAAAAACGCGATAATGTCGAAACCTGAATAAGTGTTCATTGCGAATATTGATTCGGTTGTAACTTGAAATTCATCACATAACCGACCATTTTCTGCATTACGCCGGGTTAATGTCGAAAAGTCGAAGGAGAGTGCTCGAAATGATCAGAACTCTCGCAATATCCGCGGTCGCAGCCGCGGGGTTATTGCTCCTGCCCGGACAGGCCTCCGTGACCAACGCAGCGCCGTCGATCGCTCCCAAGATTGCCACGCCGGAAAGTGCGGTTGAGCAGGTGAGGCGGCGCGGCGGCGGGTTCCGCGGGGGACGCAGCTTCCGGGGCAGCCGCAGCTTCCGTGGCAGTCGCAGCTTCCGGGGCAGTCGTTCGTTCGGCCGCAGCTTCAGGGGTAGTCGCCGCTTCTACGGTGGCCGCAGCTACAGCCGCCGCTGGGCCCACCGCCATCACCGTCATCGCTGGCGGCGCGGCGTCATCATCGGCGCCGGGTTCCCGTTCTTCTATGGCGCCGGATACTACGGCGGTTACTACGGCGGATGCGACTATTACTATCGCAAGTGGATGCGCACAGGCAGCCGCTACTGGCGCAACCGCTACTACGAGTGCCGCTACTGGTAGGAGCGCAGAATCTAAATGAGAAAGGCCAGCGCGAGAGCTGGCCTTTTTCTTTGCCGTGACGCGGTAACGCCAAGCTTCAGCCGCGCGCGCCGATCGGCACATAGTCGCGAGCCTCAGGCCCGGTGTAGAGCGTCAGCGGCCGGATGAGAATGTTGTTGTCGAGCTGCTCGAGAACCTGAACGGTCCAGCCCGGCACACGCCCGACAGCGAATATGGGGACGAACAGATCCTTCGGGATCTTGTGCAGGTAGTAGATGACGCCCGAGTAGAAGTCGACGTTCACGTTCACGCCGTGCCGCGCATAGGGCTTCATCTCGGCGACGAGCGATTCCAGAATTTCGTACCACTTGGGCTCGCCCATCTCCTTCGAGAGCCGCTTCACACCCTCACGCATGTGTCGCGCGCGCGGATCCTCCGCGCGATAGACGCGATGACCGAAGCCAGTGATCGGCTCTTTGGCGGCGCGCTTCGCCTTTACATACGCGGCCGTATTGGCCGGATCGCCGATCTCCTCGGCCATGCGCATGACGTCTTCCGCCGCGCCGCCATGTGCGGGACCGGAAAGCGCGGCAATTGCGGCCGTCATCGCGGCATGAATATTGGCGTCCGTGCCGATCACGACGCGCGCCGTGAACGACGATGCGTTCGATCCGTGCTCGGCATGGAGCACGAGATCGGTGTCGAGCAGCTTCGCGGCATCCTCGGACGGCTTCTCGCCTTTCAGCAGCCAGAGGAAGTTCGCCGCGTGGCCAAGAGCCGGGTCGGGCGCGAGCGGTGCGAGACCATTACGGATGCGCTCGTGCGCGGCGACGATCATCGGCACCTGCGAAGAGAGCCGCACGCCCTTGCGGATCGTAGCAGCCCGCGATGTATCCGCCGTCTCGGGATCGAAAGCCGCCAGCGCCGAGACAGCCGTGCGCAGCACGTCCATGGGGTGCGCGTGCTTCACGAGCTTGATCACATCGAGGACCCCGGCCGGCAGCGTCCGCGCGGCCTTCAGCTCGGCGTCGAAGGCCTTGAGCTCGGCGCCGGTCGGCAGCTCGCCGTGAATGAGCAGGTAGGCCGTCTCCTCGAAACAGGAGTGCGCCGCAAGATCGTGGATCGAGTAGCCGCGATAGCGCAGCTCCCCGGCTTTGCCGTCGATGAACGTCGTGCCCGACCGCTCGAAGTACACATCCTTGAGGCCCCGGTAGATGCGGGGCTCGTTGCCAGGTTCGGTCATGGTCTGCCTCCCGAGCCGTTTCGTATCATATCCCGGAACGGTACTTGCACCATTCCTGCCATCCCCTACAAGAGCATTCGAGACCGCATTATCAATTCCGCAGCAGATCCGGGGAGAGGCGGATGGACATCATTGCGTCATGCAAGGCCGCAGTGAAAGGGCGTGGACTGCGCGTTGTCCTGCCGGAAGGCGAGGACGAGCGTATCCTGCGTGCCGCGGCCGAGATCGCGCGGGAGGACATCGCCCGCCCGATCGTGCTCGCCAATGACAGCCATGCAGTTCGGGAAAGGCTCATGTCCCTCGGCGCGGGCGGGGGCGCCGTCCGCGTCCTAAGTCCCGAAAGCGACCCCGCCGGCGCAGAGCTCGCGGCCTACGTCGCAACCAACCGTGAGCGCATGAACGAGCGCACGGCAGGCCGCCTCGTGAGAAAGCCCTTGTATTTCGGCGGCGCCCTCGTGGCGGTCGGACAGGCCGAGGCGCTGGTCGCAGGGGTCGCCAACCCGACGCGTCGCGTAATCGAGGCGGGCCTCATGACCATCGGTCCAGCCCCCGGGATCGCGACACCGTCGAGCTATTTCCTCATGATCGTGCCCGGACGCGGCAGCGACGCCCCCCGCGCCCTGATCTTCGCCGATTGCGCAGTGAATGCTGACCCCAATGCCGAGGAACTCGCCGATATCGCCATCGCCTCCGCCGCGAGCGCGGAGACCTTACTCAGCGTCCCAGCACGCGTTGCCATGCTCTCATTCTCGACGCACGGCAGCGCTGCCCATCCGCGCGTCGAGAAAGTGCGCACGGCGCTCGCACTGGCCAGGGCGCGCGCCCCGGGTCTCATGATCGACGGGGAGTTGCAGGTCGACGCCGCGCTGTCGCTCGCCGTAGCGGCCAAGAAGGTGAAGGAGGAGAGCAACGTCGCGGGGCGCGCCAACGTGCTCGTCTTTCCGGATCTCGATGCGGGCAATATCGGCTACAAGCTCACGCAGGAACTTGCCGGCGCGCAGGCCATCGGGCCGTTTCTGCAGGGCTTCGCGCGCCCCGTATCGGATCTCTCGCGCGGCGCCAGCGTCGCCGACATCGTCGCGACCGTTGCGGTGACACTCGCGCGCGCGGTGCCGCCGCAAACGGATGGCGCCGTCTAGCGCTTCCAGCCGATCCAGTCGCAGATCGCATCCCCCATCATGAGCCTCTTGTCCGATTCGGGAATCCAATCGATCTCCTGGAAGTGCGTGACGCACTGCCGCCACGAGCACGGCATCTTGGTGATGTCCGTTCCCCAGAAAAGCCGACGCGGGCCGAAGGCGTCATAAAGCGCGCGGTAGTGTTTGTGCAGGCTGCGGAACGGATAGGCGTCGTCCGCGTAGAAGGGACCGCCCGTCAGCTTGACCGCGACGTTCGGCAGCTTCGCGAGCGCCGTCAGATCCTTCATGCCGGCGAAGGCAGCGTCACCACCCTTGAAGATTCGCTCGGCGCCCATGTGATCCACGATGAGCTTCAATCCCGGATGGCGGGCCGCAACCTCGCCGAGACGCGGCAGCCAGTGATCCGCGAGCAGCGCAACCGGCAAACCTGCCTTCTCCGCCGCGGGCCAAAGCCAGTCGATGGTGCCGTCGAGCGGCCAGTTCCGCTTTTCAGGTGAACTGAAGTAGAAGCGCAGGCCGAGCATGCCGGGGCGCTGCTTCCAGGTGGGCACGAGCGCGCGGCTTTCGGGCTTCTCGAGATGAAAATTGCCGAGGATCGCAAAGCGGCCCGGATAGGCCTTCACGGCTTCGATCGCGAGCTCGTTCGAATCCGGATCCCACATCGGCGGATGCAGGATCGCGCCATCGACGCCGGCTTCGTCCATCCCGCGAATGGCTTCATCGGCGAGGTAAGGGCGCTCGAGATGGAGGTGCGTCGGCGTGCCCTTGGCCCAGAGATGCACCTGCGCGTCTATGATTGCCATTCAACCTGCTCCCTGCGTTTCGCCCTTTTGTTCTAAGACTAGGTCACGACAGGAATCCCGACAACGCAAATGCGCCCGCCGATCACTCGGCGGGCGCATCGCTCACATGGTTGGGTCAATCGCCTCATTAGTACATGGGCACGCCATAGTGCTGATGCGTGCGGGTCTCCCAATTGCGATCTCCCCACACATCGTCGCTGAACTCCGGCGCGTCACGGAGTTGCTGCTCCGTAATGCCGGTGCGATATCCGCCGACAGAGGGATCGTACTTCAACGCCGCCCACGGCACGGGATAGTGACTGTGCCCAAGTCCGAGGAACCCGCCGAAACTCATGACGGCGTACGTCACCTTGCCCGAGAGCTTGTCGATAATGAGATGGTCGATCTCACCGACCTTCGCATCGCCGGCGCCGTAGACATTCGTGCCTTCGACGTCCTCACTCGAGATGAGCTGATGATTGGGATGTTGGGTTGCAGTGGCCATAACATGCTCCTTGACTGACTGGATTGCTGGGATCACGCGGCGTGCGAAGCACTACCGCTTCGATGCGCACATAAGCGGAAAGGGGCGCCGCGAAGCGCCCCTCTTCGCTCAATTCAGCGGGTCTGGCCCGTGCCACCGGAGGCTGGCGGGCTCGTCTGGCGCGCAGCCTTGGCCGGCCTCACATAGTCCGGCGCGGCCATGAGCTGATCCTTCGTGGCGTTGACCGTGAAGTAGGCCTGCCCGTCACTGTGGATCATGCGCTTCACCTGATCGGTCGTCATCGAGACTTCCTTCTCGCCGATGCCGAGGAAGCCGCCGACGCCAATGACGATCGCGGTGATCTGACCCGAGTCGTTGATGAGAATGTCGTTCACGTCACCAATACGCTCGCCATTCATGTTGTAAACGCGGCTGCGCATAAAATCGCGGACGTTCCACGCACCCTTCACCTCTTCCGTCGGCGCCTGCGTCTTCATCTCGGTCCGCGCAGGCGGGCTCGATGCAGGCGGCTGCGTCGCAGCAGGCGGCGTCGACGGTGTCGTTGTGGTCGTCTGAGCGATGGCCGACGACGACATCAGAAGCGCGGCGCAAGCCGCGAGAACGGAGGCTTTCATAGGACTTGCTCCTCGAAAGTTTGTGATGAGATCAAAACGATCGGGGAGGGCGATGGTTCCGCTTGGACAGAGCGAAACCACGCCGCAAACACGGGGCTGAATGATTGCCGATGAGATTCAGATTCTGCGGCGCACAGCCTTCTGACGCCGGATCGGGCGGTCCTTAGACGACTAGCCCTTCCTTTCCATATTTTGCCGCGAGATCGCCGAAGGCCTTCCACGTCTTGGCGTCGACTTCGATGCCGTTCTTGAGGCGCTCCTGCTCGCGGCGATACTCGACTTCGCCGGGATACATGACCTCCGAGTAGCCCTCGGCCGGTGGCGTCGCCTTGAGGTAGCGCGCGAAGTCGGCGACCTCGGCCTTGAACTCAGCGAGCGGACGGAATGCCTCGACCTTGAACATGGCGAGGAAGCAGCCGTCGTTGTGCCGTCCTGTGGGATCGACGCCGAAACCGAGGCCGGGCAGCACCGCCGAGAGAACTTCCACGACCGCAGAAAGACCCGAGCCCTTGAAGCCTTCCGCGCCGCCGAGTGGCAGCAGAACGCCACCCTTATCGTAGTCGAAAGGATCGGTCGTCGGCTTGCCTTCCTTGTTGACGATCCAGCCTTCGGGAATCTTGGTGCCCTTGGCCTGCGCAAGCTTGATCTTGCCGACAGCGACGCCCGACGTCGCCATGTCGAGCACGAACGGCCCTTCGAGATCGGATGGAATGGCGATCGAGATCGGGTTCGTGCCGAGGCGCGCCTCCTTGCCGCCGAAGGGCGCCACCGCCTTGGGGCTGCGGCCGCTGTCTGCCGTCATGATCGCGATGAAACCCTCGCGCGCCGCCATGAGCGGATAGGCGCCGAGACGGCCGACGTGGCTCTGGCGCAGGATCGTCGCTGCCGCCACGTTCGATTTCTTCGCCTTCTCCATGGTGAGCTTCGCTGCCCTCTCGGCGACGACGAAGCCGAAGCCCCAGTTGCCGTCGACGACGGTCGTCGTGGCCGTCTCCTGTTTGATCTCGAAGGGCGCACCGGGGACGATGTGACCCTTGCCGATGCGGTCGATGTAGGTCGGGATCGCGATCACGCCATGGCTGTCGTGGCCCGCGAGATTGGCGGCGACGCAGCCCTTCGCCACGGTATCGCCTTCTTCCTTCGAGGCCCCGGCGCACTGCAGCAATGTGCTGGCGATAGCGGTCAGGCGGTCGGCGGGGACGATCGGCATGGGCGTTTCCTCGAGCTGACGCGGCGGACTGGCGTTGATACGCGTGGCGGCGGGCCACCATGCACATTCCGCAGCTTCATTTGCATGTGCGGTCAGTCTAAGCTTGCCGCAATCGCGCTGTCACCTGTCCAGACATGAACATGCGGAGCCCCGAAATGACCCAGATGCAACGCAGTGCCGCCGAGATCGAGCTTGCCGAGCGTGCACGCAAGGTCCTTCCGGCCGGCACGTTCGGCAATACCGCCCTCGACATCGTGATCGCGCGCGGCAAGGGCGGGCATGTCTGGGACGTGTCCGGCAACGAGTACATCGACTATCTGCTGGGCTCTGGTCCCATGCTGGTCGGCCATTGCCATCCGAAGGTCGAGGCGGCCGTGCTCGAGCAGGTGCCGCTCGGCACGACCTTCTTCGTCAACAATCCGCATGGCATTCAGCTTGCGGAAGAGATCGTCGCAGCCGTGCCCTGTGCCGAGCAGGTCCGCTTCGTGTCGTCGGGATCGGAGGCCGATCTCTACGCGATGCGCGTCGCGCGCGCTTACAAGCGCCGCGACAAGATCCTCAAGTTCGAGGGCGGCTATCACGGCATGAGCGACTACGGTCTCATGAGCCTCGCGCCGAAGCGCCTTGCGAACTTTCCGGCGCCAGTGCCGGATTCAGCGGGCATTCCGAAGTCCCTGCGCGAGGAAGTGCTCGTCGCACCGTTCAACGATCTCGCAGCCGTCGAGGGCCTTGTCTCACAGCACGGCAAGGAGATCGCCGCAATCATCGTCGAGCCTTTCCAGCGCCTCATCCCGCCGAAGCCGGGTTTCCTCGAAGGCTTGAGGAAGATCACCGAGCAGAACGGCATCGTGCTCATCTTCGACGAGGTCGTCACCGGCTTCCGCTTTGCCTATGGTGGCGCGCAGGCCTACTACGGCGTGACGCCGGACCTCGCGACCTTCGGCAAGGTGATCGGCGGCGGCTTCCCGCTCGCCGCGATTGCCGGCAAGGCCGACATCATGCGCCACTTCGACAAGGCGGCTGTCGGCGAAGAGGACTTCACCGTTCAGATCGGCACGCTTTCGGGCAATCCGGTCGCATCGGCTGCGGGCCTCGCGACCATGCAGATCCTCAAAGAGCCCGGCGCCTACGACAAGATTTTCGCGACCGGCCGCGCGCTCATGGACGGCATCTCCGAGCGCATTCGCGCGGCGAAGCTCCCCGCGCAGGTCATCGGCGAGCCGCCGCTGTTCGATGTGATCTTCGCCGAGGGCGATATCCACGACTATCGCGGCACGCTGCGCAGCGATGCGAAGATGCAGGGCGCGGTGAACCGCTCGCTGCTGGGCTCCGGCATCCTCAAAGGCGACAGCAAGTACTATCTCTCGCTCGCCCACACCGAAGCGGACGTGGCCAAGACGCTCGATGCCTGGGACGAGGCGATTCGCGCGCTGAAGGGCGCGAAGGCAGCGTAGGAGCGATGATCGGGGCGCCGACTTGTAAAGGCGCCTCACGCCACTTATCCCGCGTTCTCCCCAGGACACACAGTGGCCGCGGCCACGCCTTGCTGCAGTCATCGCGCGCCCCTACCGTTGATGGGACGCACTGAGTCGCTGCTAAAGCAACGGACTTGAAATTCACCTCAGTTCGAGGCTAGGCGGGGAGTGAATTTCAAGTCCAAAGTTGCTTTAGAACGCTATGTATCTAAAGCGTCTTTGGACCTTAAATGCGCCTCTGAGGTCAACCCAAGCGTGGGTCGCATTTCAGGTCCGACGCTTTAGGGCACAGCAGCAGCGTATGTGCGCGCCGGGTCCATTGGTGGGGTAAGAATATGACGTCGCTTCAAGCATCCGCGCAGGCGCAGTTGCGCCAGTTCATCGAGCAGCTCGAGCGCCTCGAGGAAGAGAAGAAGGCGCTCGCCGCAGACATCCGCGACAAGTTCGCGGAAGCCAAGGCCGTCGGCTTCGATCCGAAGATCATGAAGCAGATCCTGCGTCTGCGGAAGCAGCCGAAGGACGATCGCGACGAGGAAGAGGCGCTGCTTGCGACCTATATGCACGCGCTCGGCATGCTCGACGTGATGCCTGCCGATCCGCCCATGATGGCGGCAGAGTAACCTCCGAATTACTGACCGGACGCGATCCTGGCGCGGCCTTGCTGGAGCCGCGCCATGAGCGGCGCCGAGATGCGCCCTGTCGGTGCGAGTTGCTGCGTCGTCTCGAAAGCGCGGATCGCCGCGATCGTCGGGGCATCCGGCACGCCCGTCGCCTGCCCCTTGAGATAACCTGCTGCGATCAGGTGCTGCTGGACGGTTCTGACGAGGCCGCTCGCCGCATCCGTGGGTCGCTGCCAGCGCGCACCATTGGTCGCGCGCCGACCGGGAGCGCGAAGGGCCGCGAGCAGAGGCTCGCTGGCCTCGGCGGTGGCCGGCAAGCCGTAGTCATGCTCGAAGGCGAGGATTGCCGCGCGTGTGATCGGACCCGCATTGCCATCCGCCGCACCCGGCTCATAGCCGCGGGCAGCGAGTGCGTTTTGCACATCGCGCACGAGCGCCGCGGGAGCCTGAGGCGACGGCACCGGCACATGCGTCTCCGTGCGCACGGTGCGCTCGAGCAGCCTGGCGATGCCTCGTGAATCCGGCGCGGTTCCAGGATTAGGCGGCGCTTCCGAAGCTTTGCCCTCACTCTGCTCGATGAGCGCCGCCAACGACAGCGTCATAGGGCCGGACGAACGGCGGGCTTCCTGCGCCGGCTGCGCATTCGGGAGCGGCACGTGGACACCGACAGGAACGGACGCCCTGCGGCGATCGCGCGGCGCGTCCTGAAGATACGCGACGTTCCAGATGACACCGCCGGCAAGTATGACGACAAAGGCGCCGGCGATCCGTGCATCGCGAGGGCTGGTCATGGCACTGTACTCCACTCAAACGATACAAACTCAAGCGACGAGCGCAATGGGCGCAGGCTTGGCCACCTCATCGGCAGACGCTTCCAGAGGAGGCAAGCTTTCATCACGCGGCGAGCAGGTTGCGGTGCTGGCCTCTGAATCCAATGGCAGGACGAGCCTGAAGCACGAACCTTCGCCAAGCGTGCTCTCGATCTCGAGGCGGCCACCGTGCAAGTCCGCAAGGCCGCGCACGATGGCAAGGCCGAGGCCGGCACCCTCGAGCTGACGCGTGTAGGAGCTGTCGACCTGATAGAAAGGCTCCCCGAGGCGCGCGACGTGGTCCGGCGCAATGCCAATGCCGTTGTCGCGAACGGAAAGCAGGACGTTTGCGCCTTCGATCGTGGCCTCAAGCTCGATAAGGCCGCCTTCCGGCGTGAACTTGCAGGCGTTCGACAGCAGGTTCATCAGCATCTGTTTGCATGCGCGGCGATCGGCGCTGATCTCGGCGAGGTTCTCGGCGATTGCGACATCGAGCGTGATGCCCTTGGCTTCCATGGCCGGACGCAAGGTATCGACGCTGCTCGCAATCACGTCGGGGGCATGGAAGGGCTCGGCGCAGATCGTCAGCCGCCCGGCTTCGATCTTGGAGATGTCGAGCAGATCGCGAACGAGGCTCATGAGGTGCTCGCCGCTCTCGTGGATGATGCGGCTGTACTCGGCATGGCGCGAGGCACTCTCGCTGCCAATGAATTCGCGATGGAGCATCTCGGAAAAGCCGATGATGGCGTTGAGCGGTGTCCTCAGCTCATGGCTGATCGTGGCGATGAACGCGGACTTGGCGCGGCTTGCACTCTCGGCTTCCTCACGCGCTTGCCGCATGGCGATCGCGTGCCAGCGGCGCGCCGTCACATCGCGCATGACCGCGACCGCACCCGCGCCCTCCGACAGCGGCTTGCAACGGAACTCGATCCAGCGCGGCGCGCTATCGCTCTCGATTTCCACTTCGAGCGTGACCGGCGCCGCAAGCTCGATGCACTGGATGATCGCATCCCGGCAGCGTGCTGCATCGTCGGCGCTCATAGCCGCGGCCAGGCCGTGCTGCACGAGCTGAAACGGCGAGACACCAAGTAGCGCTTGTGCTCCGGTCGAAGCGAAATCGATGACGCCATGGCGATCATGGCGCGTCACGACATCCGTGGCATTCTCGGCGACGAGCGTTTGCAGCGCGCGGCAGGTCTCGAGTTCGGCAAGCGTGGTGCGATGTGCCTTGAGGAGGGCCAGGACGCCCATGGCCGCGGCGAGGGCCGCCGCAAGCAGGACTGCCGTCGCGAAATCACCGGTCAGAGCATAATGGCTTGCGAAGACGAGAGCGACGAGGAGGAAGCAGGCCGCCGGCGAAAAGGCCGTCACGGGCTCGGCATCATCGGCGCGCGGATGCGCCCACCGGCTCACGATATTGCTGGGAGAAAGAACCGCCCACCGACGCCAATCGAAGCTCACGCGATACACACCGCTAACGCAGCGCCCCCTCACTCGACTGGTGGCACTGTGAGTTATTAAGCTTAATGAACTCTGACCGAGCGTGTGTGCTTTGTATCTTTCGCCGATGGGCGCGCAGGACGCCGACTTGTCGTCAGCGCTTGCCCGATGCTTGGGCGCGCATGCGAGCCCAATCCTCGTCCGTCCAGCTCATGAGCTCGAGCGTCCGGCTGCCGGCATCGCTCAGGAACTGCTTGCCGCCATCGATGGTGATGCACTCGCCATTGATGTAACCGGCCATGTCCGAGAGCAGGAACGCGGCAAGGTTTGCAAGCTCGATGTGTTCGCCGTTGCGCCGCAAGGGAATCTCACGCTCGACGACCGAGTCGCCGCCGCCCGGCGTCAGGCGCTGCGAGGCGCCCGCCGTCGGGAACGGCCCTGGTGCGATCGCAGCGGTGCGAATGCCCTTCGGGCCCCACTCGACGGCAAGGCTGCGGATCATGGCGAGCACGCCCGCCTTGGCCATAGCCGAAGGCACGCGGAAGGCCGAACCTTTGAGCGCGGAGAGCGTGAGGATCGAAAGCACCGTGCAGTTGCGGCGCCCCGCCTCGATCCAGCGGCGGCCGGCCGCGACCGTGCAGTAGGCGGAGCCGTGAAGCACCGTATTCAGGATCGCATCAATCGCGCGCGGCGAGAGCTTGTGCGTTTCCGCGATGAAATTTCCGGCCGCGTTGTTGACGAGCGCATCGAGCGGCGCCGTCGCCCAGACGTTGTCCATCATAGCTTCGACCGCGGCCGCGTCGCGCACATCACACGAAACCGCGGTGACAGAACCACCGGTCTCGCTGCGAAAGCGGGCAGCGGTCTCCTCCAGAACCTCCTGCCGCCGGCCGCAAATGACCAGATCCGCGCCAAGCTCGAGAAAGCGCCGCCCCATGGCCGCACCGAGACCCGTGCCGCCGCCTGTCACAAGAATGCGCTTTCCCTTGAGTAGCCCGTCCTGAAACACGTATCCTCCGTCGTCCGACTCGATCCGATGTGCGAATGGCCATCAAGGTTTCGCAATCGAAGCAACTAATCAAGTGTGCCGGGGTTTTCGATTACGGTCGGCAGAGTTGCGGATGAACGACAGATGAATGCTGGGTCCGGCCTGCGTTCATGCGTTCGCCGCCAACTTGCCATCGGAGGGAGGCGTTGGCTGGCCGTAAATCGCTTCTTCAAGCGCGAGTGGGGCGCCCAAGGCGCGAGGCCGCGGCCGCGAAGGCAGCAGTAGCGACATCAGCAGCTTCAGGAGGATCGAGGCCATGAGACTGATCGCCGTGGCGACCGGCGCCATCGCCCTATTGAGCTTGGCGGGGGGTACGCCCGCTGGCGCCGCCGACCTGGGATACGGAGATTACTCCGATCGCTACAGGTCGGCCTACGACGACCCACGTTATCGCGACCTTTACGGCTCGCCGCCGGGGCGCGTCTCGCGGCGCTACGTCGAGAAGGAAGAGATCGAGGAGCGCTACGCCGAAGTCGACGACGACTACGACGACAAGCGCCTTGCCCCGCCCCCGCCGGCCCGCGTCTACCGCTATTCGGACCGCTTCGCCTATGACTGCACGCCGCGTCACGTGATCCGCGATCGCCTGTACCGCGAGGGCTGGCACGACTTCCAGGAGATCGACCTGCGCAGCGGCGTGGCCATCGTCGAGGCGCGCCGCCCGAATGGTCTGCCGTATCGCCTCAAGATCGACCGCTGCTCCGGCGATGTGGTCTCCGCGCGTCCTCTTGGACCGGTCGCTCGGGGCCCCTACGCCTACGGGCCGCGCCGTTTTTATGGCCCGTATCTTCGCTGAAATCACGATTTGAGCATTAGCGCCATTGGCCCGGCAGAAGCAGCGATGCTTCTGCCGGGCTGCTTTTCTGGATGGGAAATGCTGCAAAAGCATCTGCAGCGGCGCACACCGGTTGCTAAGCTCGCAGGCATCCGATTCGCGGCGCCTAACGCGCCGCGCTCCACAATCAAACCCGGTGCCTCATGACCCTGGTTTCGCTCGCGAAGAACCCAGTGCCGAGCGGCGCAGTGAGCGGTGATTTCGCTGGATACGATGGCGGCGCGCTGCTGCGCTTTGCCCGCTGGAGTGCAACGCGCGGGCCTGCTCGTGGCACGGTATGCGTGTTCACGGGCCGGGGCGAGTACATCGAGAAGTACTTCGAGGTCATTGCCGATCTGCGGCGGCGGGGCTTTGCCGTCGCCATCCACGACTGGCGCGGTCAAGGCGGCTCGCAGCGGATGCTCGCCGACCGGCGCAAGGGCCACATCCGGAACTTCAAGGAATACGAGCGCGATCTTGCCATCTTCATGCAGCAGGTGGTGCTGCCCGAGTGCCCGCCGCCCTACTACGCGCTCGCGCACTCCATGGGCGGCAACATCCTGGCCCGGCACGCGATCGCAAGCGACTCGTGGTTCGATCGTATCGTGCTCTGCGCGCCGATGTTCGAGATTGCCGCCGACAAGGAGCTCGTTCCGGCATGGCTCGCGCGTCTCTACGTCGAGGCCGCGTGCCTGCTCGGCATGTCGACGCGTTTCGTGCCAACGGGCGGCGACAAGCCGGCAGAAATGATGACCTTCGAGGGCAATACGCTGACGTCCGACCGCGACCGATTCATGCGCAACCGGCAGATCATCGAGGCGGCGCCCGAGCTCGCGCTCGGCTATCCGACCAACAGCTGGACGAGGGCCGCCTACCGCTCCTGCGCCTATTTGACGGACCCGGCCTTCGCGCGTCGGGTGCAAGTGCCGCTGCTGCTGTTCAGCGCTGCCAATGACCACATCGTCTCATCGCGTGCCATCGAGAGCTTTGCGAGCCGGCTGAAGATTGGGGCGCACGTTCCCATCGCTCAGTCCCAGCACGAGATCCTGCAGGAGAACGATACGATCCGGCAGCACTTCTGGTCGGTCTTCGATGCCTACCTCGGCATCGATGCCGATGCGGCCTAGACATAGCTACGAGCGGGGTGGCTTGCCGCCATCCGCGACTGCGGCCTTCTCCTTCAACTCGCGAAGGCGTGCCTGCGTCTCCGGATTGACCATGCCGGCCGAGATGATGATCTTCGCCGCGTCCTCGACGCTCATGCCGATGATGGTGACGCTCGCCCGCGGCACGAAGCAGACGAACCCGGTCGGCGGCAGCATTCCGGTCGGCATGAACACGCTGACGAGATCGTCTTGCGGTTGCAGCGAGCTGATCTGTCGGGTCGCCTCGCCGGTGACGAACACGAGCGACCAGATGCCTTTCGATGGGAACTCCATCAGGCCGACCTTCTGGAAGGCCTGCTCCGGCGCTGAGACGCTGAGGATACTCTCGAAGATCTGTTTCAGCGCGCGGTAGAGATTGCGCACGATCGGCATCCGGTCGAGCATCATCTCGCCCGCGCTGATCAGCGAGCGGCCGAGC
This sequence comes from Hyphomicrobiaceae bacterium, assembly GCA_035565975.1. Classification (GTDB taxonomy): domain Bacteria; phylum Pseudomonadota; class Alphaproteobacteria; order Rhizobiales; family Hyphomicrobiaceae. Next base: position 93,796 of record DATMRT010000060.1, read on the forward strand.
AGGTTGGCCGCCAGCGCGCCGATCATCGTCAGCATCAGGATCGCGAATACGAGACCTATGCCAGGGACGGCAAAGGGCAGATACGTGTCCGGATTGTAGAGGTGCGGGATGTACGGCTTGACCCAGCGGTCGACGATATTGATGACGTACCAGGCGATATAGATCGTGATGGTGACGGGGCCGACGACAACGAGGCCGGTCAGGAAATAGTTTCTGAGCCGCGCACCGACGCGCCAGCTATGCACCTCCGCCACATCCGCTGTGGCGGGCCGCGCCGGACCTTCGCCGGGAGCGCCCCCTTCGGGCGCCGACCTCGACAGCTTGTCCTGCATCCCGTCCTTCCCGTGCGTCCGCCACATCCCGCCGGACAATTTCATCTCCCGCGCAAGGTATATCCGAGCATCGCCGCCCGTACCACCCGATAGCGGCGCGACTTTCGTCGGCACGGGACGCCTGAATATCGAGCAGGGCCTCCAACGCCCCTCCTAGCCGGTAACCAGCTGGTGAAAGCATTTGACAGTAGGGGGCGTCCTTCTCCAGTCTGTCGGGTAACGGCAAGATCGGGTTTCAACCGAGCAAACGCACCTAGGGAGCACGGAACGCCATGAGGTTTTTGAGGTCTGCTGCGGCCTGCGCAGCAGCGTTAGGGCTTGTCGCGAGCGCCAGCCTGCCGGCCGCGGCACAAAAGGAAATCAAGCTCGGCATTATTTACGACTACACCGGTCCCTTCGCTGGCGGCGGCTCATTGCCGGCCGCGATCGCGACCAAGATCGCGGTCGACATGATCAACGAACGCGGCGGCGTCGAAGGCTACAAGATCTCCGCGACCTATGCCGACGCACAGTCCAAGACCGACGTCGCGATCAACGAAGCGGAGCGGCTGCTGAACGAGGTCAAGGTCGACGCCCTGATGGGCGTCTTCTCATCTGCGCACTGCGTGCCGATGGCCGCCAAGGTCGATGCCGCCAAGAAGTTCATGTGGGCGAACGTCTGCGTCGCCTCGGCCGTGTTCAAGGGCAAGAACCTTACGCACGTGTTCCGCCCTCAGGTCCATTCCGACCAGTTCGGTGAAGCGTCGTGCAGCTTCATCGCGGAGAACGCCAAGGCGAAGCTCAAGAAGGATCCCAAGGACGTCAAAGTCGCGATCATCCATGAGGATGGCCCGTACGGAGCAGGCGTCGCCGCGGGCAACAAGTCCAAGTGCAAGGAACTTGGCATCCAGATCGTGCATGAGGAAGGTTACGCCGCAACATCGACGGACCTGTCCGCTCTCGTCACGAAGCTGCGCCGCGCGCGGCCCGATGTCATCCTGCACACGGGCTACAACCCCGACATTACGCTGTTCCTGCGTCAGGCCAAAGAAGCCGGCCTGAAGTTCGACGCGCTGATCGGCCACGGCGCCGGCTACGGCCAGATCGACAAGCTGATGGAGACCTTCAAGGACGACGTGAATTATTTCTACAACGTCGATCCGGTGGCTGCCCAGCTTCTCGATCCGAAGTCGCTGGCGCCTGGGCTGGGTGATCTCACGGCCGAGATGGTGAAGCGCTACAAGGCCGAGACCAAAGTCTCGGAAGTGCCGACGCACGTGTCCATGGGCTTCAATCAGCAGTGGATCTTCCTCACCGACGTGCTTCCACGCGCGATCAAGAAGTACGGCGGGTTCGATCCCGAGGCGTTGCGCAAGGCCGCCCTCGACACGGACATCCCGGCAGGCGGGACCATCCAGGGTTATGGCGTGAAGTTCTTCCCGCCAGGCACGCCGATGGCCGGCCAGAACGAGCGGTCCAGCCCCGTTGTCATGCAGTTTGTCGACGGCAAAACGAAGATCTCGTGGCCAGCAAATCTGCGCACCGCCGACCCCGTTCTTCCGTTCCCGAAAGGTCACGCGTTCGCGCGCTGACCTCTATCGCAGGCCCTCATCGCTGCCGCTCGACATCACGAGCGGCAGTGAGAGGTCTGCTTTGCCCGCAGTTTCTTTCGCGACACGAACCGGTCTCCCGCATGGCGATGCTTAAAGTCGACGGTCTGACCAAGCAATTCGGCGGGTTCACCGCCGTGAGCAACGTCTCGTTCGATGTCGCGGAAGGTGAAATTCTGGGGTTGATCGGACCAAACGGCTCCGGCAAGAGCACGACATTCAACTGCATTGCCGGCATGTATACGCCGACCGCCGGCAGCGTGAAGTTCGAGGGCGGCGAGATCGGCGGGCTGACGGCAAACAAGGTCTGCCACAAAGGCATTGCCCGCACCTTCCAGATCCCCCGGCCCTTTCGCAATCTCTCTCTTCTCGAGAACGTCGCGTTGTCCGCGCACTTCGGCTCGAACGCGCATCTGACGCGGGCGCAATGCTGGGCCAAGGCCGAGGAATCGCTCGCCATGGTCGGCCTGCCGACGGACGCGGAGACGCGCACCGATGGCCTCGGTGCTGCTTCGCTCAAGAAGCTCGAGCTCGCCCGCGCGCTTGCCACCGGACCACGCCTCCTGCTGGCAGACGAAAGCCTCAACGGCCTCGATCACAGTGAGATGGATCAGGCCGCGGACATGCTCGAGCGGATCCGCAAGGAAAAGGGCATTACGATCGTCTGGGTCGAGCACATCATGGGCGTGCTCATGCGCGTCGTCGATCGCGTCGTCGTGCTTGATCACGGCGAGAAGATCTTCGACGGCAAGCCTGCCGCAGCACAGACGGACAAGCGCGTCATCGAGGTCTACCTCGGCGAGGCGGATCACTAAGGGCGGGCGGGACCAGCGTGATGATCGAGAAATTCGCCACACCTTCCGGCACAGTATCGAGCGAATTTCTCGATCTGAAGCACGCTGGCAAATTTATGACTCTAGTGTCCTCTTCGATTCCGAAGTTCGCTCGGGAGGCTAGCGTCGAGGTTTGGCGAACTTCGGAATCGGGACACTAGATGCTGGACCTCAAGAATGTCGATGCCGGCTACGGGGCCTTCCAGGCGCTCTTCGGCATCTCGGTGCAGGTCAATGCCGGTGAAGCGGTGGCCGTGATCGGCGCGAACGGCGCCGGCAAGACCACACTCATGCGCGTTATCTCCGGGATGCTGCCGGCATCCGCGGGGAGCATGTCGATGGAGGGCACGGATCTGCGCGCGACGCCGCCGCACAAAGTCGTCGAGCTCGGCATTGCGCACGTACCCGAGAACCGCCGGCTCTTTCCGCGCCTTTCTGTCGAGGACAATCTGCGCCTTGGCGCGTACATACCTTCGGCGCGCGCGCACTTTGCTGAACGCCTGGACTACGTCTATGGGCTCTTCCCGCGCCTCAAGGAGCGCCGCACACAGCTTGCCGGCACCATGTCGGGCGGCGAGCAGCAGATGTGCGCGATCGCCCGCGCGCTCATGAGCAAACCGAAGCTCGTGCTGCTCGACGAGCCGTCGATGGGCCTCGCGCCGGTCATCGTCCAGCAGCTCTTCGACCTCGTCCGTCGCATCCGTGCCGAAGGCTACACGGTGCTGATCGTGGAGCAGAATGTCTCGCAGGTCCTCAAGGTCGCGGACCGCGCCTACCTGCTCGAGGTCGGCCGCATCGTGCAGTCCGGGAGTTCGGCCGAGCTCGCCGCCAGTGACGAGATCCGCAAGGCGTACATGGGCATCTGAGCGGATGCGGCAGCAGAAATCTGAAGGATTGACGGGCGGCTGCCGTTGCGGCCGCGAGGGGAGAAATGGATGCTCGGGTTATTCTCAAGTCTCGATTGCTCGCTCGACATCTTCTTCGTCGAGGCACTGATCAACGGTGTGCTGCTGGCCGGGCTGCTCGCACTGCTGGCCCTCGGCCTCAACCTCATTTTCGGCGTCATCGACGTCGTCTGGATCTGCTACGCCGAGCTCGTCATGATCGGCATGTACGCGATCTTTTTCTTCGTGCAAAAGGTCGGCGTACCCTTGCCCGTCGCCTGCCTTCTCGGCATCGGCATCGTCGCGATCGCCGGCGCCCTCCTGCACTACCTCGTGATCCGGCCTGTGCTCGACCAGCCGCCGATCAACCAGCTTCTCGTGACGGGCGGCGTGCTGTTTCTCCTGCAAGCCGCCGCGACCATGGCCTTCGGCATCGAGTTCCGCAATCTCGGCATCAGCCTCGGCTCGGTGAACTTCGGCGACATGAGCTTTGCCTGGAGCCGCATCATCACGTTCGCCGTCGCGCTCGGCGCGATGATCCTGCTCTGGCAGTTCCTGACGCGGACCTACATCGGCACCGCGATCCGCGCCATCTCGCAGGACCGCCAGATCATGCCGCTCATGGGCGTCGACCAGAAGAAGATCTATCTCGCGACCTCGGCCATCGGCGGCGGGCTTGCCGGCCTCGCGGCGTGCCTCATGGTCCTCCAGTACGACATCTATCCGCAGATCGGCCTCCAGTTCGGCCCCCTCACGTTCATGATCTGCGTGCTCGGCGGCCTCGGCAACATGGTGGGCGGCTTCGTTGCCGCCTTCATCATCGCCCAGTTCATCACCATCGGCGGCTCGTGCGTCGCCACGGAATGGGGCTACGCGGTCGCCTTCCTGTTCTTCATGCTCGTCATCTTCGTCCGGCCGCAGGGCCTTTTCGGAGCCAAGTCATGATCACCCAGAAAACTATCGGCTGGGCGATCGGGCTCGTCGCGCTCCTGCTGCTGCCCTTTCTGACCCAGCTCGTGTTTCCGGAGACGGATCGCTACTACCTGCATTTGATCATCCAGATCCTGATCTGGGCCTTCATCTACACCGGCTGGTCCCTTATGGGCCGCTTCGGGCTCACCTCCCTCGGGCACGGCGCCTTCACCGGTATCGGCGCCTACGTTACCGTGCTGCTCTGGAACTTCGCCGGCATCACGCCCTGGATCGGCATTCCCGTTGCCATGATCGTGGCGACCATTGCCGGACTGCTCGTCGGTTATCCGTGCTTTCGGCTGCGGATCACGGGGCATTACTTCGCGCTGCTGACGCTCGCCTTCACGGAGTTCATCCGGCTGTGCATCATCGGCCTGCGCGACTGGACGGGCGGCTCGCTCGGCACCCAGCCGGCCCGCCACGGCGACGGCCTCTCGTTCTTCGCCTTTCAGTTCGAGCCGAACCGCGTGCTCGCCTACTACATCGTGCTCGTCATCTGGCTCGTTGGCCTCGCCATCTGGATCAAGGTCGACCGGAGCATGGACCGCTATGCGCTCGACGCCGCCTCGCAGGACGAGGACGCCGCCGCCTCGGTCGGCATCGACGTGACGCGCGAGAAGCTCAAGATCACGGCACTTTCGGCTGCCATGTGCGCCTTCGGCGGCGCCATCTACGGGCAGTACCAGATGTACATCGGCCCCGAGACGATCGCCGGGCTCGGAGTTTCGCTCAATATCGTCTTCGCAGTGATCGCGGGCGGCATCTGGTCGTTGTTCGGGCCAACATTCGGGGCTGTCTTCACGCAGGTGCTCGCGGAGGCCCTGCGCGTCGGTCTGCGCGGCTCGGAAACGCTGAGCAAGCTCCTCGGCCAGAGCGCACTGGCGCTCGACACTTTCATCTATGGCCTGCTGCTCGTGCTCTTCATCATCTATATGCCCAAGGGCGTGGTCGGTACGCTCGCCGAGCGCTTCCGTCGCAAGTCGGGGGCATAGACACCGAACGGCAGACCATGAACGCGAAACGGCCGGGATGGATGCCCCGGCCGTCTTGATTTTGTGCGTCTCAGCGCGTCGATCAGAGCATTCCGCATACGGTCGCGGCACTCGACTTGTCGACCGTCGCGCCTTCTTCGAGGTTGAGCGACTTCACGACGCCATCCTCGACGACCATCGAGTAGCGACGCGAGCGCACGCCGAGACCGCGGCCGGTGAGATCGAACTCGAGGCCGATCTTCTTCGCGAAGTCCGCCGAACCGTCGGCGAGAAAGAGGATCTTGCCATCGGCGCCGGTCTGCTTGGCCCAGGCATTGAGAACGAAAACGTCATTGACCGCGGTGCAGGCGATCGTGTCGATGCCCTTGGACTTCATGTCGCCGGCCATCTGGATGAAACCGGGAAGATGCGTGTTGTGGCACGTCGGCGTGAACGCGCCCGGAACGGCAAAGAGCACGACCTTCTTGCCGCCGAATACATCCGCGGTCGTCATGGGTTTCGGGCCTTCCGCGCCCATCGTGTTGAACGTCGCGTCCGGCAGCTTGTCACCGACCTTGATGGCCATGATGCGTATCCTTCCCGTTTTGGCTTGAACGTGCTGACGCCGGAGGCGCCACGAAGCGCGGGGCGCACAGATGGCGCCGCCGTCCGGGCAACCATAGCGGCTCTTGTGGGCGCGGCCAAGCGCTCGACCGTCCGCGACCTTACCAGTCGAGCGCCGCGCCTTCGCGCAGCACGGCTTCGATGGCCGGCGCGAAGGCGTTCCCTGCGCCATGCAGGACGAGGCCTTGAAGAAGCTTCAGTGGCGCGCGGCTGCCCTTGCGTCCCTGGACGATGACCCGATGCGCGTCCACGCCCGCGCGTGGATGAAGCGGTAGCACACGCAGCGCGCCAAAGCGGCCGTCGAGGCCTTCGAGAAGCGCGCCCAGCGCTTCCGCACGGTGGATGACCGTTACGAGGCCGTCACCGGCTGCGGCCGTCGCGAGAAACCGGCACCATTGCTCGAGCGCACCGTCCGCCATTTGATGCGCCGCGGCCTTGAGGTCGCCCGGCGGGCGCGTGCCGCGTCCCTCGGCGAAGTAGGGAGGATTGGCGAGGACGTGCGAAAACGCGCCCGGGCGGATTCCCGCCTGCACTTCACCCGCGCGATGGATGCCGGCGCCGCCTTCGGCAATGTCCAGCTCGACGACATGGACGTGCTCCGCGAGCGCATTGCGAACGATATTCTCGCGCGCCATCTCCGCCAGTGCCGGCTCACGCTCGACAAGGGTCACGTGCGCGTCGGCAATGCGCCGCGCCACGCAAAGACCGGCAACGCCGACACCTGCACCCGCATCCAAAACCCGCGCGCCGCCGCCGGCCCGGGCACCGCATGCCGCCGCGAGCAGCACAGCATCCAGCCCAGCGCGATAGCCGCGCGCCGGCTGCAGAATGTCGAGCGCGCCGCCGAGAAAAGCGTCGGACGTGAGGCTGTGGGCATCCGCCCCGCTCATGGCTCGCCCTTGGACGGTTTCGGCGAGCGCTGCCCCTCGTCCCGCACGATCCATTGGCCGAGATCGGCCTCCTCGAGGAGTTGAGCCGCGCGTGCCCAGTCCTCGTCGAGCACCATCACGCGACGCGGCAGCACGCCGATCGACCCCTCCATAACGCTCATATGCGTGTCGGCAATATTCACGGCGATGCCAGCCTCACGAAAGAGGGCTTCAACGAAGCTGATGAGAACGGGGTCGTTCGCTCGCACGATGAGCCGCATCGGAACACCTGCCTGAAGCCGCTGGAGCACCACCTGTCGCATGGGCGGCGATCATGGTCACGCTTCTTGCGGCCTCGAAGGGCGATCCATCCAGCCGAGCGCAAACGTGAAACCCCTCGTTAATCAAAAGGATACACGCATATGGAGCATATGTGCGCTGATGTGCAATCTTAGATTGCCTAGCCCCCACGTCCGGAGACCATAATGTCCACCATGGAGATGCCTGCCTGCTTTGCGCTGCTTCTCGTGATGGTCAATATCGCTCTATGCCTGAGCACTGAGAACCGCCGGCCCGCGCACGCAATGAACCTCCCCGGCATCGAGACGCTGACAGGCGGGGATTCGTCCGCGCGCTGCATCGGGTCTGCGCGCACCTGCTAACCCCTGGCGAGAGCCCGATCGAGAAACTCGAGCCGGTCCTGACCCCAGAAGAACTCGCCGGATGGCAATACATAACTCGGCGCGCCGAAAACGCCCCTCTCGAGCGCCTCGGCGGTATTCTGGTTGTGGATGCGATCGAGTTCTTCGTCCGATGGACCGGCCTTGCGGATCGCCGCCGCATCGAGGCCCGCACGCTTCGCGGCATCCGCGACAACGGCTTCGTCACCGAGGTTGCCCTCGAGTTCCCAGATCGACCGGCCGAGCTCCTGCGCCAGGCGGCAGGCATCCTTGCCCTGCAAAGCCGCGGCAATCACCAGCCGGCTTCCGAGCGTCTCATCGGACGGGAAGTGCTTCGGTTCGAGGTTGATCGGCACCTTGCGATAGTCGCGCCAGCGCTTGAGCTCCATCATGCGGTACGCGCGACGCTCGGGCGACCGCTTCGGCAGCGGCAGGCCGCCGGTCTTGGCGAAGACTTCGCCGTACTTCGCCGGCTTGATGCGGACGGTCGCGCCATGACGCGCAGCGATCTCGGCGAAGAGTGCCGAGCCGAGATACGTCCACGGGCTGTTGAGCGTCATGTAGTAGTCGATCGTCGTCATCAATTTTCCTCCGCTGCGCGCGCCGGATCGCGCTATTTGCCGGCGCCGCGGATCATTGTGTAGATGTGCGAGAAGTCGTTGCCATCCTGGCCGGCAAGCGCGTGCAGCGCGTAGAGCTGCACGGCGAGCGCACCCATGGGGCTGGTTGCACCAACCGAGGCTGCCGCCGATTGCGCGAGCTTCAGATCCTTGAGCATGAGCGCGAGAGCGAAACCCGGCTTGTAGCCATTGTTGGAAGCCGCGCGCTCCGTAAGCCCCGGCACCGGACAGTAGGATGTGGCCGCCGTCGATTGCCCCGATGACGTTGAAACGACGTCGAACAGGGCCTGAGCGGAGAGGCCGAGACGCTCCGCGAGCGCGAAGCCTTCGGAGGCCGCCACCATGTTGATGCCGGCCATCATGTTATTGCAGATCTTGGCCGCCTGCCCGAGCCCCGCGCCACCGCAGTGCACGACCTTGCTGCCAACCTTCTCGAGGATCGGGCGCGCGCGCGACACGGCCTGTTCCGTGCCGCCGACCATCAGCGTCAGCGTCGCCGCCTTGGCGCCAGTCGTACCGCCCGAGACGGGCGCATCGACGACATCGAGGCCACGCGCCGCCGCGATCGCATGGGCTTCCTGCGCACTCGCCACGTCGATCGTCGAGCAGTCGATCATGAGCGCGCCGGCTGGCACCGTCTCGATGATGTCACGCCAGACGCTCAGCACGTGCTGGCCCTGCGGCAGCATGGTGATGACGACCTCGGCGCCCTTCACCGCGTCCTGAGCGGACGCTGCAATTTGCACACCCTCCTTCTCGGCGGACGCGCGCAGAGCCGCGTCCAGATCGTAGCCGCGCACTTTATGCTGCGCCTTGACGAGATTGGACGACATCGGGCCGCCCATGTTGCCGAGGCCGATGAACGCGATGTTCGCCATGGCTCAGGCCTTTCCGCGGATCATGTTGATGATGCCTGAGAAGTCGTCGCCGCCATGTCCCTGCGCGACGAACAGGTTGTAGAGCTGGCTCGCCGCCGCACCCATGGGTGTCGAGGCGCCGGCACTGCGGGCCGCATCCTGCGCGAGCCCGAGATCCTTCTGCATGAGCGCGGCCGCAAAGCCCGGCTTGTAGTGGTTGTTGGCCGGCGATGTCGGAACAGGCCCCGGCACCGGGCAGTAGCTCGTCACCGCCCAGCTCTGCCCGGACGAGGTCGACGCCACATCGAAGAGTGCCTCATGCGACAGGCCGAGCTTCTCGGCGAGATTGAAGGCCTCGCACGTGCCGATCATCGTGATCGCGAGCATCATGTTGTTGCAGATCTTGGCGGACTGGCCGGCGCCGGGATCGCCGCAGTGCACGACCTTCTTGCCCACGCCGGCCAGGATCGGCTGACCCTTGGCGAACGCATCCTTCGTGCCGCCGACCATGAGCGTCAGCGTCGCGCCTTCCGCGCCGCCGACGCCGCCGGAGACGGGTGCATCGAGCGAAAGCATACCCGCCTTCGCCGCCAACTCGTGCGCCTTGCGCGCGGAGGCCACGTCGATCGTCGAGCAGTCGATGAAGATCGTGCCCGGCTTTGCCGCCGAGAGGAGACCGCTGCCCCAAACGTCGAGCACATGCTTGCCGGCCGGCAGCATCGTGATCACGCAGTCGGCATCCTTGGCGACCTCGATGGCGCCACTCGCCTTCTCGACCTTCCGCGCGACAGCCTTCTCGATGTTCGAGTCGACGAGATCGAAGCCGAGAACCCGATGTCCCGCCTTGACCAGATTGCCGGCCATGGGCAGGCCCATGTTTCCGAGGCCGATGAAACCGATGCGTGCCATGCCGTTTCCTCCGTTTCTTGCTGGTGACGAGCGTCCGGTTTTGCGCGCTCAGGCGCGAAGCACCTTGCCCGGGTTCATGATGTTCTTGGGATCGAGCGCCTTCTTCACGGCCGTCATCATGCCGATCTCGACCGGGCTCTTGTAGCGATAGTTTTCCTCGAGACGCAGACGCCCGATGCCGTGCTCGGCGCTGATCGAGCCACCGAGCGAGACGACGATGTCATGAACGATCTTGTTCATGTTCGGATACTCGGCATGGAACCGCTCGTAGGTCCAGTCGACGGGGCGGATCGGATTGTAGTGCAGATTGCCGTCGCCGACGTGGCCGAAGCAGCAATGGCGCACACCGGGATAGGCCTTCTCGACGGCGGCATCGGCCTTCTCGATGAATTCGGGAATACGCGAGAGCGGCACCGAGATATCGTGCGCGATCGAGCCGCCGGCCGACTTCTGCGCTTCGGCAAGGTCCTCGCGCATCTTCCAGAGCTTGCGCGCCTGCTCACCGGATGTCGTGATCATCGCGTCCCTGATCAGACCCGCCTCCATGGCAGTGCCAAGGGCATCGGCGAGCGGACCGTTCAAGGTGCCGGGCTCGCCCTGACCGGCAACCTCCATCAGGACGTACCAGGGATGGGTGCTCGGCATGGGATCGCTGTGGCCGGGAACGCCGGTTAGCAGCAGATCGAGAATGGACCGGCGCAGAAGCTCGAAGGCAGAAATCGACTCGCCAAGCCTCGAGCGCAGCAGCGACAGAAGCTCGACCGCGGCGGCGGGGCTGTCGAGACCAATGAACGCGCTGATCGAGTCGCTCGGCTTCGGAAAGAGGCGGAGGGTCGCGCCGGTGATGATCCCGAGCGTGCCCTCGGCGCCGATGAAGAGCTGCTTCATGTCGTAGCCGGTATTGTCCTTGCGCAGACCGCGCAGGCCATTCCAGATCTGACCATCGGGCAGCACAACCTCGAGGCCGAGCACGAGACTGCGCGTGTTGCCGTAGCGGAGCACCTGATTGCCGCCGGCATTGGTCGAGATGTTGCCGCCGATCTGGCAGGAGCCTTCGGCGCCGAGGCTCAGCGGGAAGAGGCGGTCGGCATCGGAGGCCGCCTGCTGGATCTCCTTGAGGATCACGCCGGCATCGACGGTAATGGTGTCATTCGCCGTGTCGATGGCACGCACGCGCTTCATGCGTTGCGTCGAGATGATCACCTCGCTCAGATCATCGTGCGGCTGGCTCGCGCCGGTGAGACCGGTGATGCCGCCTTGCGGCACGATGGCGGTGCCTGTCTCGGCGCAGATGCGGACGAGAGCTGCGACCTCCTCGGTGTTCGCCGGGCGCAGGACGAGCGGCGCGCTGCCGACCCAGATCCCGCGCCACGCTCGGCAATAGGGCGCGATATCCGCAGGATCGTCGATGGTTCCGGCAGGACCGACAACGCTCTTGAGGCGCTCAAGGACGTCCTTTCCAACCGGGCCTCGCCGCGCGTCCGTCGCCATGCTCGTGCTCTCTCCGCCACCGTGGAAAATCCGGCCGGCACATTAGCAGCACGTCGGGCAGCGGCAAACGCAGCGGCAGGCCGCAGAGCCGCCTGCATAGGCCACACGCGTGGGGCGCACGGCATAGCCGAGGAGACCAGGCTGGAAAAATAGAACGGCCGGCCGACGGAATGTCGACCGGCCGTCCGTTCAGGCTGCAGCCTTAGTGGTAATGCCGCCGATGGTAATGCTGCGTCCAATGCCGGTGATGCCGATAGTGCGGCCGGACCCAGCGACGCGGCGCGCGGTAGTGGCGATGCCAGCGCACCACCGGGCGGCGCCAATGATGGCGGTGATAGTGGCGGTGACGGCGGTGATAATAGCCTGCCTTCTGCGCCAGACTAGTTCCCGCTTCTGCGGCCTTCGGCACCGCCAATGGCGCGGCCTGCGCAGACATAGCGCCACTGAACAGCGCAATCGTCCCACCAATTACTGCAGCCAGAAGAGCTCTCTTCATTTTCCACTCCTGTGTAGACATGCATTCTCCCAGCGGTGATTGGAAATTATATCACCTAATCTGAACCTATACTGAACCTCTTGTTCATCTGCCTGCCGCAGTGAGAACACGGCGGCAGAAATTTGCCCGCGCTTCCGCCACAATGTTGCCGGCAAATCATCTGCGCGTTATGGCCACATCCGGGAGGGATACGGTCACCTGACCTTGTTTCTTGCCGACAGACGCGGAGGCCGGGGTTCCGTGAGGGCAGCGACGGGCACAGGACGTGCGGGATCGAGCACGCGCCACGATCTCGGCGGCGTCGCGTTTTTGCGCGCGCGACGGCGGCGCGCATGACCAATCTCGCCGCACTTCCTGCAGGAACGCGCCTCGCCGAGGACTATCGGATCGAGCGGGTTCTCGGTGCCGGAGGCTTCGGCATTACGTATCTCGCCGAGGAAGTCCCGCTCGCGCGGATGGTGACCATCAAGGAGTACTTCCCGGTCGATTTTGCCATCCGCGATGCGAAGCAGGGGGCGCAGCCGCGCTCGCAGGACTGCACCGGTGACTACCAGTGGGGCCTCGATCGCTTTCTCGATGAAGCGCGCACGCTTGCCCGTTTCGATCACCCGAATATCGTCCGCGTGTACCGGTTCTTCCGCGAGGCGAACTCCGGCTTCATCGTGCTCCACTACGAGGACGGCAAGAGCTTCAAGGCCTGGCTCAAGGCGCTCGGCCGGGCGCCCCGCCAGCATGAGCTCGACCGCGTCGTGCCGCCGCTTCTCGACGCGCTCGCGCTCATTCACGGCTCGGACTTCCTCCACCGCGACATCGCGCCGGACAACATCATCATCCGCAATGACGGCTCGCCCGTACTGATCGACTTCGGCTCGGCGCGGAGCGATATCGCTCAGCACTCACGAACCGTTTCCGCGCTGGTGAAGCCCGGCTACAGCCCCTACGAGCAGTACGCGACGAATGCCCGCCAGCAAGGCCCGTGGACGGACATCTACTCGCTCGGCGCGACGCTCTATCAGGCCGTGACGGGAAAGCGGCCGCCGGATGCCCCCTCGCGCATGGTCGCCGACGAGATGGTGCCGGCGCGCGATGCCGCGATCAGCTCCTATCGGCCCGGATTTCTTTCCGCGATCGACACGGCACTGGCTCTCGACATCACGGCACGGCCGCGCTCGATCGATGCGTGGCGCAAGCAGCTCATGGCGCCGCCCGGCAAAGCCAGCGAGGCTGCAGACGTTGCGCCGGCACCTGCCGAACCTGCCAAAATTCCGACCGCCCCGCCCAAGCCCAAGGCCAAGTCCGCCGCCAAGCCGAAGGACGTCGACGCGGCCGTTCCGAAGATCATCAAAGAGGCAAAGGAGGCGAAGGACGCCAAACAGTCCGGCGAACTTGCCTTGATGGCGGCTGCTGCCAACGAAGCCACCCCTGCTCCCGTCGACGCGCCCGAACGCCCGATTTCCGCGGGGAAGGTCGCGGCGATCTTCAGCGAGTGGCGCGCGCGCCGGGCCGAGGCAAAGCAGGAAGCCGCAAACGCGGCGCCCGCCCCCGCTCCCTCGCCTCCGAAGCCCGCAGCAAAGCCGGCGGCCGCCATCGCGGTCGTCGAAACACCGCCAAAAGCGAACTTGCCCGTGCCGGTCCCGCGCCGCGCATCGAAGCCTGTGAAAGCCGCAAAAGCAAAAAAGCGGCCCCGCTGGTGGCGTCGCCCAATCCTCTTCAAGGCGGCGGTCGGTTTTGCCGTCGCTTGGCTCGCAGTCGCCTACCAGAACGCGCCGCCGCGCGTCGACCGGCAGAGCACCGGCACACTGTCGAGCGGCATGGCGGCCTCGGCCCAGGTCGGCGAGATCAGGGGGCACAAGGGCGGGCTTACAGGCGTCGGCCACACCTCCGACGGGCGTTTCATCGTCACCGCGGGCGAGGACGCCACGCTGAAGATCTGGCAAACCGGGACGCGCTCGCTGTTCCGCAGCATCGATCTCGAGGCGGGCGCACCGACCTCGCTCGCGGTCGGCGCAACACGCGCCATCACCGGCCACAAGGACGGTCGCGTCATACTCTGGGATCTGGAATACGGCCTGCGGGTCGCATCCTTCAAACGCAACGAGGCCGACATCTGGGCCGTATCCTTCGCGGGCTCGCCCGAGCGCATCCTCGCGGCGAGCAACGACTGGAAATTCGCCCTGCTCGATGCGCGTACCCCCATCCTGCCGGTTCATGTCTTCGAGGGGCACGAGAATGCCGTGCAGGCCGTCGCTTTCTCTGCTGCGCGAAATCTCATCGCCTCGGGCGGCGCCGATCGCACGGTCCGCACCTGGCATGCGGAGACGCTGGCCGAGCAGCGCACCTATCGCGGGCACCGCGAGCATGTCGTCGCGCTCGCCTTCACGCCTGACGGGCGCCGGCTCGCCTCGGGCGACCTCGGCGGCAATGTCCGCATCTGGTCCATGACCCTGCGGCGCCTCGAGCGCTCGATCCAGGCGCACAAGGGGAAGGTGGCCGCGCTCGCCTTTTCGGGCGACGGACACTGGCTCGCCACGGGCGGGGAGGACGGGCGCGTCCGCCTCTGGAATATGACGCGCCACCGGCCACCACGTACGTTTCTCGGCCATTCGGGCGGCGTGCGCGCCCTGAGCTTCGCCCCGGATGGGGCCACGCTGGCCTCGGCCGGGGCCGATGGCACGGTCCGCCTCTGGTCCACGGCGTTCATGGCGCGCGGCGGCTCCTGACCCGGCCCTCGACCCAATCAGTGCCCTGTGGCAACGATGCCGTTCCGCTTGCCAAACGGGCCTGGGAAGTCCAAGTTTGAGCGGCAACGAATCGTGACGGACTCGGCATACAAATGATGTGCGTCGGGGGTTTTGCTGTCTCCGTGCTCCGATGACGATTTGACTGGCACGACACTTGGTTAGGTGGGATTCCAACATGCGGTTTGTCATCGAACGTGGCGACCTTCTGCGCGCTCTCGGCCATGTCGCGAGCGTCGTCGAGAAACGCACGACAATCCCGATCCTGTCCAATGTGCTGCTCCGCGCCAATGCGGAGGGTCTCCAGCTCAAGGCAACCGACCTCGAGCGCGAGGTCGTCGAGAGCGTGTCCGCGAACGTCGCAACGCCGGGCGCGGTAACGGTGCCCGCCCACATGCTGCACGATATCGTGCGCAAGCTCCCCGACGGCGTGCAGATCCGCATCGAACGCGAGCCCGAGCGCGAGCGTGTCTCGATCACCGCAGGACATGCCCGCTTTGCCCTGCAGGCACTCCCGGCCGACGATTTTCCGGACCTCGCCGCGGGACAGATGTCGCACAGCTTCGAGATCGCCGCGGGCGACCTCAAACGCCTGATCGAAAAGACCCGCTTCGCGATCTCGACCGAAGAGACGCGCTACTATCTCAACGGCATCTACCTGCATCCGGCGAAGACCGGCGGCAAGACGAGCCTGCGCGCCGTCGCGACCGATGGCCACCGCCTCGCGCAGTTCGACCTCGACCAGCCGGCGGGCGTCGACGGCATGCCGGGCATCATCATCCCGCGCAAGACGGTGCACGAGCTTTATCGCCTCATCGAGGCGAGCGATGCGCCGGTCCGCGTCGAAGTCTCGACGGCCAAGGTCCGCGTCGAGATCGGTCCGATCACCATGACGTCGAAGCTCGTCGACGGCACGTTCCCCGACTACGGCCGCGTCATCCCGCAGTCCAACGACAAGGTGCTGGAGGTGTCGAGCCAGGTGTTCATGAGCGCCGTCGATCGCGTCTCGACGATTGCCAGCGAGCGTGTGCGTGCGGTGAAGCTCAACATCGCGCCCGGTAAGCTCGTGCTTTCCGTGAACAACCCCGATGGCGGCAGCGCGACCGAGGAGGTCGAGGCAGAATTCTCGGCGCCCGCCATGGAGATCGGCTTCAATGCCCGCTATCTGCTCGATATTTCGGGCCAGCTCGAGAGCGACTCGCTGAAGTTCCTGCTCTCCGATCCGGGCTCTCCGACTATCCTCAAGGATGTCGGAGACGAGAGCGCGCTCTACGTCCTGATGCCGATGCGGGTGTGACGACACACGAAGGCATGGCCGAAACCACACGTATGTCGCCGTCGGATGCGCGCCCGCGTGTGTGGGTTGAGCGCCTGACGCTTACCGACTTCCGCAATCATGCGCATCTGTCGCTGAGTTTCGACGCTCGCCCTGTCGTTCTCACGGGCCCGAACGGCGCCGGCAAGACCAATCTCATCGAAGCCATCTCGCTGCTGGCGCCGGGACAGGGCCTCAGGCGCGCGCCCTATCCGGAAATCGCGCGGCGCGGTGCGGATGCCTGGGCCGTCGCCGCCCGCGTCCACACGCCTATCGGACCGGTCGATATCGGAACAGGCCTCACGGGCGCGGGCATGGCGTCGAGCCGCACGGGCCGGACCGTCCGCATTGACGGCGAACCGCAAAGCGGCTCAGGCGTTCTCGCCGATCACGTCGAGATGGTCTGGCTGACACCGGCCATGGACGGACTCTTCACAGGACCGGGCGGAGATCGTCGTCGCTTTCTCGATCGCATGATCCTCTGCTTCGATCCCGGCTACCGCACGCGCGTCAATCACTTCGAGCGTGCGATGTCCCAGCGCAATCGTCTGCTCGAGGAGGGCGTGCGCGAGAATGCGCGCCTCGAGGGCCTCGAGATCGTCATGGCGGAGACCGGCGTCGCGATCGCAGCTGCACGCGCGCAAACCGTCGCCGCACTGGCGACCATGATCGAGACCCGCAGAGACCGCGCCACTGCCTCCGCCTTTCCATGGGCGAAACTGGAACTCGTAGGCGAGCTCGAAGCCGCTCTGACCCATCGCCCCGCCGTCGAAGTCGAGGATGCCTACGTCCGAACACTCGCCGGCGTGCGCGAACGCGACCGTGGCGCCGGCCGCGCACTCGACGGCCCTCACCGCAGCGATCTCGTGGTTGGCCACGGTCCCAAGGATGCACCGGCGCGCCAGTGCTCGACGGGCGAGCAGAAGGCGCTCCTGGTCGGTTTGATCCTTGCCCATGCCGAGCTCATGGCGGAGCGCCGGCAAGGCGCCGCGCCGATCCTGCTGCTCGACGAAATCGCCGCCCACCTCGACGCGGCCCGGCGCAGCGCGCTCTTCGACGAGATCGTCGCGATCGGCACCCAGGCATGGATGACGGGTACGGATCAGGAGGCGTTCTCGGCGCTCGGAGAACGGGCGCAGAGGCTCGTGCTCGGGGACCTTGGAGCGCCCCAGTCAGGGTAAGCCCCGAGGGGTTAGCAGGCGTCGACATAAGTAATTGATTTAAGACGCATTTTATTGCTGGAAATCGTGTCGCAGCGCGTACGATTTTGCACCCGTTATGGACACTTTCGTGTTATAAGAATCCGTAACAAATACAGGACCTCCAGGACACCGCTGACATGAGTGCTACGCCGGCCCCTGAGCGCAACGGCGCTGATGACTATGGCGAGGACGCCATCAAGATGCTCAAGGGCCTTGACGCCGTGCGCAAGCGCCCTGGCATGTACATCGGCGACACCGACGACGGCTCGGGCCTCCATCACATGGTCTACGAGGTCGTCGACAACGCCATCGACGAAATCCTGGCCGGCCATGCCACGGAGTGCCACGTCACACTCAATGCCGATGGCTCGGTGACCGTCCGCGACAACGGCCGCGGCATCCCGGTCGGCATCAAGCAGGATGACGACAACGACCCGAAGCGCTCGGCGGCTGAGATCGTCTTCACCGAGCTGCACGCGGGCGGCAAGTTCGACCAGAATTCCTACAAGGTGTCCGGCGGCCTGCACGGCGTCGGCGTCTCTGTCGTGAACGCGCTCTCGACATGGCTCAAGGCGCGCATCTGGCGCCACGACAAGGAACACACCATCGAGTTCCGCGACGGCGTGCCGGTCGAACCGCTCAAGGTCGTCGGCGAGGCCGCAGGGCAGAAGGGCACCGAGGTCACGTTCCTGCCGAGCCCCGCCACGTTCACGATGACCGAGTTCGACTACTCGACGCTCGAGCATCGCCTGCGGGAGCTGGCCTTCCTGAACTCCGGCGCCAAGATCGTGCTGACCGACGCGCGCCATGCCGACGTCAAGCAGCAGGTGCTCGTCTACGACGGCGGCACCGCTGCCTTCGTGAAGTTCCTCGACCGCTCGAAGAAGCCGCTCGAGGGCTTGGCCGACCCGATCATGGTGCAGTCGGAGAAGGACGGCATCACCGTAGAGGTCGCGCTCTGGTGGAACGACAGCTACCACGAGAACGTGCTCTGCTTCACGAACAACATCCCGCAGCGCGACGGCGGCACGCATCTCGCCGGTTTCCGCGCGGCGATGACGCGCATCATCAACAAGTACGCCGACGAGAGCGGCATCGCGAAGAAGGAAAAGGTCGATCTCACGGGCGAGGACTCGCGCGAAGGTTTGACCTGCGTGCTCTCGGTGAAGGTGCCGGACCCAAAGTTCTCCAGCCAGACGAAGGACAAGCTCGTCTCGTCCGAGGTCAAGCCGATCGTCGAGAGTATCGTCGGCGAGCAGCTCGCGGCCTGGTTTGAGGAGCATCCGCGCGAGAGCAAGGCGATCATCTACAAGATCGTGCAAGCTGCGCAGGCGCGCGAGGCCGCCCGCAAGGCGCGCGAGATCACGCGCAAGGGCGCGCTCAACCTGAATTCGCTGCCCGGCAAGCTCGCCGAGTGCCAGAGTCGCGATCCCGTCGCGACCGAGCTGTTCATCGTCGAGGGCGACTCGGCTGGCGGCTCGGCCAAGCAGGGCCGCAACCGCGAGTTCCAGGCCGTGCTGCCCATCCGCGGTAAAATCCTGAACGTCGAGCGCGCGCGCATGGACAAGATGCTGTCGAGCCAGGAGATCGGCACGCTCATCACGGCGCTCGGCACCGGCATCGGGCGCGGCGACGACGGCGGCTTCAATCTCGACAAGCTGCGCTACCACAAGATCATCATCATGACGGACGCCGACGTGGACGGCGCCCACATCCGCACACTGCTGCTGACGTTCTTCTATCGCCAGATGCCGGAGCTCGTGCAGAAGGGCCATCTCTACATTGCCCAGCCGCCGCTCTACAAAGTGGCCAAGGGCAAGAGCGAGACGTACCTGAAGGACCAGCGCGCGCTCGAGGACTACCTCATCGGAAGCGGCCTCGAAGGCGCGGTTCTGCACCTTGGATCGGGCGAGCAGCGGACGGGCAACGACCTCCGCGACATCGTAGAGCAGGCCCGCGGCGTCTCACGCATCATCGAGGACCTGCACTCGCGGTACGCGCGCTTCATCGTCGAGCAGGCCGCGATCGGCGGTGCGTTCGAGGCCGATCTATTGCACTCGGCCGTCGCGGCAACCGCCAGGGCCGAGGAGATTGCGCAGCGTCTCGATGTCATCGCCGAGGAAACGGAGACAGGCTGGAGCGGCCGCTTCGGCAATGAAGGTTACAACTTCCGCCGCGAAGTGCGCGGCGTCACCGAAAGCCACACCCTCGACCGCGCCCTCCTGCAATCCGTCGAAGCGCGCCGGCTCAATGATCGCCGGGCCCATCTGCAGGAGATCTATGGAAGCCCCGCGACGCTCAAGCGCAAGGAAGGCGAGGTCACCATTCCGGGTCCGCGCGCCCTCCTCGACGCCGTCTACGAGGGCGGCCGCAAGGGATTGTCACTGCAGCGCTACAAGGGCCTCGGCGAGATGAACCCGGAACAGCTCTGGGAAACGACGCTCGACAAGGAGGCGCGCACGCTTCTGCAGGTCAAGATCGGCGATCTCGACGAGGCAGATGAGATCTTCTCCAAACTGATGGGCGACGTCGTCGAACCGCGGCGCGAGTTCATCCAGGAGAACGCGCTGAGCGTCGCCAATCTCGACGTCTGATCGTTCCTTCCCTCCACGTGAGACTGTTTTGCTCTCCCGCGCGCTGCTGATCGCAGCTACAGTGCGCGCGGGGGAGCTTTACAGCTAAATGACAGGAGGGGCTGTCATGATCATGCGGCGGCTGCTTTTCTCGACGGGCAATGTCGTCTTCTCGTTGATCCTGGGCGCGATCGCCTTCGGATACGTATTCCTCAAGTATCCCGATCAGATGGCCCAGATCCTGGATTGGGCAGGCGGCTTCAAGTCGTGGCTGATCACGCGCGGCATCTCGACCGAGTACAACAACTGGATGCGCGTGTTGCTTGAGGAGCGCCAGCTCGTGTTCATGGGCTTCACGATCGTCGTGCGCATTCTCCTCTCGCTGGTTACCGGCACGCTCACCTGGATTTGGGACACGGTCCGCGGCGCCTGAGGTCACGACGCAGCCTCTGGCCGCCTATGCGATTCTGGCCGAGCCAAAGCGGGGCGCGGCCGGTATATTGCCCGCCGACGACGGCTAGAAACCCCAGGGAAGGAAACCTCGATGCGCAAGAATGAGCTCAAGAAGGCGATCGCGGCCGGCACGCGCGCCCTCAACGGCTGGCTCGCCATTCCCAATTCGTACTCCGCGGAGATCATGGCACATCAGGGCTGGGAGGCCGTGACGATCGATCTCCAGCACGGCGCTGTCGACTACCAGGCCGCCGTCGGCATGATGCAGGCCATCTCGACCACCAACGCCGTCCCCATGGCGCGCGTGCCGTGGAACGAGCCCGGCATCATCATGAAGATGCTCGATGCGGGCGCCTACGGCATCATCTGCCCGATGATCAACAACAAGGCCGAGGCCGAACAGCTCGTCTCCGCCGCCCGCTATCCGCCGATCGGCGGCCGGTCCATGGGGCCGAACCGCGCCGTGCAGTACGGCGGCGCCGACTATTGGCAGGGCGCGAACGAGGAAGTGCTGCTGCTCGCCATGATCGAGACGCGCGACGGCCTCAAGAACCTCGACGAGATCCTGAGCGTGAAGGGCCTGAGCGGCGTCTACGTCGGCCCGTCGGACCTCTCGATGGCGCACGGCAAGCCGCCGACGCTCGATCCCTCGGATCCCGAAGTCGTCGATGCGATCAAGCTCATCGCCAAGAAGACGCGCGAGAAGGGCCTCATCGCCGGCGTCCACACGGACGGACCGCAGACGTCGCTCAAGCGCTTCGAGCAGGGCTATCACTTCTGCACGATCCTCAACGACGCGCGCCTGCTGGCGGTCGCCGCGGCGCAGGCCATCAAAGACGTGCGCGGCGGCGGCGAGGTCGCCAAGCCGAAGACGTACTGATCGTCGCGAGCACATGCTCAAACCAAACGACCGGCCGCGAGGCCGGTCGTTCTGCATTCGGATTATGGCGCGCCGATCAGGCCTCCGACATCAGCCATCGCTCGAACGCCTTGAGGCCGACGACGGCACCCGCCACGATAGCGGCAAAGGTGATGAATGAGCCGACGGCGAGCGTGGAAACGCCCGTAATGCCTTGCCCGACCGTGCAGCCGAGCGCCATCACGCCGCCGATGCCCATGAGAACGGCACCGAGCAGCACGCGCACCGTGTCGCCCACGTCGGAGAACGTCAGCAGCCGGAAGCGTCCCATGGCCTTCGCCGCAACGAACGCGCCGAGAATGGCGCCGAACACCGTCGCCACGCCGAAGCCCGGCATCGGCGCCGCCGTGTAACGCTGCAGCCATTCGAGCGCATCGCCGCTCGGACGGACATAGGTGAGCGAGATCGGCGCTGTCGGGCGCTCGGCCATGTCGTCGAAAGCGAGGCCCGTCAGCGCCCAGCCCGCGACCACCAGAAGCCCGACCCCGATGCCCGATATGACATGCACGGGCGATGAGCGGAATTCCGCATCCTTGAAGCAGTAGGCGAGCCCGAGAAGCACGACGATCCACGAGGCGGCGGCGCGCCCAACACCTGCCGAAAGCGAGAGGGCGCGATCGGCGAGATCGCCGATACCCTGCGTGGCGGTCGGCAGCGTGATGTTGGTCGCCTGTTCGATCGAGGCGCGCACCGGGCCAATGAGGCCGCCGATGGTCATGTAAGCGAAGATGCCGACGACCACGAGCGTCAGCAGTGCCCGCAGGTCGCCGCCGCCGGCGCGCGCCAGATTGCGGCTCGGACAGCCGCCGGCGAACACCATGCCGAAGCCGAAGATCCATCCGCCGACCACGTGGCCGACCCAGTTGAACGTCGCGCCGAGGTACATCGACTTGGTGAGATCGACAACGCCGAGCCAGTGCAGGGTCTGCGCGCCCGCGAGCGCGACGACGGCAGCGAGCACCCAGGCGCGGAAGCGGCGCCAGTCGCCGAGGTTCACGATGTCGGAGACCGAGCCCATAGTGCAGAAATTCGTGCGGAAGACGAGCGCGCCGAAAACGAAGCCGATGACGAGGCCGCCGATCGCCAGCCAAAGCGGGCCATTCTCGGCAATCGCTTCTCTCATGGTGACACTCCCTGGCAGTGCGTCGGCATGGTGGCGCGAACCGCCACGGCACCATTATATTCGCAAATGTGAATATAGGAGTGGGCTGCGTCGCGCAAGCCGCCTCTGGCTCACGCCGCGCCCGCGTGCGCGCCTTCGCCGCCGTTCTCGATAATCCGCTCGGCGGTCGCGAGATCGACCGACACGAGTTGCGAAACGCCGCGCTCGCCCATGGTCACACCGAACAGGCGGTCCATGCGCGCCATGGTCATCGGATGGTGCGTGATGACGAGGAAGCGCGTGTCGGTCTCCGCCGCCATGCGCTCCATCATCGAGCAGAAGCGATCGACGTTGGCATCGTCGAGCGGCGCGTCCACCTCATCGAGCACGCAGATCGGCGAGGGATTGGTCAGGAACACCGCGAAGATCAGCGACAATGCGGTCAGCGTCTGCTCGCCGCCGGAGAGGAGCGACAGCGTCGCCGGCTTCTTTCCGGGCGGGCGGGCGATGATTTCGAGGCCGCCCTCGAGCGGGTCCTCCTCGCTCTCGATCATTTCAAGCCGCGCCTCACCGCCGCCGAAGAGCGTGCCGAACAGGCGCTGGAAGTGCCCGTTCACCTGATCGAAGGCCTCGCCGAGACGCTTCTTCGCCTCGCGATTGAGCTGCCCGATCGCACCACGCAGCTTGTTGATCGCCTGCTCGACGTCGAGCCGCTCGAGATCCATGCTCGCGAACTGCTCGTTGAGCTTCTGCAGCTCTTCATCGGCCGCCAGATTGACGCCGCCGAGTCGCTCGCGGTCCGCCTTGAGACGGTGCAGCGCGCGGTCGACGTCGGCAAGCGTCGGCAGGGTCGCGCCGGGCTCGACCTCGGCAAGAGCGAGGCACGCTTCGGGCGCACAGTCCATCGTCTCGCGGATACGGCGGCCTTCCTCCGAGCGCTTCTGGCGCGCCGCTTCGAGCTTGGCCTCGGAGCGCGCGCGCTCCTCGCGCTGATCCGCCACCGCCGCCTGCGCCGTCTTGAGGGCCTGCTGGGTCTCGCGATGCAAGGACTGTGCTTCGGCGAGGCGATCCGCGGCTTCGCTGCGCGCCGCCTCGGCTGCCTGGATCTGATCGTGCAGCTTTATGCGCTGCGCTTCGAGCTCGGCCGGAAGCTCGGCCATGTCGGCAAGTTCGCTCTCGGTCTCGCCCATGCGTGCACTCAGCGTCGCGACGTGGCTGCCGGCGTCCTCGCAGCGCGCCTGCCAGCGCGTGCGCTCGACCTCGATGGCGCTGAGCCGCTCGGCGCGCACGTGCGTATCGCGCTCGATGCGCGAAAGCTCCTGGCGGATCTCGCCAGCCTTGGCACGATGCCCGGCCGTTTCACGCTCGGCCGCAGCGACCTCGCCTTCGAGCGCCTCGTCATTTTCGAGCGCCCCGATCGCAGCTTCGATTTCGGCGAAACGCTCGCGCGCCTCGGCCAGCCCCGCTTCGGCTGCGGCGCGATTCTCGGCGACTGCCGCCAGCCTCTGCTCGGTCTCGCGCGCCTGACGCTCGATGACGGTAAGTTTTTCACGCGTGCGGGCAAGCTCGGCCTGAGTTTCCCGCCAAGCCTGCCGCAGGCGCCGCTCTTCGCCCTCCGCGGCGCGATGCGCCTCGCGCGCCGTGCGCGCGGCTGACACGAGATCCTCCGCCTCGCGCTGCGCCGCATCCTCGAGCACCTCGAGCTCGGCGAGCCGATTGCGCTCGGCCAGCCGCACGGCCGCTGCGGTCGGCGCCGAAGCCGTAACCGTGTAGCCATCCCAGCGCCAGAGATCCCCTTCGAGCGACACGAGGCGTTGCCCCGGGCGCAGGTAAGGCTGCAGCAAACGCCCATCCTCGCGCGCGACGACGCCGATTTGCGTAAGCCGCAGCGCGAGCTCGGGCGGCGCGTCCACTTCAAGCGCCAGCGGATGCGCGCCGACGGGTAGCGGCGGGTCGTCCGACGCGCGCCCGACGCGGCGCCAGTAGACATCCGCCTCGTCAGCGACGGGCGCATCGAGGTCATCGCCAAGCGCCGCACCGAGCGCCCGCTCATAGCCCGGCGCGACGCGCAGCTCATCGATGACCGGCGGCAGGCCGTCCTCGCGCGTTGGCAGCAGAAGCTTGGTGAGCGTCTCCACCTCGGTGCGCAGCTGACCCGAGGTCAGAAGTGCCGTCTGGCTCGCCTCCTCACTCGCGCGCGCCTCGACGGCGAGTTCCGCCGCACGTTCCTCGGCCGCCAGCGCTTGCGTCTCGATGGCCGCGGCCTCGCGCATGAGGCGCTGTCCGGCTTCGCTGAGCTGCTGAAGGCGCTCGGCATCCGGAGCCCGGGCCGCGATCTCACGCGCCTGCGTCTCCAGAGACGCGAGCTGCTGCTCGATGCGCCGGACATGCCCCTGGCGCTCGGCGTGCGCCGTCTCGAGGCCGCGGCGGCGTGTGCGCGCCTCGATGGCGCGGGCCGTGACCTCGGAAAGACGTGCAGCGGCGTCGCTCAGGGCAGCCTCTGCATCAGCCAGTCGCGCGCGAGTCTCCTCCTCGGCGCGCCGGCCGTTCGCGGCCTCGGCGTTGATCGTCTCTGCTTCGGATGCGAGCCGGTCGAGGATCGCGCGCGCTTCGGCGACCTGCTGCTGCTCGCGCTCGATGTCGCGGCGCATCTGCTCGGCGCGCGCTTCGAGCTCACGCCGGCGCTCGGCGAGGCGACGCGCCTCCTTCTCGAAGTTCTCCTGCTCGATGCGAATGCGGGACAAAGCTGCGCCGCGCCGCCCCTCCTCCTCCCGGAGCGGGTCGATGGCGCCGGCGCGCTCGGCTTCCTCGGCCACCAGCGCCGCCTCGCGCTCGGTCGCTGCCGCGAGCGCACCGAGACCCTGCCAGAGCGCCGCCTCCGTGGCGACGACGTCCGCCTGCGCGGCCGTCCAGGATAGATGCAGCAGCAGCGCCTCGGCCTTGCGGATTTCGCCGGAGAGCTCCCGGTAGCGCCGCGCCTGCCGCGTCTGGCGCTTCAGGGCCTCGATCTGGCTGTTGAGTTGCCCGAGCACGTCGTTGACGCGGGCGAGATTGCCCTCGGCCGCCTTGAGCCTCAGCTCCGCCTCGTGTCGGCGGCTGTGCAGACCGGCAATGCCCGCAGCGTCCTCGAGAATGCGCCGGCGCTGCTCGGGCTTGGCGTTGACGATCTCTGAAATCTGGCCCTGGCGGACGAGCGAGGGCGAACGCGCGCCCGTCGCCGCATCCTCGAACAGGAGCTTGATGTCACGTGCCCGGACCTCGCCGCCATTGACGCGATAAGCCGAGCCCGCGTCGCGCTCGATGCGGCGCGTGACCTCGAGCACGTCGGCATCATTGAGCTCGGTCGGTGCCGTGCGGGCCGTGTTGTCGATCGAGATCGTGACCTCGGCCATGTTCCTGGCCGGCCGGGCGTTGGTCCCGGCGAAGATCACGTCCTCCATGGTCGAGGCGCGCATGGACTTGTAGGACGTTTCGCCCATCACCCAGCGCAGCGCTTCGAGCAGGTTGGACTTGCCGCAGCCGTTCGGCCCGACAACGCCGGTCAGTCCCTTCTCGATGACAAGCTCGGTCGGCTCTACGAACGATTTGAAGCCGAGCAGCCGGAGTCGCGTGATCTGCACGTCAGCACCCGCGCTTAGTGTGATGATCGAGAAATTCGTCGGAACTCGCGGCGATGGCTTGAGCGAATTTCTCGATCTGAATCACACTAACCAGACTAATGATTCTAGTGTCCCCTTTGATTCCGAAGTTCGCTCGCCGACGGGGCTTCAAGGTTTGGCGAACTTCGGAATCGGGACACTAGATAGCGGTCGATGGCACCTCGATTGAACGCCATATACGGGAAAACGCTCAACGCGGCACGGAAGCCGGTGTCGCGGCCACAGCCGGACCTGACAGGAGCGGATCGATGATCTCGCGAAGCTCGTTCAGATCGAGTGCCTTCTTCACGAGCTTGCCGTTGATGAAGAAGTTCGGCGTCCCGATCACCCCAAGCTCCCGCCCGCGGTCCTTCACCTGATTCAGCGCGCTGATCATGCCGTGATTCTGCCGGCAGCTGTCAAACTCTGCCGCTGTCAAGCCAACACCTTGCGCGACTTTCAGGATCGGCTCGATGCGCACTTCCTGCGATACCCACTGCGCCTGCGTGGAAAGATAGCGACCGTACAGCTCAAGGTAGCGGCTCATCGGGGCGCAGCGCAGCGCGATCGTCGCCATGCCGCTCGTCTTCCCGATCGGAAACTCGCGGATGATGAAGCGCACCTTGCCGCGGTCGATGTAGTCACGCTTCAGGACCGGAAACACCTCCGCATGGAAGCGCCGGCAATAGGGGCAGGTCAGCGAGGCGTACTTGATGATCGTGACGGGGGCATCCGCCTGGCCCATCGAGAACTCCGGAAGCGGTCCCGGCCGCATGACCTCGGCAAGCGTCGGGTTCTCGATGACCTGACGCATGGGCACCGACGTGACCGGGGTGTCGGAGAACGGATCGAAGGCAGGCCCCGGCGCCCGGGCCGCCGCGCCGACCGCCGATGTCTCGACGGTCAGTCCGGCAGAGCGCGAACCATCGAGAACGTTGATGGCATCGCCGGAGCAGCCCGCGAGCAACATTGCCATGCAGAGCGCGGCCAGCCTCCCCACACGCGGAGCCCGATCGCGCATCCTGAGGCCGGTTCCCGGTCGGGTGTGCACAGCGTCTCAGCCGCCGAGGAAGGGCGCCAGCGCGGTGTCGAACGCCTCGATCGTATCGGACCGCCCGCGCAGGCGCTTTCCGTTGATGAAGAAGGTGGGCGTCGCATTGACGCCGAACTCCTCGCTCGCCTTCTGGCGGCCCGAGATCATCTTGTCGAGCGTCGCATTGTCCTTGAGGCAGGTATCAAACTTCTCCTGCGTGAAGCCGGCCTGCTGGGCTATCTTGAAAAGTTCAGGCACCGGATTGCCGCGCACGAACGCCCATTTGTCCTGCGTCTTGAAGAGCACGCCGATCATGGCTTCGGTCGCGTCGCCACCGGCGCAGCGGGCCAGCATCGAGGCCGCGGCCGCCAGATTGTCGAGAGGAAACTCGCGGAAGACCAATCGCACCTTGCCGGTGTCGATGTATTTCTCTTTGAGCGCGGGGAACACGGTGTTGTGGAAGTGCGCGCAATGGCTGCAGGTCATCGACGCGTATTCGACGATCGTGACGGGCGCGTCGGCCTTGCCGATGATCAGATCGGGAAGCGCGCCCGGCTTCATCAGCGTCTCGAGCGGGATTTCATCCGGCCCGCGGTCGCGCCGCTGGGCAAGGGCGGGCCTCATCCCGGCGGAAAGCGAAAGCGCGGCGACGCTCGCCGCTCCCATCAGGAACGCGCGCCGGGGAAGACTGCGGGCAAGAAAGGCCAAATGGTTCGCCGTCACATCAATCTCCTTCGCGGCATGGTACGGACCCGTCGCGCCTCCCCGAGACGGAACGGCGGACAAGCGTCATAAGGCCGAAGCATTACGGCATTTCGGCGCTCGACGCCAATTGAACTGGTCGTGACCTCGGCCCGGAACACGGCAGGCCGCACCTGCAGGTGCGGCCTGAACGAGCAATGCGGGGAGGCCTGATAGCGCGAACACATACGATGCGACGCCGGCAGAACCAGTGCCCCCCAGGGCGCGCATCGGGCTCGGAGCGGCTCAGATGCCGGCGCCGATCCCGGCACCGGCGCCGTTCGCATGGACCGCATACGCCGGCTCGACGGCGATCGCGGGCGCTTCGAACCCTTGAAACGTCCGGTCGAACTCGAAATAGTTGCAGGTCAGTTCCTCACCCGGATGGATATCGGCGATGGCGTAGCCGATGTCGGACCGCGTGAAGTCGGTATTCGGGTTCAGGCTGTGATTCATGAACCGGCCGTTGTCGAGCTCGAGCACGACAAAGCCATCCCGCTCCATGTGGGGGTAGCCGTAACGGGTGAAGTACTCCTGCACGTTCTTCGGGAAGGACGCGACCTCGTCCTCCGTGAAGACCTTGTCGAAGCGCTCGTCGAGCGCCCAGATCGGCGTCCCCGCGGGTATGAAGTCCACTGCAAAAACGCCAACGCCTTCGATCGCGCTGGCACGCACGGACGTAGCGACGAGCATCATGATACTTGTCTCCAGCTATTCAGGCATCTTGAAGGGAAAGATCGAGGTGATCGAGGGCAAGGTGCGCTTGGCCCCGCAGTGCGAGCATTCTGTCCTGGCGGACATGGCGTAGGCAGTCTCCAATCACCACCCCGCGCTGTCTCGCGGATCATGATGGACGCGCAGTCTATGGAGGAGCACGATCGTCCGAGAGGTCCTGAGTGTGGCCGCATCCTCGCGGAGCCGCACCGTTTCCCCCCGAACCCGGAACCAACCTGGCCCCGATGCGCGGAGCTTGTAGAGCGGTCGCAGCCTATGTCAAATCCCATTTTGTACGGTCTGTGAAACTGTCACCAACTTGCTACAAGCGGCCTTGGCCGAATTCGTTCCGCAACGGCCGGAACAAGGAACGCGCAAGGACGCGGCGGTGACGATGCGCGAGCCAACGTGGTGGTATGAGAACTCGCCCGGCGCGACGGCCCGCCTGCTCGCGCCGGCGGCGGCGCTCTGGGGCGGACTGGTCCGCCGGCGCTTTGCGCGCGCAACGCCGCATCGCGCGCCGCTTCCCGTCATCTGCATCGGAAATTTCACGGCGGGCGGCACCGGCAAGACGCCGCTCGCGCTCAAGGTCGCCGAGCTCATTCGCGGCATGGGCCTCGCCTGCGCCTTCCTCTCGCGCGGCTATGGCGGCCGTCTCGCCGGCCCGCACTGGGTGGACGCCGAACGCGACCGGGCCAAGGACGTCGGTGACGAGCCGCTGCTTCTCGCCGCCGCCGGCCCGATGCTGATCAGCCGCGACAGGGTAGCCGGCGCGCGCGCAATTGCCGCACGGGACATCACGGCTTCAGGCGGCGGCGCTGCCGCCGTCGACCTCATCATCATGGACGACGGACTGCAAAACCCCGGCCTCGCCAAGGATCTGACCATCGCCATCGTCGATGGCGCGCGGGGCATCGGCAACGGCTGCGTCATCCCAGCCGGCCCGCTCAGGGCCCCCCTCGACTTCCAGCTCGACCTCGTCGACGCCGTCGTGATCAATCGCGGCTCGCAGGCGCATGGAGATGCGTCGGGAAGCGACTTTGCCGCCAGACTGCGCCACGACTTCGAGGGACCGGTGCTCGAGGCGCGTGTCGTGCCGGCAGTCGACGGCGCTTGGCTCTCGGCGGCGCCGCTCGTGGCCTTCGCCGGTATCGGCGTACCAGAACGCTTCTTCGCGACGCTTGCCGCGCTCGGCGCCGAGCCGGTGGCGAAAGTCGCCTATCCCGACCATCACGCTTTCACGGCGGCGGACGCGCGCCATCTGCTGGAGCTCGCCCGCGCGCGTAATGCGACGCTCATCACGACGGAAAAGGATCGCGCCCGCCTCGCTGGCGGGGAGGGTGCCCTCGGGGAGCTGCACCGAGCAGCCGGCGCCCTGCCGATCCGCCTCGAGCTCGATGCGCGCGATGAGGGCCGCCTCGCTGCCCTCATCGAGGGCGCGATCGGCCGGCGGGTGCAGCGGTCGAGGTAGCTCAGCTCGTCCGCTCGTAGCCGGGACGCGGGACCTGCCCCATGAGGATGGTGTTGGCGCCGCCATCCACGAGCACTTCGGTGCCGTTCACGTACCCGGCCCGATCCGAGACGAGGAACGTGATGACCTGCGCGAGGTCGTCGGGCGTCGCGACCCGCCCAATGGGCACAAGCTTCGAGCGCGCTTCGAGCACGCCCGGCACGGCGTAGTAGCTCTCGCTCAGCGCCGTGCGCACGAAGCCGGGGCTCACCACGTTCGAGCGCACGCCCTCGGGGCCCCATTCATAGGCGAGCTGGCGCGAGAGCATGTGGACGCCGGCCTTGGCGGTGCTGTAGGCGCCCGAGAAGGGTTGCGGCTCGGTCGCCGCGATCGAAGCGATGTGGACCATCGCGCCGCGCTGGCGCTGGCGCATGCCCTCGCCGAATGCCTGCGCCGCGAGCAGGTATCCCGTCAGGTTCACCGCGAGGATCTTGTTCCAATCCGCGAGCGAGAGCTTGTCGAGGCCGCCGGGCCGCAGGATGCCCGCGTTGTTAACGAGGATATCCGCACCGCCGAGCGCCGCCTCGACCTCCTTGCGTGCCTCGGCAATGCTCGCCTCGCTGGTCGTATCGCATGCAACGGCAATGGCCTTGCCGCCGGTTTCGCCGATGAGCTGGGCCGCGGCCTTGGCGCCCTCGATATTGATGTCGAGAAGTGCGACGGCGGCACCGACACTCGAGAGGCTGTTCGCTGTCGCGCGCCCGATGCCGCTTGCTGCCCCCGTCACCACGGCGATCCGACCGCCGAGCCCCAGCCAGTCTCCACTCGATGCGTTCGCGGTCATCGTCGCCGTCCTTCCGGTTACAGATCCTTTTCTGCAAGGTACCCTACTCTAGGCAGCATTGTGTAGCGCGGCTAAGCTCGCGGAAGACGCAACGGGCAACAAAGAAGAGGCGCAATGGCGAACCCACTTCCCCTGGAGGGCTTGCGCGTGCTCGACGTCAGCTCGTTCATTGCCGCACCGGCTGCAGCCGTCGTCCTCGGCGACTACGGCGCCGATGTCATCAAGGTGGAGCCGCCCGGCGAGGGGGACCCGCATCGCGGCAACATCAACCTCACGAGCTTTCCCAAAGCCGAGGTGAACTATCCCTGGCATCTCGATGCCCGCAACAAGCGCTCGATCGCGCTGGACCTCAAGCATCCGGATGGCCGCGCCGCTCTCGACCGCCTTATCGACACCGCTGATATCCTGATCACCAACTATCCGTTCCCCGTGCGTGCGCGCCTGCGTCTCGGCTACGAGGAAGTCTCGGCGCGCAATCCGCGGCTCATCTATGCGTCCTTCTCTGGCTATGGCGAGGCCGGCCCCGACAAGGACCAGCCGGGCTACGACAGCAACGCTTACTTCGCCCGCTCAGGCCTTCTCGATGCGACCCATCACGAAGGCCAGCCGCCGGGCTTCGCGCTTCCCGCGCAGGGCGACCGCCCCGCCGCCATGGCGCTGCTGTCGGCTATCCTGCTCGCGCTCATCGATCGCGGGAAGACCGGCAAGGGCACGTGGGTCGCGAGCAACCTGCTGGCCAACGGCCTCTGGTCTAACGGCGTCTATGCCCAGGCAGCTCTGGTCGGATCGTATCTGCCGAACCGACCGCCGCGCGAACGCCCGCGGTCGGCGCTTGCGAATATCTACATGACTTCCGACGACCGCTGGCTTCAGATCAACGTCACCAACGAAGCGCGCGACTGGCCGTCCGTCCTGGAGATACTCGAGCGGCCCGAGCTTGCAGCCGACCCGAGATTCGCGGAGCGGCAGGTGCGCCACGCCAATGCCCCGGCGCTGCGCGAGATCCTCGATGGCATCATTCGAACGCGGCCGTTCGCGCATTGGAGCCGGTTATTGAAAGCGCGCGGCGTTCCTCATTCGATCATCAATCGTCTGCAGGACATCCCTGCGGATGCGCAAGCGGTCGCTGCGCGGGCGGTCGTCGAGACCGACACGCCCGGCCTGCCGCGGACGCTGGCGGCGCCCTTCCAGATCGGTCATGCCGAGCCTCGCCGCCCAGGCCCCGGCCCGGAACTCGGCCAACACACAGATGTGATTCTGCGAGAAGCGGGCCTTAGCGAGAATGAGATCGCGGCACTGAAGGCAAGCGGAGCAGCCGCGTGAGATCATAACTGCCCTGGAGGACCTGATGCGCGTGAGGCCCTTGCTCGATGCTGCCGCCGGGTTCCTCCTTGCGGCAGCCCTGCTGATCCTCGCCGCACCTCCGACCAGAGCCCAGGCCCCCTCACAGGGAAAGATCGCTCCCGACCTCTGCCTCGCGATGGCCGAGGCGCCGACGCAGCGCGGTCCAGGCGGCATCGGGATACCCTCGCTCGTCCATCGCGCGCAGCTCAAACTCGGCGAGACGCGGATCAGTTACGTCGGCCACTCGACATTCCTGCTCGAAACGCAGCGGGGCATCCGCATCGCCACCGACTACAACGACTACGTGCGCCCGGCCGTGATCCCCGAGATCGTGACCATGAACCGGGCGCACTCCACGCACTACACCAACCACCCCGATCCCTCGATCCGCTACGTCCTGCGCGGCTGGAAC
Source organism: Hyphomicrobiaceae bacterium (assembly GCA_035565975.1). GTDB lineage: Bacteria > Pseudomonadota > Alphaproteobacteria > Rhizobiales > Hyphomicrobiaceae. Next base: position 126,401 of record DATMRT010000060.1, read on the forward strand.
CCCGACGGCGGCGCCGCCCAGCACGACATCACCCTCGAGGACGTGCGCGTCCGCAATATCCCGACCAACATCCGCAACTACGGCGGCGGCACCGACGTGTGGGGCAACTCGATCTTCGTGTTCGAGACCGGCAACCTCTGCATTGGCCACCTCGGCCATCTCCACCATACGTTGACCACCCAGCAGCTCGCCCAGATCGGCCAGCTCGACGTGGTCCTCGTGCCCGTCGACGGCAGCTTCACGCTCGACGTGCAGGGCATGATGGAGGTCCTGAAGGCGCTCCGGGCACCGCTCATGATCCCCATGCACTACTTCTCGTCCTATACGCTGGAGCGCTTCCTGCACGAGGCGCGGCCGGTCTTCGAGGTTGAGATGAGCGAGGTGCCGACGGTGGTGGTCTCCCGCGCGACGCTGCCGAAGACACCCAAGATCCTCGTGCTGCCAGGCAGCTAAGCCTTCAATCCAGCAGCAGGCGGCGGATGTCCTGGGCCACATGTGCGCTCGGCGCGATCACGAGGCCGCCCGCGTTGTCGCCCGGCTTGTAAGCGCTGCCGTCGTGCTTCGAGAAGACGAAGCCGAGCTCGCTGGCGAGCGCGAGTCCCGGCAGATGATCCCAGGGCTCGGACTTGTTGTAGATCGCAAAGTGTGCGCTGCCCTCTAGCAACCGCGGATAGTCGAGACCCGCGCACGACACGTTCTGCAGCGCGCCGAAAGCGTCGCCGCGCGACTTGATCGCCGCCCGGCGTGCGTCGCTCATATTGCGGCGACCGAGGAGACCGATCAGCGCCTTCTCCACGGTGGGGATGTCCGGCCGCATGAGACGCTGGACTTCGCCATCGCGCGCACGCCAGACACCACTTCCGCGCTCACCCATGTGCAGATCGCCACTTGCGGGCGCAAGAATCCATCCGGCAAGCAGCTCGTCGCCGCGCACGAGCGCGACCATCACCGCGAACGCGCGCTCGCCCTTGGCGAAGGCGCTCGTGCCGTCGATCGGATCGATCACCCAGACGGGATCACCGCTGCCGAAGTGCTGCATGACCGACGGATCGGCGTGCACGCCCTCCTCGCCGATGACGCGCGAGCCTGCGATCAGCTCGGCCAGACGGCGCGAGAGCTGCACCTCGGCTTCACGGTCCGCGACGGTGACAACGTCGCTCGGACCGCTCTTCTCGACGACATCGCCGCCTGCCAGATTGCGCCAGCGCGGCATGATTTCTTCTGCCGCAACCTCGCGCATGATTCGCGCGACTCGCTCGATTTCGATCACTTTCCGGCCCTCTTCAGCGCACTCGAGCGCTCAATGCGGCGCATGCTAGCGCGAAATTTTTGAGGCCGTCCAGCGGGATCGGCGAGCAGGCGAATATGGAGAGAATATGGCCGGTTTTACTGCATTACTTGCAATATTGCGGCGCAGAAACCAGCGCGAAAATTTATTCTGATTATCTCGGGCGAGTATCGCCATTTGAATTCATTAACTTCCAATTAACTATCAAATCCCCACATTCGACCTTGCAAGTGGACACGATTCGTCTTGACAGGCGAGTGACTTGCTACCGGGAAGAGATAGGAGATATCAACATGGCTAAGGTTGCAAAGAAGACGAAGACGATGAAGAAGGCGCCCGCAAAGAAGGTTGCCAAGAAAAAGACCGTCAAGAAGGCCCCCGCGAAGCGCGCCGTGAAGAAGACCGCTACGAAGCGCGCTGGCCCCGCCCGCCGCAAGGCCGCGGCAAAGGTTCGTCGCGCCCCGGCGAAGAAGGCTGCTGCTCGCAAGCCGGCCGCCCGCCGCAAGCGCGCCTGAGAGCGACTTCCCGAAGTCGCTCGCGGCGTATCTATGTCCCCACCGACCGGTGCCGTCTCGATCGCGGCACCGGTCGAGGCATTTTTAGGCTCCTGATTTAGGCGTGATCCCGCGGCCGAGACCTCCGCTACGCCGAAATAGCATGTATGTCCCCCCGTGAGCGCCGCGCGCTACGCCGCTCACGGGGTTTTCTTGCTCCCCAACCTCGGACAAACTGCCGAAAGCTCGGCATCCGAGACCGATGCTGCGGGATCAACCTGCAGATGAAATCGCGGGGAGGCGCACCCATGGACTTCGGTATCTTCAATCTCATGGGATACCGCACGCCTGGGACCGCCGCGGCCGCGCTTTATGACGGGGCAATCGCCCAGGTGAAAGCGGCCGAGGCGGCGGGTTTCGACATCGCCTGGTTCGCCGAGCATCATTTCTCGAATTATTGCACATGCCCCTCGCCGCTCATGATGGTGGCGCGGCTTGCCGGCGAGACGTCCCGCATCCGGCTGGCCTCAGGCGTGGTCGTCGTTCCACTCTATAATCCCGTGCGGCTCGTCTCGGAGATCGGGATGGTCGATGCGCTCACGCACGGCCGCCTCATCCTCGGCATCGGCAGCGGCTACCAGCCCTATGAGTTCGAGCGCTTCGGTGAGGACCTGGCTGATTCAGCACCGAAGCTCGTCGAATTCGTCGAGATCCTCGAAAAGGCTTTCTCCGGCGATACCTTCACGCACAAGGGACGCTATTGGGAACTGCCCGAGACCCACATCGCCTCGCGGCCGGTCGGCAGGCTCCCCGATATCTGGATCGCCGGCGACAACCGCACGCTGCAGGGGCTTGCCGCCCGCAAGGGCTGGCCGATCATGCTGACACCGCGCCACGCCTCGGTCGCCCAGCTCAACGCGGTGAAGGCCGGCATCGGCGAGATCTATGCCGAGCAGGGCCTCGACCCGGAAAATCCCGCCATCGCCCCCCTGCGCCACGTCTGCATTACCGACAGCAAGGCCGAGGCCGCCGACTTCATCGATAACCTGCGCCACCAGATCCGGCTCTCGCAGAGCCTGCGCCGCCGCGAGGAGCTGATCGACGGCGCCATGCTGATCGAGAAACCCTACCAAGGCGAGCCGCCACTCGACGTCTTCGCGACGTCGGTGCTCGTCGGAGATCCGCATACGGTCGCCGAGCGGATGGCGGGCCTGATCCGCGCGGCGGAACCTGTACACATGCTGCTTCAGTTCCAGGCCGGTGCCTCGCCGCTCGCGCTGGCCCTCAAATCCATCGAGCGCTTTGCCGGCGAGGTCGTGCCCTTGCTCGAGCGCGCACTCGGACCACTCGATAAGATCGGCCCCGCGCGCCGCCACTGAAACCTTGGAGAGCCCTCACATGAGCGACGAGCTGATCCGCATGACGGCCTCGGAGGCCGTGCGCCGCCTCAAGTCGAAGGAGATCACGCCGCTCGATCTCATCGACGCAGCGGAAAAGCGCATCGCAGCCTGCGAGGGCGCCCTCAATGCCCTGCCGACGCTTTGCCTCGACCGCGCACGCGAGCACGCGCGCGCCCTCATGAAGGGCGAGCGGAGGGAAGCCGAGGGCGAAGTGGGCTGGCTTGCCGGCCTCCCCGTCGCGATCAAGGACCTCACCGACGTTGCGGGGGTGCGCACGACGTACGGCTCGCCGATCTTCAAGGACCACGTCCCGGCGGCCTCGCATCCCCTCGTCGAGCGCATCGAGCGCAAGGGCGGCGTCGTCATCGCCAAGTCGAATACGCCGGAGTTCGGTTCGGGCGGCTCGACCTTCAACGAGGTCTTCGGGCGCACGACCAATCCGTGGAACACGTCGCTCACCTGCGGCGGCTCGACGGGCGGTGGCGCCGCATCGCTCGCGGCCGGCGAGGTCTGGCTCGCGCACGGCACGGATCACGCCGGCAGCCTCAGAAGGCCTGGGACCTATTGCAGCGTCGTCGGCCTCCGCCCATCGCCCGGCCGTGTCACGCGCGGCACGGTGAACAACCTCTACGCGCCGCTCTCCGTGCAGGGTCCGATGGCGCGCAATGTGCCGGATGTGGCGCTTTTCCTCGACACCATGGCCGGCTTCTGTCCGCGCGATCCCCTGACCTTCGACGCGCCCGCGCAGTCCTTCAGCGACGCCGTTAAGGCACGCCGCCTGCCGCGCCGGGTCGCGTGGTCGGCCGACTTCGGCGGCGCCGCGCCCATGGACAGCGAGACGCGCGAGATCTGCGCCAAAGCTGCCCAGCGCTTCAAGGAGCTCGGCGCGACGGTCGAAGAGGCGACGCCCGATGTCGGCCAGATCGCCGATGCCTTCATGGTGCTGCGCGCGCAGTCTTACGTCGTTGACCGCGAGTTGCAGATCGCCCAGTACCCCGACAAGTTCAAGCAGGACATCATCTGGAACACAAAGCTCGGGCTCGACGCGACGCCGTCGCGCATCGGCTGGGCCGAACGCGAGCGCGCGGCCTTCTACCGGCGCGTGGCGGCCTTCTTCGACACCTACGACCTGCTGATCACGCCCGGCGCCTCGACGCCCGCCTTCGACGTCACCCGGCGGATGCCCGAGAAGATCGACGGCAAGCCGTTGGAGCACTATCTCGGCGGCTCGCTGATCACCGCGATCCCGACGCTCATGGGGGTGCCCTCGCTCGCCGTGCCGTGCGGTTTCGACCAGTACGGCCGGCCGGTTGGCTTGCAGATCGTCGCACCTCCGCGCGGCGAGGCAGCGTTGCTCGCGGCCGGCGCCGCTTTCGAGCAACTGACCGGCCTCGACAAGCTCGTGCCGATCGACCCGCGCCCCGGCACCGTGCCACCGGCGTAGCGGGCGAGCCCGCTACTTCAGCCGGATATCGACACGGTCGCTCTTGCCCTTGGCGTCGATCACGGTGATCCGCGTGAAGCCGCGCCCGTCAGGATGCCACTCGACCTCGCGCCGCTCGGAATCGGACGTGATCGGCGCGCCATCCGCAAACCACGTCAGCGGCAACGCTCCGCCCTCGGCCTTGAGCATCACAGCCGCATCATCGCCGTCGTCGTGTTCGAGCTCCGCGCGATCCGGTGGGAAGGCGATGCGCACGAGCGGCTCGATGAAGGTCGCCGTCTCCTGCCCGCGCGCATCATCCCCGAAGCGCCGGAGCGGCGGCGGCAAGGTACCGCTGGTGGCGCGGATAACGCCTGGAGGCGCGGCGCGCAGCGGCGTCGTCTTGTCGGCGATGCGGGCGAAGGCATCGAACAGCAACGGCGCTGCCGCCGTGTGGCCGCTCAGGCCTGGAGTCGCCGTTCCATCGGCGCGGCCGACCCAGACGGCGACGACGTGCTTGCCGTCGTAGCCGACCGCCCACGCATCGCGGTAGCCATACGATGTACCGGTCTTGTAGGCGATCCGTCCGCCGCGTGCGTTCGCCGGCGGCGGCGCATCCTTGAGGATGTCCGTCACGTACCACGCGGCTACCGGCGACAGGAGACGCGGCGGCGTCCGCGAGAACCCACGCCGCTCGCCACGCACGTAGTTGAGCGGCATCGCTCGTCCACCGCTCGCGAGCCCTGCATAGAGCGTCGCCAGATCCTCGAGCCTTAGACCGATGCCACCGAGCGCAATGGCGAGCGTCGGCTGCGCACCCGCTGGCAGCTCCGTCTTGAGACCCGCCCGGCGCAGGCGCCCATTGAGGCGCGCCGGCCCGATCTCCGCGAGTACCCGCACGGCCGGAATGTTCAGCGACAGCCCGAGCGCCTCGCGGATCGTCACCGTGCCGCGATACCCATTGTCGAAGTTCTTCGGATTGTAGGTGCCGAAACGGGTCGGCCGGTCCTCGATCAGCGTTTCTGGATGCGCGCGGCCCGCTTCGAAGGCGATGCCGTAGATGATCGGCTTGAGGGTCGATCCCGGCGAGCGCACGGCCTGGACCATATCGATGGCGCCGAGCCGGCCGGCATCGAAGTAGTCGGCCGAGCCCACGTAGGCTATGACGTCGCCGGTCGTGTGATCGAGCGCCAGCACGGCGCTCGACAGGCGCGAGCCGAGCGCCTCGGTATGCTCGCGCGTAAGCCGCTCCAGCGCCGTTTGCACATCGCGATCCAGCGTCAGGCGGTGCACGCGACGGTCCGGCAAGCGCGCGACCTCGCTCTCGGCGAGATGGGGCGCAAGCATTCCGAAAGCGCGGCGCACGGTCGGCACGGCCTCCGCAAGTGCGGCGCGGGCCTCGCTCTCCTTCAGGACGCCCGCCTCCACGGCGCGGGCCAGCACACGGTCGCGCGCGCGCCGGGCATTCCCCGGATTGCGATCCGGCCGCCGCGTCGCCGGGCTCTGCGGAAGTGCCACCAGGAGTGCTGCTTCGCCCGGCGAGAGCCGCTGCGGCTCCTTGCCGAAGTAGGAAAGCGAAGCGGCGCGCACGCCCTCGATGTTGCCGCCGAACGGCGCCAGCAGCAGGTAGAGGTCGAGGATCCGGTCCTTGCTGAGCCTCAGCTCGAGCTGGCGCGCGCGGACCATCTGCACGAGCTTTCCCGAGAGCGAACGCGGGTGCTCACCGCTCAGCAGGCGCGCGGTCTGCATGGTCAGAGTCGACGAGCCCGAGACGATCCGCCCATGGCTCAGAAATTGCCAGCCCGCGCGCAGTGTCGCCAGCATGTCGACGCCGCCATGCGAGCGAAAGCGCCGATCCTCGAAGGCGAGCAGCATGTCGAGATAGCGCGCATCCACATCGCCGGCCGTGACGGGCAGCCGCCAGAGGCCGTCCGGCGTCGTGAAGGCGCGCAGCAGCCGGTCCCTGCGGTCGAGAACGACGGTCGAGACGTGCTCCGCACGCTCAAGGCTCGGCGGCGCCATCAGGCGCGCCGCGAGTTCGAGTGCGAGCAGAGGCGTGATGGCGAGAAAGAGGGCCGACAGCGAGGCTATTGCCCCGTATCGGACGATGGCGCCGCGGGATCGCGTCTTTGACGTCTCGCCGCGGCGCCAGGGCGCCCGACCCGTGGCTGGCGCCTCCCCCGTCTGATGCCGTGCCGTCAAGAGTTGTAGCCGGCAACGCCATGGTGCCTGCCGGAAGAGGGCGAAAGCGTGGCGCGTCGAGCGATATACCCGACTGAACAAGGACGATTCGTCCCCGCCATCGGCACTCGTCCGCTCGCCGTCCATCCCGGAAGTCTCCAACTACGCTCCTCGTGCATACATGGCACGAATTGCGGCAGAAATCGCCGACAGCACGGGACATGGGGCAGGTGGGCGGCCGCGCGCTTGCCCTTTCTTGCCCTTCGCTGCCGCTCAGACGGCCCTGTTGCCGGAACCGAGCGAGCGCGGCGTGTTTACCATGGCCACGAGCACGAAGCTGATGATCATCAGCAGGAACCACGAGCCGAGCTTGCCGAGACCGACCGGCGCCCATGCCTTGAGCTGGTGGGGATAGAGCCACACCGTCGAGAACGAGCTGACGTTCTCGGCAATCCAGATGAAGAGCGACACCAGGAAGAAGCCGAGCAGCAGCGGCATCCGACGGGGGACCTCATCGATCGTGAAATGGATCGCCGTGCGGCCCCAGATGAGCGCGGCGAAGGCGAAGAGCCCGTAGCGCAGGTCCACCATGTAATGGTGCGTGAAGAAGTTCACGTAGATGAGGACGGCCAGCAGCCATGTCGTCCATGCGGGCGGATAATTCGAGAAGCGGAAATCGAAAAGGCGCCAGCAGCGCGCGATGTAGCTGCCGACCGCCGAATACATGAAGCCCGAGAACAGCGGCACGCCGGCGATGCGAATGAGGTTCGCTTCGGGGTAGATCCATGATCCCTTGGCGGTCTTGAAGAGCTCCATGATCGTCGCGACGACATGGAAGATGAGGATGACCTTCGCTTCCTCGATGCGCTCCATTTTGAGCGCGAGCAGGGCACCCTGCGTCGCCAGCGCAATGAGAAGCAGAAAGTCATAGCGCGCAATCGGCGCACCGACGGGCCATGTAAACTTCGTCGCGAGGATCGCGACGAGCAGAATGCCGGCAAAGAGGCACGCCCACGCCTGCAGGACGCCGAAGATCAGCAGCTCATGCCATAGGCGCCCCAGCGGCAACGGCAGCAGCCACTTCTCCGAGCGTCGTTTCAGTGCGGCCAGCCAGACGTCGCGCCGCCGCACGTCTTCGGATGCGGTGTCGCTGAGAGCTTCCGCGCGCCACGCCTCGTCGTTCATTGTCGATGCCCCGCACCACCCCTGCCCGCGGCGCGGAGAGTGGACCGATGATCACGGCATCAAGAGGGCGCAGCAAAAACGACGACAGGCGGCGAATAGGATTCGCCGCCTGCTCGAATTGGTGTCGCGCATCCGATGCGGATGCGCACCCATCATCACTTACCGGGCGAAGCGTCCGGCCGGCACGGCTTCGCCGTGAGGCGGCACCGATAGAAGACCTGCCCGACAACCGAGCCGACGGACGAACGGCCGCATTCATAGGTCGCGTCCACTGCGTTCTCGCGCGCCATATAGCGCTCGCCCCACTGCCAGCGGGCCGTCTGCATCCAGGCCTTGTCGGCCTCGCCCTGCGCGCCGCTTTCGCTCGCGTACTGGTCGCCGACGACCGCCAGATCTGGCCGGCATTTGTCGTGTGAAACTACCGGAGCCGTGCGGATGATGCGCGCCCGACGGACCTCCTGACGCCGCTCCCGTCTCAGCTCGGCGGCCCGCTCCTGCTGCCGGATCACGCGTCGCTGCTGGCGTGCCTGCCGCGCTATCGTGTCTCCGTGTGCCTCGGACTCCCACCACGACCACGACTGCGCGGACGCGCAGCCCGTCATTGCCGACATGGCAATGAGAAATACCCCGCCGGTCAAAGCCGTGGAGAAGATTGCTTTCCTCGAGCTCAAGAACGCCCCCATCGGATGAACGCACGCACCAAAAAGCCACAATTCCCTCTAGCCAGCCGCCAAAAGGGGGTCAATCTGGCGATCCGAACTCGATCGTGGGTAACCTGTGCACAGTTCGATGTGTGTCGCGAAGGGCACCCGGATCGCGCCGCGCGCAGAAGGGAAATTCTCCTACCCGTACGGGGCGCTAGCCCGCCAGCTCACTAAAGAAGGCGTGGATCTCGCGGGCCAGGCCTTCGGGCTGCTCGAGCGCAGCGAAGTGACCACCCTTCGGCATGACCGTCCAGCGTCGGATATCGGTGTACGTCTTGGCGGCGAGCACGCGTGGTGGCCGCAGTATCTCGCGTGGGAAGGCCGCGTACCCGGTCGCCACGCCGATGGTCTCGCCGAGCGGTAGGAACCAAGGCCGGTGCATGCGCGCGTAGTACGGCCAGAATGACGAGCCGATCGCGCCGGTGAACCAATAGAGGGCGATGTTCGCCAGCATCGCGTCACGGCTCACGGCATCTTCAGGCGCGCCGTTGTTGTCCGTCCAGCGCTGGAACTTCTCGGCAACCCAGGTGGCCAGCGCGGCCGGCGAATCCGTCAGACCGAAGGCGAGCGTCTGCGGCCGCGTGCCCTGGATCCACTGGTAGCCCGTCTCTTCCTTGAGAAACTCATTGAGCTCACCGAGGAACTGCTTCTCCGCCGGAGAGGGGTCGGCGAGGAGCGCTGGATCGCGGCGCACTGCGAGCAGATTGAGATGGAGTCCGATGAGCCGCTCCGGGTGCCGATGGCCGATGATCGAGCCGATGGTGGCACCCCAGTCGCCTCCCTGGAAGGCAAACAGCTCGAAGCCCAGCACCTCGGTCATCAGCTCGACGTAGAGTTCGGCAATTTCCTCGGCGCCGAAGCGCGCCTGTCCCGGTTTGAATGACAGCGTGTAGCCTGGCAGCGACGGCGCGATGACCGTGAAGCGATCCGTCAGGCGATGGATCAGGTCGTGGAACTCGAAAACGGAGCCGGGCCAGCCGTGTGAGATCAGCAGCGGCACCGGATCGGCGCAGCGGCCGGGCTCGTGAATGAAATGCAGGTCGATGCCGCGGATCGGCACCGTGAACTGGCTAAAGCCGTTGAGCTTCGCCTCCCAGGCGCGCCAATCGAACGTCGTGCGCCAATACTCGGTGAGCTCCTTCGCATACGCGAGGCTCGTGCCGGTCGACCAGGGCTCGAGCGGCGGCTCATCCGGCCAGCGCGTCCGCGCGAGACGTTCCTCGAGATCCGCGATGTCCGCATCCGACACATGGAGGGTGAATGCCTGCGGCTTAACTGTGCTCACGAGAACTTCTCCTCCTCCGATCCCGGTTCGACGCCGTCACGGCATGCTCTCTGCACTCTCCGTTTCACCACAAGAGAAACCTAAACGCCATATGCGCATGGCGTTCACGAATGGGACAGTTCAGCTATGCGTATGTCACGCCGCGATGCAATCCGGGCAGGTTTGTGCTTCGCTGGGACACTTTCTGCTCAAGGCATCTTCAGCTCTGCGAACGCCGTGAGCCAAATGGATCCGCCGTCGTCTGCCGCGCTCAAGAAGGACGCCGAGATCGCCTGGCAGTATTTTGCCACCCGGACGCCCGGTGCGCCGCTCGGGCTGGTGCCGGCGGCCATGTGGCCCGAGGGGTCCAGCCTCGGCCGCTACAGCATCCTGACCATGTGGGACACGGGATCATTGATCCTGGCCTATCTCTCGGCTCGCTCGATCGGCATCATCGACGAGAAAGAGTTCGATCAGCGAATGCAGACGGTGATGACCTTCCTCAAGAACTCTACGTTCCGCTGGGGTAAGCTATCGCTGCCGAACTATCGCACTCAGATCGTCGGCGGCAAGGCGGTCGAAGGAGGCTACGACACGACCGACACCGGCCGGCTCCTCGCGGCACTCCACATCCTGGATAAAGTGACCAACGGCGCCTACAAGGCCAAGCAGCAGGTCGAGCGCTGGGACCTCGCCGGAACCGTCAGCAAGGGCCAGCCCTACGACATCAAGTCGTCGTCTCGCGATGAAGCACGTTGCTTCAATTACATCCACTACATCGCGCGGGCCTATCGCCTGTGGGGCATCGAGCTGGATACCGGTTTCAATCGCGAGCTGAAGCCCGGCGATGCCGACGCGCGCGAAGCGTTCATCCATCATGTGGCCGCCGTCGGACCGATCGCCAGCGAGCCGCACACCAACGAGGCCGTCGAGCTCGGGCACTCCGTTCGCTCGCGCATTCTCGCGGACGCGCTCAACGCGGCACAGCAGGAACGCTATGCCGAAACGGGACATCTTACGAGTGTCTCGGAGACTCCGATCGACAAACAGCCGTGGTTCACCTACCAGGGCTACAATCTGGACGCCGATGCAGGCCCGCGCTGGCCAGTCGACTCAGTCGTCACCGAGCGTCGATGGGCCACGGACGACTTCGCCCAGACGTATCGCATGATCTCGAGCAAAGCTGCCTACCTCTGGCTCGCCGAGCGCGGTGACGACTACGCCATGAAGCTTAGGAACTTCATCTCGGCGAAGGCACCGACCGGCAAGTACGGCTTCTATCCCGGCGTCTACGAACGATCCGGGCGCCCGCCGCACATCATGGACGTCAACACCAACGCGGCCGTGCTCGAGTCGATTGCGTGCATCATGGCAGGCCGCAAGCCGCTCGTGGAGATGCGGCTGTAGTCGACATGAATTGAGGAGGGAGCCAGCCATGTCGCGCCACGCCGGCGCGGCATGGCAATGCTTTGGCCTTTGCGACCGCGCGCACGTCGGCATGCCGACCTGCCACCGTACCCCGCCGATTGCGCCCCATTTTTCGAATTTACGCTTTGTTAAGCCTAAGTTTCAATTGCCCGCCGTCCCAGTCTGAACAGCTCCTAACCGGTCCCTAACTTGCGTTCCGTTCTGACGGGTTAGCAAGACAGTACCAATCCCGTCCGGCCGACCCAGCACAGCAATTCGAACCGCCGAGCCCAAGCGCTCACGGCGGTCTGGGTCAGACCGGTAGCAATGTCAGACAAGAACAAGCAGGTATTCTTCGACGCTTCCGGGCGTCGTTCCCCGGTAGTGTACGGCCTCGTCGGCCTCCTCGTCGCATTCCTCGGCGCGCTCGTCACCGTCTTCGCGGTCAGCATCGCGACAACGCCCGCGCTGCCCTCGGTGAAGCTCAACCTCGAACGGGAGTACCTCTCCGTTCTTGCCGTGGCACATCGCACGCCGGCGCGTAGCGGCCCGCCGATCAATCTCGCCCATGCCCGCTCGCGCGTCGACAAGGCGACGTCCGGCACGGCCCGCTTCGCCTTCTACGTCAACTGGGACAAGAACAGCTTCCTCTCGCTCCGCAATTCGGCGAAGCAACTCGACGGCCTCATGCCCGAATGGCTTCATCTCACCAGCGATTCCGGCGAGATCGAGCTCGACGATGCGCGCGAGCAGCAGAATGTCGACGCCTGGCTCTCGATCAACGCGCCGAACCTCGCGATCATGCCGGTCATCAACAACTATGATCCGCGCACGCGCGCATGGCGCGCCGAGGAGACTGTACGTGTGCTCAGGTCTCCGGAGGCCCGCGAGCGCCTCGTCCGCAACCTCAAGAACTATCTCGCCAAGGGGAACTTCGACGGGGTCGTCGTCGACTTCAAGGAGATCGCCCCCGAGGACGAGGATGAGCTCGTTGCCTTCTTGAGCGAACTCAAGGCGGCACTCAAGGCGGATAGCCGCCAGCTTTTCGCCGTCGTCCCAGCCTATGCCGAACCGGCGCTTTTCCACGAGATCATCGAGGCTGTCGACCGCGTCGTCCTTCTCGCTTACGACCAGCACGCCAGGCACGAACGGCCGGGCCCGGTCGCGTCGCAGGTGTGGTTTGAGACCATGCTCGACAAGCACTTCGCGACGACGCACGGCAGCAAGCTGATCGTCGCGATCGGCTCCTATGCCATCGACTGGGCGCGTCCCGGCGAGGGCCGCATCGCCTCTATCCGCGAAATGTGGGACGTGCTCGATCGCTCCGGCGCGAGCTTCAACTTCGATCCTCACGCACTCAACCCCACGTTCTCCTACGGCGAGAAGAGTACGGGCGCGACACACACGGTGTGGATGCTCGACGGCGTCACTATGTACAATCAGGTGGCGGCCGCGCTCGCGATGGAACCGGGCGGGCTGGCGCTGTGGCGCCTCGGCACGGAGGATCCGACCATCTGGGCAACCTTCGCCCGCGGCCGTGCGCCTGACGACACCGCGCTCGCCGCGCTTGAGCAGCTCGACCCTGGCACGGAGGTCACGTATTCGGGCAAAGGTGAGATTCTGAAGTTCAACAATCAGCCCCGCGTCGGCAAGCGCTCCGTCACGCATCTTCCGAAGTCCAATCTCATAACAGATCAGACGATCGTCTCGGTTCCGAAACCCATGATGATCTCGCGCTTCGGGCTCAACCGGGACAAAGTGATCGCGCTGACGTTCGACGACGGTCCCTCACGCCTCTACACACCGGCAATCCTCGACGTTCTCAAAAAGAAGAACGTCAAGGCGAGCTTCTTCGTCCTCGGCACGGCGGCCGCCATGGAGCCCGAGATCCTCAAGCGCCTCTACGAGGAAGGGCACGACATCGGCAACCACACGTTCACGCATCCGGATTTGAGCGAGATACCGAGCGCGCAGCTCGATCTCGAGCTCAACGCGACGCAGCGCGTGCTCGAAGCCAAGCTCGGCGTCCGCACGGCGCTTTTCCGCCCGCCCTTCGTGCGCGACATCGAGCCGGAGAACTCCGAGCAGGCGCGGACCCTGCAGGCCTCGGCCGAACTCGGCTACATCACCATCGGCAATCGCATCGACCCGCTCGATTGGGGCCGCCCTGGCGTCGACGAGATCGTGAACCGCACGATTTCGTACGCGCACCGGGGTGGCGGCAATGTCGTCCTGCTCCACGATGGCGGCGGCGATCGCTCGCAGACCATCGCGGCGTTGCCGAGGATCATCGACCAGCTTCGTGCCGAAGGCTATCGGTTCGTCACGATCCACGAACTGCTCGGCCTCCAGCGCAATGACCTGATGCCGAAGCTGGACAACGGCAGCACCGTCGTTCCCTACGTCAACGATATCGGCTTCTCGCTGATGCGTGCCTTCAACAGCTTTCTGAAGGTCCTGTTCGTCATAGGCATCGTGCTCGGCATCGGCCGCCTCTCGATCATCGGTTTCGTCGCCTGGCGCCAGTCGCGCCAGCGCAAGCCGCTCAGGACGACCCGCCATCCGAGGCCCAGCTTTGCCGTCATCGTCCCTGCGCACAACGAGGAGAAGGTTATCGTCGACAGCATCGAGTCTCTGCTCCGCTCGCAAAGCAGGGACTTCGAGATCGTCGTGATGGATGATGGCTCGACGGATCGTACCTATGAAGTCGTCAAGGAAGCCTTCGGCGGCAACGCGCGCGTTCGCCTTCTCACGAAGCGCAACGGCGGCAAGTCGAGTGCCCTCAACTACGCAATCGAGCGGACGAACGTCGATGTGGTCGTGTGCATCGACGCCGACACCCGCCTAGCGCCGGATGCGCTCGACATTCTCTTGACCCACTTCAACGACGATCGCGTGGGTGCGGTCGCGGGCGTTGTCACCGTCGGCAATCGTTCGACCATGCTGTCGCGCTTCCAGGCGCTCGAGTACCTGACGGCACAGAGCATGGACCGCCGCGCCTTCGAGATCGTCAACGGCATCGCCGTGGTGCCGGGCGCCATCGGCGCCTGGCGCCGCAGTGCGCTGATCGAGGCCGGCCTCTACGACAGCGACACCTCAGCCGAGGACGCCGACGCCACTTTCAAGGTCGCGCGCGCGGGCTGGCTCGTGCGCAACGAGCCGAACGCGCTCGCCGTAACCGAAGCGCCGGAGAAGGTGCGGGAGTTCAACAAGCAGCGCTTCCGCTGGATGTTCGGAATGATCCAGGTCGCCTTCAAGCACCGCGACGTCTACTTCCAGCGCGGCGCGAGCGGCCTGAAGTGGTTCACCATCCCGAACATCGTCGTCTTCCAGTTCCTCTTTACACTCTTCGCGCCGGTCATGGACGCGCTGCTCGTCTGGGCATTCGTCGCGGACGCGTGGGCCTACGCGCACCATGGCGGCAGCCTGCTTTCCGCCAGCACCGTCGAGATCCTCGCTTATTGGGCAGTTTTCCAGACGCTTGAGCTCGCCTTTTCCGCCGTCGCACTGTGGCTGCATCGCGAGGGCGGGAACTGGCGCCTGCTGCCCCTCACGATCGTCCAGCGCTTCTACTACCGACAGCTCATCTTCTGGATCTCGCTGCGCACGCTCTTCGCCGTGCTCTGCGGGCAGTTCACAGGCTGGGGCCGCGCCAAGCGGCTCGGCCTGCCGAGCCTTGCACGCACCCCGCAGCCGCAGCGACCGGCCCCCACACCCGAGCCGATGCTCGAAGCCGCCGAATAGTCGAGTCCCAAAAGCAAACGAGGCGCCCGCGAGGGCGCCTCGTCAATTCCGGAGGCAACTTCAGCCGATATTAGAATGCGAAGCTGAGGTTGAAGCCTGCATATGCGCCTTCGCCGCCCGAACTGGATGCCCTGAAGGAATTGTTATCGTCGTCGACGAACTGATAGCCGCCATGGATGGTCAGTTCAGCCGGGTTGCGGGGGCCGAAAATGTCCAGCTTGAACATCGCGAAGGCACCGAGGCGCTGCGCGTCGTAGCCGTCGTTGCCATCAGCGCTAGCCTCAGGACCGATGATGAAGCGGCCGAGGTTCATGCCGACGCGGGCGCGCGACCAGTAGGTATCGAAGGCTGTCGAGTAGTAGCCTTCGAGCGAGAAGTAGTGCTGCGGGCCGTAAAGGCGGATATCGCCGCCGACTCGGAAGCCCACTTCATCACCGCGAACGGAGTTGGTCGGGTCGTTCGGCGTCAAATCATGATCGTGGTAGTCCGCGCCGATATAGAGACCAACCGCAGCACCCTGGCGGACCCACAGATAGCCGAGCATGGCCGCGAGCTGGGTCACGTCGCCGTCTACTTTTCCGCCCGGAACCGTGCTGTCGTATTCATAAGAACCGTAGCCGGCGAAGCCCTGGAACACGAAGCCGCTGCGCGACAGATCGCGCTGCAGGGAGATCACAGCACCCGAGTAGCTGTAGAAGGAGTCCTTGGCGAAGTCGGCTCCGGTGTAGGTCGCGATCCAGGTCGGCTGGTCGACGAAGCCGCCGTCCTTCATGCTGCCGCCTTTGTAGTCGCCGGCCAGCGTGGGCGTCGCGGTTGCAGTGGCCAGCCCAACGGCCACAGCAGCGATCTTCAGAGCCAAGTTTTTCATTTTCCGTCGCCTTAGTTGGCGCAGAACCCCGTGTCGCGCGGGCAGAATTGCCCACGGAACATGCGTCATGCGCACTTTCCCCTGCGGCGAGAAGTGACTGATTCGGGTTAATGCACAAGTTACTCTTGGACTTTCGCGCGCCCCGCCGGAAACGATGCGCCCTGCGCGTTGCAGATCGAGAACACTCCCACCTCGTCCAGTGAGGCAATCACGCAGGAGCGATCGCAGCAATCGACCTGCATCTGCGGCTGCCACTTATCCCCGAAACCCACGACGGCAATCGGGCTGATGTCATTGGCGGCCAAGGCCGTGTGACCGCTCGGCGCGGTCGAGCGGGCGCAGAATATGTCCCACTAACAATCGGCTGACTGAGGGATGGTGCCAGAAGAGGACTGCGAGCCCTCATCCATAAATCATTGATATTGCCGGCAGAGTAGCGTCGCCCATTGACGCTTGTATAACATCCGCGTCCCTCACCACTCAAGCTGCCTTTTTATGGTGAATGCCGACAATTCGGCTCCGGAGCACTTGACATTGCCCGCCAGGGCTCCCTATTTCCGGGGAATGCGGCGTCGAGATGACACGATGTCGCAGTTGGTCCATCCTACCGTCGAAAGGCGCATAGTATTGAGTATCGAAGACCCAACCCCGAATTGGCCCCGCGCGTCGGCCTCCAGAG
>DATMRT010000061.1:0-51685 GCA_035565975.1 Hyphomicrobiaceae bacterium
CGAAGAAGCGCGCGGGCGATTATGCGCAGGCCATGATGGACCTCGGCGCGAGCATCTGCACGCCGCGTCGTCCGTCATGCATGGTGTGCCCCATCGAGCGCGACTGCGCCGCGCACGCCATGGCCATCGAAGCGAGCCTGCCCGCGCGCGCCGTCAAGAAGCCGCGACCCGAGCGCTTCGGCACGGCCTTCCTCGCGATCAGCGAAAGCGGGCGCATTCTGCTGCGCCAGCGTCCGCCGTCGGGCCTGCTCGCGAGCATGCTCGAAGTGCCGTCGACCGAGTGGACCGAGATGCGGCCGGTCGCGAAGGATGCAATGCGCCGCGCGCCCGTGCGTGGCGACTGGTGGCCGGTGGTGGGCAGCGTCGTGCACGTTTTCACGCACTTTCGCCTGGAGCTGAACGTCTATCGCGCGCTCGTACGCGACGAGGCCGTCGTCGATCTCTGGGCCGAGCCCGAGCGCTGCCGCTGGGTGCACCGCCGCGACCTCGACGAGGTCGCCCTCCCGAGCGTCATGCGCAAGGTGATTGCGCATGGGATGGCTTGAGCCCCCCGCTACCACTGCATCGTTGCAGACAGTCTGAAGGATCGCGGCTCGAGCGGGTGGAAGTGGATGTCATCGACGCCGCCAGCGGGTTCGCCCGGCAGGCGTGAGGCATAATAGTAGTCGATCTGACTCGCCTCGGCGTCGAACAGATTGAACGCATCCAGCCGCACGATCAGCCCATTGTCGAACTTGTAGCCCAGGCGGGCCGAGACGGTCGTCGTCGCGTCCGAGCGCACCGAGTTGTCCTCGATGAGAGGTCGCGGTCCGAAGTAGCGCACCTTCACGCCGCCGAACCATCCGCCGAAGACATCATGGAATGATAGCCCCGCGCTGATCACGCCCTCCACCGCGCCGGGAATGCGGCGGCCGGGTGCGGTCGGGTCGTCCTCCCGGAAACGCGCGTGGGTATATGCCGCGTCGAAGTCCAGCGTGAGCCATGGCCTCAGCTTCGCGTCGATTGTGAACTCCGCACCGATACGTCGGCTCGGACGGCTGGCTTCGGTATTGCCGGCATCGCCGATAAAGACGATCTCGGAGTCGAAATCGAGAATGAAGACGGAAAGCGTGCTGAGAAAGCCGCGCCAAGGCTGTGTCCGCAATCCGATCTCGCCACCTTCCGAGCGCACGAGGAACGGTGTCCGGTCTGCAGGGTCGCCGCTGACCGGATCGATGGTCGTGACAGTGCCGCGCGCATCATTGCTGTGAAAGCCGGTGCCGGCATTCAGATACAGCTCCGTGTTCGCCCAGGGGCCGAGCACGATGCCGAGCTTGGGGCTGAGAATGGCGTCCGAGTCCTCGCCCGAGTTGGCCGCGAGATTGCTCGCGACGTCTGTCCAGTAGATGTCGCCGCGCAACCCGGCGGTCGTGCGCAGCCACTCGGTCCAGCGCAGCGTGGTCTCGCCGAACACGCCGGCGCTCGCCTCTTTCACGCGATCGTCGCGCACCGTCGAGAGGACATTGCGATCGCGCGTATTGAAAAGTCCGACCTTGATGTCGTCGTAACGCGTCTGGATGCCGACGGTGGTCTCGCTCCTGATGCCGCCGAATGCCGTGCTGAAGAAGGTTCGGCTCGCGCTCGCGCCGACGATTACGCGATCGTCCATCTGCTTGAACTGGTCGCCGTTGACGGGGTCGTTGAGGAAGTAGGTGAAGTTATGGAACAGATCGAGATTGCTCTTGATTGCGTAGGCGTTGATGCGCGTTGCGGTATCCTTGGTCGTCTCGTGCCAGCGCCCCGAGAGGCTGAAGCGCTGTGCTTCGCCAAAGTCGGATGCATCGAGCGAACCGAAGCGATCGATGAGACCGCCGTCGACGGCGCGCTGCGGTATCTGGCTCGTGGCGTCCCAGCGGCCGGAATAAGCCATGGCTGTCAGTGCGAAGCCGTTGTCGTAGGTACCGCGCGAGAAGCGTGCAACGCCGTTGAGCTTGTGAAGGTCCTCGGGCACATCCCACGGCCCGTCGAAGTGCACGAACTCACCCGCGATGAGCATCGAGCCATCGCCACCGACAGGCGCTGACATGCCGGTGACCGCGCGGCGATGGCCGAAGCTGCCGACCTCGGCCTGGGCGAAGTTCTTTTCCAGACGATCGACGATATCGAGATGGATGGCGCCGGCGGACGAGAAGTCGCCTTCCGAGGCGAAGTATGGCCCTTTGCGATAGCCGAGACCGCGCATGATCTCCGGGATCATGAAACTCGTATCGGCATAGCCCTGGCCGTGGCCGTGCGTGCGCATATTGACCGGCATGCCATCGATCGTAATGGCGATGTCCGTGCCGTGATCGAGATTGAAACCGCGCAGGAAATACTGATTGGCTTTGCCTTCACCACTGTGCTGCGTGACGATCAGTCCTGGCACAGCCTCCAGTATCTCGCCCGTCCGATAGGCGGGCTGCGCCAGAAGCGTGTCCCGGCTGACGACACCCTGGCTGGCCGATTGGGCTATGCCGATGTCATTGCCGCGCGGATCGAGCGATAGAACAGGAGAGAACGTCGAGGGCTCGCTCGCGGGTGCTTCGGATGCCGGCGCGGGCTGCGCAGGCTGCGGTGCCTTGGGCACCGCCCTGACTCTGTTCTTTGCTTTGACTGACGGCGCGGTAACGACGAGGCCCGGGAGCTGCGTCTGCTGTGCTTCCGAGATCCCAGACGACGCGATGATAATTACGAGCGCCGATAGCACACGCTTACTCATGTCCCAGTCCCATCCCCATATCGTCATCCCGCTAGAGATGAGGCTGGGAAATCGCTGGTATGATGTCTATCAATAAAGGTCATACTGGAGGGGTTCTGGCACGCTGAGGCAAACATGCAACGCATCACCATCACGATCGACGACGTTCTTGCCGCGGAAATAGACAGGCTTGCCCAATCTCGCGGCAATCAGAACCGTTCGGAAGCTGTCCGCGATCTCGTGCGTGCCGGTATTGCCCACACGCGCGCCGACTCGCCGACGACATCGCAGTGTGTCGGTGCGGTGCTCTACGTCTACGAGCAAGGGACGCGCGAGCTTCCAAAACGCCTCGCGCACGCCTACCAGCATCAGCACGATCTCTCAGTCGCCACGATGCGGATCGCGCTCGATCACGAGAGCTGCATGGAGGTCGCCGTACTCAAAGGGCGGACCCAGGACGTCCGGCGCCTGGCCGAGCGGATAATCGCCGAGCGCGGCGTACGACACGGGCGGCTTCTGTTAATCCCAGCCGAGATCGAGCACGAGCGCCATTCGCATGGCGAGCGCCGCGCGCACGTCCATCAGCATATCAAGGTACGCTGAGCTTGCGGTGTGGACCCTACCTCGTCGCCAATATCACCGCCTCGGGCGGGGTCTTCGCCCAGGCATTGCCGCTCTCGCCGAGCCGCTGGCCGATCTGGAACAGCGGCCGCATGTAGGCGGGATCGAAGGCCTTGCTGCTCTTGACGTCGAAGCTCTGCGGGATCGAGGCGAGGCGGAAGGCGGCGCCGTCCCGCTCGGCCATGGCGTAGATCTGATTGAGATCGCCCATGCCCTGGTTCTTCGTGAGCGTGAAGAGCGAGCGGGCGCTGATCGCCAGCACGGTCGGCTGCACCGCCTCGTACTCGGGACCGATCTTGCCATTGCGGATGACATAGATCGTGCGCTGTGGGGGCTTCGGATAGAGGCGGTCGAAGGTCTTGAGCGAGAACTGCGCGGGGGCGAGGAATACCTGCCGCGTCGGACCGCCATCGACATGCATCTCTTCGAAAATCTTGTCGCCGACACGCACCTTGACGTGGACGGGGGGGAAAATGCCGGGAAGCGATGCCGAAGCGAGCAGCACGTCGCGGAAGAGCTGGGCGGCCTCGCGGTCGTGCTCGGCGGCGACGGCGATCTCGCCCATGTTCCAGATCACCTGGCGCTGGGCATCGAGATTGGTCGTGCCGATCAGGAGCAGGCGGCCGTTGCGATACTCCTGAGCAATCTCCGCCAGCATGCGCCGGTCGACGTGCTTGGCGATCAGGTTGCGCAGCGGCGTCGAGTCGGCGAGCGCATCCGCGCCGAAAAGGCCGGCAAGGACCTGCGGGGTCGCGACGGCACTCGAGTCGAAGTTGTTCCAGAGCTCGGTGAGCTGGTCGTCGTAGCGGGGCCCGAGAAAGGCATAAGGCGCAATGAGCGCGCCGGCGCTGACACCGGTCACGACTTCGAAGCGCGGACGATTGCCGCGCTTCGTCCAGCCCGTGAGCAGGCCGGCACCGAATGCGCCATCGTCGGCGCCGCCCGAAAGTGCCAGGTACTCGATCTGTGGCCTGCCGTTTTTCGTGGTGGCGCCGGCGGCCATGCGCTGCACGCTCGGCATGTTCGTGCGCACGAAGCTGATGATGTCCTTCGGGACCTCGTCGCCCCAGAAGCGGATCGCGCCGGAGACGGGCACCTTGGCCTCGGGCACGAGCCTCGCCGGTACGGCATGGCGCTCGGCGCGCGCGCAGGCGGCCGCGGTTACGGCAATGAAGCCAATTGCGATGACGCGGAACAGGCCTGCCCTACGCAACGTGACGCCCCCGGCGAACTTTATCGTGCCCCACTCAATGGCGCGCCAGCATAGTCGATCGCGGCGGCGCCGGAATAGGATCGCCTCCTTTTTGCACGCAAAGAGCACAGCCGTGCCCGCGCGGCCACAGAGGATGTAAGTGCCCGGCGTGCCACGATATTTCGAGGCATCGTGATAGGCTGCGATCGCGATCGCGGGCGGGGCTGATCGCAAGGCAGTGATGCCGGGCGATCAGCCGGTTAGAGCTAGCCCATGAGCGCCCGGCAGACGGCGGCGAAGGCAGGCAGCGTGATCGGATCGTTATTCACGTTACCAGCGGCATGGTTCGAGGCGTAGCGGGCAATCACGACCTCGGCCTTGGGATCGACATAGATCGACTGGCCGTGGATGCCACGCGCCATGTAGACGCCGTGCGGATCATGGCTCACCCACCACTGATTGCGGTAGGACCAGCCTGGCAGCGTTGGATAGCTCTTGGCATCGAATTTCTTCGGATCGCCGCCTTTCGCGATGTCGTCGACGACGCTCGCCGGCACGATCTGGCGGCCGTTGAAGTGGCCGCGATTGCGCATGGTCTCACCGAAGCGCGCGAGGTCGCGCGTCGTTGTGTTGAGACCGCCGCCGCCGCTCTCGATGCCGAGGCGGTCGACCATGTAGAAGGCATCCTCCTCGGCGCCCATGGCCTGCCAGATGCGCTCGGACAGCAGGTCCGACAGGCGCTCGCCCGACACGCGGCGGATGATCCAGGCGAGCGCATCGGTATTGACGGTCTTATAGGCGAAAGCCTTGTCATGCTCGCCCTGCTTGGGGATCGTCGCGACGTATTCGAGAAGTGACAGATCCGGCTCGCCCGGAACGGGCGGTGCGGTGCCATTGGCGCGGCGCATGGCCCAGATGTCGGAATTCGGATCGGTGTAGACCTCGGTGTACTTGAGGCCCGTCGTCATATCCATGACCTGGCGGACCGTCGCGTCGCCAAAGCCGCTCTTCGCGAGCTCCGGCACGTATTTTGTCACGGGTGCATCCGGATCGAGCTTGCCTTCGGCGACGAGCATTCCCGCGAGCACGCCAGTAAAGGACTTCGTCACGGACATGGCGATGTGCTGCTTGTGCGGCTGCAGCACGCCGAAGTAGCGCTCGAAGACAATGCGGCCGCGATGGAGCACGACGATGCCGTCGGCGTAGGTTTCGGCGAGTGCCTGATCGAACGTGATCGCGCGGCCATCCATCGTGGTCGACTTGACGCTTCCGAGCGGCTGCTCGTCGCGGGGCAGCGCTGTCGCCGGGCGGGGGCCGCGCCAGACGTTGATGGTCGGCATGAGCTGGCGGAAATTGCTGAAGGCCCAGCGGAGCTGCGGGAACTTCCGAAAGGAGGCATCGGCGTATCTGATGGCCTTGTCGGGCGGTGGCGGGAAGCCCGTCATCCAGCCGAGCGCTACGGGATCGCTCTCGGCGGCATTCGGCGGCGTCGTGGTCATGGGCGGGGTCCTTTCGTTCCGTGCTGCATGATCGGTTGCTTGATCAGTTGTTTCGATGAGCTACTGGCCGGCTTGCGCGCTCCGGCCCTTCGGCGCGATCTCCGGCGGATCATCGTTCGCCCACCTCAGTCCCTTGTAGTTGAAGCCTTCCGCAATGGTGGGCTTCACGATCTCGAAGTAGGGCGAGAGATCGAAATCGGCCGGCGCGTAGAGACTGTGATGACGAATGTGCAGGATCTCGCGGCGACGGAAGCGCGTGACACCGCCTTCCTCGTCCCGGAGCCGCTCGATACGCGGCAGGATCGGGTAGGCGATGCGGCCGAAGGCTTCCGCAATGAGTGTCGAGCAGATGGTCCGCGTCGGTTCGCCCGAGCCGAGCGCGATCATGCGGCGGCGAAAGCGCGTCGGGATCGGCGGTGTCGGCATGAGGAAGCGCGCGAGATCGACGATGTTGCGCATGTCGTACTTGGAGCCGAGCCGCGAGATCATGAAATTGACCAGTGTCTCGCGATCGTTGTCCGTGAGGCCGACGGGCCTGCAGATGCGCGTATGGTAACGCTCGTACTTCGAGAGCGGGATGGATATGCAGCCATCGGTGGCCGTCACTTCGATCAGCACGTGCGGCTCGCCGTTCTCCGTTTTCCGCTCGAGCACGTCGCCGACGTAAAGCACGGCGTGGGACCACGTCGATTGCGTCAGATACTTGATGGCCGTCGAGATGGTGCTGCTGCCGGCGATCAGGAGCACGTCGCCCATTCTGAGCGTGCGCCTGAGCGCGTTCCGGTCCGCCGGGATGTACGGCGCCTCGCTCGGCGTTTCGGTTTCGAGTTTGCGCGCGAGCCAGCGCCCGAACCTGTCGAGGAAGGAATTGAAGGGTGTCATGCGCCGTCTGTCAGACTGATCCAGGTCCCCAAGGGGGCGAGTTAAACGCTTCGACCCTGCCCGCGTCCACTGCCAACATGTATCACCGCACCTGCGCCCGTTTCACGAGCAGCGCCAGCGGGATCGCCGAAAGCGAGATCAGCGTGTAGATATAGAAGACGTTCGTGTAGGCGATCAGCGCCGCTTGCCGGTTGATTTCCTTCGAGAGCGTGGCGAGGCCCGACACGCTCTCGATGTTCCAGCCCCCCATGGCCGGCGCGAGCAGGTGCTGTCTGGCGTAGGGCGTGACATTCTCGACGAGGCGGCTGTAGTTGGCGCCGGTCGCTCTGACAACCTCGGCGACGCAGATCGAGATGAAGAAGCTCGAGGCGATGTTGCGCATGAGATGAAAGACGGAGGTGGCTTCGGCGCGCGAGGCTGCCGGCAGCGTCCAGAAGGCGGTTGTGGCGATTGGTGCCCAGATAAGCCCGACGGCCGTGCCCTGCAGGAAGGCATTCACGGCGAATGTCGCGAAGTCCGCATCGAGCGTGATGGCCATGAGCCATGTGCCCGAAAGGATCTGCACGCCGAAGCCGATGAGCATGGTGACGCGCGGGTCGAGCCGGCCCATCATCATCACCATGAAAAAGCCGGCCGCGACACCGACGCCGCGCCAGCCGACCATGATGCCGATCAGCCGGTCCGTGTAGCCGAGGTGCGACTGGAGCAGCGGCGGCAGTAGCACCATGGGCGTGAAGTTGACCATGCCGAACATGCCGACGAGCAGCAGGCCGAGCGCGAAGTTGCGATCGAGCAGGATGCGCAGGTCGAGGAACGGATTACGGGCCGTCAGGCTGTGGGCCAGGAAAATGTAGAAGGCGATGACGCCGATGAAAGTTGCGACGATGATCTCATTCGATTCGAACCAGTCCAGGCGCTGCCCGCGCGCGAGAATGATCTGCATGGCCGCGATGGCGATCGAGAGCGAGAGAAAGCCTGTCCAGTCGAGCGAGACGGGGCGGTGCGTATCGTCGTGGGGGATCACCAGACGCGTGCCGATGGTCGCGAACAGCGCCACCGGCACGATCATGTAGAAGCCCCATCTCCAGCCGTAGTAATCGGACAGCACGCCGGCGAGCGTCGGCCCGATTATGGGCCCCGCCGTGTTCGCCATGCCGAAGACCGCGATCGCCCATGCGTGCTGGCGCCGCGGGAAAACGTCGAGGATCAGGGTCTGGCCGAGCGGCAGCAAGGGCGCACCGGCAGCGCCCTGCAGCACGCGCCAGAGCACGAGGTCATCGAGCCCGCGCGCCAGCCCGCAAAGCAGCGAGGCGACCGTGAAGCCGGCGAGACTGCACACCATGACGTTGCGCCGCCCGAACGAGGCGACGAGCCATCCCGTCATCGGCGTGACGACGGCTGTGGCGAGAATATTGAAGGTGACGGTCCAGGAGATTTCATCCTGGGTCGCGGCCATCGCGCCCTGCATCTGCGGCAGGATGGCCGTCGCCGTGAAGGTCGCGGCGTTATAGGCGGCCGAACTCAGCACCACCACGAACAGCACGAGCTGGCGCCGGGCGACCGTCAGCGTGATCGCCGGCACATCGTGCCCGGTAGTGGTGGTCATGGGGCGCGTTCCCGCATGGACCTCTGGTCAGCCGCTAGTGTGATGATCGAGAAATTCGCCAGGTCTCGCGGCACGGCGCCGAGCGAATTTCTCGATCTGATTCGCACTCGCGAATCCATGATTCTAGTGTCCCTTTTGATTCCGAAGTTCGCTCGGGACGCCAGCATCGAGGTCAAGCGAACTTCGGAATCGGGACACTAGTCGGCATTCGGAGCCGCCTCAGCGCAGCGGAAATCCGAGGGCGCGGAAGGCGTCCTTCATGCGATCGCGGCCCGTGAGCGCGTTGAGCTTGGCCATGCGGTTGATGACGCGCTCGGTCCAGGTATAGGCGGCCATCTCGTGACGGCGCGAAAAGGCTTCGAGCCGCTTGTCGTAGGCGGCGCGGCCCTCAGCCTCGGCGGCCGTCGAGTAGCGGTCGTGATGGAGCACGACGTCCTGCGGCAGGCGCGGCTTGACCTCGCCGGCAGCCTCCGGCTTCGCATAGCCGATGCAGAGACCGAACACCGGGCCAGCGCCCGAGGGAAGCTCCAGGAGTTCAGCGACGCGCGTCACGTTGTTGCGCAGCGCACCGATATAGACGGTCGAAAGGCCGAGCGACTCCGCTGCAATGACTGCATTCTGCGCCGCCATGGCCGCGTCGATCGAGGCGACGAGGAAGGCGTCGAGATAGGGCATCACCTCGAGCGTTTTGCCCTCGGCCTTGCCGAGGCGCTCGTTGCGCGAGAGATCGGCGATGAAGACGAGGAAGATGGGGCACTCGATGATGTGCTTCTGCCCGTTGGCGACTTCCGCCAGCACCTTGCGCTTCTCGGGCTCGGTGACCTCCATCACGGACCACGTCTGCAGGTTCGAGCTTGTCGCGGCGGACTGCGCGGCGGCGACCAGGATTTCGAGCGCGCCGGCCGGTGCGGGCTTCGACTGGTAGCTGCGCACGGAGCGATGGTTCATCAGGCTCGCGATGACATCATTCCAGGGGAGCTTGCTGGGCTTGGGCTCGGTGCCGTAGCGGGCGGCAAGCGCGAGGGATTGCGCCGAGGTCGGCGGATCGATCGCATTCATTGGCATTTCCTGGATTTTAGATGGCTGAGTTTGTCCGGTCATATTCGACCAGACCCGCGCGGCCTTGTCCACCGCTCCAGGGCTCGCTCAGCCCTGGCGCATGGCTGCCAGACCGCGATCGAGGTCCGCGATCAGATCGGCAGGCGCTTCGAGGCCGACGGAGAGGCGGATCATGCCGTCCGTGATCTTGAGCTCGGCGCGCGCCTCAGGCTTGAGGCGCTGGTGCGTGGTGGTTGCGGGATGCGTGATGATACTTTTGGCGTCGCCGAGATTGTTCGAGATCTTGATGATCTTCAGCGCATTCAGGAAACGGAATGCCGCCTCCTTGCCGCCTTCGACATCGAAGGTCACCACCTGCCCGCCCCCGGACATCTGTTTCCTGGCGAGCTCCGCCTGCGGATGCTTCGGGCTGCCGCAGTAGAGCACGCGCGAGATGCCGGGCTTGCCTTCGAGCGCGGCGGCGATCTCGGCTGCGGCCGCACACTGCGCGCGCACGCGCACGGGCAGTGTCTCGAGGCTCTTCAGCAGCACCCAGGCGTTGAACGGACTCATGGACGGACCCGTCTGGCGCAGGAAGACCTGCAGATAGTCCTTGAGGAACTTCGCCGAGCACAGAATGAGCCCGCCGAGGCAGCGGCCCTGGCCGTCGATGTGCTTCGTCGCCGAGTAGACGACGACATCGGCGCCGAGCGCGAGCGGCTTCTGGAGGAGCGGCGTCGCGAAGACATTGTCGACGAATACGAGCGCGCCGACGGCGTGCGCGAGATCGGAGACGGCGCGGATGTCGACGAGGTCGAGCGTCGGGTTGGCCGGCGTCTCGAAGAACACGGCCTTGGTCTTCGGTGTGATCGCCTTTTTCCACGCGGCGAGGTCCGTGCCGTCGACCAGCGTGCACGAAATGCCGAAGCGTGGGCAGAGCTCCTCGACGACGTAACGACACGAGCCGAACAGCGCTTTCGCCGCGACGACATGATCGCCGGCACTGAGGTAGCTCAGCAGTGCCGCAGTCACGGCCGCCATGCCGGTTGCCGTTGCCCGCGCCGCTTCCGCCCCCTCGAGCAGGCGAATGCGCTCCTCGAGCATCGCGATCGTGGGGTTCGAGAAGCGCGAGTAGATGAACCCCGGCTCCTCGTCCTTGAAGCGCGCCTCGGCCTGCTCGGCCGTCGCGTAGATGTAGCTCTGCGTGAGGAAGAGCGCCTCGGAGGTCTCGCCGAACGGAGAGCGCATCGTGCCGCCGTGGACGAGAACGGTCTCGGGACGCCAATCGGCGGGCACGGGCGGGGCGGCGGGGTCTGCCATCTGCGGGTCTCCTTTGGGCGGGACGCACACGCGCCCCCAAGAAAACTAAAACCGGCCTCTTGGTCACCCGCATGTAGCCGGGCGCGACCAGGAAACCGGTTCCGCACGGCCTTTTTAGCGAGTTGTTTTACGTGGCTGCAAGCCGGCCGGCCAAATCACCACGACGTCTGGAGTTCGAATAACTTATCGGCAGGCTTGGCGTCAATGGGCGGATAGGCTATGCGCGAGCACACGAGTAAGGGAGCTCCCATGCCGAAAGCGCGCGCCAAGCCGAGCCAGCGGACAGGCATTCTGCCGATCCAGGATATTCGCGCGCTCGTCGTTTCGGGCGCGATCAGCGCGGATCGCGCTTTCGAGGCGACCCAGATCCAGCCGGCGAGCCTCGATCTCAGGCTCGATGGTGTGGCCTATCGCGTGCGCGCAAGTTTTCTGCCCGGCGGGCCGGGCGCCCGTGTCGGCGTGATGGATCGCTTGAAGGAGCTGGCACTCCACACGATCGATCTCAGCTCCGGCGCCGTGCTGGAGACGGGATGTGTCTACGTCGTGCCCCTCCAGGAGCAACTCGCGCTGCCTGCGGACATCGCCGCTGCCGCAAACCCGAAAAGCTCGACCGGACGCCTCGACGTCTTCACGCGCGTCATCGCCGATGGCGTCTCGTCCTTCGACACGATCCCCGCTGGCTATTCCGGCCGCCTCTATGCCGAGATCTGCCCGCAGACATTCCCGATCGTCGCGCGCCGCGGCTCCATGCTGAGCCAGATCCGCTTCCGTATCGGCGATCCCGTCGAGACGGACGATGCGCTCCAGGCATTGCACAAGAAAGTCACGCTTGTGCGCGGCGGCGCGGCGGCGGACGTGAGAGACGGGATCGCGCTCTCCGTCGATCTGGTCGGCGACGGCAAGGGGCTCGTCGGCTATCGCGCGCGGCGGCATACGGGCCTTGTCGATGTCGATGCGCCGGGCTCCTGCGTGCTTGCCGACTATTGGGAACCGATCGTCGTCGGCGACCGGCGCCTGATCCTCGATCCGGACCAGTTCTACATCCTGGCTTCCAAGGAGGCCGTGCATGTGCCGCCGACGCATGCAGCGGAAATGATGCCGTTCAATCCGCTCGTCGGCGAGTTTCGCGTGCACTATGCGGGTTTCATGGATCCGGGCTTCGGGCACGCGCCGGCCGGCGGCTCCGGCGCGCGCGTCGTCCTCGAAGTGCGCAGCCACAAGGTGCCGTTCGTTCTCGAGGATGGCCAGATCATCGGCCGCCTCATCTATGAGCGCATGGTTTCCGTGCCGAGCGTGCTCTACGGCACCGACCTCGGCTCGCATTACCAGGCGCAAGGCCTGAAGCTCTCGAAGCACTTCCGGGCTTAGGAAGTGCGGCTTAGCACACGCTGGTTGGCTCGCAGAGGCGGATCGTGAACTTCTCGTTCTCGTGATCGCGCTTGAAGTCGAACTCGCGCGTGTCTGCGCACCGGATGCGTCCTTCCAGTCCGATGATATTGCCGACCGGCACTTCGCGCACGAACAGGATCTTGTCGAGAACGCAGCGTTGCTGTGTTTGAAGCTGCTGAGTCAGCAGTACCTGCCAGGACTCCGTTGCCAGTACAGGCTTTCCTACCGCGAGGCCGCAAAGGCCGGCAGCAATCCCGAGCATGACACCTGCACCTGCGTTGAGCTTCGCTCGCATAGGCACTTCGGCGCTCCCTTGTTGGTGGCCCCCATGGGTCATGGAACCTCGGTATGGGCTTTATTGTTCAGAAAGCATAGGCTGATGGCGGATTGCCTTGACCCGTATCAAGGCAGGCGACTGTCGGCCGTCCAATGGTGTTTGCTAACAGTGGACGGGCGCCCGGGTAGCAGAGAGGTCGGCTATGTCTTGGAAGACAATCACCACGCAGCTTTCCAACCCCCGTCGCGCAGATGTCGTGCTGAGCGTCGCGGGACGGCTCGCTGAGCGCTTCGAGGGCCATCTCATCGGCCTCGATGCGACACCTGCCTTCGCGTTCGCATCGCCCGTCATCACACCTGCCGATGTCGACGCGATCATCTCCGCGGACGAGGCGCGCACGGCCGAGGTCCGAACGATCTTCGAGACGGCGTCGGCCAATCGGGCGTTCGTGGCCGAGTGGCGCGAGCTCAAGCTCACGAATGTCGATCTTCCGGGAGCGGTGCTCGAGCACGCGCGCGCGTCGGACCTCATCGTCGCCTCGCAAGCCGATCCCGAGTGGGAGCTCTCCGGCATGTTCGATTTTCCGGAGCGCCTCGTCATGGAGAGCGGGCGCCCGGTGCTCGTGGTGCCATATGCTGGCGCCTATGGCGAGATCGGCAAGCGCATTACGATCGCCTGGTCCGGCAAGCGGGAGAGTGTGCGCGCCGTATTCGATGCCTTGCCGCTGCTGAAGACGGCCGAGGCGGTCACGCTGCTCTGCGTCACCAGTGGCAGCGAAGGCGGGCCAGGCGAGCTGCCGGGTACGGAAATCGCGGCCTCGCTCGCGCGCCATGG
Source organism: Hyphomicrobiaceae bacterium (assembly GCA_035565975.1). Taxonomy (GTDB): domain Bacteria; phylum Pseudomonadota; class Alphaproteobacteria; order Rhizobiales; family Hyphomicrobiaceae. The sequence goes on from DATMRT010000061.1 coordinate 13,375, forward strand.
CGTCAAGTTGACCGTGCAGAAGTCCATCGCTGAGGATATCGGTGTCGCTGATGATATCCTCTCGCGCATTGCCGATTCCGGCGCGGATCTGCTGGTCATGGGCGCCTATGGCTATTCACGCCTGAGGGAAATGGTTTTCGGCGGGGTCACGCACCATATTTTGAAGCACATGACCGTGCCGACGCTGATGTCCCACTGAGACCGCCAGACTCCGCTTCGAAGCTAGGAGATCCTCCGATGTACAATCGCATTCTCATTCCCACCGATGGCAGCGAGCTTGCCGACAAGGCCGTCGATCAGGGCCTGGCTCTCGCCAAGGCGGTGGGCAGCAAGGTGACCATTGTCCGGGTGACCAATGTGCCGGCGCCCATGGTCTATGAAGGCGTGGTGGTAGCCCTCCCGACCGAGGAGATCCGCGCCGAGATCGCCGCCCGGGTGGCGGAGCACTTCAAAGCTCTCGAGAGCAAAGCCGCGGCGCTCGGCGTTGCAGTCGAGACCATACATGTCGAGCACGACAGTCCCTGGGAAGCGATCATCAACACGGCGAAAGCGAAGTCCGCCGACCTGATCGTGATGGCCTCGCACGGTCGGCGCGGCCTTTCCGCGGTCCTGCTCGGTAGCGAGACCCAGAAAGTCCTCACGCACTCCACGATCCCCGTGCTGGTCTGCCGCTGAAGCTTGCCGCGAAAGCAAACACCTCCCGAACCGAAGTCCGGGAGGTGTGTGTAGAGCGCCGGTGGGACGGCTGGGGAATTCTCGACTACCAGGCGATGCAGCGCCATTTGGCCCTGCCGCTGCGGCTGTGGACCCAGCCCCAGCGACGGCAGACGGGCTCATAGCGACGGTAGCCATAAGGCGCGTAGTACCCGCCGTAGCGCGGGTAATAGCCGTAACCGCCGTAGAAGAACGGCGCGCCGATCACGACCGAGACGCCACCATGCCGATGCCGGTGGTACCGGTGCGCTTCTGCTGACGGCGCGGCTGCTAATGACACCAGGGCGACGGTCGCGGCGCTCGTGATCGCCAGAAAGTAGGGCTTTGACATGTGTTCGCTCTCCTCGGCGGGACGGGCGGACGGCCGACGTCTACGCGCCTCTCGGAAAGCATGAGTACAGAACGGAGTTCACCATCAAGTTGAGCGGGCGCCCCAAATTCGCTCGGCATTTTACGCAAAGGCCGGACGCTCGATGCGTCGCGCACGCGCATCCGGCTGCAAGGCCATTCGCAGGGTCAAGTTACCAGGCGAGGCAGCGCCACTTCGCGTGCCTGCCGCAGCGGCTGTACACCCAGCCCCAACCTCGGCAATAGCGCGGGCTCGGTTCAGCATAGAACGGCCGATAGACGATGCCTGCAGGGTAGAAGGGCCCTGCCGGGCGGCCGTAGTAGTAGGGTCCATGGTAGGGGCGGTAGCCGCTGTAGAATTCGTAGGGCCTCGCATAAAACATAACGACGCCGCCGCGGTCCCAATGCCGGTAGCCGCCGGCTTCGGCGCTGGGGGCGGTGCCGATGGATAGTGCACCGACCGTGGCCGCCGCCGCGGCCGCACAAACGAGCGCTTTCGACATACTGGTTCACTCCCGCACTAAGGACGCGTCGGCTGAGGTGGCCTGCTCTTAGCCCGCAATGGCAGGAGGCTAATCCGGAAGTGAATTTCGGAACAAAGCCGGCCTGGGAAGTGGGTAAATATCGTGTGTGCAGCGCACGTTCCATCCGTGTGGTTCTGTATTGGCGCGGGGGTTCAGGCCCGCGTCGTTGAGGGCGCGCGGCTGACGGGTAGGCTCGGGTGCGGCAGCGCGCGGACAGTGCCGAGCGAATTTTCGTGAGAGAACTGGCGGTCAATTCACCATTCGGCGCAGCGCCATTCGCCGTTGGGCGTGTCGATGATGCCCCACAGCCATTTGCCCGGCTCGAGATGTGCCCATACCCATCGGCGGCAGGCCCCGCCGTCGCCATGGTCCGGTCCCACGTAGACGTTCGTGCCGCTGCGGGTCGGTGACCCGTACATGTACGGTCCATAGTAGCGCCGGTAGCCGTTGTACTCGTGGGGCGTGCCAACGAAGACCTGAATGCCTGCGGGTCGCGGGGGAGGCGGCGGCGGGAGGCCTTCCACGTATCCGCCCCCGTATCCAGGGCCATTCCCGCCCTCGTCCTTGAGGCTGCCGCGAGTGCCCGCGGGTGGTTGAAGGACCTTGTCGTCATAGGCCTGAGCGGCGCCGGCGATCACCAGATATGCAATCGCCAGCCCTGCCGCAAAAGCTGCATTCCTCGCCATTCGAGTGTCCTCCGGCCGTGCCCAGCCCCACGCGGGCGAAGCTTCCCGCGGCGTGGAGCCGCCAAAGTCTGGCTCCCGGTTGAGCTGATTCGCCTTGAGCGTGCCCGACCGTCCGCACGATCACGTGAATGTTCGCAGGTCTGTCAGCCGGGCAACGAACTCGACAGAGCGGCCCGGAGCGGGGCATAAAAAGCGCCGAAACGACGCCAGCTTGGCGCGCCCCTTACCGGATCGGGACACATGTCTGCTGAAGCAATTGCCGCCGCGCGCCCGCCGCGCCCGCTGTGGCTCGTCATCCTCGCCGCCGGCACGATCGTCGGCTTGGCCATGGGCCTGCGCCAGGTCATGGGGCTTTATCTCAAGCCGCTTTCGGACGAGTTGGGCGTAGGCCGCGAGCCCTTCTCCAATGCCATGGCGATCGCGAATCTCACCTGGGGCGTTCTCACGATCGTTGCCGGCGCCGTCGCCGACAAGTACGGCGCGGGCCGCGTCCTCGTCGTCTGCGGCCTCGCGACGGTCACCTCGTTCTATCTCATGGCGACGGCGCAGAGCCCGCTCGACCTGTACATAGCCGGGTTGCTCGCCGGCGCCGGCGTTGCGGGTACAGGTGTGCCGGCGCTGGTCGGCGCCGTCGGTCGCGCGGCACCGGCCGAGAAACGCACGGCGGCGATCGCGTCGCTCGGCATGGCCAGTGGTCTGGGAGTTCTCATTGCCTTTCCCTATGCGCACGTGCTCATCGAGACGGTCGGCTGGAAGGCCAGCCTGATGACGATCTCGGCGACCTGCCTGCTCATTCTTCCGCTGGCCTGGCCGCTCGCCGGCAAGCCCACGCCATCAGCCGTGGGAACCGCCAGGTCGCAGACGCTCGTCGAGGCATTCCGCGAGGCGTTCGCTCATCCGAGCTTCTGGCTGCTGACGTCGGGATTCTTCGTCTGCGGCTTTCACCTCGCCTTCTACGGCGTCCACCTTCCGGCATTCGTGTCCGACCTCGGCATGCCCTCGTGGGTCGGGGTATGGGCGCTCATGGCCGTCGGCATCGCGAACATTGCCGGCACGTATGCGGCGGGCCAGTCCGCGCGCTTCGTCGAGCGCCGCGTCGGGCTCAGCTTCATTTATTTCATGCGCTCGTTCGCGTTCCTGGGGCTGCTTTTCCTGCCGCTCACGCCCTGGCTGATCATCGCCATCTCGGCGCTGCTCGGCCTTTTCTGGCTCTCGACGGTGCCCCTGACGTCGACGCTGGTCGGAATCTTCTTCGGCACCCAATGGATGTCGATGCTGTTCGGTTTCGTGTTCCTGTCCCACCAGCTCGGCTCGTTTGCCGGTCTGTGGCTCGCCGGAACCCTCTTTGATGCGACCAAGTCCTACGATATCATGTGGTGGATCTGTATCGCGCTCGCGATGTTTGCGGCGTTGATCCACTGGCCGATCCGCGAGCGACCGGTCGCTCGACTCACGGAACAGCCTGCCACTGCCACCTGAGGAACCGCGCATGACCTCGACCAGCGATCCGCGCGCTGCCCGGGAGGTGCCCGCCGAGGCGCCTGAGGGGATGCCGCGCGCCGTGCGCCTTGGCCTGGTGCTGGTACTCGGCGGTCTCGTGGCGAGCGCCGTCTATCTCCTCGCCGTGCGCGGCGAGGCGCTGCTCGTGGATCTCGCGGCGCTCGGCGAGCGTCTGTGGTGCTTCTGAATGACGGGCACCAGCGGCGAGCCCTCCGGAGATCCGCCGGCGGAGCTCGGCCGGCAGAGTTTTGATGCCCTTTCGCTCGATGAGCTGGCGGAGCGCATTCGCACCAAGGACCGCGCCGCACTCGCGCGCGCCATCACGCTCGTAGAGAGTACGAAGCCCGCGCATCGCGCGCGCGCCCAGGAGTTGCTGCAGGCGCTGCTGCCCGATACCGGCAAGGCGCATCGCATCGGCATCACGGGCGTGCCCGGTGTCGGCAAGTCGACGATGATCGATCAGCTCGGCATGAACCTGATCGAGGCGGGCCATCGCATTGCCGTGCTCGCCGTCGATCCGACCTCGCGGCGAACGGGCGGCTCCATCCTCGGCGACAAGACGCGCATGAGCCGCCTCGCGGCCAGCGATCATGCTTTCATCCGGCCATCGCCCACGTCCGGGACGCTCGGCGGTGTGGCGCGGCGCACGCGCGAGACCATGCTGATCGTCGAGGCGGCGGGCTATGATATCGTGATCGTCGAGACGGTCGGCGTCGGCCAGTCCGAGACGGCGGTCGCGGAGATGGTCGACTTCTTCCTCGTGCTGCTGCTCGCCGGCGGCGGCGACGATCTCCAGGGCATCAAGAAGGGCATTGTCGAGATCGCCGACATGATCGTCATCAACAAGGCCGATGGCGACAACGTCAAGCGCGCGACGCGCTCGGCGGCCGAGTATCAGGGCGCGCTCAATCTGCTGACGCCGGTCGTGCCAAGCTGGAGCCCGCCGGTGCTCACGTGCTCGGCCATCGACAACCGCGGTCTCGATGCGCTCTGGGAGAAGATCGAGGAGCACAAGCGCATCATGACCTCGACCGGGACGTTCCTCGCCCGGCGCCAGACGCAGGCCGTGACGTGGATGCACGACATGCTCGCCGACCGGCTCATGGACGAGGTGCGCGGCCGGCCGCAGATCAGGACGCGCCTCGGTCAGCTCGAGGCCGAGGTCCGGCTTGGTCGTCTGACGCCGGCGATGGCGGTCGAGACCGTGATGGGTATGCTCAAGGATGAGCGCGCCGGTGAGGGCACGACGCCATGATCGCCAACGCGAGCGGGCGAACGACCGTGCTGCTGACCGGTTTCGGGCCCTTTCCGAGCGTGCCTGCCAATGCAACCTCCATTCTCGTGCCGCGTCTGGCCGAAGCTGCCCGCGCGAGCTTCCCCGGCATCGTCTTCGAGACACGCACGCTTCCGACCGAGTGGTCCGCCGGCATCGAGCATCTCTACGATCTCTATGAGGGCGTGGCGCCGAGCGTCGCGCTGCACTTCGGCGTGTCCTCGAGGGCGCGCGGTTTCGAGGTCGAAGCGCGCGGGCGCAATCGGCTCGCGTATCTGCCCGATGCCGCCGGTGTCTTTCCGAGCGCGCCCGTGCTGCGGGCAAATGGTCAGGAATTCCTCGCGAGCACGGTGCCTGTCAGTGCGATCGTGAATAGGCTGCGCCAGCGAGGCATTCCCGCCTTCATCTCGCGCGATGCCGGTACCTATCTCTGCAATGCGGCGCTCTACTCGGCGCTCGACCTGGCGCGGCGCGCGACGCGTGATCACCGCGTCGGTTTCATTCACTTGCCCTCGACGCTGCTCGTGGACGAGCGCCGGCGTGCGTCCGCCACGCATCCGCGCTGCCCTTTGACATGGCGCGAGGCGATCGACGGCGGCCTCGAGATCATCGGCGCGGTGCTCGGGCGACCGGCCTCGCGGCGTTAAGTCCCGCGCGTCAGGCGCTGCCATCCCCAGGCGACGAGGCGGCCGACGACATAGCCGATCGTGCAGGCGATGACATTCGCCAGCGCCAGCTTCAGAACGAGATCCATGAAGATCGGATTGTCGAAGGGGCGCCAGACATTCGGATCCCATCCGGCGCCGACGCCGATGTAGCCGACGAGCGTCGCGACCGCGAGCACGACAACGGTCCACACCGGCCACCGCAGCAGCCCCAGAATCAAAGCAGCGGCGAGTGTGTAGATGATCATATCGCGCGACTTCTATTTCATCTCCGTCCGCTTCGGCGGCGCGGTGACGATCGACTTCAGCGCTGGCGTCGGCTTCATGAGCTTATCGAGGTCGGGCAGCGGTCGCTTAAGTTCGTCGCTTGCATTGAAGGCCTGCTCCATCGCGTTCGCCGCCGAAAGCACGAAGGCGTCCGCGCGCGCGCGGCCGATGGCCTGGAGGCCGAACGGGAAGCCCGCGTGATCGACGCCGCAGGGAATCGAGATCGCCGGGTTGGTCGCGAGCGTGACGACGTAGGTGAGCGAAAGCCAGTGATAGTAGTTGCGCAGCGGCTTGCCGTTCATTTCGGCGAGGTAGAGCTGCGTCCACGGGAAGGGCGACACCGGCACGGTCGGCGCGAGGATCAGATCGTACTCGCTGAAGAGCTCCTGGAATTTGCGGTAGATGCGCGTCTGTTCGAGATTCGCCCAGGCGACATCGGCGATGCCCATCTTCGCGCCGATTTCGTAGTTGGCGCGGATATTCGGGCCGAGCGCCGACGGGTCCTTCTCATAGGCGTCGCGGTAGCGTCCGACGAACGCGATCGCGCGGACAACGTCGAAGCACTCGTCGGCCTTGCCGAGATCGGGCTCGATGTGGTCGCAGCGCAGGAACAAGTGGCGCATGGCCTTCACGCGGTCGCGGAAGACCTTGCGGATCGGCTTGTCGACCGGGCTCGTGCCGAAGTCCTCCGTCCATGCAACTCTGAGACGGCCGAGATCGACGGGCTTCGGCGCTGCAAGGGCGTCACGATCGATGTCGTAGCTCAGGGGATCGATGGCGTGCTGGCCGGCCTGCACGGCCATGAGCTGGCACGCGTCGGCGACCGTGCGTCCCATCGGCCCGAGCACCGAGATCGCCGACCAGCCCATGGGGCGCATGGTGTGTGGCACAAGCCCGGGCGACGGCCGAAAGCCGACGACGCCGTTGACCGCGCCCGGAATGCGCAGCGAACCACCCGTGTCCGAGCCCGTGCACACGGGCAGCATGTCGGTCGCGAGCGCCACCGCCGAGCCACCCGAGGAGCCGCCTGCGTTCTTCGTCGGATCGAACGGATTGCCCGTCGCGCCCCAAACGGGATTGCGGCTGTTCGCGCCGGCGCCGAACTCCGGCACGTTCGTCTTCGCGACGACGATGCCGCCGGCCGCGCGGATGCGCGCGACCATGACAGTGTCGTTCTCCGGGATGTTGTCCTTATAGAGCGGCGAGCCGTAGGTCGTGAGCAGCCCGCCCGTATTCTCGAGATCCTTCACGCCGACCGGAAGCCCATGCAGCGCGCCGAGCGGCTCGCCATCACGCACGGCCTTCTCGGCAGCCTTGGCTTCTTTTCGCGCCCGCGCGTAGCAGGTCGCCGTGACGGCATTCACTGCCGGATTGATCTCGGCGATGCGGTCGATGCACGCCTCCAGAAGCTCGACGGGCGAGATTTCCTTCGAGCCGATGCGGCGCCGCATTTCGACGGCGGAGAGCGAGAGAAGGTCGGAGTGCTTGGGCATGGGGAACGTCCGGCTATGGGCGAAAGGTGGCAGCGCAGCGAACCTAGCAGGTCCCTTCTCCCCGTGTTTACGGGGAGAGGGGGAGGGAAGACTAAAAGACCACCACGCTGCGGATGCTTTCGCCGGCGTGCATGAGGTCGAAGCCCTTGTTGATGTCGGCGAGCGGCAGCGTGTGCGTGATCATCGGGTCGATCTGGATCTTGCCGTCCATGTACCAGTCGACGATGCGCGGCACGTCCGTGCGCCCGCGCGCGCCACCGAAGGCCGTGCCCTTCCATTGGCGCCCGGTCACGAGCTGGAAGGGACGCGTTTTGATCTCCTGGCCGGCACCGGCGACGCCGATGATGATCGACTGGCCCCAGCCGCGATGCGAGCATTCGAGGGCCGTGCGCATGACCTCGACATTGCCCGTGCAATCGAAGGTGTAGTCGGCGCCGCCGATCTGGTCGACGCCGCGCTTGGTCATGTTGACGAGATGCGCGATGAGGTCGCCGCCCACTTCCTTCGGATTGACGAAGTGCGTCATCCCGAACTTCTCGCCCCAAGCCTTCTTGGTGTTGTTGAGATCGACGCCGATGATCATGTCGGCACCGGCGAGCCTCAGGCCTTGGATGACATTGAGCCCGATGCCGCCGAGGCCGAAGACGACAGCCGTCGCGCCGGGTTCGACTTTCGCCGTGTTGATGACGGCGCCGACGCCGGTCGTCACGCCGCAGCCGATGTAGCAGATCTTGTCGAAGGGCGCGTCCTTGCGCACTTTCGCGACCGCGATCTCGGGAAGGACGGTGAAGTTCGAGAACGTCGAGCAGCCCATGTAGTGGTAGAGCGGCTTACCGTCGAGCGAGAAGCGGCTCGTGCCGTCGGGCATCAAGCCCTGGCCCTGGGTCGCGCGGATGGCCGTGCAGAGGTTCGTCTTGCGCGAGAGGCACGAGGGGCAGGAGCGGCACTCGGGTGTATAGAGCGGAATGACGTGGTCGCCCTTGGCGACGCTCGTGACGCCGGGTCCGACGTCCACGACGATGCCGGCGCCCTCATGCCCGAGAATGGCCGGGAAGATGCCTTCCGGATCGGCGCCGGACAGGGTGAACTCGTCGGTGTGGCAGATGCCCGTGGCCTTGACCTCGACCAGCACCTCTCCGGCTTTCGGCCCTTCGAGGTCCACCTCGACGATCTCGAGCGGCTTTCCCTTCTCGAAAGCGACGGCGGCGCGTGTCTTCATTTTCCGTGGTCCTTCTGAGGTCGATTGGCAGCGGCGAGCGGAGTATTGCAGCCTTCGCCGGGGATCGAAAGGCCCCGGCGGCCGACGGGGTGCGGCCCCATGCCAGGGCGGGGCGTCGCACTTCGGCCGGATTTGCCGCCCAGAGCAGCGGCGCATGAAGCGAGGGGACGACACGTGAAGGAATGGCATGGCGTGAGCCGCAGGCTCGTTGCCGCACTGCTCATCCTGCTGACGGGCACGATCGGGGCTGGGGCGCAACTCGGACCGGGCCAGGAGGGCACAGTCAAGGCGCAGCACGGCGACTGGCAGATCGTGTGCCGACCGCCGCCGCCCGGCGCCAAGAACGAGACCTGCGCGCTCGTCCAGAGCGTCGCCGCCGAGGATCGGAACAACGTCGGCCTCACGGTCTACTTCCAGCGCTTCTCGAATGGCCAGCAGGTGCTGCGCGTATTCTCGCCGCTCGGCGTGCTGCTGCCGCCGGGGCTCGGGCTCAAGATCGACGACAAGGACGTGGGCAGCGCCCCGTTCCTGCGGTGTCACAACTTCGCCTGCTACGCGCAGGTCGTGGCCGACGCGACGCTGATCGAGCGCCTGTCCAAGGGCAAGTCCGCGGTCTTCATCATCTATCAGACCGAGGAGGCCGGGATCGGCATCCCGGTCTCGCTGAAGGGTTTTGCCGAAGGATTGAAGGGGCTCGGGCAGTAGGGTCTTGTTTTGCCGCGGGCTGCTGGGACGACCCAATAGTCCCCTCTCCTCGTTCGTACGGGGAGAAGGGGAAGTGGCGGCACCCGCCGCGTCAACCGCCAACATTGCGATGTGACCACCGCGGGCATAGCACCGCAGCGGAATGCGTCAGCACCCCTTCCCAGCAGCCCGCGGCAAACAAAAATCAGGCTGCCAGCCAAGGCTTGTCGGCGCTGATCTTCTTCTCGTACTCGTTGATCTGCTTCTCGTGCTGAAGCGTGAGGCCGATATCATCGAGGCCGTTCAGCAGGCAATGCTTGCGGAAGGGATCGATGTCGAAGGTGATCACGCCGCCGTCGGGCCTGCGGATTTCCTGCTTCTCGAGATCGACTGTCAGCGTCGCATTCGATCCGTTCTCGGCGTCGGACATCAGTTTGTCGACGTCCTCCTGCGGCAGCTTGATGGGCAGGATGCCGTTCTTGAAGCAGTTGTTGAAGAAGATGTCGGCAAACGACGTCGAGATCACGCAGCGAATGCCGAAGTCGAGCAGCGCCCACGGCGCGTGCTCGCGGCTCGAGCCGCAGCCGAAGTTGTCGCCGGCGACGATGATCTGCGACTTGCGATACGCGGGCTTGTTGAGGACGAAGTCGGGGTTCTCCTTGCCGCTCTCGTCGTAGCGCACCTCGGCGAACGCCGCCTTACCAAGGCCGGTCCGCTTGATGGTCTTGAGGTAGTTCTTCGGGATGATGCGGTCCGTATCAATATTGATCTCGGGCATCGGTGCGGCGACCCCGGTCAACTGCGTGAACTTGTCCATGGACGGCCTGCTGCTCCCGGAAATGCGGCTTGTTCTGGCGGGATCGTCGATACCGTGCTTGTAGGGCCCCGTCAACGCGCACTCTCGGCTTCGGTGGTGCGCGGCGAAGCACCGCCTAGTACTCCAAATGACTGAAATTCCGTCTTGTTCAGCCGCCGCGTGTCGTCGAGACTGCGTGCCAGTCGGCTTGGAAAGCACGTGGGCCTTGGCTATAGTGGTCGGCAAAACTGGACTACCTACGGGGGTTCCTTTGTCGGAAGGGCCGGGGTCGCGCGGCATTCGCGGGCGTGGCGTCTCGAATCCGCGCGAAGGGCTGCGCTCAGCGCGCGTCGGCTCCCGCGGGTGAACGCCGGCATTGGGGAGCTGTTGACGTCGAGGGGCGGTAAGCCGGTCCGAGGCGACTTTGGGCTCGGAGTGGGGACGGCATGAAGTGCAATCCGTTGCGTTGGCTGATCGGGCTCATCCCGATCCTGCTGCTTACGGGTGTCGCCGTGTTCAGCGAGCACGAGCGCATCGAGAAGGACCTTGCCGCGCGCACGCAGAAGACGCTCGAGGAGGCGGGCCTCGGTTGGGCTAGCGCGACGTTCGACGGGCGCGACGCCGCGCTGTCCGGTCTCGCAGCCGACGATGCTGAGCCGAACCGCGCCGCGGCGACGGTCGCCCAGACCTACGGCGTGCGGATCGTCCGCAATGATTCCCGCCTGATCGATCGCGCCGAGCGCTATGACTGGGCGGCCACGAAGCGCGAAGGCCGCGTGCGCCTCAGCGGCCTCGCGCCGAGCGAGAAGACGCGCCGCGAGATCATCGGCCTCGCCCGCGGGACCTTTCCGAGCAGCGAGATCGTCGACCGGCTGACGCTCGCGCGCGGCGCGCCGGCACTCGACATCTGGCTCGGTGGTGTCGGTTTTGCCCTGAAGCAGCTCACGCTCCTCAAGACGGGAACCATAAGGCTCGAAGGCACCGAGCTCACGATCAGCGGCGAGGTGAATGACGCGGCGAGCTATCGGACGCTGAAGGCATCTCTTGCCGGCAACCTGCCGCCCGGCATCAGTCTCAAGGCGGACCGCGTCGAGCCGCCGGTCGTTGCGCCCTACGTTTGGACGGCTCGCCTCGCCGAGGGGCAGCTCGAAATGCGCGGATCGGCACCGAGCGAGCAAGCGCGCGAATCTCTGATCGCAACGGCAAAGCGCGAGCTGCCGCAGGTGCGGGTCGTCGACGGCATGGCACCGGCGCGCGGCGAGCCTGACGGCTGGCTCCAGGTCGCGCCGTTCGTTCTGCGCGAGCTTCTTCACCTCGAGGAAGGCACGCTCGAGTTGCGCGACCAGACGGTCACGCTGAACGGTGTGGCTCAGCGCGAGGCGACGGCCGAGGACGTGCGCGCGAAGCTCAAGGACAGCATTCTCGGCCCCTACCGCGTCATGGAGCGGATCACCTTTCGCGAGCCGACTGTCAAACCGATTGCCGCCTACCGGACCGCGCTCTCGCTCGAGAATGGCGTCGTCGGCATGGTCGGTTTCGTTCCGAGCGAGCAGGCGCGGGCGGCACTTACGAGCCTCGTCCAGGCGCGTGTCCCCGGCGCCCGTATCGTCGACCAGCTCGAGCTCGGTGCCGGCGCGCCGCCGGGCTGGCAGCGGTGCCTCGATATCGGCATTGCGGCGCTCGCGAAACTCGGCGGTGGTCGCCTCGACCTGACGATCCGTCGCCTCCTGATCGAGGGCGCGACCGACAGCGAGGCCCTCGCGAAGACACTTCCAGGCGACGTGCAGGCCGAGGCCGGGCGCGATTGCGACACGAATGTGCATCTCACGGTCAAGGCGCTACCGGAGCCGAACCTGCGCTGGTCGGCGCAGGCAGACGCCCAGGGCGAGATCGTCCTCGAGGGGCAGGTACCGGGCGCAGCCGTGCGCGATCAGCTGATGTCGGTGGCGGCGCGGCTCTTCGACGGCCGCAGCGTCGTCGATCGCATGGAGATCGTCGACGAGGCTTCCGACAAATGGGCCCGCACGGCGGTGGTCGGGCTCACACAGCTCGCGCGGCTGCGGCTCGGGCGGGCGGAGATCGTCAATCAGGCATTGCGCATCGAAGGCGAGGCGCGCGATGTGGCGGCGCAGGCCGACGTGCGTGCGGCGCTGGGCCGTGACGTGCCCGATGGCTATTCAGCGCGCGAGGCCATTGCCGTTCGCTCGGATGCCGTCATCGCCTCCGAGGAGCTGGCCCGGCGCACGGCAGAGGAGACCGCGAAGAAGCGAGCTGCTGCCGAGGCCGAAGCGCAGCGACGCGCGGACGAGGCGGCGCGCCGGCAGGCCGAGGAAGAGGCGAAACGGGCAGCGGAGGCTGCCGAAGCGCGCACACGCGCGGAGCTCGAGGCTAGACAGCGCGCCGAGGAGGAACGTCGCCAGCGTGCGGCGGATGAGGCCCGCCGCGCCGCCGAGGCGGCGGCCCGCGAGCGCGCCGAAGCGGAGGCCCGGCAGCGTGCCGAAAGCGAGAAGCGGCGCCAGGAGGAAGAGGCCGCGCGCAAAGCCCGTCAGGCTCAGGTGCAAAAGGAGATGGAGGAGCAGGCGCGCAAGGATGCCGAGGCAGATGCCTGTCAGAAGGTGCTTCGCAATGTTTCGAGCGAGGGCGTGATCCTGTTTTCGCGCGCGAGCGCCGAGCTCGACCGGCGCAGCCTGCCGACACTGCGGCGGCTCGCGCAGGCGGCCGAGGCCTGTCCCGATGTGACGATCGAGGTCGAGGGCCACACCGATGCCGAGGGCACCGACGAACGCAATCAGCCGCTCTCCGAGCGCCGTGCGCAGGCCGTGGTCGACTATCTGGCCGAGCGCGGCGTGCCGGTCGAGCGCATGAAGGCCGTCGGCTACGGCGCCTCGCGGCCGGTCGTGCCGAACGACTCGCGGGAGAATATGGCCCGCAACCGCCGCATCGAGTTCACCGTCAAAGCGAAGTGACTTCGCGCGAGGATCCGCCAATGGATTATCTGCTGCAGCACATGGTCTTGTACGTGGCGTGCGCCTTTCTGCTCGGCGTCTTCGTCGGCTGGGGCACCTGCCGGCGGCGCGAGGATCGTTGACGTCATGAGCTGCCCGGGGATCGTGGTTCGGAGTGCATTTCGATGATCGCGCTGACGTGGCAGACGCTCCTTATCCTGGCGGTCGCGTACTTCGCGGGCTGCATCGTCGGGTGTCTCGCGCGCAAGCTGGTCGGAGTTCGTCCGGTCGTCAGTGCGGAGCCGGTCCTCGAGGCCGCGGCGCGGGCGCCTGTGCCGCCGCCCCCGCCTCGCGACGTGCCGCGTGCTGCGGCGCCTCTGGTCGCCGCGGAGCCGGCCGTAGCCGCACCGCGGCTGGTGCCTGGTTCGGCGGCACAGAAGGCCTTCCGGCGCGCTGATTTCGATACGCCGGACGACGTGGCACCGTCCGAAGAGCCATCGCAGGAGTCCGCGCCGGCGCCACGTGCGCCACCAAGCCCGCCCGCCAGTCCACCGGATGTGCCGCCACCCGCGGCTGTGGCGCCGCCGCTTTCGGCTGCTGCCGCCGTTGCCGCTGCCGTGGCCGAGCGCATGGCGGTGCCGACGCCGCCGGTAGCATCTGAGCCAGTGCCCGAGCCTGCCGCGGCCGCAGCGCCCGTGCCGACAGCGACGAGCGACGATCTCACCCGTATCCGCGCCATCGACGCGGACCTGGCGGCGAGGCTCAACGCGCTTGGTGTCAGCCGTTATGCGGAGATCGCCGCCTGGACGAGCGAGAACGTGCGCACCATGAGCGAGGCGCTCGGCTTCAACGGGCGCATCGAGCGCGAGAACTGGATCGAGCAGGCGCAGATCCTCGCCCGTGGTGGCGCAACGTCCTATGCAACGGGTCTCGTGAGCACCGCGCTCAGAGCCGCTGTGCCCTCCATCGAGGCGCCGCCGCCGCCACCCGAGCGCGGACCCGAGGTCTCGACGCGGGCTGCGTTCGCCGAGCCGCGGCCGGCATCGCCATCGCCCTTGCCCGCAGCAGCCAAGGTGAGCGATCGGGACCACCTGCAGCGCATCGGCGGCATCAGCGGCGAGATCGAGAGCGTGCTCAATGCGCACGACATCGCACGTTACTCGCAGATCGCGGGCTGGAGCGCGGCGGACGTCCAGCGCGTCGAGGGGCTGCTCGGGTTCAGCGGACGCGTCAGCCGCGAGAACTGGATCGAGCAGGCGCAGATCCTCGCTCGCGGCGGCGCGACCGCCTATTCGCGCACCTTCGACGAGCGCGGCGGTCCTCCGGAGCCTGTGGCCGTGGTGCTTCCCGTCGCGGCTGCGCCGGCCGCTTCCGAGGCGCCGCCCGCGGTCGTTGTCGCTGAAACGGCGCCGCCGCCAGCTGCGCCTACCGATGCGCCTGCCGAGCGTGTCACCGATCTTTCCGGCATGCGCTCGGTGCGCTCCGAGGCCTTCCGCACGCCGGAGAGCATGGCGAGTGCATCCGCGGCCGCACCGGATGATCTCAAGCGTATCCGCGGCGTCGGCCTGCTCATCGAGCGCAAGCTCAATGCGATGGGCGTCTCGACCTACGAGCAGATTGCGAACTGGACGGCCGACGACGTCAGCACCGTCAATGCCCGGCTCGAGTTCAAGGGGCGGATCGAGCGTGAGAACTGGATCGAGCAGGCGCGCATTCTCGCGTCCGGCGGCCACACGGACTTCTCCCGCCGCTTCGAGCGCGGCGAAGTCTAAAGCGTCTTTGGACTTGAAATTCACTCGCCGCCTAGCCTCGAACTGAGGTGAATTTCAATTCCGTTGCTTTAGCGCGTGATGCGCGGCTCGGCGCATCACGAGGTTCTGTTGATTTATTCTGGGCTGGAGCATTCCGGAATGCGCTCATTGCTGCACGTGTTGATTGCCTTTCTCGTTGCCGTGCTCTGTTTGACGAATCCTGCGAGCGCCCAGAAGCGCGTCGCGCTCGTGATCGGCAACTCTGCCTATGTTCATACGCCCGCTCTCGGCAATCCGAAGAACGACGCGGCCGACGTCGCTGCGGCCCTCGCGAGCTTCGGCTTCGAGATCGTCGAAGGCTATGATCTCGACAAGGCGAGCTTCGACAGAACCATCAGAAACTTCGCCACCGCGATGCAAGGCGCCGATGTCGGTGTGTTCTTCTATGCCGGCCATGGCCTTCAGGTGCAGGGGCAGAACTATCTCGTGCCGGTTGATGCCGAGCTGACAGCGGCGGCGGCGCTCGACTTCGAGATGGTGCGCCTCGATCTGGTCCAGCGCACGATGGAGAACAACGCGCGCACGAACATCCTCTTTCTCGATGCGTGCCGCGATAACCCGCTGGCGCGGAACCTCGCGCGTTCGATGGGAACGCGCTCATCGAGCGTCGGTCATGGCCTCGCAAGCGTGGAAGCAGGCGTCGGCACACTCATCAGCTTCTCGACGCAGCCCGGCAACGTCGCGCTCGACGGCGGCGGCCGGAACTCGCCGTTCGCCGGCGCCTTGGTACGCAACATGCGCGCGTCCGGAGAGGATCTGAGCGCGCTGCTGATTTCCGTGCGCAATGACGTCATGAAGGCGACGGCGAACAAGCAGATTCCCTGGGAGCATTCCTCGCTGACGGGGCGCTTCTACTTCAAGCCAGCTTCGCAGGAGACTGCGGGATCACCAGCCGCAACGCGGGCGCCGCCGGTCGCGCGGGATCAGGCTGCCGACGCGTGGGCCGCCGCCAAGGACAGCACGAGCCCCGCGGTTCTCGAGGCCTACATCGCGCGCTTTGGCAGCTCCTTCTATGCCGAGCTTGCGCGCGAGCGCTTGCGCTCTTTGCAGAGCAAGGAAGCAGCGGCAATGCCGGCGCCATCGGCTCGCGAGGCAAATGCGAGCGCGCCGCAGCCCGGCTCCCTGCCGAGTGACCCGTGGACACTCGCGGGCAATAAGAGCCTCGATCTGCTGGAAGGCCGCGTGCTCTTTTCGATGATCGGCACGCCATTCCGGGGGCGCCGCGATCGCGTCGGCATTCGGGTGAATGGCGAGGAGGCGAACCTCACCATGGGTGAGTTCGTGCACCTCAGCCGGCCTGGTGAGGCATGCGGCATCTTCCTGCGCGAGATCAACATCAAGACGCGCGAGGCCGACTATCAGGTTCTGTGCGGCAGTGCTTTCGGCAATCCGCCGAAGGAGCAGGCACGCCTCGCGCTCGAGCTTCCCGCCAGGGCGCCGAAAGCCGAAGTCCTCGCCATGGAGCAGGGGACGAGCCGGCAATTCGCCGCGGGTAACGCGAGCGTTCTGATCAGCTTCACGCGCGCGCCCTACCGCGGCCGGAGAGAATTGGTCGGTGTCAGCGTGCACGGCAAGGAGCAAGGTGCGTCGATCGGCTCGCGGATCGAAGTCCCGGTCGGCGATCAGACCTGCAGCTTTGTCCTCAGAGAGATCCACGCCGGTTTCAAGACAGCCGAGTTCCAGTGGCAGTGCCCCTGAGCCGCAGCTAGAGCAAGCGATCGCTGTACGGCTTGATCAGCTCTGGTCCCTCGTTGCGCGCGTTGTTGAGGCGCGGATCGACGGTGATGTGCTCAAGCAGCGCGTCCGGCGCCGGGCGCAGCATCTCGGCGGCCATCTCGGCATTGAGCCCACGCGTGTCGAGCCAGGCATCGAAGTGCTCCGGCAGAAGGATCGCCGGCATCCGGTCGTGAAGCGGTGTCAGTGTGGTGTTCGCCGGAACCGTCAGGATCGCCATGGTGTCGATCTCGCTGCCATCGGCGCCGAGCCAGCTCTCCCAGAGCCCGGCGAAGGCGATCAGCTCAGAGTCCGGCCGCTGGATGAGATGGGGTTGGCGGGCGCCGGCTCTACCCGTCCATTCGTAGAAGCCGTTGGCCGGTACGAGACAGCGGCGGTGGCGCATGGCGCCGCGGAAGGATGCCTTCTCGGTGGCGCCCTCGGCCCGGGCATTGATCATGAGCGAGAGGCGGGCCGGATCCTTGGCCCAGCCCGGAATAAGCCCCCAACGGACCAGGGCTAGTTCGCGCCGCCGGGTCTCGTCGAGCCGGACGATCAGGACGGGCTGGGTCGGCGCAATATTGTAGCGCGGCGGGTAGGGCTCGCCGTTGGAAACTCTGAAATAAGCCCGTACGGCCTCCAGCGGGCTCAGGAGATTATATCGTGAGCACATGTACTTATTCCTTAGCGCCGGGCCGCATGGAGGGGCCGTGCAGCCATGCGCGCAGCGCCCCTTGGGATCGGCACCTACTTGCTCTAACGTCCCGCGCAAAGCAAATGCCGCCGCCAGTGCGGCCGAGGGGAGCACAATGACACGAGAAGCCGCCATATCGAGCGCCCTTGCCTACTACGATGACCGGCCGAAGGGCTATTTCGCTGATCTGGCGCGCTGGGTGGCCGTCCCGACCGAGAGCCAGAATCCCGAGCGCGTCGGCGTGCTCGGCGACTATCTCGAAACCGTGATCCGGCCTGAGCTCGAGGCCCTCGGCTACACGATCAAGATCTTTCCCAACCCGCTTGCGGGCTGCGGACCGGTGCTACTCGCGACGCGCATCGAGGATCCGAGTCTGCCGACGTTCATCGCGTATGGCCATGGCGATGTCGTGCTCGGCATGGAGGGGCGCTGGGCCAACGGCCGCGACCCCTGGAAGCTTTCCTTTGAGGGCGAGCGCGTGTATGGCCGCGGCGTCGCCGACAACAAGGGCCAGACGCTCGTGCATGTCGCTGCGTTGCGCGAGGTTCTTAAGGCGCGCGGCAAGCTCGGTTTCAATCACAAGTTCCTCATCGAGACGGGCGAGGAGAATGGATCAAAGGGCCTCAAGGAGATCATCGAGGCCAACAGGGCGGACTTCGCAGCCGACGGCTTCCTCGCCTCCGACGGCCCGCGTACGGAGATCGGCAAGCCGAACATGACACTCGGCAATCGCGGCTGTTGCAACTTCACGCTCAGTGTGGATCTGCGCGAAGGCGGCCACCATTCGGGCAACTGGGGCGGTCTTCTCGCCAATCCCGGCATCATCCTCGCGCACGCCATTGCGAGCATCACCGACGCGAACGGTCGCATCCAGGTCGAGGGCTGGCGGCCGGAAATTCCCGGCCCTGTGCGCGAGGTGCTGACGGGCATCGATCGCGATGGCGGGCCGCGCTCGCCCAAAGTGGACGACTACTGGGGCGAGCCGGGGCTCACGCGCATCGAGAAGATCTCGGCGTTCAACTCCTTCGAGGTGCTCGCCTTCGAGACGGGCAATCCGGCGCGGCCCGTCAACGCCGTGCCGCCGAAGGCGCGCGCGGTCTGCGCGCTCCGCTACGTCGTCGGTACGGACGAGAACGCCATCGAGAGCAATCTGCGCCGCCACCTCGATGCCAAGGGCTTCACGAACGTCAAGGTCGAGCCGCCGCCCGCGAGCAACAACGGCCGCTTCTATGCCAGCCGCACGGACCACCGCCACGCCTGGCCGCAGTGGGTGAAGGGCGCGGTCGAGCGCAACTCGAACCAGCCCTGTGGCATCATGCCGAACGGTGGCGGCTCCAACATGACGTACATGCTGCAGTACCTCGTCGGTATGCCCTGCGTATGGCTGCCGCTGAGCTACGCCGGCTGCTCGCAGCACGCGCCCGACGAGCACATCCTGATGCCGCTCATGCGCGAAGGCTTGCGCCACGTGACGGGCATCTACTGGGACCTTGGTGACGAAAAGACAGGTTATCGGCCATGACGGAGCTTTGTGATCTTTCCGCGGTTGAGCTGCGCCGCCTCATCGGCCGCAAGAAAGTCTCACCGCTCGAGCTGCTGGATAGCTGCCTCATGCGCATCCGGGCGACGGATGGCGCTATCAACGCCATGGTTGCGCTCGACGAGAAGGCGGCGCGCAAGGCGGCGCGCGATGCCGAGCAGGCGGTCATGCGCGGCGAGGATCTGGGCCTTCTGCATGGCCTGCCGGTTGGCGTAAAAGACCTCTCGGATACCGCGGGCCTCAAGACCACCTACGGCAGCCTGATCTACAAGGACCATGTCCCCACCAAGGACGCCGCGATGGTGGCGCGCGTGCGCGCAGAAGGCGCGATCATCGTCGGCAAGACGAACACGCCCGAGTTCGGTGCCGGCGCCAACACCAAGAACCGCGTCTATGGCGCGACGGGCAATCCCTTCGATCCCGAGAAGACATCGGCTGGCTCGTCGGGCGGATCGGCGGCGGCGCTCGCCGTCGGTCAGGTGCCGATCGCGACCGGCTCCGATTACGGCGGTAGTCTCAGGACGCCGGCCGCTTTCTGCGGTGTGGCGGGTTTCAGGCCGTCGCCGGGGCTCGTGCCGTCGGAGCGCCCCGTCTCCTTGAGCCCCTTTCCGGTGACAGGGCCGATGGGGCGGACGATCGAGGACCTGCATCTGCTGCTCAAGGCGCAGATGGATAGCGACAAGATCGATCCCTTCGCCGGCAGCGACGTCCAGGACATTCCCGAAACGCTCGGCAATATCGATCTTGGCTCCATTCGCGCCGCCTTCTCGACGGATCTCGGCTGCTGCCCCATCGATGCGGACATCGCAGCGTTGTTCGAGCAGCGCACGCGCACGTTCCGCTCGATCTTCGCCGAGACGAGCAACCGCCACCCGGATTTCACGAACGTGCACGAGGCGTTCGAGATCCTGCGCGGCGTCGTGTTCGTCGGCTCGCATCGCGAGCGTCTCGAGAAGCACCGCGATCTGCTCGGCCCCAACGTGATCGACAATACCGAGCGGGGGCTCAAATACTCGCTCGGCGATGTCGCCTGGGCCAACGTCGAGCAGACCAAGATCTACAAGCGCTACATGGAATTCTTCGACGAGGTGGACGTCCTGATCTGTCCGGCGGCAGCAGTCTCGCCATTCCCGCACGCGCAGCTCTACGTGGAGAGCATCAACGGCGAGAAGATGCCGACCTACATGCGCTGGCTCGCGATCGCCTACGCGCTGACGACGGCGCTTCCGGCGGTTGCTGTCATTCCCTGCGGCCTCGATCATCTGGGCATGCCCTTCGGCATTCAGGTGGCAGGCCCGAACGGCTCGGATGCCATGGTGCTGGAAGTGGCGCACGCGCTGGAGCAGGTGCTCGCGATGAACAAAGATACGGCGCGCCCGCTTCCCGATCTCGCCAAGCTCGCCCCGGCATGAGCGCAGGAGAAAGAGCTTCCGACACTGCGCGTCTTCTGGCGGCCGCACTTTTCTCCGCCGAGCGCCATCGCGACCAGCGGCGCAAGGGCGTGCGCGAGACGCCGTACATCAATCATCCGCTGGAAGTTTCGGAGCGCATCGTGCGCGTGGGCGGTGTTCAAGACATCGACGTTCTGGTCGCCGCGATCCTTCACGACACCATCGAGGATACCGAGACCACGGCCGAGGAGATCGAGCGGCATTTCGGGGCGTCCGTCGCGGCACTCGTCCTCGAGGTAACCGACGACCGTTCGCTCACATGGATGGAGCGGAAGCGCCTCGAGATCGAGCACGCCGCCATCATCAGTCCGCGCGCCAAGCTCATCAAGCTTTCCGACAAGATCAGCAACGTCGCCGATACCGAGACCAATCCGCCTTCGGCGTGGTCGCGCCAGCGCCGGCGCGACTATCTCGACTTTGCCGAGCAGATCGCGCTCGGCTGCCGGGGCGCCAACGAGGCGCTCGACGCCGACTTCGTCCGCGTGCTCGCGAGCGCACGCGCGCACATCGGGTAAAGGTGCGGCACTCGGCGCCTGAAAATCCGTCGCGGCAGCCTCGCTGCGTACCTTTGCGGCACGTGCCGGACGTGCTTATTGTGCGATCAGCTTGGAATGGCATGTGACGCTGAGGGAAAATGGCATGAGGCAGCTTCTCGACCGGTTGTACTTGGCGGCCGGGTGGCTGTCCGCGATCTGTTTCATGATGATCGCCCTCATGGTGACGGCGCAGCTCATCGGTCGCGTCGTTGATATGAGCATGAGCTTTCTCGGGATGGTGCCCTACGGCTTTATCGTCGAAGGGCTCGCGGAGATCGCTGGCTATCTGCTCGCGACGGCGAGCCTGCTGGCCCTCGGACTTGCGCTCAAGTCCGCCTCGCACATCCGGATTACCCTGGTGCTGGGTGCCTTAGGGCCGAAGCCCCGCTGGTATTTCGAGCTCTTCGCCATCGCTGTTTCGGCTGCGTTCGCGATCTATATGACCCTCCGGATGGGCCTCCTCGCCTATGATTCCTGGGTCTACAACGAGGTGAGCTTCGGGCTGGTCCCGGTGCCGCTCGCGTACCCGCAGGCGGCCATGACCCTCGGGCTCCTGGTCTTCAGCATCGCGCTCATCGACGAACTCGTCATCACGTTCACGACCGGCAAGCCCTCATTCGTTGCCGCCGAAGACGCCATAGCGCTCGGCAAGGAGGGCTGAGCGCAATGGATCTCCTGACATTCTCGTTCTTCCTGATCTTCCTGCTGTTTCTGGTGCTAGCCGGGGGCATCTGGGTCGCGATCACGCTCGCGATCATTGGACTCGTTGCGACGGTGGTGAATGTTTCGACACCCGCCGGCGCGGTCATGGCGACGTCGATCTGGCAGTCGCTCAACTCGTGGGATCTGACGGCGCTCCCGATGTTCCTCTGGATGGGCGACATCCTGTACAGGACCCGTCTCTCGGAGGATATGTTCGAGGGCCTGGCGCCGTGGATGGCGCGGCTTCCGGGCCGCCTGCTGCATGTGAACATCCTCGGCTGCGCCATCTTCGCGGCCGTGTCGGGCTCATCGGCGGCAACCTGCGCCACGATCGGGCGTATATCCATGCCGGAGCTCGCCAAGCGCGGCTACGACGAGCGCATGGCAATCGGCACGCTCGCCGGCTCGGGCACGCTGGGACTGTTGATCCCGCCTTCGATCATCATGATCGTCTATGCCTCGGCGACCGACCAGTCGATCGCGCGGCTGTTCATCGCGGGCGTCATTCCGGGTGCGCTTCTCGCCATTTTGTTCATGGGCTACGTGGCCATCTGGGCCATGCTTAACAGCAGCAGGATGCCGCCCGCCGATCCGCCGACCACGTTCGCCAATCGTGTCGCGGCCTCGCGCCGTCTGCTCCCGGTTATCCTGCTGATCGCGGGCGTGATCGGCTCGATCTACGGCGGGCTTGCTTCGGCGACCGAGGCAGCCGTCGTCGGCGTTCTCGGCGCGCTCATCCTCGCCTGGACCACAGGAACACTCTCCTGGCAGACTTTCTCGGAGGCGCTGCTCTCCGCCACCAAGACGAGCTGCATGATCTGCTTCATCCTAGCGGGTGCGGCGTTCCTCACGACGGCCATGGGCTTCACGGGCATTCCGCGCGCGCTTGCCGAGTGGATTGCCTCCATGGACCTCTCGCAGTGGCAGCTCCTGTTTGCACTGACGCTGTTCTTCATCGTGCTCGGCTGCTTCCTCGACGGCATTTCCATGGTCGTGCTTACGACCTCGGTGATCATTCCGCTGGTCGAGCGCATGGGCATCGATCTCATCTGGTTCGGAATCTACATCGTGATCGTCGTCGAGATGGCGCAGATCACGCCGCCGGTCGGGTTCAATCTGTACGTCCTGCAGTCGCTGACGGGGCGTAATCTCTTCCTGATCGCGGCTTATACTCTCCCGCTCTTCCTGCTCATGGTTCTGCTGATCGTGATGCTGGTCGCCTTCCCGGGCATCGCGCTCTGGCTGCCCTCGACGATGCTCGATGCGGCCAGATAGCGGCCGCATCCATTACTCCTCCCATCGCCCGCCGTGGATGGCCGGGAGGCCGGAGATGCTCGCCACGTAGAGATAGACCCAGACGGTCAGCTCTTCGCCTGTGTGCAGCCGGACGGGGCGGCGTACGCGCTCGTACTCGCCTT
The DNA here is from genome assembly GCA_035565975.1 of Hyphomicrobiaceae bacterium. GTDB lineage: Bacteria > Pseudomonadota > Alphaproteobacteria > Rhizobiales > Hyphomicrobiaceae. The sequence goes on from DATMRT010000061.1 coordinate 36,354, forward strand.
GGCGCCGATGGCCGGGCGTGATGCCCTCATACGGGTCGAGCCAGACGAAGACCGCCTCGGGATCGCGGAGGCGCAGCACCTCGCCATGGACTGTGTCCGAGGGCACCGCGGCGGCGATCATGACGGGATAAGTGCCCATGTCGAAAAGGCGGCCGGGGATGGTCGCCGCGCCCAGGCTGGTGCTCGTCTCCTTGAGGCGGGCGCGCATGTCCGCCCCGAGCTCGCCGCGAGCGCGGGTCAGGAGGGTTCCGTAAACGAATAGGAGGTCCGTCCCCTCGTTCATTCGCGGACCTGGTGGACCTCGATGATGTTGCCGGCCGGGTCGTAGAAGAAGATCTGCTCCCAGCCCTTCATCGCCCAGGCGCCGAAATCAGAATAGGGAATGCCCTTCTCTTCCAGGCGCTTCTTGAAGGCCGCAATGTCGTCCGTCCGGAAGGCGAGGTGGCCGCGCTCGAGCGGGTTGACGGCCTGCCCGGTCTTGAAGCCGATTTTCATATCCTGTTCGGCCAGGTGGAACTGGGTCGCGTCGGGCCGACCGTCGGTCAGGAAAGAGACATTGCCCGAATAGCCTTGGCTCTTGTCGCGGGTGTCGGTGAGCCCCGGCTCGGTCTTCATGTCGAGGACATCGCGGTAGAAGGCATCGAGGCCGGGGACGTCGCGCGTGCACAGGTTAACGTGATGGAACTTGATCTGCATTCTCGTCTCCTGGTTGTTTCCTCGTTGTTCCCGCCCGCCCGCTGATATTGCAGGATGCATGGGAGCGCGCTCAGGCCCCGACCGTCAAGGCGGAAGAGCTTCCGGCAGGCGCCCCTGCGGTGCGCGGATGGCACGCGCCGAAACTCCCTCGGAAAGTCTCCCCGCCTCTTTGCCGCGCCCTATAGCCAAGCGTGAGCGGCTGCAATAGAAAGCGGCCCCATGCCCAAGCGTACAGACATCAAGTCGATTCTCATCATCGGCGCTGGCCCGATCGTCATCGGTCAGGCGTGCGAGTTCGACTATTCCGGCACCCAGGCCTGCAAGGCGCTCAGGGCCGAGGGTTACCGCATCATCCTCGTCAACTCCAATCCGGCGACCATCATGACGGATCCGGAGCTGGCGGACGCGACCTACGTCGAGCCGATCACGCCTGAAGTGGTCGCCAAGATCATCGAGAAGGAGCGCCCCGACGCCCTGCTGCCGACCATGGGCGGACAGACCGCCCTGAATACGGCGCTGGCGCTCGCCAATCAGGGCGTGCTCGAGAAATTCGGCGTCGAGATGATCGGCGCGCGCGCGGAAGCCATCGACATGGCGGAGGACCGCCAGCTCTTCCGTGAGGCCATGGCGCGCATCGGCCTCGAGACGCCGCGCTCGATGATGGCGCACACGCGCGGCGAGGCGCTCGACGCGCTCGACAAGGTGGGCCTGCCGGCGATCATCCGGCCTTCGTTCACGCTCGGCGGCACCGGCGGCGGTGTCGCCTACAACCGCGAGGAGTTCCTGGAGATCGCCGAGCGCGGTCTCGATGCCTCGCCGACGACGCAGATCCTGGTCGAGGAGAGCGTGCTCGGATGGAAGGAGTTCGAGATGGAGGTCGTCCGCGACAAGGCGGACAACTGCATCATCATCTGCTCCATCGAGAACGTCGATCCCATGGGCGTGCACACGGGCGATTCGATCACCGTCGCGCCGGCGCTGACGCTCACCGACAAAGAATACCAGATCATGCGCAATGCCTCGATCGCGGTGCTGCGCGAGATCGGGGTGGAGACGGGCGGCTCGAACGTGCAGTTCGCGGTGAACCCGGCGGACGGGCGCCTCGTCGTCATCGAGATGAACCCGCGCGTCTCGCGCTCCTCGGCGCTGGCGTCCAAGGCGACTGGCTTCCCGATTGCCAAGGTCGCGGCGCGTCTTGCCGTCGGCTACACGCTGGACGAGCTGGAGAACGACATCACGGGCGGCGCGACGCCTGCCTCCTTCGAGCCGACCATCGATTACGTCGTCACGAAGATCCCGCGCTTTGCCTTCGAGAAGTTTCCCGGCGCCGATCCCACGCTGACGACGTCCATGAAGTCGGTCGGCGAGGTCATGGCCATCGGCCGCACGTTCGCCGAGAGCCTGCAGAAGGCGCTGCGCGGGCTCGAGACGGGCCTTACGGGCCTCGATGACGTGACTTTCGAAGGTCTCGGCACGGGCGATGACAAGAACGTCGTCCGCGCCGCGCTCGCCCATCCGACGCCCGATCGCCTGCTCAAGGTGGCGCAGGCCATGCGCATGGGCGTCGATCATGAGCAGATCCACGCCTCCTGCCGCATCGATCCGTGGTTCCTGTCGCGCATGCAGGAGATCATCGACGAGGAAGCGCGCGTCATCGCGCACGGCCTGCCGGAGAATGCCGAATCGCTGCGCGATCTGAAGGCCATGGGCTTCTCGGATGCGCGCCTCGCCAAGCTCGCCGGCAAAAAGGAATCGGACGTGCGCGCGCTGAGGAAGAAGCTCGGCCTCGCGCCGGTCTTCAAGCGCATCGACACCTGCGCTGCCGAGTTCGCCTCGCCGACGCCGTACATGTACTCGACGTACGAGCGCGGTCTGTTCGACCAGCCCGTATGCGAGGCGCAGCCGACGACGGCGAAGAAGATCATCATCCTCGGCGGTGGGCCGAACCGCATCGGCCAGGGCATCGAGTTCGACTACTGCTGCTGCCACGCCTGTTTCGCGCTGACCGACGCCGGGTACGAGACCATCATGGTCAACTGCAACCCGGAGACCGTGTCGACCGACTACGACACGTCGGATCGTCTCTACTTCGAGCCGCTGACGGCCGAGGACGTGCTCGAGATCATCCGTGTCGAGCAGTCGAACGGCACGCTTGCCGGTGTGATCGTGCAGTTCGGCGGCCAGACGCCGCTGAAGCTCGCGCAGGCGCTGGAGGATGCCGGCGTGCCGATCCTCGGCACCTCGCCCGACGCCATCGACCTCGCCGAGGACCGCGACCGGTTCAAGGCGCTGATCGACAAGCTCGGCCTCAAGCAGCCGGAGAGCGGCATTGCGCGCTCGCCGGCGGAAGCGCGCGCCGTCGCGGATGGCATCGGCTATCCGATCGTGATCCGTCCGTCCTACGTGCTCGGCGGCCGCGCCATGGAGATCGTCGCCGATGGCGGCGAGGTGGACCGTTACATCCAGCGCCTTTCCGCGACGCTCGACCGGCCGTCTGAGCTCGTCGTCTCCGAGAGCCGGCCGCTGCTGATCGACCGCTATCTCTCGGGTGCGATCGAGGTCGATGTGGACTGCCTCGCCGACGGCAAGGACACCTTCGTCGCCGGCATCATGGAACATATCGAGGAGGCGGGCGTTCACTCCGGGGATTCCGCCTGCTCTCTCCCGGTCCATTCGCTCGACGGCTCGATCGTCGTCAGGCTCGAGAAGCAGACGCGCGATCTGGCGCTGGCGCTCAACGTGGTCGGGCTAATGAACGTGCAGTACGCGATCAAGGGCAAAGAGATCTACGTCATCGAAGTGAACCCGCGCGCGAGCCGCACGGTGCCGTTCGTCGCCAAGGCCATCGGCCTGCCGGTCGCCGGCATTGCAGCACGAGTGATGGGCGGCGCGCCGCTCAAAAGCTTCGGCCTCAAGCAGCGCAAGCTCGATCACATCGCCGTCAAGGAGGCCGTGTTCCCGTTCGCGCGCTTTCCTGGTGTCGACCCGATCCTCGGGCCCGAGATGCGCTCGACGGGCGAGGTCATGGGCATCGATACCGATTTCGGCCTCGCCTTTGCCAAGAGCCAGCTCGGCGCCGGCCAGTCGCTCCCGGACAAAGGCACGGTATTCATCTCTCTTCGCGAGGCAGACAAGGACGGGATTCTCGGTGCCACGCGGGAGCTCGTCGAGATGGGTTTCCGCATTCTCGCGACGCGGGGAACGAAGCGCCACCTCGAGCAGCACGGCATTCCGTGCGAGTTGGTGAACAAGGTTCTGGAAGGCCGCCCGCACATTGTCGATGCCATGAAGAACGGCGACGTCGATCTCGTTTTCAATACAACCGAGGGTGCCAAGGCACTGGCCGACTCCAAGGACATCCGGCGCACGGCCTTGCTCAACCGCATTCCCTATTGTACGACTCTGGCTGGAGCGATCGCGGTTACCGGAGCCATCAAGGCGCTCCGGCGCGGTCATCTTAAAGTGGCGCCACTTCAGGCCTATATTAGCCGCACCGCCTGAGGCCCTTGCCAAGGGGTCGAGGACGGGGGAAGCTGGCGTTTTCCCGTGGACTGTTGGGACTGATTCGGCGGTATCGGCATGTCAGCCGAGCCGGTTGGGAGACTTGGATATGGCGATGGAAAAGGTTCCGATGACGGTCGAGGGCTTCAAGAAGCTCGAGACGGAGCTGCATCGCCTCAAAGCCGTGGAGCGTCCTCGGATCATCCAGGCCATCGCGGAGGCGCGCGCGCACGGGGACCTGAGCGAGAACGCGGAGTACCACGCGGCCAAGGAGGCCCAGGGCCTGAACGAGTCCAAGGTCGCCGAGCTTGAGGACAAGCTTTCGCGCGCCGAGGTCATCGATACGACCAAGATGTCCGGCGACAAGGTCAAGTTCGGCGCCACCGTGAGCCTCATCGACGAGGACACCGACGAGAAGGTCAAATACAAGATCGTCGGCGAGATGGAGGCCGACGTCCGCGAGGGCAAGATCTCGATCAGCTCGCCGATCGCGCGCGCGCTCATCGGCAAGGGCAAGGGCGATACTGCCGAGGTGACGACGCCCAAGGGCTCGAAGGCCTACGAGATCGTCAAGATCGAGTGGAAGTAGCGGGCAGCGGGCTCCCGCGGCTCTGGCAAGATCGCGGCCGCCCTTGCGGGCGGCCTTTCTCGTTTGGCGGCTTCCGCGCCGTTAATCCGCAATCGGATCAGATGCCTGATTTACGGGCGTATGCGCCCTCCGCGGAGGTCCGCGGAAAATAAGCCCGCGTGGCGATTTTCTCTTGGTCTCAGGCCTGCTTATCCGCTACACAGCGCGCTGGCCTTTTGTTCGAAACGGCACGAACGAGGAGGGTCCTCGCGCCGACCGGACCGAACGCGCCTTTCACCGATCCCCTTGGGAGGAATGAGTATATGAAGCGACTACTTGCGCTCGCGGCAGGTGCTGCCGTGGCCTTCACCGTGGCGGCGGCTGTTGCCCAGACCAAGCAGCTCTCGATTACCACCGGCGGAACAGGCGGCGTCTACTATCCGCTCGGCGGCGGCTTCGCCAGCATCATCGGCAAGAACATCCCGAACACGACAGCAGCCGCGGAAGTGACGGGCGGCTCGGTCGCCAACCTGCAGCTCATCGGCTCGGGCCGTGCCGACATGGGTCTCTCGCAGGTCGACGCGGCCTTCGACGCCATCAACGGCAAGGACAAATTCAAGAGTGGCAAACTGCCCATCCAGGCGCTTGCCGTCCTCTATCCCAATCACATGCACGTCGTGACGATCGACGGCACGGGCATCACCAAGATCGAGGACCTCAAAGGCAAGCGTGTTTCGACGGGCTCGCCGGGCAGCGCGACCGAGGTGTTCGCATTCCGCGTCATCGAGGCCGCGGGTCTCGACAAGGACAAGGACATGACGCGCGAGCGTCTCGGCGTCGCCGAGAGCGTGAATGCCATCAAGGACAAGAAGATCGACGCGTTCTTCTGGGTCGGTGGCCTGCCGACGGCGGCGGTGACCGACCTCAGCGCGACGCCGGGCACGAAGATCCGCTTCCTCGACATCGCGCAGAACGTCGGCAAGATGGTTGCGAAGTATGGCGAGATCTATGCCGCGACCACCATTCCCAAGACGACGTACACGGGGATGGAGGCCGACAACAAGAACGTCGCCGTGTGGAACATCCTGGCAGTGAACGCCAGCATGTCCGAGGATCTCGCCTATCAGCTCACGAAGCTCCTCTTCGAGAAGCGCCAGGAGCTCGCCGCCGTCCACAAGGAGGCGCTGAACATCAAGGAAGGGAACCAGAAGAAGGCGAACGCCGGCGTGCCCTTCCATCCGGGTGCGCTCAAGTACTTCGCCGAGAAGGGCATCAAGATCGACTGAGCGTCAGCCTCGACGATACGATGAAAAGCCGCCGGTGCATCACGCCCCGGCGGCTTTGCCTATAGGCCAGGCGCTACAAGACGCCTCTGAGCATCCCGGAAGGAGCACTCAATGAGCCAGGAGCAGGGGAGCGTCGCGCAGGCGCCAGGGCCCATCGCGGCCTCTGCCGATATGAGCGACGACCAGCGCAAGGCCGTCGAGAAGTTCATCGAAGAGGAGGAAGGGGCGTTCAACCGCGTTGGCGGCTGGATCGGCTATCTGATCTCCGGCATCGCGATCGCCTCGACGCTGTTTCACCTCTATGCCGCGTACGACATCGTGCCGACGCATATTCTGCGGCCCGGTCACGTCGGCATCGTGCTCGTGCTGGTATTCCTGCTGTTCCCGATCGCCGGCCGGTTTCGCGATCAGATCCGCTGGTGGGACTGGTTGTTCGCCGCCGCCGCTGCCGCAACGACGATCTACATCCTCTACCAGGGCGCCGACTTCGGCGACTACGCGACGGCGCCGACCCCTGAGCAAGTCTGGGTCGGCATTGTCTTCATCGCGCTCGTTCTCGAAGCGACGCGGCGAACGACGGGCATCATCATGCCCATCGTCGCAATGGCTTTCGTGCTCTATGCGCTCTACGGGCAGTATCTGCCGGCACCGTGGACGCATCGCGGCTACGACGTCGACCGTCTCGTCGCTCATCTCTACATGACGCTCGAAGGCATTTTCGGCTCGGCGGTCGATGTCTCGTCGAGCCTGATCATTCTCTTCACGATCTTCGGCGCGATCCTGCAGGCTTCGGGCGCCGGCAAGTTCTTCATCGACTTCTCGTTCGCGGCTATGGGCGGACGGCGCAATTCGGCAGGGCGCGCGGTCGTTCTCTCGTCCTTCCTGATGGGGGGGCCGTCGGGCTCGGGCGTGGCGACGACTGTCACCATCGGCACGGTCGCGCATCCGATGCTGGCGAAGTCCGGCTACGAAAAGAATGCCGCCGGCGGGCTTCTTGCGGCCGGCGGTCTCGGCGCCATCATCTCGCCGCCCGTGCTCGGAGCGGCGGCCTTCCTGATCGCCGAGTACCTCAAGATCTCGTACATCGACGTGATCTGGATGGCGATCATCCCGACGCTGCTCTACTACTTCGGCATCTTCGTCATGGTCGAGCTCGACGCCAAGAAGTACGGCGCCGGCGGCAGCGATATGATGATCGAGAAGGGAACGCTCTGGAAGCTCACGAAGGGCTACTGGTTCCACTTCGGCTCGCTGATCTCGATCGTCGTCTTCATGCTCATGGGCTTCTCGCCTGTGCTGGCCGTCTTCTGGGCGACAATCGCGGCAATCGCGGTCAGCTACTTCCGGTGGGATACGGCACTCTGGCCGCGCAAGCTCGCCAGCGCTCTGCAGGACGGCACGACCGGTGTACTCAATGTCGCGCCGACGTGCGCGGCTGCCGGCATCATCGTCGGGAGCGTCACGCTCACGGGCCTTGCACAGAAGTTCGCCGATATCATCATCACGTATGCCGGGGGCAGTCTCGTTCTGACGGCGATCTACACGTCGCTGATCGTCTGGATCGTCGGCCTCGCCGTGCCGGTGACGGCGTCCTACATCCTCTGTGCAGTCATCGCAGCGCCGGCCCTGATCAAGCTCGGCGTGCCGGATTTCGCCGCGCACATGTTCATCTTCTACTACGCAGTGCTGTCGGAGGTTTCACCGCCGACCGCTCTGTCGCCGTTCGCGGCTGCTGCCATCACGGGCGGCAACCCGTACGCGACGACATTGCAGTCGTGGAAGTACACGATGCCGGCATTCCTGGTGCCGTTCGTGTTCGTGCTCGATCCGCTCGGGATCGGACTTCTGATGAAAGTGCCGGCGAACGGCAACTGGTTCGACATCCTCGAGATTGCGTTCGAGACAGGTGCCGGCATCGCGCTTCTGGCATTCGCCTTCCAGCGCTACTACCGCTTCCGCACGAATGGGGTGGAGACGGCGCTGTTCGGCGCGGCCGGTGTGGTGATGGTCCTGCCGACGATCATCAGCGCCATTCTGGGGCCGATCGTCGACATTGATCTCTCGGGTTACATCCCGGTGCTTCCGGCACTGGGGCTGCACATCGGGTACAATGTCGTTATCGCGCTCGCGATCTTCTTGATCGCACACTCGATGCAGCGCGCGCGGGAGCCGGAGCCGGTGACGAGCTGAAGACCCGCGGCGGACCACGCAGAGGTTCTGGCGGCCTAGGGCCCAGGCTCAGGCCCGCCAGAACTCCGGCCGGAAAAGCACAAGCACGGTGAACAGCTCCAGGCGGCCGAGCAGCATCGCGCACGAGAGCACCCATTTGGCGCTCGTTGGCAGGTCGGCAAAGGTGCCGGCGGGGCCGACGATATGCCCGAGGCCGGGACCGACGTTCGAAACCGCGGTCGCTGCACTGGAGAGGGCCGTGACGAGATCCAGACCCATCGCGCAAAGTACGAGGGTGAACAGGCCGATCGTGGCCAGATAAACGGCAAAAAACGCGACGACCGAGAAGGGAACGTCCTCCGGAAGCCGCCGTCCATTGTAGACCAGCGTGACGACGCGGTGAGGGCTGATGAGGTGCTGCAGGTGGCTGCGCGTGAGCAGCGAGGCGACCTGCAGGCGGTAGATCTTGATACCGCCCGAGGTCGAGCCCGAGCAGCCTCCAACGAACAGCAGGATGAAGAAGACGCCGACGGCGAAGGGGCCCCAGGCCGCGTAGTCACCGCTCGCGAAGCCCGTTGTCGTGACCACCGACACGACGTTGAAGGTCGCAATCGTCAGCGCTTCCGAAATATGCCAGTTTCGCGCAGCGACCAGCCAGATCGCAATCACGATCGATGCCGTCACCGTCAGCATCATGAAGCCGCGGGCCTGCTCGTCACGCCATAGAGCCTTCCTGTCGCCGCGCATGGCCTTGATGTACAGGACGAACGGCAGCGCCCCGCAGATCATGAAAAAGATTGCCGCCCAATGCAGCGGCAAGCTCTTGAAGTAGGCGAAGCTCGCATCGTGCGTTGAGTGGCCGCCAGTCGAAATGGTCGCGAGCGCATGGCAGATCGCATCGAACGCCGTCATGCCAAGGAGCATGTAGACGATGATGCAGGCCAGCAGGAGACCTACGAATATCCCTACGATCGAGCCGACGAGTTGGCGGGCGCGCGGCACGATCTTCTCCGAGCGGTCCGAGCTTTCCGTCTGAAAGAGCTGCATGCCGCCGATGCGGAGAAACGGCAGGATCAGGATGGCGACGACGATGATGCCGAGGCCGCCGATGCCTTGGAGCAACGCGCGCCAGAGGAGAATGCCGCGCGGTTGGCCGTCGAGGTTCGTGATGACGGTGGCGCCCGTCGTCGTGAGCGCGGACGCCGACTCGAAGAAGGCGTCGGCGATCGGCAGGCCGAGACCGACGAAGGGAGTCGCGGCAAAGACAGAAACCAGAGTCCAGCAAAGAGTCGTGAGCAGAAAGGCTTCGCGCAGCCCGGTTCGCACGCGACGATGGTCATAGGCAAAGAGCACCATGAGTACGCCGACGAAGAGCGTAACCAGGGCCGATACGGCGAAGACATAGGCGCTCGAATGGCCGTCCGCGTAGTCGACGGCCATGGGCACCAGCATCGCCACAGCCACGAAGCAAACCATCAGGCCGAGGGCCAGAAGGATGGGGCGAAACTGGATCAACGGGGTCCCCGTCGTCGGACGACGTCAGGGCCGCTCCTGCATTCAGCGCTTGCGGCCCCTTTTTGCGACCCTGCTAATGCACGGCCGACTGGACACTTGGCAACTGAACTCGGACGATGTGGCGCGATTGCAGTTAACGGTCTTGCTTTCTGAAAGATTCCAGCGTCCCCAAGACTCGCCGTATTCCCACATAGTGAACGACGCCCAGCTCTGGATGGCTGCCCGCTCGGCGTCCTTCTTCGTCTTGCCCGCACCGGTGCCATCATGGAAGTGCGAGGCCAGACACGTCTTCTGCCCGACACGAACCCACTCGTGGATGCCGGCAAGGCCTGTCTCCTGGGCCCGCACCGGCGCCACCGTCGGCAGGAAACTGATCAGCAGCGCCGCACCAGCGGCAACTGCGCATGTGCGCTTCGTCATGGTTCTCAGCCTGTTTCCAGCGGCCAGGAGACGCTACCGGGCGTGCAAGGCCGCTCCACCCATCAGCCTGGAACATGCCTGATTTGGCCGCGGCGCGGCTATGGCGCCGAGGTTACAGTGAGCCGTATTCCGTTGGAATGCTTCCAGGTTCAGCGGGCGACAAGCTGCTCCAGCGCAGCCCGGATGCCGGGCGGGATCGGCACGGGCTTGTTCGTGGCCCGCTCGACGAAGACGTGCACGAGATGGCCTTCCACGCGGGCCTGATCCTCGCCTTCGCCGAAAAGCCCGACCTCGTAGCGCACCGATGATTTGCCAAGGCGGCCGACCCTGAGACCCGCGTCGATGGCTTCCGGATAGGCGAACGAGCGATGGAAGCGACACATGGTCTCAGCCATGATGCCGACGATCGGGGCGTTGTGAAAATCGAGTCCGCCGGGGTCGATCAGGTAGCGGTTCACGACGGTGTCGAAGTACGAATAGTACTCGACATTGTTCACATGGCCGTAGACGTCGTTGTCCTTCCAGCGCGTCTGCACCGGCATGAACTTGACGTATTGGCTGCGAAGTCCGGGCTCGGGCCGGCCCTCGGAACGCGTGTTGCTCATGACCGTGCCCTGTTTGCGTGGGCGCCGTTCTTGATGGCGATAGCCATGATCTCCACGAGGCAGCCCGGCGTTGCCATGCGCGCCTCGATGCAGGCGCGCGCCGGCAAATTCTTCGGGTCGACCCACTCGAGCCAAACCTTGTTCATGTCATCCCTGAAACGGATATCCGAGAGCCAGATCACGACCTGAAGGACGTGTGACCTGTCGCTGCCGCACATGGCAAGCCAGCGGTCCAGATCCCCGAGCGCCTGCCGCGTCTGACCGCCGACGTCGAGGCTCTCGTCGTCGGCGATGCAGCCGGCCGTGAAGATCATATCGCCCGCCTCGACCACATTGGCGAGGAGAGGCTCCAGTTCCCGGCGGACGATCATCGGCTACTTCGTCGCGATAACGGCGATCTCGACGAGCAGCTTGGGATCGGCGAGGCGCGCCTCGATGCACGCGCGTCCAGGCAGGTTCTTGCCGCCGGTCCACTCGTTCCAATGCACGTTCATGGCGTCGCGGTTGCGGATGTCGGTGATCCAGATCGTCGCAGAAACGACCTTCGACTTGTCGGTACCGGCGAGCGCGAGGACGCGATCGATCTCGTCGAGGACTTCCTTCGTCTGGCCGCCGACATCCTTGTTGCGATCGTTCGCGGTGATGCCAGCGGTGAAGACGAAGCCGTTCGCTTCGACGGCCTTGGAAAGAATGCCGGCGGACTCGTGTCTGACAATGGCCATGGTGATGGGGCTTCCTCACACTGAATGTTGATGACGGCCGACACTCTTAGCACGCGGACGCGGCCGCGCCAGCCTCAGAAGACGCTTGCGCCCCGGAGCGAGCCGAGCATCAAGGCGAGGCCGAGCCCGAGGACGAGGCTCGCGCCGCCGATGCCGGCTGCCGTGCGCACGCGCGCGCCCCAAACGCTTTCCGCCCCGCCCCCGAGCCGCATGGCGAGCTCCCGTGAGCCGACGGCGAGGGCTGCCAGCGTCGAGACGGTGATCGCCGTGCCGATCGCCATGGCAAAGGTCGCAAAAACCCCGGCCCAAAAGAGACCTTGGCTGACGGCGAAGACGAGGACGAGGATGGCGCCGGTGCAGGGGCGAATGCCGACGGCGAAGGCAATTGCGAAGGCCTGTCGCCACGACCACGGGCCTTGAAGCTGGCTCGGATCGGGCATGTGCGCGTGGCTGCAGCAGCTCCCGTCGGCGGCGTGGACATGATCGTGATGGGCGTGAATGTGTGCAGGCCCGTGGTGGTGATCATGGGTGTGCCCATGTTCGTGGGCGTGATCATGATCCTGATGACCGTGGTCGTGCCCATGATGGTGATGATGCGCATGATCGTGATGGCTACGTGTGGGCGCATGACCGCCGGCAATCGCCGGCTTCGCCCATACAGCCTTGAGCTGCGTATAGAGCAGCCACGCCCCCACTAACGCCACGAGGCCCCAGCTCAGTGTCTCGAGCCAGGCCTCGGTCGATTTCATCGTCAGGCCGGTGGCGCTCAGCACGAGCACGAGAATGCCGACGATCACGAGTGCCGAGAGGCCCTGGAATGCAGCTGCGAGGAACGACAGCGCAATGCCGCGCCGGACGGTCTGCTCGTTGGCAAGCACGTACGACGAGATGACGGCCTTGCCATGTCCCGGCCCGGCCGCGTGCAGCACGCCATAGGCAAAGCTGAGGCCGGCGAGCACGAGCGTCGCAAACCAGGGGTCGCCGGTTCGGATATCCCTCACGGCCGCGGCGAGGCGGCGATTGACCTCCGCTTGCTTGCGCATGAGCCAGCCATAGGCCTGCGCGGCCATGCCTTTGGGCTCTTCGGCCGCAGCTTTCGGCGGCGGCAGGAAGCTCCTCGGCGCACCGGCAGGCGGCGACGTGGTCTGCGCCATCGTGGCAGGGGCAACGAATGCTGCAATCATGATGGCACACGCCAGCACGCGGCAGGCGGCGGCGATGCGCCGGAGGGCAGGAGCAATCATGAGGGTGGTCCGCAGGAGATCGTGGCCGGCCTCACAAACCCATAGCCGACCGACTGGCTGCCGAACTGCTGGGCGAAAGCATCGCCGAGTTTGCTGGCGTCGGCGGCAGGATTGGGCTGGGCCTCGGACTTGGCGACGTCCTCGGCTGTTGGTGGCGGTGTCGCGGCAGCGGTCTCGCCGATGCTCACGCGGCAGGTCGGCGGCGCGCCTGCGAGAATGACCGGATCCTTCTCCGCCGGCTGGAAGGCGATGAAGAAGCTCGGATCGGCGATCGTGAAGGAGAAGCCGGTCGCCTCCGCCAAGACAGGATGGGCCAGCGGCAGGGTGAAATGCAGGCTCAGCACCTTCGGCCGCTCGGCGGGCTTGGGCGTCTTGTCCTCGGCCGTCTCGGCCGAACCGAACAGCCAGCTCCACAGGCGCGCAAAGAGGCCCGGAGACGGCGCATCCTTTTTCTCGACGGCGACACCGGTGCCCTCGAAGGCAGCATCCCCTGTCTTCATGGTGATCTCGACGGCGCCTTCCGGCGCGTCGGCGTGCTCGAGCCAGAAATCCTTCGGTGCCTCGAACTTCAGCTGCTCGGTCGCAAGCTTGGCCGTGGTGAAATAGTCGAACTCCTTGAGGCCTTCCATGTTGACCTTCGCGAGTTCGGCGAGCTCGGTGCGGTCATAAATGCCGTCGTTGTTCGTATCGAGCCCCTGGAGCGCCATGGCCGTATAGAAATCGTCGAACGACCACTTCTGTCGAAGCCCGACGATCGTGCCGTTCTCGTAGAGTACGGTCGTCTCCGTCGTGACCCAGACATGAGGGTGGGCGCCAGCGGTGGTCGTCCCAAGGGCCACCGCCGCTCCGGCAAGGACCGCACCGGCCAGATACTTCCGCACGGTGCGCATGTGGACCATCCGATCTTCAGCCTCCCGCGGGGCGCGTGCACTCAAGTGGTCGCCAGCCGGCATCTGTAAGATAGCCGCTTCGCGCTCGTGCGCAAAATCCGTGCCGAACCCGATTGTTAGCCCCACGGCAACGCGCCACCGCAGGTCACTCATGGGGAGGATTTTGCCCATAATATGGTGGCGTCATCAGGTCTCCCGCGGCGGGTAGCCCGCCCACGGCCGCACCGTGCGGATGGCGAGGTGGCTCTGCAAACGGGCGACGTGCGGAAGCCGCGCCAGGCGCTCGCGGTGAATGCGCTCGAAATCCGCCGCGTCCACTGCCACGACGCGCAGCAGGTAATCCGTGCCGCCGGCCATGAGGTGGCATTCGAGGATCTCCGGCGACGCCTCGACGGCGCGTTCGAAGGCTTCGAGCGCCTTCTCACTCTGCGAGCGCAACGCCACCTCGACGAAGAACTCCATCGCATATCCGAGCGCACGCCGGTCGAGGCGCGCCGTGTACCCCGCGATGACGCCGGCCTGCTCGAGGCTGCGGATGCGCCTGTGGCAGGCGGAGGGCGAGAGGCCGGCAATCGCGCCGATCTCCGCGACTGTCTGACGGCTGTCCGTCTGCAGGGCGCGCAGGATGCGCCGGTCGATGGCGTCGACGGTCATTCGAAGACTTTCCCGGATCCTGAGGCCTGCACGGCAAATTATTGCAATAAATGGCACGTTTGCGGGCTAAATTCGTGCGGTTTTGTTCATCCAGGCGCTTAAATTTCAATCGTGGTGAGCGGCATTGCGGGAGATGATCATGCGGATCGGCGTTCCGAAGGAGATCAAGGTTCACGAGTACCGGGTCGGCATGACGCCGGTATCGGTGCGCGAGGCGGTCGGGCATGGACACGAGGTCCTGGTCGAGACCAACGCGGCGCTGCGCCAGGGCTTCACCGATGACGACTATCGCAAGGCCGGCGCAACCGTCCTGGGATCCGCGGCCGAGATCTTCGCCAAGGCGGAGATGATCGTGAAGGTGAAGGAGCCGCAGCCGGCCGAGTGCAAGATGCTGCGTGAAGGCCAGACGCTCTTCACCTATCTCCACCTCGCGCCCGATCCCGAGCAGGCCAAGGCGCTCATGGCCTCGGGCGCGACGGCCATCGCCTATGAGACCGTGACCAACGCGCGCGGCGGCCTGCCGCTGCTCGCCCCCATGAGCGAGGTCGCCGGCCGCATGGCCATCCAGGCGGGCGCGCACTGCCTGGAGATGGAGCAGGGTGGCCGCGGGATGCTGCTCGGCGGCACGGCGGGCGTGCCACCCGCGAAGGTCGCTGTGCTTGGCGGCGGCGTGTCGGGGGCCAATGCCGCACGCATGGCGCTCGGGCTCGAGGCGCAGGTCGCCATCCTCGACATCAACATCGACCGCCTCGCCGAGCTGAAAGTGCAGATGGGGGCCGGACTCACGACGGTCTTCTCGACGCGCCAGGCCGTCGAGGACTACGTGCTCGACGCCGATCTCGTCATCGGCGCGGTGCTCGTGCCGGGGGCCGAGGCGCCGAAGCTCATCACGCGCGACATGGTGAAGGCCATGAAGCGCGGCTCGGTGATTGTCGACATTTCCATCGACCAGGGCGGCTGCGCCGAGACCTCGCGACCGACGACGCATGCCGAGCCGACCTTCATCGTCGATGACGTGGTGCACTACTGCGTCGCCAACATGCCGGGGGCGGTGGCGCGCAC
>DATMRT010000062.1:0-54194 GCA_035565975.1 Hyphomicrobiaceae bacterium
TGGAACTCGAAGATCTTTTCGCAATAGGTCTGCAGGCGCACGCCCGGCGATCCCTGGCGCTGATCCCCGAAGCGGATCGTGATGGTATCGCCAGGTTTCAGGAAGTGCTTCATCACGCCGATGTAGAGCGAGCGGCTCCAGGGGCGGATATTGCGCTTGAACTCCCAACGCGCCTCGAGCGTGGCGCCGTTCGAGGCTTCGAGCGTGGTGTAGCCGGGGGCCTTCGGATCATCGAACTGGACGGGGCCGAAATCGGTCGCGAAGCGGAAGGCGATCTTCAGACTGCCCGTGTCATCGATGCCGAAGGCACCGGCCGTGTAGACGAGCGTGAAGGATTGCCACGAGCCGGCCTCGAAGCGGCCGGACGGCGACAGCGTGGCGCTGCCCATGAGCTCGGGGCGGAAAGTCGAATAAGGCATGGGGCATTCCTGCTTTTTGGACGCGACGCAGCCGCGCCAGTGGTTCGAAGGTTTCTCGATGCGCTGGGCCGTTCGTCAGAAGAAGGACCAGATGCAGTAGAGTGCGGTGACGATCAGGACGATGAGTGTGCCGGTTGTGCCGAGCATGCGAAAGGCCAGCGGCTCGCGCGGCTGGCTGATGCCGTAGGCATGGGCAATCCGGGAGACGAGCAGCACAAGCCCAAGCATGTGCACGAATAGTGAGCCCAGCCCGAGGCTCTCGGAGAGCGCGAGCAGGAGCAGGCTGAGCGGCACATACTCGACGAAGTTGCCGTGGGCGCGAATGCGCCGCCGCAGGACCTCATCGCCGCCGTCGCCGATCGCAGTCTTCGTGCGATGGCGCGCCTCCGAGACGCTGAGCGTGAGCGCAAACAGAAGCAAGCCAAGGAGACCCGCGTAGAGCGCCGCTGTTCTCATCCGATCCTCTGTCCCTGTGAACGCTCAAACGAGACGCGACTTCGCCTCAGCCGGAGAGCCCCATCTCGGTGAGCGGAACAATCTCGACGCCGGCTTTCTCAAGCCCGTCACGGACGCCGCGCGCCACGACGACGCCCGTCGCTTCATCGCCGTGGACACAGAGCGTGTCGATCTTCGCCTTGATGACCTTGCCGTTGATGGACACGACCTCGCCCTGCTGCACGAAGCGCAAGGCTTGCGCCGTCGCCTTGGCCGGATCCTTGAGGACCGTGCCCGGGAGCGATCGGGAGGCCAGCATGCCGTCGTCGGCATAGACGCGGTCGCAGAAGCCTTCGCGCGCGATCGGCAACTCGAGCTTCTGCGCCGCCTTCTCGAGTTCGGAGCCGAACAGCACGACGAAGATCATGGTTGGATCGATTGTCTTGATGGCGCGGCCGATAGCCATGGCGTAGTCGGCCTCCACGCACGCCATGTTGCTGAGTGCGCCGTGCGTCTTGAGGTGGGTGACTTTGAGCCCGCCGTAGGCGGCAATGCCCTGCAGCGCGCCAATCTGATAAGCGACGAGGTACTCTAGTTCGGTAGGCGACATGCGGATCTGGCGGCGGCCGAAGCCCCAGAGGTCGTTGAAGCCCGGGTGCGCGCCGATGCTGACGCCCTTGTCGCGCGCCAGCATGACGAGGCGGTGCATGGTGTTGGCGTCGCCGGCGTGCATCCCACAAGCGACGTTCGCCGATTTCACAATGTCCATCATCGCGGCATCGTTGCCGATGTCGTAGGCCCCGAAGCCCTCGGCGATGTCGGCATTGAGGTTGACTTTGGCGGCCATTGTTCGCTTCCTCAGAGAGGTCGGGGGAATCGTGGGGCCGGGTGCTTGACCCAGCGCGAAGCTGGATTGGTAGCAGCGGCGGGCTGGCGCGCCAAGCTGCCGTGGCACATGGGCACCCCTCGCGCCACGTGGGTATGGGTGGGGCGGGAGAACGAGCTGGCGATGGCGGAGCAGGGTTTTGCGGTCGAGCCGCGCTTTCTGGCAAGCGGCGACACAGCGCTCGTCGTGGAGTTCGGCGACCGCATGGACCGCCATATCTCGGCGCTGGTACTCAATCTACGCCGTCGCGTGCAGGAGGCCGGCATTGCCGGCGTCGGCGAGGCCGTGCCGACCTTCAGGTCGCTGATGGTGCACTACGACCCGCTCGTGATCCACGCGCGCGAGCTCGAAACGCGCCTGATGCCGCTGATCAAAGGGCTTGAAGCCGAGGCACTGGTGGGGCAGCGCTGGCTCTTTCCCACCTGCTACGAAGGCGAGGACTATGCGCCCGATCTTGCCGACGTCGCGGAAGCCGTTGGCATCAGCTCCGCGGAGGTCGTCGCCATGCACGCGTCGGTCGAGCACCTCGTGTACATGATCGGCTTCCTGCCAGGGCAGGCCTATATGGGCGATCTGCCGGATGTCCTGAAGCTGCCCCGGCGTACGAGCCCGCGCATCAAGGTCGCCGCAGGCTCCGTCTCGATCGCAATCGGCCAGACCACGGTCTACACCTACGACAGCCCCGGCGGCTGGCACATCATCGGCCGGACGGCTGTTCCGCTGTTCGAGCCAACGCGTGATCGGCCCGCGCTTCTTTCGCCTGGCGATACAGTCCGCTTCGTCCCCGTGAGCCGCAACACCTACGACGATATGCAGGCCGCGAGCGCCGAGGGCGCGTTCGACATCGACACGCTCAGGGCCGACGAATGAGCGCCCATCTGCGCGTCATTGCGCCTGGCCTCGCGACGTCCGTCCAGGATACCGGCCGCTTCGGCTATCAGCGCTTCGGCGTGCCGACGGCGGGCGTGCTCGATCGTGTGGCTATGGCGGCGGCCAATACGATCGTCGGCAACGAGCCGGATATGGCCGTACTCGAGATGCTCTATCTTGGCCCCACGCTCGAGGTCGCCGCCGGGAGCGTGCGCGTCGCGTGCGTCGGCCTCGGTGCGGGCATGGAGGTGACGGAAGGACAGACAACACGACAGGTGCCGGCCTTGGAGAGTGCGCGCCTCGGGATCGGCGCTCGGCTGCGCGTAATGGTCGGGCGCAATGCCATGTCCTGCGTGCTCGCCATCGAAGGCGGTTTCGCGCTGCCGGCGGTCATGGAGAGCCGATCGACGTTCGTGCGCGCAGGGATCGGTGGCTTCGAGGGGCGGGCTCTAGCTGCCGGCGATCTCTTGCCACTCGCGCTGGAAGAAGCCGAGGCACGTGACGAGGTCCGGCTCCCCGATCTGGATCTGGCGCTGCCATCACGCGTGCGCGTTGTTCTCGGACCGCAGGACGACTACTTCACGCCATCGGCGATCGAGACGTTTCTCTCCGAGCCCTACGAGGTCACGCGCGCCGCCGACCGCATGGGCCTGCGGCTCTCCGGGACACCGCTCGCTCACGCGAAAGGGTACAACATCGTCTCCGACGGGATCGCGACCGGCTCTATCCAGGTGCCGGGCGACGGCCAGCCCATCATCCTGCTCGCCGATCGCCAGACCACGGGCGGCTATCCGAAGATCGCGACGGTGGCGAGCGCCGATCTGCCGGTGCTCGGCCGCGTTGGCCCGGGCACGAAATTACAGTTCGAAGCCGTGCGCATAGAGGTGGCGGAGGACCTGAGGCGTGCCCAGGCGGGCATCGAGGCCGGATGGCGGCAGCAGCTCGAACCCGCGAATGCCGTCAAGGGCGTCCGCGATGCCTCGCTCTACGACGCAAATCTCATCAGCGGCGTGGCTGACGCCTGGATGGGCGACCAGCTCGACTAGCCGAGCAGCGCCATCCCAAGCAACAGAATGAAAATAATCGCCATCACCGTCCCCAGGGGACCCGTCCATGTCGCGGGCGTGTCCTTGTAGGTCTGCCCCGGGTACTCGACCGGATTTTCCGTTGGCCGATCGTAGTCGCTACTGGCCATGGGATGTCCTCCTGGTTTGCTCTCTCCAGGAGATAACCGAGGCCGGCCGCTTACGTTCCCTCGAGCAGGCGCCGCGCGGCCTCATCGAGGCCAAGCCGGCCTTCGAGTAGATCGTCTGCAAGCGGGCCGAGCCGATCAATTTCACCTGAACGCACGCGCCGCGCCAGCAACTCGGCAGCCGCGCGGGCAATGAGCGTTCTCGCCCGCCGCCGCCGGCGGATCTCAGGGGCAACGTTCAGCGCCGCCGCGGCAAGCGGACTGACGGCCTCCCAGAGCGCCTCGATGCCGTCGCCGGTCGTTGCCGTGCACTTGAGCACCGGCACGCGTGCAGACCTGATGGCGGCGGCGCTCCTGAGCTGGGCGAGTGTCGCATCGGCATCGGGCCGGTCACCCTTGTTGACGACCAGGATGTCGGCGATCTCCAGCAGGCCGGACTTCATCGCCTGGATATCGTCGCCGAGGCCGGGCGCGTTCACGACGACGCGCACGTCCGCAACCTCGGCGATGTCGATCTCGCTCTGGCCGGTGCCGACCGTCTCGATCATGATGACGTCGAAGCCCGCGGCATCGAGCGCATCCACAACCCGAACAGCCGCGGGCGAGAGGCCGCCGAGCGCGCCCCGGCTCGCGACCGAGCGCACGAACACGCCGTCGTCATCGAGGGCGGCCGTCATGCGCACGCGATCGCCGAGGATGGCGCCGCCGGAGATCGGGCTCGACGGATCGACGGCGATGACGCCGACCGTAAGGCCGAGCCGGCGCATATGGCTGATGAGCGCATTGACCAGCGTCGATTTGCCGGCGCCCGGCGGTCCGGTAATGCCGACGAGTTGCGCCCGGCCGAGATGGGGCTGCATGGCGCGCATCAACGCACCAAGGCGGTCACTTGGCCGAACGCCGGCGCGCTCACATTCCGTCGCCGCTTCGGCGATGGCGCGTCGCTCACCCGCACGCATGCGCGTCACGAGATCAGCCGCCTCACGAGAGGCGGCGTCGCTTTGTCCCGCCGATGCAGGGCCGCTGTCGGTGTTCATTGGAGAGTCATACGGGCGGGCGGGGCCTTCTGACAACGCACACGAGACACCGGATGCGGCATTGACCAGAGATTTCTGCCTCGGTCGGCGGTCCATAATTTGCGCCAGCTCGGCGCCTCAAGTTGCATCCGCCGTAGCCAAGTATATTCCATAATATATATTATGCGAATGACTTGAGCCTCCAGGAGGACGGGCGAATATCGCGGACGCCGGTCTGATCAGCCGCCGGGCCGAGCGTGCCGCAAGCTCAGCTCATACGCCCGCCGGATGATCGCCTGCGCACCCGGCGTCATCCGGTAGCCGTCGATCTCCGCCACCGGCACGAACCGCGCATCGCGGGCATCCGTCGCGGCAACCGGCTCGCCGTCCTCGGAGCGGCCCCAGAATACCGCCAGCACGTAGTGCGCCCTGAGCACGCCTTCGCCATCCCTGAAGATCCCGTCGTGGACGTCGACGAGTCCCTCGAGCGCCACCACGAGTCCTGTTTCCTCGAAGAGCTCGCGTGCGGCGGCATCGCGCGCCTTCTCGCCGGGCTCGATGTGACCGCCGGGCAGGCTCCAGGTGCCGGGCATTGCCCCCTTCCCCCGCTCGACGATCAGAACGTTCGTACCGCGGAAGATGATGGCGCTCGCCGCCGGGCGCGGCCATTCCGGCCGCTTGAGAGCTTCAGGCATCGTAGGCCTCACGTCAGAGCTGGCAGGGGAAAGTCATAAAGACGCGCCGGGTTCTGCGAAAGGATCTGCGCCGTCACCGTCTCGCTCCCGGCCCACTCTGGGATGAGGCTCAGCAGGCGTCCATAGTCGATGGCATGATAGTCGATTGTCGGCGGCTCGGCCGAGGCGACGCGGTTGTGGTTCGCGAGATGCGGCCAGTCCGTGCCCCATACCATGCGTTCGGGATTGAGTGCGATGAGCGCCCGCGCGAGCGCGTCGACTTGGGGATTGCCGTAGAACTCCGGCGACACGCGATAGGTACCGGAAAGCTTGACCCAGAAGCGGCCCGAAGCCACCAAATCCGCGAGCACCGGAAACCTCGGGTGCGCGGCACCGAGAGTTGCATCCACCTTTGCCATGTGGTCGAGCACGACGTCGACGCCCAACGCCTGAAGCGTCGCGGCATTCTCGGCGACCACATCGAGGTCGGTATACATCTGGATGTGCCAGCCGAGCGGCCTGATGCGGGCGGCAACGCGCCCCAGTAGCTCGGCAACCGTCGCCCCACGCGGCCCGCCGGCGCTGATCAGATTGAGCCGCACGCCGCGCGCCCCCTTCTCATGCATCTCCGCGAGCGCCGCCTCGCTCTCCGTGCCGTCGATCACGACGACGGCACGGAGGCGATCGGGATAGGCCGTCACCGCTTCGAGCGTGCGGCGGTTGTCCGTTCCGTAGGCGCTCGGCTGCACGATCACAGCGCGGGCAAGTCCTGCGCGATCGAGCCGCGCGATGAGGTCCTCAACCGGCGCCGGCGGCGGCGTGTAGCTTCGCTCGCGCGCCAGCGGGTAGCGCTCGAACGGGCCGAACACGTGCGTATGGCAGTCGCAGCCGCCGGCTGGCGGTGCGAACGACGCCGGCGTGGGCTCAAGATACATCGGCCTGCCTCCCCGGATATTTCGATCGACGATACACGATCAGGCCACCACTCGCGCCTCCGGCGCGAACAGGGCTGCCGCCCTGTAACCCGCTCCGGGGGGACACCCCCGGACCCCCGCTTTTATGGATTTGGAGCGCAACGCGAATGAGGAGTCCGTAAAGGCGGGTGGGTCCGGGAGGGTGTCCGTCCCGGTAGAGTGCGAGACCTAGTCACGCTCGCGAAGCGACCTGCACACCACGATTGCCGCAGCCGGGGTGCGCAATCTTCCCGCTTCTGCTATGTGAGCGCCTCGCGCCAGGAGCCGAAGCCCGTGCCATGCCCGCCGCCCGAAAAGAGACGTCCAACGCCGCCGTCCGGCCCGAATGGCGCGATGCCCGCCGCATCGTAGTCAAGATCGGCTCGGCCCTGCTCGTCGATCACGCGACGGGCCGGCTGAGGTCAGCCTGGCTCAATTCCATTGCCGATGATGTCAAAGCCCTGACCGCCGAGGGCCGCGAGGTCATTCTCGTCTCGTCCGGCGCCATCGCGCTCGGCCGTCACGTGCTGAAGCTGCCCAAGGGTGTCCTCGCGCTCGAGCACTCGCAAGCGGCCGCATCGGTCGGCCAGATCAGCCTGTCCAGTGCCTATCAGGATGCATTCAATGCCCGCGGCCTGATCGCAGCGCAGATCCTGCTCACCATCGGCGACACCGAGGAGCGCCGGCGCTACCTCAATGCCCGCAGCACCATGGCGACACTGCTCGCGCGCCACGCGGTGCCGGTCGTGAACGAGAACGACACCGTCGCAACCGCCGAGATCCGCTACGGCGACAACGACCGTCTCTCGGCGCGTGTCGCGTCGATGATGAGCGCCGACTGCCTCGTGCTGCTCTCGGATGTCGACGGGCTTTATACGGCGCCGCCCGCAAAAGACCCGAACGCGAAGCGCCTCGACGTCGTGCAGGAGCTCACGCACGAGATCCTGGCCATGGCCGGCGACGCGGGCACCGAGCTTTCCAAGGGCGGCATGGTGACGAAGCTCGAAGCCGCGCGCATTGCCATGGGCTCGGGCACCAACATGGTGATCACGCATGGCGCGGCGCTCAACCCGCTGCGCCGTCTCGCCGATGGCGCGCCGTGCACGTGGTTTCTCGCGTCGTCCGATCCCGTTGCCGCCCGCAAGCGCTGGATCGCCGGCAACCTCGAGCCGCGCGGATCGGTCTTCGTCGACGCCGGCGCCGAGAAGGCGCTGGGCCAGGGCAAGAGCCTGCTGCCCGCAGGCGTCGTCCGCATCGAGGGCACGTTTGATCGCGGCGACGCCGTGAGCATCCGCGCGCTCGACGGGCGCCAGCTCGGGCGCGGCCTCATTGCCTATCCACACGATGAGGCAGCCGCTATCATAGGCAAACGTTCGAGTGCGATTGCCGCAATTCTCGGCCACGAAGGCCGCGCCGAGCTCATCCATCGCGACGACATGGCGCTGACCAGAACGGAGCGAGCATGAACCGTCCTGAACGCATCGATCAGAAGGCAAGCGACGTCGAGCGCCTCATGCTCGATCTCGGTACGCGTGCGCGCGCTGCTGCGACCGTCCTGGCGCTGGCGCCAACCGCACAGAAGAATGCTGCACTCCGCGCCATGGCGGCAGCCTTGCGCCGTTCAGAGTCCGCGATCCTGAAGGCGAACGCCCTGGATGTCGCCGACGTGAAGGCCGCTGGGCAGGCTGCTTCATTCGTCGACCGCCTGACGCTCTCGCCCGATCGCATCGAAGGCATCGCCAAGGGCCTCGAGGATATTGCGGCGCTGGAGGATCCTGTCGGCGCCGTTATGGCGGCGTGGGAGCGGCCGAACGGTCTCAAGTTCGAGCGCGTGCGCGTGCCGATCGGCGTGATCGGCATCATCTACGAGAGCCGGCCCAATGTGACCGCGGACGCCGGCGGCCTGACGCTCAAGTCAGGCAATGCCGCAATCCTGCGCACAGGCTCCGATGCCCAGCGCTCTGCGACGGCGATCCATGAATGCCTCGTCGCCGGTCTCAAGGAGGCGGGACTTCCCGAGGCTGCGATAACGCTCGTGCCGACCACCGATCGCGCGGCTGTCGGATACATGCTCGCTGGCCTCAACGGCGCCATCGACGTGATCGTGCCGCGCGGCGGCAAGGGCCTCGTCGGCCGCGTGCAGGAGGAAGCGCGCGTCCCGGTGTTCGCGCACCTCGAAGGCATTTGCCACACGTACGTCGATCGCGATGCCGATCTGGCCGTCGCGGTCGCGCTCGTCGTCAACGGAAAGATGCGGCGCACGGGCGTCTGCGGCGCCACCGAGTGTCTGCTCGTCGATCGGAAGGCGCGCGGCGACGTTCTTCCGACGCTCGTGAAGGCTCTTCTCGATGCCGGCTGCGAAGTGCGCGGTGATGCCGAGACGCAGAAAGTCGACGCGCGCGTGAAGGCTGCGCAGCCGGACGACTATGGTCGAGAATTCCTCGATGCCATCATCGCGGTCAAGGTTGTAGAGGGCGTGGACGAAGCCATCGCGCACATCGCGCGCTATGGCTCGCAGCACACCGACAGCATCATCACGACAAACGACGCGACCGCCGAGCATTTTCTCAGTCACGTCGACAGCGCCATCGTCCTCCATAATGCCTCGACGCAATTTGCGGATGGGGGCGAGTTCGGCTTCGGCGCCGAGATCGGCATTGCCACCGGGCGCCTGCACGCTCGCGGCCCCGTCGGCGTCGAACAGCTCACAACCTTCAAGTACAAAGTGCGCGGCACCGGCCAGATCAGGCCGAAGTAACCGCGCTCATCAAAGGGAGAGAGCATCATGCGGATCATCGATCTCTCGATGCCGATCGCCGGCGGCCATCCGCGCTGGGCAACAGAGGTCACGGCGACCGGCGACCTCGCCAAAGGTGATCTCGCGCAGGTGACCTGGCTCAAGGTCTCGTGCCACGCCTTCACGCACGTCGATGCGCGGCGGCACATGTTTGCCGATGGCGCAACGATCGAAGCGACACCGCTCGACGATGTTGTCGGGCCCTGCGCGGTCGTCGATCTCATGGACGTGCAGCCGAATGAAGCCGTCGGCCCTGAGAAACTTGCAGCGCGCGGCAGGCACATTGAGCGCGGCGGCATGGTGCTGCTGAAATCGAACTGGGACCGCCAGCGGTCGGCGACGACCAAAGAGTTCTGGCTCGATAGTCCCTATCTCACACGCGAAGCCGCTGAATGGCTGCTCGCGACGGGCATCCGAACGATCGGTTATAGCTTTCCGCAGGATTACACGATCCGACTTCTTCTCAAGGGCGAGAAGCGGCCGCTTTCCGAGCAGGTCACGCACGACGTGCTGCTGCGCGCCGGCGTCCACATGATCGAGTATGTGGCGAACACGGCGGACATTCGCGAGCCGGAAGTCTTTCTCTCGGCAGCACCGCTGAAGATACCCGGCGGTGACGGCGCGCCCGCACGCGTCTACTGCATCGAGGGTTTGTAGGCCGGGGCGGGCCGCGATTGCTGCATGTCCCTTCTCCCCGTCCTATACGGGGAGAAGGTTAGGATGAGGGGCGGAAATTTGCGCTAACGTTTGCGTTTGCCGTCGCCCCTCACCCTAACCCTCTCCCCGCCAGCGCGGGGAGAGGGAATAAATGACCTAAACCGCTTCCTGCGTGCGCTCCATCTTCTTGCGCACGTTCGGATCGAGCCAGCGCTTGCGCAGGCGAATCGACTTCGGCGTCACTTCGACCAGCTCGTCATCCGCGATGTAGCTCATGGCGCGCTCGAGCGTCATGCGCAGCGGCGGCGTGAGGATGAGCGCATCGTCCTTGCCCGCGGCGCGCACGTTCGAGAGCTTCTTGCCCTGCACGACGTTGACGATCAGATCGTTCTCGCGGCTATGCTCGCCGACGATCATGCCTTCGTACACGCGCGTCTGCGGGTCGATCATCATGGCGCCGCGCTCCTGCAGATAGAAGAGCGAGTACGCGGTCGCTTCTCCGGCGCTGTTCGAGATCAGCACGCCCGTACGGCGGCCGGCCACCTCACCCTTGAATGGCGCATAGACGTGGAACAGTCTGTTCATCACGGCAGTGCCGCGCGTGTCGGTCAGCAGTTCCCCCTGATAGCCGATCAGCCCGCGCGTCGGCACGAAAAACACGAGGCGCGTGCGCCCACCACCTGACGGGCGCATCTCTTGCAGCTCGCCCTTGCGCTCAGAGAGCTTCTGCACGACGACGCCCGAGTGCTGCTCATCGACGTCGATGATGACTTCCTCGATAGGCTCCAGGCGCTGGCCCGTCGTCTCGTCCGAGTTGTAGACGACGCGTGGACGCGAGACCGTCAGCTCGAAACCCTCGCGGCGCATGTTCTCGATCAGCACGCCAAGCTGCAGCTCGCCGCGGCCCGAGACGTCATAGGAATCCTTGTCCGGATTCTCCGTGATGCGGATCGCGACATTGCGCTCGGCTTCCTTCATGAGGCGGTCGCGGATCACGCGGCTCTGCACCTTGTCGCCTTCTTGACCCGCGAATGGTCCATCGTTGATGCGGAAGGTCATGGTCAGCGTCGGCGGATCGATCGGCTGCGCAGGGATCGCCGCATCAACGGAAGGATCGCACAGCGTATCCGCGACCGTCGCCTCGGTGACGCCCGCAATCGCTACGATATCACCCGCCTCGGCCAGATCGACGGCGGTCCGCTCGAGCCCGCGGAACGCGAGTACCTTCGTCACGCGCGTCGTCTCGATGAGCTTGCCTTCACGCGAGAGCGCCTTGATCGTCTGGTTCGGTTTGATGTTGCCGGACAGAATGCGGCCCGTCAGAATGCGACCGAGATAGGCGTCCGCTTCGAGAGTCGTTGCCAGCAGGCGGAACGGCCCCTCCTCCGCGACGGGCGGCGGCACGTGCTTCAGGATGAGATCAAAAAGCGGTTTCAGGTCGTCCTTGGGGCCTGCCGGATCGGCGGCCATCCAGCCGTCGCGCCCTGAGCCGTAGAGCACCGGGAAGTCGAGCTGCTCATCGGTCGCGTCGAGGCTCGCGAAGAGATCGAAGATCTCGTTGAGCACGTCGTTGTGACGCTCGTCCGGACGGTCGATCTTGTTGATCACAACGATTGGGCGGATGCCCTGGCGCAGCGCCTTCGAGACGACGAACTTGGTCTGCGGCAGCGGGCCCTCGGAGGCGTCCACCAGCAGCACGGCGCCATCGACCATGTTGAGAATGCGCTCGACCTCGCCACCAAAGTCGGCGTGACCCGGCGTGTCGACGATATTGATGCGCGTCCCGTTCCAGACGATGGACGTATTCTTGGCCAGGATCGTGATCCCGCGCTCGCGCTCGAGATCGTTGGAATCCATGACCATCTCGGCCACCTTCTGGTTCTCCCGGAAGGCGCCCGACTGCTTCAGAAGCGCATCGACGAGCGTCGTCTTGCCATGATCGACGTGGGCAATGATCGCGATATTGCGAATATCCATCGAGGGTTCCGGCTGCGGGCCGCATGGTGCGGCGCAAAAAAGAGTTGCGGGTGCCTACCACAGCCAGGGGCGGATGTCATGCTGCGGGAGGGGATTAACGCGGCGCAGCAAAAGCTTTAGGGATGAAGGGAGCAGGACACAGGACCCGGGACCGATGACTGAACTGGCGTTGATGGAAGGATTTTCCGTCCCCGAGCGCGCGCAATGGCTGGCGCTCGTCGAGAAGGCGCTCAAGGGGGCTGATTTCGAGCGGCGCCTCGTTTCGCGGACCGCGGACGGGCTGCGGATCGCGCCCCTTTACGGACGCGCGGAGGCGCCTCCAGGGCTGTCCGGGCAGCAACCGGGTGCGGCGCCCTACCTGCGCGGCGCCAGTGCTGCGACCGTAACCCCGCCCTGGGACATTCGCCAGCTATGCGCCGAGACGGACGCGGCGGCCGCCAATGCGGCGATCCTGGAAGACCTGGAAGGTGGCGCGACCTCGCTCAAGTTGCTGATCGCAGGCGCAGGCAGGATCGGCCTTGCGCCCGATGCGGGGACGCTCGGGGCAGCGCTCAAAGGCGTTATGCTCGATGTGTGCCCCATTTCCCTGGAAGCGAGCGAGGAGACTGCGACGGCGGCGGCGAGCCTCGGCGAGCTTTGGCGGGCGGCTGGGATCGCGGAGAAGGCGCGGCTCGGCGCCTTCAATGCCGACCCGCTCGGCACGCTTGCGCTCACCGGCGCGCTGCGTCAGCCGCTCGATGCCGCGATGGCCGAGGCGGCAGAGCTGGCGAAGAGCGCACTCGGGGCGCCGCACCTGACGGCGATTGTTGCGGACGGGCATCCCTACCATGCGGCCGGCGCCAGCGAGGCGCAGGAACTCGCGACGATGCTTGCGACACTTGCCGCCTATCTCCGCGCGCTCGATCAGGCGGGCATCGCGCCCGAGCAGGCACTGCCGAAGATCGCCATCAATCTCGCCGTCGATGCCGATCAGATCATGGGTCTCGCCAAACTGCGCGCCGCTCGCCGGCTCGTCTGGCAGGTCGCCGAGGCCTGTGGTGCGGGGAGCGCCGTTTCTCAGATGACCTTCGGCGCAGAAACATCCTTCCGCATGATGGCGAAGCATGATCCGTGGGTGAACATGCTGCGCACCACGATCGGATGCGCGACAGCGGCCATGGGCGGCGCGCAAACGATCACCGTTCTCCCGTTCACCTGGGCGCTCGGGAAACCCGACAGCTTCGCCCGGCGCATGGCGCGCAATACGCATCTCGTGCTGCAGGAGGAGAGCGGACTCGGTCGCGTGATCGATCCGGCGGGCGGCAGCTTCGCCATCGAGACACTCACCTCCGACCTTGCCGCGACGGCGTGGAAGCTCTTCCAGGACATCGAGGCGAACGGCGGTATGGCGGCAGCGCTCCCGAGCGGGCGCGTGCAGGACGACATCGCCAAGGTTGCAGAAGCCCGCGCGAAGCTGATCGCTACGGGACGCATGGAAATGACGGGCGTCTCGGCCTTTCCGAAGCTCGGCGACGACGGCGTGAAAGTCGAACGGTGGCCAGCGGTCCCCTCCCCTGCCGCGGATGGCGCGGTGCGTATCAAGCCGCTTGCGGTCCGCCGCCTGGCCGAACCCTTCGAGGCGCTCCGTGCTGCCGCTGAGGCGCATGCCGTTGCGACCGAGACCCCATCGAAAGTATTTCTGGCGTGCATCGGCGATCTCGCCAGCTACGGCGCGCGCGCGACATGGATCACGAACTTCCTCGCCGCTGGTGGAGTCGGCGCGATCCAATCCGCGCCTCTGAGCGATGCCGATGCCGTGGCCACGGCCTTCAAGGACAGCGGCGCAACGATCGCCTGCATTTGCGGAGCCGACGCCAGCTATGCCGACCTCGGCGCGGCCGCCGCTTCTGCATTGAAATCGGCCGGCGCCCAATGCGTGTATCTCGCGGGGCGTCCCAAGGATCTCGAAGCTGCTTTGCAGGCCGCGGGCGTCGATGCTTTCATCTTCGCGGGCGCCGACGCGCTCGCGACGCTCGGCGAGATGCACAAGGCGCTGGGCATCGCGAAGTCATAAAAAAAGCGGGGCTCCGGGGGGCCCCCGGTTGGGGTGCGGGACTAACCCCGCTCGCGCCGCAGGCGCGATTGTCCGCGCCGATTAGATCTCGATGTGACCTTCGCTGACGCGAACGGCGCTGCCGCCGATGCGTACGGTCTCGAGCTTGCCCTTCGCCGCTACCTCGAACGACAGAGCGATGAGGCTCGGGCGGTTCATCTCGAAGCCCTGCTCAATATTGCGCTTGTGGGTGCCTGCCGGAAGCTGATCGAAGGCGTTGACCACGCCCGCGAAGGCGGCGGCGGCGGCGCCGGTCGCCGGATCCTCGTATACACCCGCGCCCGGCCCGAACATGCGGGCATGAAATGACGACGTCGTGTGCACGGTGTCGCGCGTGTAGAGGTAGACCTTTCCGGCACGCGAGCCGCCGAAAGCCGCAGCCCAATGCGTCGAGACGATCTCAGCGCGACCGATGGCGGCCATGGACGCGACAGGTACGAACGTGAAAGGCACGCCGGCCGACCACTGCGAGGGACGGTGATTGGCGAAACCGATCTCCGAGGGCGTGAGGCCGAGTGCGCCGGCAAGCCGTTCGCTGCTTGGGGCGTCGCCCGAAGGCTCGGGAAGTTTCGGCGCATCGAACTCGGCATAAGGCGCTTTACCGGGGCGCATGCGCACGCCGACGCGGACGGCGCCGATCGTCTCCTCCAGCACGACGAGCGCGTCCTGTTCGGTCCCCCCATTGGTGGCGCGGAGCTGCGCGAGAAGAATGCCGGTCCCGATCGTCGGGTGACCAGCAAACGGCAGCTCCATGGCAGGCGTGAAAATTCG
This sequence comes from Hyphomicrobiaceae bacterium, assembly GCA_035565975.1. Classification (GTDB taxonomy): domain Bacteria; phylum Pseudomonadota; class Alphaproteobacteria; order Rhizobiales; family Hyphomicrobiaceae. The sequence continues at coordinate 14,740 of DATMRT010000062.1, forward strand.
CACGCGCGCGGAGGCGGCCGGATTGGTGGCCTTCTGGACGAACACGGTCTCCGAGAGATTGAGCTCGCGCGCGATGTCCTGCATGAGGCCGGCCGGCAGCGCGTCGGCGTTCAGCACCACCGCGAGCGGATTGCCGCCGAACCGCGTTTCGGTGAAGACGTCGAGGGTATAGAATTTCAGCTGCATTGTGGGTTCCAGCTTGTGCGCGCGCTCTTGCAGGCTTGGGGTGCGCCTTCTGGCGCGCAACCATGCATGGAATCGGGCCGACGTCCAACCATCTTCCCGCGACCGCGCGTCACCAGATCGAGCCGCAAGACGGATGCGACCGTCCTCCAACGTTCACGTGATTGAGGCAATTTGCCCGCATTGCCGCACTTTGGCGGTGTTAATAAGGGCCGTGGGCCAACCGTCGACGGCCCCAAGGAATGCGTATGACAATGACCAGAAAAAACAACAACAGTAAGAACGCACCCCGGCGCGCCACCGGCATCCCGGGCATTCGCAACGTGTGCGTGTTCTGTGGCTCCGGCAGCGGGCGCAATCCCCTCTTTGCCGCTGCGGCGCGTACTCTCGGCAAGCAGCTCGCGGAAGCCGGCATAGGTCTCGTCTATGGAGGTGGCAGCCTCGGGTTGATGGGCGAGGTGGCGAGGTCCGTGCTCAAGCACAAGGGATATGTCACCGGCATCATTCCCTCCTTTCTGTCCGAGAAGGAGCAGATGCTGCGCGAGGTGAACGAGCTCATCATCACCGAGGACATGCATCAGCGTAAGCGCCTCATGTTCGAGCGCTCGGATGCCTTCGTCGCCTTGCCGGGCGGGATCGGAACGCTCGAGGAACTGGTCGAGCAGCTCACGTGGGCCCAGCTTGGCCGTCACACCAAGCCGATTGTGATCACGAACGTGGCCGGCTACTGGGACTCACTTTGCGTCCTGCTCGATCACATGCGGTCCGAGACCTTCATCCGTACGGGGCTCACCGTGCCCTATACGACAGTGGATAACGCGGAAGAAATACTGCCCGCACTTGCCGCGGCCGCTCCGGTCGAGCCCAAAGAACGGACCGATGTCATCGAGCGCCTCTAAAGCAACGGACTTGAAATTCACCTCGGTTCGAGGTTAGGCGGGGAGTGAATTTCAAGTCCAAAGTTGCGTTAGAACGCTATGAGCTAAAGCGTCTTTGGACCTCAAATGCGGCTTAGAGATCGGCCCAGGCGTGGGCCGCATTTGAGGTCCGACGCTTTAGCGCCCATTCAGGAACGGATGATGCCTCCGCCCGACAAGCCCGGCACACGCCACACCATTGCCGATCTCCTTGCCGTGATGGCTGCGCTCAGGACGCCGGGCTCGGGCTGTCCGTGGGACCTCGAGCAGACCTTCGCGAGTATCGCGCCTTACACGATCGAGGAAGCCTATGAGGTCGCCGATGCGATCGAGCGCGGCAACCGCGCCGACCTCAAGGAGGAGCTCGGCGATCTGCTGCTGCAGGTCGTCTATCACGCGCGCATGGCGGAAGAGGAAGGTGCCTTCTCGTTCGCGGACGTTGTCCATGGCGTCACCGAGAAGATGATCCGCCGCCATCCTCATGTCTTCGGGGACGAGAAAGCGCGTTCCGCCCAGCTCGCCAAGGGCTGGTGGGAGAACATCAAGGCCGAGGAGCGGGCGGCGAAGGCGCAGGAAGGTGGATCAGGGGAGCCTGCTCCGCGGTCGCTGCTTGCCGACGTGCCGGTCGGGCTGCCGGGACTGACGCGCGCGGTGAAGCTTCAGGCGAAGGCGGCGCGCGTCGGGTTCGATTGGCCCACTCTGGCGCCGGTATTCTCGAAAATGCAGGAAGAGCTTGCGGAGCTCGAGGAGATCGCCGTGCCGGCCGACCCGCGCGGTGCCACGCCGCCCGATGGGCCGACGGATCCGCGGATCGTGGACGAATTCGGCGACGTCCTGTTCGTCATGGCCAACGTCGCCCGCCATCTCGGTGTCGACCCGGAGACAGCGCTGCGGACGGCCAACGCAAAGTTCGTTCGCCGCTTCTCCCATATCGAGCGCCGCCTCGCCGAGCAGGGCAAAAGCCCCGAGAGCGTGACGCTCGAGGAGATGGATGACCTCTGGATCGAGGCCAAGACGAAGGAGCGCGAAAGCTGAGCGCTGGAGGCCTAGTTCATGATGCCCGCTTCATACGTCCGGCGTTTTGCGCCGAGTGTCGCGGTGCCCGAATAGCCGTCCGTACTGCGCCAGTGAACCCTTTGGCCGTCCATGCGCAGCGTCACGCAGTATTCTTTTCCGCCGAGCCAGCTCCGCCAGCGATGGCAGACGCGGTCGGCGACCACCCACCACGTCCCGCGGTCGAAGGCCGAGCCCGTATAGAACTCGAGATCCTTGGCACGGCCGATCATGGTGCCGTTTCCCGAGTAGCTGATGGGAAGCGCGCCCGCCGGCGTATGCAGCGTGACCGTCCGGTCGGCGACGACATCGTGAAGATTGATGCGCGAACCTGGCGCCTCGGCTAGCGCCGTACTCATGGCGGCGGTCAGAATGGCCCCCGCAACTATCACCCTCGAACTCATACAACGTCCCCGTGCTTACCGCTGACTGGTTCGATCACTTCCTCAGTCTTGTAGGCCCCAATTTGACGGCCGCGTAGCCGCTTCGAGGCAACGGTTCCCACACGAAGAGAATGGCCTGCATTAATGCCCGAGGGCCAAATCGAAGTTGATACGAGGTTAACATGCTGACGAATTAACTCTTTTCCTTAGAGCGACGACCACGGAATATCCTGATATGTCATGCGGCGTGTCAGCGCAGGCGCTTCGACGGAGCTGTGGATAACCTCTGTCGGAGCCTTTAGGTCTCCTCGCCGCCCGCGAGCAAGGGCCACAGAACAGCGAGCCCGATCCCGTATATTGCAACCAAGCCGAGGGCCGCCGCCGCGCCCGCAGGCGCGGGAAAGCCAGTGGCGACGGTCCAGACAGCGGCAAAGGCCCAGAGACCGCTCATGGTCAGATTGAGCGGGCGTAGCGCGCGGACCCGCATGGGGTGCAGCCACCGCATGGGCACGAAGGTCAAGGCCACGCAAATAAGCACGAGCACGGCAACTGCCCAGCCCGGAAGATCGAAGGCAAATACGTAGAATGCCACGATATTCCAGATCGCCGGGAAGCCAACGAAGCAGTGATCGTTGGCTTTATTGTCATGATCGCAGAAATGATAGAGCGACGACAGGAGGATCAGGCTGGCGAGCACGCCGCCCCAAAAGCCTTGCAGATAACCCCCGAGTTGCAGAGCCAGCGCCGGCACGAAGACGTACGTGACATAGTCGACGACTTGATCGAGCTTATCGCCGGAGAAGCGCGGGAGCCTCCGCTTGACGTCAAGCGCGCGCGCAAACGTGCCGTCGATCCCATCGATGATGAGGGCCACGCCCAGCCATATGAACGCCGCCTCGAAGGCCCTCTCCAACAGCGCATGAACCGCCATCAGGGCACAAACGATCCCCAGCGCCGTAAAGAGATGCACCGAGGCCGCGAGCCAGCGCCAGCCTTCGGGTTCGGGAACCTCGAAGCGGTGCGGATCACCGGGCATACCGTCTCCCGATAACAAAAAGGAGCGCCCAGGCGCTCCTTCGTGACATTCCCTGCGCCGTGCTGCCTGGTTCAAGGCAGCCGACACTCAGAAGCGGTGGCGCACGGTCCCGCGCACACCGACGCCATCGTCACCCGGCTCCGGCCTCAGACGCTGATCGTCGAAGCTCTGCTCGTTGACGCCGTAAAGCAGCTCCAGGCCGAAATCGAGCTTCGGAAGAATGCCGAGCCGGCCTAAACCCGGGATGCGAACCTCGGTCCCAGCAGACGGTGCCACGGTTGTACCCGTACCGCCCAGCTCGAGCGGCAGTCCCTTGGTGGTCGGTGCGATCGCTTGAGGCGGCGCCGCCGGCTGAGCCCCGGCCCCTCCGCGAGTCTCCTCGAAGGCGAATGCCGACGGGGTCGCGAGCATCAGCGCGCCCAGTAGTGCCGGCAGTCCGAGACGAATCCGCATGACTTCCCCAAATTGCGATTCAACTGCCCGTAACTTGGCTGTCGGGCCGACCGGACACAAGGTCGTTTCCACCGCCGTGACGTCCAACTGTCATTTTCCTGGAGTAAGTGTTGTGCGAAAGCAATAGTCCCGACTACCCTCAACAACGCCCATAAAATGACTTATTATCAACACATTGGGGGGCCGCGCGCACTAACTGCCTCCAAGTAATGTGTCTTTTGCCTCATTGATCTTGGCCGCGAGGTATGTAGAACCGCCGCGGTCCGGGTGGAGCTTGAGCATCAGCTCACGGTGCGCCTGGCGGATCGCCGCCTCATCGGCTCCCGGCGCGAGGCCGAGAATGTCCAAAGCTTCCTCGACGCTCATGCGGCCGTCCGGGCCGCGGGGCCGTTCCTGTTCGGCGCGGGCCATGTCTTCGCGCCAGGACGGATGGATGCGATCCAGGAAAGCCTCGACGAGCTGCGCCGAGGCGGGATCGGTATAACGGCAATCCTGCCAGAGATGGGCGAGTTCGACCGGCCTTAGATCCTCGATACTGTGCCCGGCGAAGAAGCCCTTGAGAACCCGGCCGCGCATGGCACCGGTTGTATGGTCCAGCTCCATCTCCAGATGCTCGGTGACGACACGGGATGTTTGGCCGCCACTCGATTGCCGGGTCGGCCCGAAAGTGCCCCAGCTTCCGATGCCCTGCCCGCCGAGCAGCCACCAGCCAAGTGCGGCGAGTGGAAAAGCATAAAAGAGAGCGCCCCGGACCATGAAGAAGAGGGCGCCGGCAAAGGCCCCGACGGCGACGCCGATCCGCGTGTGGTGCGCCATCGTCGCTGGGTTGGCTTGCGTGAAAAGCCGCACGGCCATGATCACCAGTCCCAGCGTGAGCATCCCGAGCAGGAAATACTGCATCGCTGCTAGTGTCCTAGTTCCGAAGTTCGCCTCACCTCGATGCCCGTGTCCCGAGCGAACTTCGGAATGAAAAGGGACACTCGAATCATAAGTTTGCCAGTGTGATTCAGATCGAAAAGGTCGCTCGGTGCCGCCCGGCGAGATGTAGCGGACTTCTGGATCATCACATTAATCCCGCTTCATCTGGGTCAAGAGCAGCCGTGCGCCGGAGCCTTCCTTCGTCGTGCTGAGTTGCTGGAGCGCCGCGCGGCCGCCCGAGGCATAGACGGCGACCGCCCGCAGCAGGGCGCGGAGTTGATCGGCTGAGCCCTGGTCGAAGGCACACCATGCGCCGCGCGTCAGGCGCGCGATCTGCCGAAAGGCCTGCTCGGCTATCGGGTCACGCCCCTCCTGGAAGAGAAAGACCGGGACACCGTGAAGCGCCAGTTCGCCTGCGCGCCCGCAAAGATCGTCGATGCCCTCTTCCATGCAGTCGCCGACATAGACGAGCGCGCTGATCTTGCGCTTCTCGGTCTCCTGGCGCGCGTGCGAGAGCACTTTGCCGATCTGCGTATAGCCGCCGCGACAGTCGACCGTCGTCATCAGACGCGCAAGCGCATCGGGGTCAGATACCCATTTCGATGCCCGGCACTCGCCGGCGCCACGAAAGAACACGAGTTGTACATCGAGGCCGCCAACCTCGGCAACGGCATGGAACATCTCGGCCTGAAGGGCGAGCGCCATGTCCCAGGTGGGCTGGCGGCTCATGGTGGCGTCCATGGCGAACACGAGACGGCCGCGGCCGGCAATCGTCGCCGTGCCTAGGGATTTCACCCGCGCGAGAAAGGCATCGACGTCGCTGGTACTGGAAGCCTGCGGCGTTTGCCCCGGGGCGGATGCGCTCGGCACGGTACCCTGCGAGGCGCCGCCGCCCGGGGCGGGCCTCTGCGCATTCGTCCTCGTATTCTTCTTGTCCATGCCCATGTTCAGGACCTCAGGTCCGAGGCGGGCCTAACCTTTGCCCCGCAGGCGTATCCCTCTAGGATGGCGAGCGTCGGACCACCTTTCAACTGTGATCGCCGCAACACCCTAGAATGCCGGGAGTTTCCGAATGACCTCCGCAGCCGCTACGCCACCTGAGCGCCCGCTCATCGACACCGAGGCGTTGGCCGGCCAGCTCGGCGACCCTGGCCTTCGGCTCTTTGATTGTACAATGCACCTGACCCCCTTGCCGGACAATTCTGGACAGCAGGTCACGAGCGGGCGCGCCGACTATCTCAAGGGGCATATTCCAGGCGCCGCCTACATCGATCTCTCGAGCGACCTTTCCGATTCAGCGAGCCCCTATCGCTTCTCCGCCCTCGGCCCCGCGGACTTCGCGGCGGCAGCCGGACGCCTCGGCATCGGCGAGGGCACACGCGTCGTCCTCTACGATGGCGGCTACAATGCCTGGGCGGCGCGCGTGTGGTGGATGCTCAAAGCCTATGGCTTCGACAGCGCCCGGGTGCTCGATGGCGGGCTCATCAAGTGGCGCAAGGAAGGCCGGCCCCTGGCAAGCGACGAGACCGACTACGCGCCGGCCACCTTCGTTCCGCGGCCGCGTCCTGGCTTCTTCGCCAACAAGGCCCGTGTTGCAGAAGCCATCAGCGCTCGGGATGTGCGCATCGTCAATGCGCTGACGCCAGAGCAGCACGCCGGCAAGGGCGGTGTGCACTACGGGCGTGCCGGCCGCATCCCCGGGAGCTGCAACGTCGCCTCGCGCGGCATTGTCGATCCCGAGACCAATGCCCTCCTGCCCCTCCCGGAATTGCGGCGGCATTTCGGTGATGCGGGGCTTCTCGGCGGCGAGCGCGTCATTGCCTACTGCGGCGGCGGCATTGCGGCGTCGCTGACAGCGCTGGCACTCGCCGCGCTCGGCAAGCCGGACGTCGAGGTCTACATCCATTCGCTGCAGGAATGGGCGAACGATCCGAGCCTCCCGATGGAAGTCGGCTGAGGACGCTGGGAGTTCACATCGCAACGACTTCGTTTGTCGTGGCACGCCAACCGTCGGCGACGAGCCAGGGCGAGCCGCCGGCGTGGCTCGTCTATGCGCCGTTGCGGCCGCTCCTGCCGTTGATCCTGAGCGGGCTGTACCTGCTCGTGCTGCCCTATGGCATGAGATCGCGCAGCCGGTAGGCGGGATGCGCTCAGTGTTACCGCTCCGCCCGCTTCTCGCGCGCGCCTTTGTCGGTGGCCGAGGCCGTGCCCCAGCCGAAGATCTGGCTGAGCTTGCGCTCGCGCTCGGTATCCACGCTCACGGTTGCGGTCATGCCGGCGCGCAGCGGCAAGTCGGTGCCGTTGGCCTCGATACGGATGCGAACCGGGAGGCGCTGCACGACCTTGACCCAGTTGCCCGAGGCATTCTGCGGCGGCAGTAGCGCGAATTCGGCGCCCGTGGCGGGACTGATGCTCTCGACGCGCGCTTTCCACGTCACATCAGGATAGATGTCGAGGACCACAGTGGCCTTCTGTCCGGGCCGCACGTGCGTCAGCTCGGTTTCCTTGTAATTTGCTTCCACCCATGGCTCGGCGTCGCTGACGATCGCGAAGAGCGGTGTCGCTGCGCGGATCTGCTCGCCGGGCAGGAGCTTCGCGTTGACGACGCGGCCGCTGACCGGCGCCAGGATACGGGTGCGCACCAGCTCCAAGCGGGCACGGTCGCGCTGGGCGAGCATCTCGCGTACGAGCGCGTGGTCTTCCGTCTTTTTCTCCGCGTCGCCGCCGAGCTGCGCGAGAATGCGCTTGATCTTCTGCTCGATGACATGAACCCGAGCGCGGGCGACCGTCAGATTGCTTTCGGCTTCCTCGGCGCGGAAGGCAAAGCCGACCCCGCGGTCGCTGAGCTGCTTCTGGCGGCCGTGCTGCGCCTCGAAGAAGGCGATGCGGCTCTTCGCTTCGGCAAGCTCCATCTGGGCTTCGGAGTACTCGGCGCGGAAACCGGCCACGCGTGAGCGCATCTGATCGAGCTCCGCCTCGGCCTTGGCGAGTGCAATGGCATAGGGTTCGGGATCGACGGTTAGCAGAACGTCGCCGACCTTGACCTGCTGGTGCTCACGTACGCGCACCTCGATGATGCGCCCAGGCACCTCCGATGACACCTGGACAATGTCGGCCTTGACGTAGGCGTTCTCGGTCGAGACGTAGCGGCCGCTCCACAGCCACCACAGCCCAGCGCCGCAAACGAGAAGCAAAGGCACCACCACCAGCAGAAGGGGGCGAGTCCAACGCTTGGCTGTCATGGTCATACCGCTCGTGCTGGAGGCGCGACCTGGTCGTCGTCCTCGATACCATCAAAATCTGAAAAATCGGCCCGCGGATCAGAGGCTGCGAGCGTCGTGAGTTGTGCTTTGACCTTGCTCATGAGCGCTACGAGCCGCGCCTGCTCGGCGTGCGTCAGGCCGGCCAGCGCATCACGGATGGTTGCATCTGCGAGCGGCGCAATCGCTGCGTGGATACGCGCCCCCTGCTCCGTCAGGCAGATGCGGTTGATGCGCCGGTCGCTCGGCTCGGCGCGCCGCTCGACCCAGCCCTTTTCCTCGAGCCGATCGACGATGCGGCCTGCTGGCGCCTTCTCGATCTCCATCATCTCAGCGAGTTCGGACTGGCTCACGCCCGGCCGCCGGTTGATGCGGGTGAGCGCCAGCCATTGCGCGCGCGTCAGGCCCACCTCCCGCACGCGCCGAGCGAACACGGTACGCAGCAGGCGAGCCGTATCCGCTGTCAGCCAGCCGAATTGCAGATGGTCCCGATCGGACACTTGGACGTCGCCTTCCCTGGCATATTAGTAATCGCGGTTATTATCACCGGGGTCACAATCGTCAAGTTAACGTCGTGGCATATGAGCAATGCAGACGTGCTGGTGGCCTGAGCATTGCCGACGGCCCCGCATCGGCGCCCCTGTCCGCCACCCCGACGCCGTTCGTCAGGCCCTGCGTTCCGGCTGCCAAACCCCTGCTGATGGTTTAAGCTTTGCGCAAGCGACAACCAGAGGAGACACCACATGGCCGACGCCGTCATCGTTTCGACCGCCCGCACACCGATCGGGCGCGCTTACCGCGGCGCATTCAACAACGTCCATGGCGCCAGCATGGGTGGGCATGTGGTGGCGGAGGCCCTGAAGCGCGCCAACGTCGAGCCGGATGACGTTTCGGACGTGATGATGGGCTGTGCCATGCCCGAAGGCGCTACCGGCGGCAACATCGCCCGCCAGATTGCGGTCCGGGCTGGCCTGCCGGTCTCGGTCGCCGGCGTGACGGTCAACCGGTTCTGCTCCTCGGGCCTGCAGACGATCGCCATGGCTGCCCAGCGCGTGCGCTCGGACGATGCCGGCATCATCGTCGCCGGCGGCCTCGAATCCATCAGCCTCGTGCAGAACGAGAATGCCAACAAGTTCCGTACCCGCGACGAATGGCTGGTCGAGAACAAGCCCGAGATCTACTGGTCGATGATCCAGACGGCCGACAATGTGGCCAAGCGCTACGGCATCAGCCGCGAGACGCAGGACGAATACGCGCTCGAGAGCCAGCGCCGCACGGCGTCAGCCCAGCAGGCCGGCAAGTTCAATGATGAGATCGTGCCGCTGCCGGCCGAGAAGATCATTTACGACAAGGAAGGCAAGGCCGTCGGCACGGAGATGGTCACGCTGACGCGCGATGAGGGCAACCGGCCCGACACGAACATGGAAGGCCTCGCCAAGCTGAAACCCGTCATGGGCGAAGGCAACTTCGTCACGGCCGGCAATGCAAGCCAGCTCTCCGATGGCGCCTCGGCAACGGTCGTCATGAGCGACAAGGAAGCGCAGAAGCGCGGCCTGAAGCCGCTCGGGATCTACCGAGGCTTCGAGGTCGTCGGCTGCGAGCCCGACGAGATGGGCATCGGCCCGGTGTTCGCTGTGCCGAAGCTGCTCAAGAAGCATGGTCTGAAGATCGAGGACATCGGCATCTGGGAGCTCAACGAGGCGTTCGCCGTGCAGGTCGTCTACTGCCGTGACAAGCTCGGCATTCCCTGGGAGCGTCTCAACGTCGATGGCGGTGCGGTCTCCATCGGCCATCCCTACGGCATGAGCGGCTCGCGCCTCACGGGTCATGCCCTCATCGAAGGCAAGCGCCGCGGCGACAAGTACGCCGTGGTGACCATGTGCATCGGCGGCGGCCAGGGTGCGGCCGGTCTCTTCGAGATCGTCTGAGACGAGGCGCGTGATGGCTCTCACCACGCCCGGCTATCTGCACCGCGGACTCGACGAGCTCTTTCGCTTGGCGCGCGAGGATCCGTTGACGCCGCGGTGCACGCGCTTCTTCTTCGTGCGCCACGGCGAGACCGACGGTAATCACGCGCGTATCTTCCAGGCGGCCGATCAGCCGCTCAATGCGCGCGGGCTCGCTCAGGCCGAGGCCGCATCCGAAGCCCTCAAGGCCGAGCGCATTGAGCGCATCGTCTCGAGCACCATGCCACGTGCGTGGGTGACGGCCGAGATCGTCGGTCGCCCGCACAAACTCGCACCCGAGCCCGAAGAAGGGCTGCGTGAGCGCTGGTTCGGCGATCTCGTCGGCAAGTCATCAGCCGACCACGATTGGCGCGATGCTCCACCTAATGGCGAGGCGCTCGACTTCTTCGTCCGCCGCGCACGCGAGGGCATAGATCGCGCCTTGAGCATGGCCGACACGAAACATTCGACGCTCGTGGCGCACGGCGGTATTCTGTACGTGCTCGGGCCGACGCTCGGCATCGACCTCGAGACCCATCACCTCGCCAACGCAACGCCGCTGCTCTTCGAGCGAAGTGGCACGACGTGGCGTGCACGCCGGCTTGCCGACATCGGCGCGGACAGCGACAACGTTTCTTGAGAGCAAGGATCTGAAGCCATGGACATCACCGGCGAATACACGATCAACGCGCCGCGCGAGGTCGTCTGGCACGCGCTGAACGATCCGGAAGTACTCAAACGCACGATACCCGGCTGCAAGGAACTCGAGCAGCGCTCGCCAACGGATCTCGCGGCCAAGGTCTCGCTCAAGATCGGCCCGATCTCCGCGACCTTCAACGGCAACGTGACGCTCGAAAACCTCGACCCTCCCTCCTCCTATGACATCGTCGGCTCGGGCCAGGGCGGCGCTGCCGGCTTCGCCAAGGGCCGCGCCCGTGTCGAGCTGACGGAGATCGATGCCGACACGACCAAGCTCAGCTATACGGCCAAGGCCGAGGTCGGCGGCAAGCTCGCGACGCTCGGCGGGCGCCTCATACAGGCGACATCGAACAAGCTCGCCGGCGAGTTCTTCGGCGCCTTCGCCAAGGAGCTGAACGGCGAGGGCGAGGAAGCCGCAGCTCCCGAACAGAAACAGAGCCGCTGGAAGCGCTGGCTCGGCCGCGGCTGACGCCGCGCGGCGCCGGCTCTCCTTCATCCCGCGTACTGCCATGGACGCCGACGCACCACTCACCGACGACGAGATCCGGGCGCGCTTCGAGCCGCTGCTCGGGGCGCCGATGGCCGTTGCGGTCTCCGGCGGGGCCGACAGCATGGCGCTGATGCTGATCGCCCAGCGCGCGCTCGCGCTCGTCCCGCCGCAACTCGAGACCATGGAGCAACCCGGCCGCCCGCGTCTCATCGTGCTCACGGTGGATCATGGATTGCGCCCGGACTCGGGGGATGATGCGGCCTGGGTTGCATCTCAAGCCGAGGCTTTGAATCTGCCATGCCGCGTTTTGTGCTGGGAGGGCGAGAAACCGACGCAAGGCATCCAGGCGGCCGCGCGTGCGGCGCGCTATCGCCTCCTGCACCAAGCACTGATCGAGGAAGCACGGTCCTACGACCGCCTGGAACGCAATCTGCTCACGGCCCACCACTACGAGGACCAGGCTGAGACCTTCCTCATGCGGCTGGCACGTGGCAGCGGCATTGATGGATTGAGCGCAATGCAGCACGTTGCATTTGTTCCCACCAAGCCGATGCCTGAAGGAGCCATTGACGCTCAACTCGAAGTGATCCGCCCCCTCCTCGATCTGCCGAAGTCGCGCCTCATCGCAACGCTGCGCGAGGCCGGTGTGACCTGGCGCGAGGATCCGAGCAACGAGCGGGACGATTTCGAGCGCGTGCGCGTGCGCAAGGCGCTCGCCTCGCTTTCCGAACTCGGCATCACCAGCGAAGCCATCGCCCGCAGTGCAAGACGCCTGTCACGCGCGCGCGACGCGATCCTGCGTCAAGCGGCGGAGACTGCCGATCAGCTCGTCGACTGGCATGACGGCCAGTTCGGCTCAATTCAGCTCGATCCCCTGAATGATCTATCCGAGGAGATCGCAATCCGCGTGCTCATGCGCCTGATCGGCGCCTACGGCGGCGAGGCGCCGGAACCGAGGCTTTCCGAGATCGAGATGCTCGCCGAGCGCATCCGTGCCACCTCCGATCGCGCCTGGCCCGCACGCGCCGCGACGCTCGGCGGCTGCCGGCTCGACTGGCGACCGGGTGGCGATCTTCGTGTCTGGAGGGAGAACGGCCGCGCCGGGCTGCCGGCCATCGCCATCAGACCCGGAGAGCGCAAGGTTGTATGGGACGGTCGCTTCGAGATCAGCACGTCGGCCGAGTTACCCGGTCCGATCGACGTCCGCGCGCTGGGCGCAACTGGCTGGAAAGAACTCCGAGCGGAACTGCCGAACCTCGGCATGCTCCGTCTGCCCCCAGGTGCTGCCGCCGCGCTGCCTGCGTGCTGGCGCGCCGAACGGCTGCTGGCGGTGCCGGGACTTCCGGCACCGTCATCGCCGATGATCAGTGGAGAATTCATCGCCGGGCGCGGCCGTGCTGCCCTCTGAGAGGACCGCGCCCGTCAGTGCACTGCGAGCCTTACTCGTAGTGCTTCTCGAAGGCCTTGGAGGCCGCGACGCTGTGCTCGACGCCGTTCATACGGAGCCGCTCGTACTCGCGCCAAGCCTCGAGGCCGGCGTTGAGGGCCGTCATGTACTCCTTGAAGCGCGCGAAGAGGCTCGGCTTCTTGGCTTCGCCCGGCATGAAGCTCAGGGCGGCATCATAGGTCTTGGTGCTCATGATCGTTCCTTTGTCATCTCGGCATCGCCCCTGTTTTCCGGTGCGTATGCTCTGGTATGCCATATACCGCGAATGGTGCATCGCAACAAGGATGGTGCGCCGCGATGCCGATATGCATTTTTGCATAGCGAGCGAAAATCAAGCCGCGGCAGATGCGTTCTCAGGCGCTGGGACATCTCTGCGCGCCCCTTGATCGCGCCGCGCTTTTCATGATCGGATGAGCGCCGCTGAGCCCTACGGGGTACCCCAATAAAACATCAGGAGAGGAGCGCCGGCATGGCTACGAACAAGGTCGCGATCATTACCGGCGGTGGCACGGGCATCGGACGGGCCGCGGCGCTTCACCTCCAGGCCGACGGCTGGGACGTCGTGGTAACGGGCCGGCGCAAATCCGAACTGGACGGTACGGTCGCTCTGGCCAAGAAGGGCGGCGGGCGGATGCTGGCCGTCCCCGCCGACGTCACCAAGCAGGAGGAGGTGAAGAAGCTCTTCGCCGAAACTGTGAAGACCTTCGGCCGTCTGGATTTCCTTTTCAATAATGCGGGTCGAGGGCTGCCGGCAGGCCCCATGGAAGACATCAAGCTCGAAGACTGGCAGAGCATCGTGAACGTCAATCTGACCGCGAGCTTCCTCTGTGCGCAGGAGGCCATCCGCCAGTTCAAGGCGCAATCGCCGCAGGGCGGCCGCATCGTCAACAACGGCTCGATTTCCGCCCATACGCCGCGGCCGATGTCGGTCGGCTACACAGCGACGAAGCACGCCATCACCGGCCTCACGAAGTGCATCGCGCTGGACGGGCGCCCCTTCAACATCGCCTGCGGCCAGCTCGATGTCGGCAATGCCGATACGGCCATGGGCGGACGCATGAAGGCGGGCGTGCCGCAGCCGCGCGGCGACATCATGCCGGAGCCGGTCATGGACGTGGATCACTGCGGCTCCGCCATCCGCTACATGGCGAGCCTGCCCCTCGACACGAACGTGTTCACGATGACCATCAAGGCGACGAACATGCCGTTCGAGGGGCGTGGCTGAGGAAGGATACGGTCGCACTTCTTCCCCTTCTCCCCGTTCCGACGGGGAGAAGGTCGGGATGAGGGGCGGCCCACTTTCCGACGTTTATGTATGCCGCCGCCCCTCACCCTAACCCTCTCCCCGCAAGAGCGGGGAGAGGGATTCGGATGTGCTCACGGCAAGCTCCAAATCCATAAAAGCGGGCGGGCCTGGGAGGGTGTCCCTCCCGGTAGAGCGCGAGACAAGTCTCGCTCGCGTCGAAGACGCGAAGCTCACGCCGCCTTCGCATCCTCACGGATCATCGCCGCGCCCTTCTCGGCGATCATGATGGTGGGCGCATTCGTATTGCCGGTCGTCACGATCGGCATAACCGACGCATCGATCACCCGTAGACCCGAGAGCCCGCGCACGCGCAGGCGCGAGTCGACCACGGCTTGCGGATCTTCGCCCATGCGGCATGTGCCGACGGGATGATAGAGCGTGCCGCCGGCCCTGCGCGCGAATGCTGCGAGGTCGTTATCCGTGACCACGTCCTTGCCTGGCACGATCTCGCCAACGACGTAGGGCGCGAACGACGGCGCGCCGAAGATGCGCCGTGCGTACTTGAGACCGGCGAGAGAAACCGCGAGGTCGTTCTCGACCGCGAGATAGTTCGGCCGGATCGCCGGTCGGGCGAGTGGATCGGCCGAGGTCGCCATGATCGTGCCGCGGCTTTCCGGTCGCGCGATCGACACGGCGATCGTCATGCCGGGCTGCCGCTCGAGTGTGCCGAACTTCTGCTCGTCGTAGCTCGCCGGCGAGAAGAGAAGTTGTATATCAGGGCTCGCGAGGCCTTCACGGCTCCTGCAGAAGACCTGCGCGCTCGAGACACCGAACGTGAGCGCGCCGCGGCCTGTCGTCACCCAGCGCACCACTTCGCCTGCGAGACGCACGCCATGCGCAAGCTGATTGATCGAGACGGCACCGCGCACGCGCTGGGAAATCCGCACGGTGTAATGATCCGAGAGATTGGCGCCGACGCCTGCTAGGTCATGGCGAACTTCGACGCCGATGGATCTCAGATGTGCGGCCGGTCCGATGCCCGAAATCTGAAGCAGATGAGGCGAGTTGATCGTGCCGCCGGAGACGATGACCTCGCGGCGCGCCCTTACTGTGCGATTTTTGTCGCCCTGGCGGAATGAAACACCCGTGCAGCGGCGACCATCGAGCACGAGGCCCGTCGCCTGCGCGTTCGTCTCGATCTTCAGGTTGGCGCGCCCCCGCGCCTCAGCGAGAAACGTGCGCGCCGTCGAGCCGCGGAAACGCCCGTTACGCGACATCTGCGAGTAGCCGACGCCTTCCATCTGCGCGCCGCTCAGATCCGGCGTGAAGGGAAATCCGGCTTCCTGCGCGGCTTTCACGAAGAGATGCGTCAGTGGGAGGATCGTGCGGTAGTCCTCGATCAGCAGCGGCCCGCTCTTGCCGCGATAGGTACTGTCACCCGGCGCATAGCGCTCGATGCTCTTGAAGTACGGGAGGACGTCCTCGTACGACCAGCCGCGACAGCCCGCTTGTGCCCAGCCGTCATAGTCGGCCGCATTCCCGCGCACGAAGAGCATACCATTGATGGAGCTGGAGCCGCCGAGGACGCGCCCACGCGGCCAGTGGATCGGCCGGTTCCCGGTCGCGGGTTCGGGCTCGCTCGCGTACATCCAGTTGACGCGCGGGTTGTAGAGAAGCTTCAGCACGCCGGCCGGGATGTGGATCATGGGATGCCAGTCGCTCGGACCGGCTTCGAGCAGCACGACGCGAGAGCCATCGGCGCTCAGGCGATTGGCCAGCACACAGCCCGCCGATCCCGCGCCGACAATGACATAATCGGCCTCATCCTCGGCCATGCTGCTTGCTCCCCGCGTGTGCTTTTGATGCGCCGGAGTATGCAGCGCGCACGTCGCATGGAAAAGCCGTGTAGCAATGCGTGCAGCGCAGTTCGCCTCTAGCCAACCGACAATGTCGGCCGATCGCCGTTGCGCAGCCGGTGCACGCGCCAGATGTCGTCGCCCGATGCGCCGATGTCGCGCAGCAGGAAATCATCCAGTTCGCGCAGAACCTGGACGCGCTCGCCTGCGATCAGCAGGCGCAGGGCTGCAAGCGTGACAGAGGCCAGCGCGCCGAAGCTGCTTTCGTGTGTTTCCGTGGTCGCGCGAGTCGGAATATCAGGGTTGCCCATGGCAATGCTCTAAGATGAACCGGATGGTTTTTCCAAATCTCAAAAGACAAGCGGCCGGCTCCAAAGGCGCCGACCGCGAATGCTCTGCCTGGAAGGCACTCAGCTCCAGTAAACGGCCTGCACGTAATGCTTCTCGCGCAGGTTCTCGATCGCTCTGCCGTCGAAGCCAAGATCCTTGAGACGCTCATCGCTGAGCTTGGCCAGATACGGCTGGATCTCGCGCTCCGCGCGCGCCATGCGCGCTGCAATGATCCGATCCATCCAGCGGGCAAAAAAGCCCCGCTTAGCAGTGGCTGTCTCGGCGTGGATGTCGGCCGTAAAGCCGACAGGCGTGGTGGTCGTGGCCATGATCGCTCTCATCTTTCAGTGTCCCGGCAGTCCGGGACCGCTCATTTTGTTAGGTCTGCAGGGCTCGCCCTCTCTTTGGAGGGCTCTTGTGCACCGCAATAGGCTGAACGTAGTGAGTCCTGGCCGGACGTGGTAGTTCGGTATACCAGGCTCAGCCATGCGTTTTATGCATGAATTAAAAATATGCGTTACAATGAGTTAGTATTTCAGATCGCCCCGCTGCGGCGCACAATTATCCGGCGGATTGCACGCTGAACGGCCACCCTCTACTAAGGTGATCATGTTCCAGGATTTTTCCTCATCTGCTGATCCGGCGCTGGGAGCGGAGCGGGTGGCGCGTCTGCGCGCACGGCTCGCGTCGCTTGGCGTCGATGCCGTGCTCGTCCCCCGGTCCGACGAGCACATGGGCGAGTATGTCCCCCCTTCGGCCGAGCGCCTAGCGTGGCTTACGGGCTTCACCGGCTCGGCGGGCCTCGCCATCATCGGCGCGAAGAAGGCTGCGCTGTTCGTGGACGGCCGGTACACGGTCCAGGCCACCGATCAGGTGGATACGACCATCTTCGAGATCATCCAGATCCCCGAAACCGAGCCCCGCGAGTGGCTGGCGAAGAACCTGCCCGAGGGAGCGCGCATCGGCTTCGATCCGTGGCTTCACACCCGTGCCGCCGTGGCGCGCCTCGAGGACGGCTTGTCGACATCCGGCCTCATCCTCAAGTCGCTTTCCCGCAATCCAGTGGACCTCATCTGGGGTGCCGAACGGCCCGCCCCGCCTAAAGGGCCTCTTGCAGTTCAGCCGCTCGAGTGGGCCGGCGTATCCGCTGCCGACAAGATCAAGACCCTGCAGAAGCAGCTCAAAACGGCCGGCGAGGACGCCGTCGTCCTCACGCTTCCGGACTCGATCGCCTGGCTCTTCAACGTCCGCGGCTCGGACGTGAAGCACAATCCGACGCCCCTCGCGTTTGCGATTGTGCCGGCCGCCAGCAAGCCCGAGATCTTCATCGACAAGGCCAAGCTTGGCCCCGAGGTCATGAAACATCTGGGCGCCATCGCGCACATCCGCGCCCCTGATGCCCTCGCCGATCGTCTCTCGACACTGCGCACGGAGAAGAAGCGCGTACGCCTCGATATGGCGACCGCGGCCATGTGGATCTGGCAGAAACTCGGCGGCGCGCGCGGCAACATCAGCGACGCGTCCGATCCCTGCATCCTTCCCAAAGCACGCAAGAACGAAGCCGAGATCCGCGGCGCGCGGATCGCGCATGAGCGCGACGGTATAGCCGTCATCCGTTTCCTCGCCTGGCTCGATCGCGAGGCGCCCCGCGGCGGCATCGACGAGATCACGGCCGTGCGCACGCTCGAGGCCATGCGCGCCGAGACGCAGGTATTGAAGGAGATCAGCTTCGACACGATCTCCGGCTCCGGCCCCAATGGCGCCATCGTGCACTATCGCGTCACGGAGGCAACCAACCGCAAGCTCCGCTCGGGCGAGCTGTTCCTCGTCGATTCCGGCGCTCAGTACATCGACGGCACGACGGACATCACGCGTACGGTGGCCATCGGCACGCCGACCGCCGAGATGCGCGACCGCTTCACGCGCGTGCTCAAGGGGCACATCGCCATCTCGGAGCTGCGCTTCCCGGCGGGCACGACTGGCGCCCACATCGATGTTCTGGCGCGCCATGCGCTCTGGCAAGCTGGCTTCGATTTCGATCACGGCACGGGCCACGGTGTCGGCAGCTATCTCTCCGTGCACGAGGGCCCGCAATCGATCTCGAAGCGCGGCCATGTCGTGCTCGAGCCCGGCATGATCGTGTCGAACGAGCCCGGCTACTACAAGACCGGCGCCTACGGCATCCGCATCGAGAACCTGTTGCTCATCTATCCACCCGCCGCCATTCCGGGCGGCGATCGCGAGATGCTCGGCTTCGAGACGCTGACGCTCGTTCCGATCGATCGCCGTCTCATCGACGCGAAGCTGCTGAACGCGAGCGAGATCGCCTGGATCAATGCCTATCATGCGCGCGTCGCGGCGGTGATCGGACCGCACCTCAACGAGGCCGACCGTGCGTGGCTCGCCGAGGCGACGGCGCCCGTGTAAGCGTGATCGTCGCCGATCACGCGCGTTCACATTCCGCTTGGCAAACTGTCACAGAAGTAATCGGACCCTTCTGCGCCCGGCGAACACCCATTAGACTGCCCATCCCATGACTATCTGGCAGCGATTTCCCAATGTGGCGGCGGGGCTGGCGAAGGCCGGCTCTGTTGTCGCCTTCCTGCGTAATCTCGCCGGCGCAAGTCCGCCGGCCGATCCGCGCAGCACGATTGCCTTCACGATCGGCCTCATTGCGCTCTCCGCCAAGATGGCGAAGTCCGACGGCGTCGTGACGTCGGACGAGGTCGAGGCCTTCTCCCGGCTCATGCACGTCCCGCCCGATGAGACAGCTCGCGTCCGGCAGGTCTTCGACCTCACCAAGCAGGACGTGGCCGGCTACGACGCCTATGCCCGCCAGGTCGCCGAGCTGCTCGCCGGCAATCAAGCAATCCTCCTCCAGGTGCTCGAAGGGCTCTTCGTGGTCGCTGCCGCGGACGGCGTCCTGCACGAGCGCGAGGAGACGTACCTCAAATCGGTCGCCGACATCTTCGGCATCTCGGCAAGCGACTTCCGATATGTCCGCGCCCTCTTCGTGCGCGATGCGGGCAACCCCTACGAGATCCTCGGCCTCTCGCCCGCCGCGAGCGATGCCGAGATCAAGGCACGCCATCGCAAACTCGTCGTGCAGCATCATCCGGATAGACTTTCGGGTCTCGGCGAAGGCACGGACCTCGTGGCGGCAGCCAACCGCAAGCTGGCGGCGATCAACGCGGCCTTCGATACCTTGCGCAAGGAGCGCGGCTTCTGATGGACCGCGCCTGCTCACCGCTGGTGCACGCGCTTCATCCCTCGCCGAACTTCGAACCGCGGCGCGGCAAACCCCGCGCCGACATGTTGGTCCTCCACTACACGGGCATGATGAGCGCCGAGCGCGCCATCGCCTGGCTCGCTGAGCCGGCCTCGCGGGTGTCGAGCCACTATGTCATCGACGAAGCTGGCCTTATCACGCAGATGGTCGCGGAAAGCGAGCGCGCGTGGCACGCCGGTGTCGGCTCGTGGGCGGGCGAGACGGACATCAACTCCGCCTCGATCGGCATCGAGATCCAGAACCCCGGCCACGATCTCGGCTATCCCGATTTTCCCGAGGCGCAAATGAAGGCCGTTGCCGACCTCTCGCGCGATATCGTCACGCGCAACGCAATCCCGCCGATGCGCGTGCTCGCGCACTCCGATGTCTCGCCCGGCCGCAAGATCGATCCCGGCGAAAAGTTCGATTGGGCGGGCCTTCACGCGGCGGGTGTCGGGCATTGGGTGGCGCCCGCGCCCATCGATGTGAGCGACTTCGGGGTCGGCGCGGGCGAATGCAGCCCCCTTGTCGCCGAAGCGACGGCGCTGCTCGCGCAGTACGGCTACGGCATCACGCCAACCGATGCACTCGACGCGCGCGGCGCGACCGTCGTGCGCTCGTTCCAGCTCCACTTCCGCCAACAGCGGCCGGACGGCCGCGTCGACCGCTCGACCATCGCGACACTCGAAGCGCTGCTGGCAGCGGTGTAGCTCGCGCCCCGATGTTACATCCCTTCTCCCGGTGAGCCTGGGGAGAAGGGAGCTGTCGCGCTCACGGCAATCTCCAGACCTCGCGCTATGGCCGCCGCGGGCATGGCGAGATGTGCAGGTTGCGATAGCGCCCCTTCCCAGCAGCCCGCGGCACTATAGAAGGCGCAACGCGTTGCCCCTGGGCGCCGCTTCAGCTACAAGGCGCACCAACCCCGACATTCCCGTGACGAGGATCTGCCCCCGATGGCCAACCCGCAGTTCGTCTATCACATGCATCGCCTCTCGAAGACCTACCCAGGCGGCAAGCAGGTGCTGAAGGATATCAATCTCTCCTTCTACCCGGGCGCCAAGATCGGCGTCGTTGGCCTCAACGGCGCGGGTAAATCCACGCTCCTGAAGATCATGGCCGGCCAGCTCGAGGACTTCACGGGCGAAGCCTGGGCGGCCGAGGGCATCAGTGTCGGCTATCTTCCGCAGGAGCCCGAGCTCGACCCCGAGAAGGACGTGCTCGGCAATGCGATGGAAGGCGTCGCGGAAAAGAAGGCGATCCTCGATCGCTTCAATGAGATCGCCGCGAATTATTCCGAGGAGACGGCCGATGAGATGACGGCCCTCCAGGATCAGATCGACGCGCAGAACCTTTGGGACCTCGACACGCAGGTCGAGCAGGCACTCGATGCGCTGCGCTGCCCGCCAGGCGATGCCGATGTGACGAAACTCTCGGGCGGCGAGCGTCGCCGCGTGGCGCTCACGAAGCTGCTGCTCTCGAAGCCCGACATTCTTCTGCTCGACGAGCCGACCAACCATCTCGACGCCGAAAGCGTCGCGTGGCTCGAACGCTTCCTCAAGGAGTACGCGGGTTGTGTGATCCTCGTCACGCATGACCGCTACTTCCTCGACAACATCACCGAGTGGACGCTCGAGCTCGATCGCGGTCAGGGCGTTCCCTACAAGGGCAACTACTCGATCTGGCTCGAGCAGAAGGCCAAGCGCCTCGAAGTGGAGAAGGGACAAGAGGAAGGCCGCCAGCGCGCCCTCAAGCGCGAGCTCGAATGGATCCAGGCCTCGCCGAAAGCACGCCAGGCAAAGTCCAAGGCGCGTATCCAGGCCTATGAGAAGCTCGCCGACGAGGCCGGACGCGAGGACGTGGGACGCGCCACCATTTCGATCGCGCAGGGACCGCGTCTCGGCGATCTCGTGGTCGAGGCGGAAGGGCTCGCCAAGGGCTTTGGCGATCGCCTGCTGATCGACAATCTCTCCTTCAAGCTGCCGCCCGGCGGCATCGTCGGTGTGATCGGCCCGAACGGCGCCGGCAAGACGACGCTCTTCAAGATGCTCGTCGGTCAGGAGAGCCCGGACAAGGGCACCATCAAGGTCGGCGACACCGTGAAGATCTCCTACGTCGACCAGTCCCGCGCGCACCTCGACGACAAGAAGACCGTGTGGGAGGAGATCTCCGGTGGTCTCGATCAGATCAGCCTCGGCGGCAAGCGCGAGGTGAACTCGCGCGCCTATTGCGGCTGGTTCAACTTCAAGGGCGCTGACCAGCAGAAGAAGGTCGGGCTGCTCTCGGGCGGCGAGCGCAATCGCGTGCACCTCGCCAAGCTCCTCAAGGAAGGCGGCAACCTGCTCCTCCTCGACGAGCCGACGAACGATCTCGACACCGAAACGCTCTCGGCTCTCGAAGCGGCGCTCGAAGATTTCGCCGGCTGCGCCGTGATCATCTCGCACGATCGCTTCTTCCTCGACCGCATCGCGACGCACATCCTTTCCTTCGAGGGCGACAGCCACGTCGAGTGGTTCGAAGGCAACTTCGCCGACTACGAGGAGGACAAGAAGCGCCGCCTCGGCGACGAGGCCGTCGAGCCGCACCGCATCAAGTTCAAGCGGTTCGAGAGATAGGAGCGGGCCATCGCGCCCCATCCCTGCCCTAATCCACGGCCCATGATCCGCCTACGGGGAAGTTCACTTAGGGGGATTTCGATATGGCACTTGGGCCGCGCGGGGCGGACGCGAACGACGTCGCGGTCAGCACGATTGTCCACAAGGACGGCGGCAGGATCGCAACGCTTGTTGCGCTCGTCGCCCTTCTCTTCTCTGCCTACAGCCTCTGGGAAACCTCGCTGAAGCAGCCGGACGTGCGCATATTCGTGCCGCCGGTCATCCAGTTCTCGGCACCGTACAACAACTCGAATTTCGAGGTGATCGCGATCCCGGTCACGTTCGCCAACGAGGGCGCGCGCACGGGCACGGTGCTTTCCATGGAGCTTGCCGTCACCGACCCGCGCACGAGCCAGACAAAGTACTTCTACGCCGCCGACTTCGGCCGCTGGACCATGGAGAAGACGCGCGCGCAGGCCTATCAGCCATTTGCGCCGGTGTCGCTCGCCGGCAATTCCTCACGCACGGAGACGGTGCTCTTCTACACGCGCGGCGATGATCAAAAGCCACCCCAGCTCATTCAGGCGACGGGACCTTATCAGTTCAAGCTGTCGATCGAGCAGGCGGTCGCCGATGATCTCGGCATTGTCGATCAATGGCTCGCCAAAGGCCCCGTCTCCGTGAGTTTCGAGCGTGAGCTACGATTCTACGATGCACGCGCCTTCAATAATGGCACGCTGCCGCTCTACGCAAAGGACTGGCGTTCCACGCAGGGCGGATCGGTGGCGACGGCGAAATAGGGTACATCCTCCCCCCTCCTCGCGCGCGGGGAGGAGGGGCGACGGTATACGCAAACGTCAGTGCTCGTGGCTGCCCATCATCCCGACCTTCTCCCCGTGAGGACGCGGAGAAGGGGAGTTGGCGCTGCAGGCGCGACGTCTCACGTCACCAGCGATATGAGCGTCGTCTGCTCGAGCGTATCGCCGAACCATGCGGTGATGGCCGCTTCGCGTTTGCCGATGTACGTCGGCTTGCCGTCGCGCAACACCATGGGCACATCATGACCCGGCACAAGGAGCGTGTTCGGCTTCTTCTTCCAGAGCTTCCACATCAACTCGATGGACGCCCGCGTGACCGCCGGATCGTATGTCATATCGGCTTCGAGCGTCGTCAGCTCGACGCGGTTCTTGGCGGCATCGCCGGTGAAGATGACGTCGCGCTCGGCGCCTTCGATCGTGAAGATCAGATGACCGGGCGTATGTCCCGGCGCATGATGACAGACGATGCCCGGCAGCACCTCGCTGCCGGGTGAGACGCGCACAAGCTGCGGCGAGCCGGCAAGCTCGCGCACGTAAAGCTCAGGCACAGGCGACGTGCCCCACGGCTCCTTCAATGACCATTCCAGCTCACCCGCACCGATGTGCACGCGTGCTTTGGGAAACATGACCCAGTTGATGGAGTGATCATGGTGGGAGTGCGTGAGGATCACGTCCGTTACGTCAGCGGGCGCGAGGTCGTGCGCCGCGAGCTGCTTCTGGATGAGCGTCCGCTGATTGAACGAGCCGACATCGATGAGGATAACGCGCCCCTCACCCCGCAACAGCGCGATGGTGCTCCAGCCGAGGCTGCCGTGGCACACGGACTTGCCCGGATAGCCAGTCACGAGGATGTCGAGGTTGTAGCTCCCGAATTTCATGAAGGTGGCCGCCCTATTGCGTGAGCACGATCTTGCCGAGGTGCTCGTTGGCCTTCATGTGGGCGAGCGCCTCGGCGGCCTGATCGAGCGGGTAGCTCTTGTCGATAGGAAGCGCGAGCTTGCCGCTCTCGACCGCATCCCAGAGATCGACGCGCATGAGGCGGTTGATCTCGCGCACCTCCTCGACGGAGCGCGTGCGGAAGGTCACGCCGATGTAGTCGATCCGCTTGGCCGCATGCAAATCGAAGTCGAACTCGCCGGTGAAGCCGCCGAGCCGACCCACATTGACGATGCGGCCGAGCACCTTCGCAGCCTTGAGATTGCCGTTGGCGACGGGCGCCGAGATCTGATCGACGATGACGTCAACGCCCTTACCGTCGGTCGCCTTCACCACGCTATCGGGCCATGTGGGATCGGTCGTATCGATCGCGACATCGGCGCCGAATTCCTTGAGGCGCGCGCGCCGGCTTGCATTCGTCGACGAGCCGAGTACGAGACTCGCACCCATGTGCTTCGCAATCTGCATACCCATGAGCCCAACGCCGGAGCTTGCACCCTGGATGAGAATGGTCTCGCCTTTGCGCAGACGTCCCGCGGTCACGACGGCATTATGCATGGTTTGCAGGGCGACAGGGAGCGTGGCGGCCTGCGTGAACGTCATGTTGTTCGCCGGGATCTTGGCGACGCGGCCGTAGTCCGTCACCGCGTATTCGGCATAGCCCGCATTACCCGAGCACATCACGCGGTCACCCGCCTTGATGCCGCTCACCTGCCCGCCGACATCGACGACTTCGCCGGCGAACTCGAGACCGAGAATGGCGCCGGCGCCGCCATGCGCGCCGTGCGGTCGACCCGAGGCCATGATCAGGTCGGCCCGATTGAGCCCGCTCGCCCTGACGCGCACCAGCACTTGAGTCGGGCCCGGCGTGGGCTTTGGCACTTCGCGCACTTCAACGCCGGACGTGCCGACGACAACAGCCTTCATCATGTCGCTTCCTCCACGGTCCGGATCCTTGGCCTTCGAGCCTTTTCCGGTCTTGGAGCCATGATAGCCGATTGGCGCGCGGCGTTAAGACCCGGCGGCGGTTCCGAGCTTGTTTTGGCAGCTCTAGGCTTCGCTGATCGGCGCGTCCGCTCAGCGCTCGGCGTGCCACCACGTATCGATATTGTAGCCGTAGAGCGTCGGGCGCGGGGCGGGTTGGAGATAGGCCCAATAGGCGACCCATTGCCGGCGGGCGTGAAAGAGCGGGATCACGTAGTCGCCCGAGAGGAGCGCGCGATCGAGCGCACGCACGCCGGCCTCGAAATCATCCCGCTCCTCGGCCTTGAGCAGCGCCTCGATCATGGCATCGACGGCGGGGTTCTTTACGCCCGGATAGTTGAGCGAGCGTTCGATATCGGCGGCGGCGCTGCCCCAGCGGTTGATCTGCTCATTGCCGGGAGAAAGCGACGCCGGCCAGTTGGCTTGGATCATGTCGAAATCGAAGGTGCGCAGACGTTCCTGATACTGGGCGCTGTCGACCTGGCGCACGTGCACGTCGATGCCGATACGCTTCAGCGTGTTCGTGAAGCTCAGCATGAGGCGCTCCTGCGCGCGCGTCGCCGCGAGGATCTCGAAGGCGAGTGGGCGGCCGTCCGCAGCCAGCATCTGCCTTCCCTGCAGCGAGAAACCCGCCTCCTTCAGGATGGCGACGCCGCGCGCCAGGTTCTCGCGGTTGTGGCCGGATCCATCGCTGATGGGAAGCTGCCACGTCCCGTCGAGAATATCCGGCTTGATGAGGCTCGAGAACGGTGCGAGCAGCGCACGCTCGCGCGCGTCGGCCGGCCGTCCCGTCGAGGCGAGCGCCGAGCGCTCGAAGTAGCTTTGCGTACGCGAAAAACCGCCGTGGTAGAGATTGCGGTTGATCCATTCGAAGTCGAACATCTGGATCAAGGCTTGGCGCACGCGCACATCGTTGAACGGCCAGCGCCGCGTGTTGAAGGCGAAGGCCGCCATGCCCGCCGGCACACCGATATCGAACTCGGCGATCTTCACGCGGCCTTCGGCGACGGCAGGAAGTGCCCGGCCCTCCGCCCAGCGCGCCGGATCCTCCTCGGGCCTGAATGATATCTGCCCGCTCTTGAAAGCTTCGAAGAGTGCCGTCGCGTCACGATAGTAGTCGAAGCGGATTTCGTCGAAGTTGAAGCGGCCGCGATTGATCGGCAGGTCGCGTCCCCACCAGTCGGGATTGCGCTGATAGGTGATCGTGCGCCCGGCTTCGAGTGACGCCACCACGTAGGGTCCACTGCCGATGGGAACGTCGAGCGAGGTCTGCTCGAAAGTCGCGGCGTCGAGGCTGTGGCTCGGCAGGATCGGCATGAGACCCAACAGCAGTGGCGCCTCGCGGTTGCCGTGGTCCTCGAAATCGAAGCGGATGGCGCGCGGCGGCAGGATCGTGGCTTTGCTCACCGTACGGTAGTGAGCGCGCATATAGGGCGGACCCTTGTCCTTGAGCTGCTCCCAGGAAAAGAGCACATCCTCGGGCGTGATCGGCTGACCGTCCGAGAAGCGTGCGCGCGGATCGAGATGAAAGACGATGAAACTGCGATCGGGAGGCACCTCGATCGACTGCGCCACGAGGCCATAGAGCGAGAAGGGCTCATCGAGAGAGCGCGCGAGCAGGCTCTCGTAGACGTAGTCGCGCAAGCCGGCCGCGGCGACGCCTCGGATGATGAAGGGCGTGAGGCTGTCGAAGGTCCCGTGCTGACCGAGCACGATGCGCCCACCCTTTGGCGCATCGGGATTGACGTAAGGGAGATGAGCGAAATCGGCAGGCAGAGCCGGATCGCCGTGCATGGCGATGCCGTGTCGGGGCTGCGCCTCCGCCGCGCCGAGCCCGCGACCGAGCGTCGCGATCATGAACGCCGCTAGAAGGAGCGTACACGTCTCAGTCCAGCCGCTGAGCCGCGATGATCTCTCTCTTGCGCGCACCTTGCCCGTCGCCCTCCAACCCATGACGCGACGCATGCACGGCGATCAGGGCGGGATCAAGTCTCGCGATGGCGCTCGCTTCCTGGAAGGACTCCAAACTTCGGATGCGGCGGGCTCGCGGTCCGCCGTTGCCTGAACGCCACGGTCGTCGCGGCTTCCCTTGTGTACGACAAATCAAGCCCGAGACCAGGTCACGGGAATGCCGTATTCGGGCCCTTAGTGCCGGGTCAACGAATAGGCGGGCGGGAACGCCAGCGTCTCGGCGCGCAATTCCGGCCGGCGAGGCTTAAAGATCATGGGGATGCAGGCCCGCCGGGCCGCTTTGCAGGACGAGGGTTCAAGGACAATGACTGACACGACTCGCGTAACCGGGTGGATGTCTCGCGGCGCGCGTGCCGTGACAGTGGCCGCCTGCGCGCTTGCACTGACGACCGGCGCGGCACTCGCGCAGGCCAAGAAGGACCAGAAAGGCAAGGCACCTCCAGCAGCGGCAAAAAAAGAGGCCGCAAAGAAGGACGCCGAGCCCCCCCAGAGCGCGTGGGTCAAGCTCTGCGAGAAGGCCCCCATCGTGCTGCGCGACAAGGACGGCAAGCCGACGCGCGAGCAGCGCAACATCTGCCTCACGCATCATGAACGCCTCGACGGCAATACGGGCATGGTTCTCGTCTCGGCCGCCCTGCGTCAGGTCGAGGGCGAGGACAAGCAGCATCTGATGGTCATGGTCCCGCTCGGGATGGCGATCGGACCGGGACTGCGCGCGACCGTCTACAATGCGGAGCAGTGGGACAAGATCCAGAAGAACGAGAAGTTCGACGACACCAAGCTCGAGCCGGTGAAGTTCCACTACACGCTTTGCCACCCGGCAGGCTGCACCGCCGAGATCGAGGCGACCAAGGAGCTCATCGACAGCTTCCGGAAGGGCGCCGGCATCATGGTGCTCGCGATCAATGCTCAGGGCCAGGTGGTCGCCTTCCCCGTTCCGCTGGTCGGCTTCAAGGAAGCCCTCGAGGGCCAGCCCATCGACAACCAGAAGTATTCCGAAGCGCGCAAGGCCTTGATGCAGCAAATCGCCCAGCGCCAGCAGCAGCTTGCCGAGGAAGCGCGCAAGCGCCAGGCCGAGGCGAAGGACGGTAAGGGTGAGGCAGCGCCGGCCCAGAAGAAGTAGTTGGCCGGATAGTCTCCGGCACGCACATCGGACGCTTTGACTCAGGCGGCTCGGAAACGAGCCGCCTGAATTGTCCCGGCTTGTCAGTTCGCGAAACGAAAGTGCATGACGTCGCCGTCCTGGACGACGTACTCCTTGCCTTCGAGGCGCATCTTGCCCGCATCGCGGCTGCCGGCCTCGCCCTTGTAGGCAACGTAGTCGGCGAAGGCGATCGTCTCGGCGCGGATGAAGCCCTTCTCGAAATCCGTGTGGATCACGCCGGCGGCTTGCGGCGCCTTGGTCCCGCGCTCGACCGTCCAGGCGCGCGCCTCCTTCGGTCCGACCGTGAAGAACGTCACCAGATCAAGCAGATTGTAGCCGGCACGGATCAGGCGATTGAGGCCGGGTTCCTCGAGACCCATCTCGGCGAGGAAAGCCTCCCGCTCGTCGGCGGCGAGCCCGGCCAGCTCGGATTCGATCTTGGCTGAGATGACGACGACGGCCGCACCCTCGGCTTTCGCGCGCTCGCTCACGGTCGCCGAGTATTTGTTGCCGCTGGCCGCCGATGCTTCATCCACATTGCAGACGTAGAGCACCGGCTTGGCCGTCAGGAGCTGAAGGGCACGAAAGGCAGGCCGATCCTCCTCGGGCACGACGGCAGTCCGCGCGGGCTTGCCCTCGCGAAGAGGCACCAGCGCGAGTTGCATGAGCGCGACTTGCGCCGCGGCTTCCTTGTCGCCGCTCTTGGCCTTCTTCTCGACTGTCGCGAGGCGGCGCTCGAGGCTTTCCATGTCGGCGAGCATCAGTTCGGTCTCGACGACCTCGGCGTCGGCAAGCGGATCGATCCGGTTCGCGACGTGCGTGATGTCGTCGTCATCGAAGCAGCGCAACACATAGGCGACAGCATCCACTTCGCGAATATGCGCGAGGAACTTGTTGCCGAGCCCTTCGCCGCGCGAGGCGCCTTTCACGAGGCCGGCAATATCGACGAAGGTCAGGCGGGTTGGGATGGTCTCGCCGGACTTGGCAATGGCCGCGAGCTCGTCGAGGCGCGGATCTGGAACACCCACCTCACCGACATTCGGTTCGATCGTGCAGAAGGGATAGTTGGCCGCTTCCGCCGCCGCCGTCTGCGTGAGCGCATTGAAGAGCGTGGACTTGCCGACATTGGGCAAGCCGACGATACCGCATTTGAAGCCCATGAACCCTGTCCTTGGATCAGTCTTTTGGGCGGCGCTTGGCCAGCCAGTTTTTCAAGTTCTCGGCAAGCGCCGTGGCACGCTTGCCGGCCCGCTCGCCCGTCGGATGACGCTCGGCACTGCGCGCGGGGGACGCCTCAGCAACCGCCCCACGGCGCTGCTTCGGTGCCTCTTGGCCATCCCCGTCCTGCGTGAGCGCCCGCGCGACATCCGTGAGGAAGCGTGGCGTGTCGTCCGCCGCAAGGCGCGGCGCCGCGTCCGCGATGGCGTCCAGCAGAGGCTCGAGCCAAGCCTCATCGGCGCGTGCAAAGTCGTGCAGCACCCAGGACTGAACGAGCTCCTTCGCGCCCGGATGGCCGATGCCGATGCGGACCCGGGCATACTCGTTGTCGAGATGCGCCGTGATTGATCGCAGACCGTTGTGGCCGGCGTTCCCGCCGCCGGTCTTGACCTTGAGCTTGCCCGGCAGGAGGTCCAGCTCGTCGTGAAAGACCACGATGTCGCTGGTCGAAAGCTTGAGGAACCGCGCCGCCTCGCCGACGGCGCGACCGCTCTCGTTCATGTACGTGTCCGGCTTGAGCAGCAGGACCTTCGTGCCATCGAGCTCCCCATCGGCTGTATGCCCCTGGAAGCGCCGGCGCCAGGGACCGAAGCCGTGGCGCTCGGCAATGCGCTCGACGGCCATGAAGCCGACGTTGTGGCGATGGCGGGCGTACTTCGCCCCGGGATTCCCGATACCGACGAAGAGCTTCATGGCTCACTCGCGCGTACTGGCCGCCCGGGGACGACGTGCCTACTTCTTGCCCTTCGGGGCCTCCTTGGCGGCTGGCGCCGCGGCGGCAGCCGGGGCAGCGGCCTTGGCGTCGCCAGCCGAAGCTGCGGCTGCCGGAGCCTCATCCTCGTCCTTGCCGCCGGTACCGGCGATCGTCGCGACCGTGAAATCACGGTCCGTGATCGTCGGCGTGACCCCTTCGGGAAGTGCCACCGCCGAAATGTGAATGGAGCGGCCGATCGTCAGACCCGTGAGGTCCACTTCGAAGTGGTCCGGGATCTTGTCTGCCGGGCACCAGACTTCGACGTCGTGGCGCACGATGTTGAGGACGCCGCCCCGCTTCAGACCCGGCGAGAGCGCTTCATTGACGAAGCGCACCGGCACGCCGACCCGCACGCGGTTGTCCGAGCCGATGCGCTGGAAATCCACGTGGAGCGGGAAATCCTTGACGGGGTCGAGTTGCACATCGCGGGGAATGGCTTTCAGCTTCCGTCCATCGACGTCGATATCGAATACCGTCGATAGAAAGCGTCCCCGTTTGATGAGGATAAACAGTTCGTTGGCGTCGATCTGGATGGTATCGGCACTGCCCTCATCGCCGCCGTAGACGACGGCAGGGACATTGCCGGTGCGTCGGACGGCGCGGGCGGCCCCCTTGCCGCTCGCCGCGCGCGCCGAAGCCTTGATCTCATTGGCCTGGGCCATTTTTTCCTGTCTCCAAACAAAACCGGCCCCGACCATTGCTTGACCGGGGCACCCGTTGCCGCCCGCCGGCCTCCAAGGGTGCCGCGCAGGCTCTCAGAACGAAGAGATGCGCCGCTTATACCCACGACGTGACGGGAGCGCAACTTTGGCCGACGCCGGCCTCCGATGCGACATTCTGGCATCTGAGGACGCGCATTTTGCAGGCCGAGGCGCGGCACGGCTGCGTCTGTGTGACCGGGCGGGTGTTGACTTGCGGCCACGCCGGCCGGCAGTTCCTAACAGATCGTATATTTTTACTTTCCTTTGCCGCCGGGCAAACCCCTAATGAACCCCTAAAAGGGGTGAGTCGGCGTCTGTACGAAGCGCGGCCGAGTATGAGTAGCTTCGGATGGGGTCGCGAGTGCGTGTACCGGTAGTCGCGTTGGGCGCAACGATACAACAACTCGCGGTTCCGAGTGGCAGAGCGAATGACAGTGACCTTTGATTGGAAATGGACCTCGATTCAAGCGGCCGGCAGACCGCTGAGGAGAGTTTGCGCGGCGACCGTGATCGCCGTCGGCTCGCTCAGTGTGGCTGTGCCTGCTGAGGCCGAGACACTTCATCAGGCGCTGGCGGCTGCCTACAAGTACAACCCGCAGCTCGACGCCGAGCGCGCACGCCTGCGCAGCACTGACGAAAATGTCGCCATCGCGAATTCGGGCTTCCGCCCCAATATTGGGGCCACCGCCGACGTCACGCGCGACTGGCAGCGCACCCGCCCGCCCTCTGTCGGCGATGGTGGAAACACCTCGAAGGGCTACTCGGTCAACCTGACACAGCCCATCTTCAATGGTTTCCAGACGATCAATGCCGTCAACGAAGCCGAAGCGTTCGTCCGAGCCGGCCGCGAAACGCTGCGCACGACCGAGCAAGCCGTCCTGCTTCAAGCCGTCACGGCTTATATGGACGTTATCCGCGACCAGGCGATCGTTCGTTTGCGCGAGAACAACGTGAATGTTCTCTCGCGTGAGCTGCAGGCGACGCGCGACCGCTTCGCCGTCGGTGAAGTGACCCGGACGGACGTCGCTCAGGCAGAAGCACGCAGGGCTGCCTCCATCTCGGCTCTCGACCTTGCCAGATCGAACCTGAAAATCAGCCGCGCGACGTTCGAGCGCGTGGTCGGACATCCCCCTTCCCGCCTTGTCGAGCCCCCGCCGTACGCCCGTCTTCCGAAATCCCAGGAGGACGCCATCGCGATTGCGACGCGCGAGAGCCCTGACGTTGTCGCGGCACTCTACCGGGAGCAGGCCGCGCGCTATACGGTGGAGCGCATCTGGGGCGAGCTCCTTCCGTCCGTCAGCCTTGAGGCCGGGTACTCACAGCGTTTCGATCCGAGCTCATCGATCGATGAGCGCGAGGGCGCGACAGTGTCCGGGCGCCTGAACATCCCGATCTATGAGGGTGGCGCGGTGCACGCCCGCGTGCGTCAGGCGAAGCACGATCATCTGGCGACACTGCAGGAGGTTGAGCGGTTCCGTACCGTGGCGCGCGAAGGCGTGCTCTCGGCGTGGGCACAGCTCATCGCATCGCGGGCCCAGCTCGAGTCCGATCAGATCGCCGTCACGGCCGCGCGCACGGCGCTGACCGGTGTCCGCGAGGAGCAGAAGGTCGGCCAGCGCACGATCCTCGACGTGCTCAATGCCGAGCAGGAATACCTTGCGAGCCAGGTGCAGCTCGAGACGACGCGGCGTAACCTGGTCGTGAATTCCTACTTGGTGCTCCAATCCGTGGGGCGTCTGACGTCCGATTACCTGACCTTGACCAAGCTCGTGTACGACCCGGAGGTCCACTACAGCGAGGTCCGGCGCAAGTGGTGGGGCATCAGCATCACACATAGCGACGGCCGTCGCGAAGAACTCGACCTCTGGGACAAGCAGGGCGCGAAGCACAAGCCCCTGAAGTGAGCCACCGGCTCACTTCGGTTTATCAGCGCCGCGGCTTTCTCGCTCTTTCTACGACTTCTTGCCGCCTTCGGAGACGGGCGTTTTGTGACGGCCGAAGTCGGGGGCTGCCGTATCCTGGCCGGCCTCGATGATGCCCCGGCGGATGTGACGGGCCTCCGTGATCATCCGGAACAGGGTCTCGCCGTCGCCGAAGCGCATGGCGCGCTGCAGGTGAAGCAGATCCTCCGTGAAGCGCCCGAGCATTTCGATCATCGCCGTCCGGTTGGTCAGGAACACGTCCCGCCACATGGTCGGATCGGAAGCTGCGATACGCGTGAAATCGCGGAAGCCGCCGGCCGAGAACTTGATGACCTCGCTTTCCGTCACGCGCTCCAGATGAGCTGCGGTGTTGACGATGTTGAAGGCGATGAGATGCGGCACGTGGCTGGTGATCGCGAGCACCATGTCGTGATGATCGGCCGCCATGATCTCCACGTTGCTTCCGAGCGCCTGCCAGAAGGCCTTCAGGCGCGCAACGGCGTCGGGATCGGCGCCGGGCGGCGGCGTCAGCACACACCATCGCCCATCGAAAAGCTCGGCGAACCCCGACTCGGGGCCTGAATGCTCCGTACCCGCAATCGGGTGACCTGGAATGAAATGCACGCCCGCGGGCACATGCGGCGCGACGTCGGCAAGCACCGATCCCTTGACCGAGCCAACGTCGGTCAGGATGGCACCGGGCTTCAGGCTTCCCGCGATCTCGGCGGCTACCGGACCGCACGCGCGCACGGGCACGCACAAGATCACCAGGTCGGCCTCTTTCACGGCATCGGCAGCGCTCGCGAAAACCTCGTCCGCGAGACCGAGCCGCAAAGCGGTGGCGCGCGTCGCCTCGGTCTTGGCCGCTCCTACGATGCGCCGCGCGAGGTCACCGCGCCGCATGGCATGGCTGATCGACGAGCCGATCAGACCGATACCGATCAGGGCGACTGTATCGAAGTGATGGCTCATCTCGGGCTGCCCTTCAGGAAATCGGAAAGCGCCGCGACGACAGCCCGATTGTCGGATTCCGTTCCGATGGTCATGCGCAGGGCGTGCGGCAGGCCGTACCCGGCCACTCGCCGCATGATGATGCCGCGGCGCTTCAGGAACTCGTCCGCAGCGCCAGCGCTTTTCGGACCTTCTTTCTCGAAGTGGATGAGTACGAAATTACCGACGCTCGGCGTCACTTTCAGACCGAGCTTGCTGATCTCCTCCGTCACCCAGGGGAGCCACTTCTCATTGTGGGCGACGGAAGCCTCGATGTGCCCCGCATCCTCGATCGCGGCGATGCCGGCAGCGATGGCGGCCGACGTCACGTTGAAGGGCCCTCGTATACGATTGAGCACGTCCGCAATGCCCGCAGGGCAGTAGGCCCAGCCGAGGCGGAGTCCCGCGAGACCGTAAATCTTCGAGAACGTGCGCGTCATCACCGTGTTCGGCGAGGTCGCAGCGAGCTCGATGCCGGCCTCGTAGTCATTGCGGCGAACATACTCCGCATAGGCTGCGTCGAGCACCAGCAGCGTGTCGGGGCGCAGGGCGCGGTGCAGGCGGCGCACCTCATCGAACGGGATGTACGTCCCCGTCGGATTGTTCGGGTTCGCCAGGAAGACGATTTTCGTGCGCGGCGAGAGCCTCGCGATGAGCGCATCGACGTCAGTGCGGAAATCCTTCTCCGGCGCAATGACCGGGGTCGCGCCATTGCCGAGCGCCACGATCTTGTAGACGAGAAAGCCGTGCTCCGTGAACAGAACCTCGTCGCCGGGGCCTGCATAGCCGTGCGCCAGCAGGTTCAGCAGCTCGTCGGAGCCGCAACCACACACGATGCGCGCCGGATCGAGGCCATAGACACGCCCGATCGCCTGCCGCAGCGCAGTTGCCGAACCGTCCGGATAGAGCGCGAGTTCGTCCGCGAGCGCCTTGTAGGCCGCGACGGCTTTCGGGCTCGCCCCGAGCGGCGTCTCGTTGGACGAAAGCTTGATCGGCTTCAGGCCGCCCGGTACCGCGCTCTCGCCGGGCACGTAGGCCTGAATATCGAGAATACCCGGCTTCGGCACAGGCGCATTGGCAGTCATTTGGGCGCACTCCAGGGATGGGCCGGCGGGTATCCCGCCGCCGGGGCAGATACATAGTCGAGAGCCTGGAGGATGGGAACCGTAAACCCGTCGCCGTGGCCTGCCCAAGCCCCACACCGCGCCTATGGGGCGAACGGCCTGCCCGTCACGGGATCGAGACGCGGCAAGCCCACCTTGGCAATGTGTTCGGCAGCCCCTTGGAGATCGGAGGCCTTGTCGCGCCGGAGGTCGGCCGTCTGCCCATGCGGGTAGGCGCCGACGACGGAGAGATCGCCGCTCATGTCGAGCCGGCAATGGCCGACGCCGGCGGGGATCAGGACGGCATCGCCTGCCGCCACCTCGATGTGGGGTCCATTCGGCCCGCCGAACTGCACCAGCGCCCGCCCACGCGCGATGCCGAGAACCTCATGTGCCGTTGCATGGTAATGCTGGAAGGGATAGATGCCGTTGATCCACGCATCACCCCAGCCGTTGGCCGCGAAATGACGGATGATGGCCTGCTCCGGCTCGGATCCCTTGAAGCCGAGCGCCCCGCGATAGGCCATGAACGCGAGCGTCGGGTTGTTCGGGATGCGCCCGTCGGGATCGAACTTCAGCCTCTCGATGGTCATGGCGACCACTCCTGCGCCCGGCGACTTCTTTCACAATTAATGGAGTAGCAACGCGGGCTCCGCACGAAGAGTTTCCAATCTCCGCACGTGCGAAGCCGGTGGATGACAGGCCCGACATTAGCTGATCTTATGGCGCCGCGCCGAGCCGTTCGCCGCGCCGGAATTCATCCAGCCACCGACAGACATGGCTACTCAGACCGCATCGTCCGGCCTCGGGAGCGTTACCGCCCGCCAGTGGCTCATCCTGCTGATGGTGCAGCTCTGCACCCTGCTCTTCGGCATGACGATCACGCTTGCCAACGTGGTCCTGCCGCAGATCAAAGGGGCCATGTCCGCAACCCAGGACCAAATCGCCTGGGTCATCACGTTCAACCTCATCGCAACCGCGATCGGCACACCGCTCGTCGGCTGGCTGGCGAGCCGGCTCGGTTGGCGCACGGTCATGTTCGGGTCAGCGCTCGGCTTCACGATCTCGTCTCTGCTCTGTGCGTTCGCGACGAGCCTCGAAACACTTGTGCTGTTCCGCGTCGGGCAGGGCCTCTTCGGCGCGCCGATCATGCCTATGGGCCAAGCCATCGTGCTCGCGACATTCCCACGTCATCAGCACGCATTGATGATGATGATCTGGGGCATCGGTGCCGTGATCGGGCCGGTCACGGGCCCCGTCGTCGGCAGTTTCGTAAGCGAGCTGTACGGCTGGCGCATGGCCTTCCTGATGATCGTGCCGCCGGGCATTCTCGCCACCGTCTGCTGCTGGTTTGCCCTTTCCGAGCACACCTCGCGCAGTCCCACGTACTTCGACTGGACAGGTTTCATCGCGCTCTCGGTCGCCATCGCGGCCGCTCAGCTCATCATGGACCGCGGCAACCGCCTCGACTGGTTCGACTCGACCGAAATCTGGATCGAGCTGCTGGTCGCCATCTGCGCATTCTGGGTGTTCATCGTCCACACATTCAGCGCCAGGAAGCCGTTTCTCGATCCAACCTTGCTTCTGGATCGCAATTTTGCTTTGGGGCTCATTGTTGCATTTATCATGGGCGCACTGAGCTTCACGGCGATCGCCCTCTTTCCGGGTCTGCTCCACGATCTGCGCGGCTATCCGGACAGCTCGATCGGCCTCCTGCTCGCAGCCCGCGGCATCGGGAACTGGACCTCCTTCCTGGTCATCGTCCCCATGACGCGGCTCTATCCGCGCACGACGCTCGCCATAGGCCTCGGCTGCCAGGCCATTGCCGGCTTGGGCATGGCCCATCTCGACATCAATCTCACGGACTTCGACGTCTTCTGGACGAACGCGCTGCAGGGTTTCGGTTTCGGCCTTGCGTTCACGCCCATGTCCGTGCTCGCTTTCGCCACGCTCGACAAGGGGCGCATCACCGACGGCATGTCCGTCTTTCATCTCGTGCGCAACTTCGGCTCCAGCCTCTTCATCTCGCTCTCGATCGTCGTGCTCGTGCGCTCGACGGCGGCGAGCTACTCCGCCTTCACCGAGCACATCTCGCCTTTCAACAGGGTACTCGCCTACCCGGGCGCGGTCGGCCTCTGGAATCTCGAGAGCCAGGGTGGCCTTCTCGCGCTCGCCGGTGAGCTACAGCGGCAGGCGGCGATGATCGGCTACATCAATGCGTTCTATCTCTTTGCCTTCACGGCTGCGTTGTCCGTGCCCGTCGCCTTCCTGATGCGCGACGTGCCGCGCGATCGGACGGATTGATGGCTGCGCTCCATCGCCGAGATGTCGAACTTTGGTTTCGACCTGACGTTTCCTTGGTGAAAGGAGCGTCCAGCGATGACATTTGGCAAACGAAACACTAAGGAAGCTGCCGGACGGCAACAGCGAAACACACGTGCCGAGATCATCGTGCCCGGACAGGCACCACGGCGCTGCGAGATCGTGAGCATCTCCGACACCGCGGCAGAGCTCTCGCTCAACTCGGTCTTCGGCATCGGAAGCACATTCGATCTCCGTGTTGGAGGCCGGACGCATCACGCGCGCGTCGTGCGGCGTGCCCCCGGCACGCTATACGTCACGTTTCGCTAGGCCCTTGTCCGCAATGGCGGACTTTCCGCCAGCTTCTCCGGGCTGAAGCCGGTCTCGCGCCCTCGTATCGCCGGCGGCCTCCCGGACCGTGACCTGGCGCCCTATATGGTGGTATACGCACGCACGATTCAGTTTCCGGAGGCCGAATTCCGTGAATGACGAAAGCCCGACCGCGGTCGTGGCGCCCGCCGAGCCCCGCGCCCGCCCCGGCGGCGAAATTGCGCGCGAGGTCGCCCGGCGGCGCACGTTCGCGATCATCTCGCACCCTGACGCGGGCAAGACCACGCTGACCGAGAAGCTGCTGTTGTTCGGTGGTGCCATCCAGCTTGCCGGCCAGGTGCGCGCGAAGGGCGATCGCCGCCGCACGCGCTCGGACTGGATGGCCATCGAGCGCGCGCGCGGCATCTCGGTCGTGACGTCGGTCATGACGTTCGAGTACCGCGACACGGTCTTCAACCTGCTCGACACCCCGGGCCACGAGGACTTCTCCGACCACACCTACCGCACGCTCACCGCAGTCGATGCCGCCATCATGGTGATCGACGCTGCGCGCGGCATCGAGGCGCGCACGCGCAAGCTCTTCGAGATTTGCCGCCTGCGCGACATCCCGATCATCACGTTCATCAACAAGATGGACCGCGAGAGCCAGGAGCCGCTCGAGCTGCTCGACGAGATCGAGAAGACGCTTGCGCTCGATACCGCCCCCATGGTCTGGCCGATCGGGCGCGGGCGCGATTTTCGCGGCACGTACGATCTCAACAGCAAGCGCATTGCCCGCCTCGACGAGGATCCGGACGGCATCGAGACGTCCGGCCCCGCCGATCCGATCATCGATACGTTCGTGGACGGTGACACAGCAGCGCGCTGGCGCGAGGAGATGGACCTCGTCGAGGGCGCCTGCGGACAGTTCGATGTCGAGGCCTTCCAGCACGGCACGCTGACGCCCGTCTACTTCGGCAGCGCGCTCAAGAATTTCGGCGTCCGCAATCTGCTCGATGCGCTCGTCGCGCACGCCCCCCCGCCGCGCGCGCAGAAGGCTGCGACGCGCATCGTCGAGGCGACAGAGCCGACCATGTCCGGTGTCGTCTTCAAGATCCAGGCGAACATGGATCCGAACCATCGCGACCGCATTGCCTTCATGCGCGTCGCCTCGGGCAAGCTCACGCGCAACATGCGCGTCAAGATCGTGCGCACGGGAAAGACTATGGCGCTCACATCGCCGCAGTTCTTCTTCGCGCAGGATCGCTCGATCGCGGAGGAGGCCTTTGCGGGCGATGTCGTCGGCATCCCCAATCGCGGCACGCTCCGCATCGGCGATGCGCTGACGGAGGGCGAGGATCTCAAATTCCTCGGCATCCCGAGTTTCGCGCCCGAAATCCTGCGCCGCATCCGGCTCGAGGACGCCATCCGCGCCAAGAAGCTGCGCGAAGCCCTCCAGGAGATGGCCGAGGAAGGTGTCGTGCAGCTCTTCTCGCCGATCGATGGCTCGCCGCCGGTCGTCGGCGTGATCGGCGCGCTGCAGCTCGATGTGCTTTCGGATCGCCTCGCGAACGAATACGGCCTGCCTGTTGCCTTCGATCCCGCGCCCTGTGACACCGTGCGCTGGATATCGGCGGAGGATCGCGCCGATCTCGACAAGTTCGTCGAACGCAACAAGTTGCAGATCGCGCGCGATCTCGACGGCGATCCGGTGTTCATGGCGCAGTCGGCATTCACGCTGAACTGGATCGAGGAGCGCTCACCCGAAGTGAAGTTCTCCGACCTCAAGGTGACGACGGTCTGACGATCCTAACGTCGCGCGCGCGCCCACGGCGCGACGAGCAGCCCGCCGATGATCATGGCGGCGCCGCCGATGGCGAAGATCAGGACGTGGCTCCGCGTTGCCTCGTAGATCTGCGGCAGGATAGCGCCGGCGACCACCGCACCGGCAGAACTCGCGAGGATCATGGCGCGCATGAGCCGCGGCATATGCTCGGCATCGGCGAGATCGCGCACGCGAGCCGCCATGAGTGTGGAGAGGCCGGGCTGCGCACCAAAGAGCACGGATGAGAGCAGGAGCACGCTGCCGGCGCTGCTGACAAGCGGCGCGCCGATCCCGAGACCGAGGGCGATGAACGAGAGCGGGAGCGCAACGGCCGTTCCGAGCCACAGCCCCAGCGCGGCCATCGACCACGGCCCGGCAATCGAGGCTATGCCGACAATGCTCC
>DATMRT010000063.1:0-5782 GCA_035565975.1 Hyphomicrobiaceae bacterium
CCCCTTGTGGGGAGGGGTTAGGGGTGGAGGGAATCCCGATCGCCGATGTTCTGCAATCCCCCCCTCCTTGCCTCCCCCACCGTCGCGCCGAAGGCGCGCTTTCGGCGCTGGGGGAGGAAACTGCGTGGTGCGTGAGGCGAGGTGAAGTCGCATGAACGAAACGCGCTCAAGCTCCCGACCACGCACGCTCGATCCGGGCAATCTCGATCCGCTCGCGCGCTGGCTCGCGCAAGCCATCGAGGCCGAGCATGTCGAGATCACGCGCGCCGACCTCCTCTCCGGTGGTGCCGTGCAGGAGAACTGGCGCATCGACGCGAGCATTAGAGGCGGTCCGCGCAACGGCACGCACGCGCTTGTGCTGCGCACGGACGCCGTCGCGCGCCTTCCCATGAGCCTCGATCGGCCGCGCGAGTTCGCCTGCATCAAGGCTGCGCACCGAGCGGGCGTTCTCGTCGCCGAGCCCATTGCCGAGTGTGCCGACAAGCACGTGATCGGCGCGCCTTTTGCGGTACAGCGGCTGCTCTCCGGCACGGCGCAGGCGCGCCGCATCACGCGCGACCCCAAGCTCGCCGCGTTCGGACCCGCACTCGCGCGCGAGATCGGCGGCCAGCTCGCACGCATCCACGCGATCCGCCCGCCGAACGACACGCTCGCCTTCCTGCCGCTGCCCGAGCCCGATGCCGTCGTCACCGCGATCACGGAGATGCGCCGCGCGCTCGACAAGGCGAGCGAGCCGCGTCCGGCACTCGAATTCGTTCTCTCCTGGCTCATGGCGCACAAGCCCGCGCCGCGTCCGGTCGCGCTCGTGCACGGCGATTTCCGCACCGGCAACTATCTCGTCGAGGATGGGCATCTCACGGGGATCCTCGATTGGGAGTTCTGCCACTGGGGCGATCCGCGCGAGGACCTCGGGTGGTTCTCGGCCCGCTGCTGGCGTTTCGGTAATGACGCGCTCGCGGCCGGCGGCATCGCCACGCGCGCCGATCTGCTCGATGGCTACAATGCCATGGCCGACGCGGCGATCGCCGAGGACGAGCTGGCCTTCTGGGAAATCCTCGGTGCCGCGCGCTGGGCCACGATCGCACTTCTGCAGGGGCAGCGTTTTCTCAGCGGTGGCGAGCGCTCGCTTGAACTCGCACTGACCGGTCTCATGCCCGCCGAGATGGAGTTCGACGCTCTCGAAGCCATTGCCGCGCTCGAATCCGGGAGACCGATCCCATGACCGCACGACGCCTCGATGCCGATGCGCTCCTCGATCTCGCAACCGAGATGCTGCGCGCGGAGGTGCTGCCCGCGCTGAGCGCCGAGCAGCGCTATGCCGGCGCCATGATTGCCAATGCGCTCGAAATTGCGCGGCGCGGCCTCTCGGAAGAGGTCGAGGCGGCCGAGTGGGCGCTCCTCGACGGTCTCTACGAGGAAGGCGAGGGCTCCACGGCCCAGCTCGCGCGCGACATCCGCGCCGGCACGCTGCCCGAGGGCAAGGCACGCGGTCTCGCGGACTCTCTGCGCACGCTCCTGATCGCCGAGCTGCGCGTCAGGAACCCGCGCTTTCTCGCATCGCGCGGCGTTGGTGGATGAACCCGGAGGCGGACATGACAGAAGCAGAGTTGAAATCGGCTTTCGCGGCGTTCCGCGTCGAATTTGAAAAGGCTCTTGTCGCTCAGGGTGCGGGCAATGCCGAGCCGTTCATTTCGCTCTGGTCACCCAAGCCGGATGTCATGATCTTCGGTGCTCTCGGCGGCATGGAGCGCGGATGGGAGGAGATCGGGTCGCGCCTTCGGTGGGTCACAGGCCAGGTCAGCGCGCGCATCACGCGCCTTGAAAATCTCGTGACATCCATCAACGGCACTATGGCGCTGACCGCCGACCTCGAGCACACGATCCGTACCATCGACGGCCACTCGGCCGAGCGTACGCTGCGCGTCACGCAGGGGTATCGCTTCGAGGATGGCGCCTGGAAAATCTTCTACCGCCACGGCGACGTGTTTCAGCCTTCGGGGCGCTAGGTCCGCGGATGAGCGCGATCTGACGCGACGACGAGCAAAGCGAGGCGGGGACCAGTCCCCGCACCCCAGCCGGGGAGACCCCGGACCCCCTTCTTTTTTTGATTTGGAGTTTGCCGCAAGCGCGCCAGATCCCCTCTCCCCGCGTGCGGGGAGAGGGCCAGGGTGAGGGGCGGCGGCACACGCCAATGTTTGCGATCATGCCGCCCCTCATCCCGATCTTCTCCCCGTCAGAACGGGGAGAAGGAGAAGTGGCGCTCGCGCCTCGCTCCAAGTACTACCCCCACAACTCCGGCGCGGGCGGCATCACGCGCGAGCCCGGATACTCGAGCCCATGCGCGCGATCCTTGGCGAGCAGCAGCGGCCCGTCGAGATCGACCCAGTCCGCCGACTGCGCGACGAGCGTCGCCGGCGCCATGGCGAGCGACGTTGCGAGCATGCACCCGACCATGATCTTGAAACCGCGCTGCTTCGCCTCGGCCGACATGGCCAGAGCGCCCGTTAGCCCGCCGGTCTTGTCTAGTTTGATGTTCACGGCGTCGTAGCGATCGCGCAGTGCGGCGAGACCCTCGGCCGTATGTGCGGATTCGTCGGCGCAAACGGGAACGTGACGCTCCACCTGCGCCAGCGCGCTGTCATTTCCTGCCGGCAGGGGCTGCTCGACAAGCTCGAAGCGTGTCTCAGCCGCGACCGCGAGCAGCCTCTCCAGATCGTCGGGATGCCAGGCCTCATTCGCATCGGCGACGAGACGCGCGTCCGGGCGGGCAACGCGGATCGCGCGCATCCTCTCGGCGTCCGCCGCACCGCCCCCGAGCTTGATCTTGAGCAGAGGATGCTGACGCGCCTCGCTTGCGCGCTTCGCCATGACCTCCGGCGTGTTGAGGCTCAGCGTGTAACAAGTGAGCGGCGGTTGATACGGGCCGAGCCCCGCGAGTTCCCACGCTCGGCGGCCGCTGCGCTTGGCTTCGAGATCCCAGAGCGCGCAGTCGATCGCATTGCGCGCAGCCCCCGGCGCGAGCCTTTCAGTCAGCTCCTGACGCGAGGCAATGGCACCGACGCCTTCGATGGCCGCGACGACATCCTCGACGGTCTCGCCGTAGCGCGCATAGGGCACGCACTCGCCGCGCCCCACGATCTCTCCGCTCGCCGCCTCGACGAGCACAACGACCGCTTCCGTGTGCGCGCCGCGCGATATGGTGAAATCCCCCGCGACGGGCCAGCGTTCGACTTTTGCACTCAGCACAATCGGCATCATGAAGCGCCGCCCCGGATAACGACCGCAACCAAGCGATATCCGCCGGGCATAGCACAATCGAAGGGACGGAGAACCTCTTCCCAGCAGCCGGCGGACTTCAG
Organism: Hyphomicrobiaceae bacterium; assembly: GCA_035565975.1. GTDB lineage: Bacteria > Pseudomonadota > Alphaproteobacteria > Rhizobiales > Hyphomicrobiaceae. The sequence continues at coordinate 3,360 of DATMRT010000063.1, forward strand.
CAAAAACCGCTCATCCCCGCGCGGCTATGGCATCGGCAATCGCGACCGTGCGCCGCGCGATGTCCGCGTGCAGCAGCTCGACCATGCGCCCTTCGAGATTGATCACGCCCTTGCCCTTGTTCTCCGGCTGCTCGAAGGCTGCGATGATCTTGCGCGCAAACTCGACCTCAGCGGCCGGCGGCGAGAACACCTCGTTGGCGAGCGCGATCTGGTCGGGATGGATGAGCGTCTTGCCGTCGAAGCCGAGCATCCGTCCCTGCCGGCACTCGCGGGTGTATCCTTCCATGTCGCGGAAGTTGTTATAGACGCCGTCGAGGATCGTTAGGCCGTGTGCGCGCGCCGCCGTGAGCGCCGCCGAAAGCCAGTAGAGCGCGGCCGTGCGCTCGCCATCGAGGATCGCACTCGTCTCCTTGACGAGATCATTGAGCCCGAGGACGAGCACGGCAAGTCGCGAGCCCGCGTGTCGCGCCGCGCCCGCAATCTCGTCAGCCTTCAGGATGGCGATCGGCGTCTCGATCATGGCCCAGAGCTGCATGGCCTCGCCGGCGCCGGCCTGACGCATGGCCGCCGAAGCGCGCGCGATGTCATCGCCGCTCGCGGCCTTGGGAATGAGGATCGCATCGGGGCCGGCAGCCACAGCCGCCTTGAGATCGTCGGTGCCCCAGGGCGTGTCGAGGCCGTTGACGCGGATCACGATCTCGCGCGGGCCATAACCGCCGGCCTTCACGGCGGCGGTCACGCGCGCACGCGCCTCGGCCTTCGCGTCCGGCGCCACGGCGTCCTCGAGGTCGAGAATGAGCGCGTCCGCCGGCAGCGATTTCGCCTTTTCGAGGGCGCGCGCATTGGCGCCCGGCATATACAGCACACTGCGGCGCGGACGCGCGGTCATGGTGGTCTCCACTATGTCTCGGGTGAGGGATCCCGCTTGTTATCGCGCGCGTTTTCCACACGCGCAACGGCCGTTGGTGGCGCTTCGTTAAGCGTGTTGCTATTGGCTGATGGAAATTCGGGCTCGCGGCTCAGGGCGCGACGCTGCACCACAGTGAGGGCTCGGCGAAGCGGGCGTATGCACCCGACCATGGACGGCGGGGGTCATATTTGAAAGTGATGCACCGATGAGCGTCTACCTGCCGATCGCGGAGCTCGCCATCGGTCTGCACGTGCTGGTTCTGCTCGGGCTGGTGGTCGGCTTTCTGTCGGGCATGTTCGGCATCGGCGGCGGGTTCATCACGACGCCCTTCCTCATCTTCCTCGGCGTGCCGCCGCCCATCGCGGTCGGCACGGGCGCCAGTCAGGTCGTGGCGTCCTCCGTCTCGGGGGCGATCGCGCACTGGCAGCGTGGCAATGTCGACGTTCGCATGGGGCTGCTGCTGATCGCCGGCGGCATGGTCGGCGCGGTCGCCGGCATCGCGCTTCAGCGATTGCTCAAGGCGGCGGGGCAGCTCGATTTCTTCATTGCCATGTCATACGTCGTGCTGCTCGGAACAGTGGGCGGACTGATGCTCGTCGAGAGCATCCGCGCCATGAGGCCTGCGCCCGGTCCGCTGAAGACTTCGAGCCGCCGCGGGGGCCAGCACATCTGGGTGCAACGCCTGCCGATCAAGCTGCGCTTCCGCGTGGCCAAGCTCTATATCAGCGCCATCCCGCCCGTTGCGATCGGTGTTGTGATCGGTCTGCTGACGGCGGTCATGGGTGTCGGCGGCGGCTTCCTGCTCGTGCCGGCCCTGATCTACGTTTTGCGTGTGCCGACACGGGTCGTCATCGGCACATCGCAATTCCAGGTCGTCTTCATCACGGCCTTCGCGACGCTGCTGCAGGCGACGCAGAACTTTTCGGTCGATCTCTTGCTCGCGGCGCCGCTGATGATCGCCGGAGTCTTCGGCGCTCAGTATGGCGTTCGCGCGGGACAGCGCCTCAATGCCGAGCAGCTTAGAGCGCTTCTAGCCATTCTCGTGCTTCTCGTGGCCATCCGGCTGGCCTTCGGGCTGGTCATCGTGCCCGAGGAGCTTTATGAACTCGACGACCGTCCGTAGGCGATCAAGGCCGTGCGGACCGGTCAGGTCTGATCTGCGCTGTCCGCCGCCAGCGAGCGGGAATGTCCTTGCGCGCAGACAGCCCCACCCGCTATGTCAGACCATATATATCGAAGGGCCTGAAGGAGCAGTCATGACCGCTTACGAAACGCTCAATCACTATATCGACGGACAGTGGGTTCAGCCGACTTCGGGCAAGTCGCAGGATGTCATGAACCCGGCAAAGAACACGCCGCTCGCGACACTCGGCTATGCCGGCCGCCCCGACCTCGACAAGGCGATCAAGGCTGCCGAGAAGGGCTTTGCGACGTGGCGTAAGGTCTCGTCCTTCGAGCGCTCGGGCATCATGCGCAAGGCGGCGAACCTCGTGCGCGAGCGCGCCGACGACAT
>DATMRT010000064.1:0-8084 GCA_035565975.1 Hyphomicrobiaceae bacterium
CGCAAGTACGGCCATCTGCGCACGGCGCCGGAATACGACGGCTCGCTTAGGCTGATCGTTGCTCGAGCGCGATGAAGCCGTCCACTTCTCCTTCTCCCAGCGTGCGGGGAGAAGGTCGGGATGAGGGGCGGGAGCTTGCGCCAACGTCGAACAAGCTCCCGCCCCTCACCCTAACCCTCTCCCTGCGAAGAGCGGGGAGAGGGGATAAAAGCACCTCTTTCCAGCAGTCCGCAGCCCCTTGCTCCTAGCGTTTCGCTATGGCCGCCGCGGGCATGGCACCGGGAAAGAATGCGACAGCACCCCTTCCCAGCAGCCCGCGGCAAGTAAAAATCAAGGCAGCAAAATAATCGAGCCCGTGGTCTTACGGCCCTCGAGATCCTTGTGCGCCTGGGCGGCATCCTTCAGCGCGTATTTCTGATTGACGTTGATCTTGACTGCGCCCGATCCGACCACGTCGAAGAGATCCTTCGCCGTGGCGACGAGGTCGGCGCGCGTGGCCGTGTACGTGTTGAGCGTCGGCCGCGTCATGTAGAGCGAGCCCTTCGCCGCGAGGATGCCGGCATTGAAGGCATCGATCGGACCCGAGGCATTGCCGAATGTCACGAACAGGCCGAGCGGCTTCAGGCAGTCGAGCGACGCCGGGAACGTGTCCTTGCCAATGGAGTCGTAGACGACATCGCACTTCTTGCCGCCGGTGATCTCGTTCACGCGCTCGACGAAATTCTCCGTCTTGTAGTTGATCATGTGCGTCGCACCCGCCGCCTTGGCGAGCGCGCACTTCTCTTCCGAGCTTGCCGTGCCGATGATGGTCGCGCCGAGGTGCTTTGCCCATTGGCAGGCAATGAGGCCGATGCCGCCCGCCGCAGCATGCATGAGCAGCGTCGTGTCGGGCCCGACCTTGTACGTGCGGCGCAGGAGATACTGCACGGTCATGCCCTGCAGCATCATGGCCGCACCCGTCTCGTAGGGGATCGAGTCGGGAAGCTTCACGAGCTTGTCGGCGGGTGCGAGGCGCTCGTCGGCATAAGCGCCGATGGCGCCGGCATAGGCAACTCGATCGCCGACCTTCAGGTCGGTGACGCCCGCGCCTACCGCCGTCACTTCGCCCGCGCCCTCGTTGCCGGGTGTGAAAGGAAACGACGGCTGGGGATAGAGGCCGGTGCGCTGATATACGTCAATGAAGTTGACGCCGATCGCGTGCTGCTTGAGCTTGACTTGGCCGGCGCCGGGCGCGCCGACGTCGACGGTCTCGTACTTCATGGCCTCGGGGCCGCCGTACTGATGGACTCTGATGGCGTTCGCCATGAGGTGCGTTCTCCCTGAATTCGAGGATGATGGCTTCTCGGGCATGGTATCTGCCTGTGGCAGTGACTTAGCCCGGAAGTCAGTACTCCGGTTACTGATTTGTGTTATTTCAGCGGCGGCCGGTGCTCAGATGGCCGCATTTTTGAGGCTTCTATGCTCCGGCTGAATTCCTTACAAGAGGGCCGCATGACCGTCCGTCGCCCGATCGGGCGCCTTCTGATCCCTGCCTCGGTGATGGCGCTCGCGTGCGCGCTCGCTTCATGTTCCGTGATCAACCTCGAAACAGCGGCCAACCCGCCACCGCGGGCGGACTGTGTCGACGACAGCCCGCCTTGTGTCGAGGCACGCGGCGCAGCCCTCAAGCAGATGCTGGCTGACCCGAAGCGGAGCTGGGTCCGCGAGCCGGCGAGCGCCCACTCCTATGCGGCCGGCGTGCGCCTATTTGCCTTCCGCAGTCGCAAGCGGGAGCTTTCGTGCGACGAGCTTGCCCATGGCAAGCGCGAGGCCGACGCGGCGCCGGCAACGCTCAATGGGCCTTATTCCGGTGGTCTGTCGCCGGCGCAGAAATCGCGCGGCACCATGCTGGCGGCAGAAGTGTCGAAGGAGCTGGCGGGCGAGATGCGCCGACGCGGCTGCCGTAACCAGGCTTAAAGGACATATCGCCAACTGAACGTTCGGTCGGATGACCGCGTCGTGCCGAAGCTCGCCGCGGTCACCGCCAGAGCTAGGTCAGCCTTGCCGTGCTCAGTTGTGCTTCTTGACGAAGATGCGCGCACTCTGCCGGCTGAGTGCGGCGTGAAGGCGCGCACGCTCCCAAGGTGTGACCACGCCGTCGGACTTGAAAGCGCGCTCCATGCGGCGGACGTGCAACTGTCCTCTGATCAACTTGGCGGACTCCCGGAACGAGAGATCCCCGTCCTGGATGCCCTTATAGATGCGCACGGCCTGGCGGTGTTCGCGCTTATCCACCCAAGGCGTTCCTGCGAATGCCGGACCTGATGCGAATGCGAGCGCCAGTCCGGCGAGTATGGTCTTCTTCATTGGACGTCTCCTCTGCTTGTCGACCACGGTCGCGCCGTTCGCGGGATGCAATACGGCGCCGTGGGTGAGCGGTTGGTCGGAGACTGCGGCTTCGTGGTTCGATTGCGCGAGCGAGCGTGGCGATCACATTGGGTTGACCGGCCAAGCCCTCGCGCGGCGTTGCGGCGGCGCTTGAGCTTGAATGCGCAAGCCTGTACACGCTCGCGAGCCTTTCCCATGCAAGGATGGGAAGAAGGCGAAGCTGCGGGAGGGTGAATGGGACTGGAAGCTTATGCGGACGCGATCATCGCGTTCGTGAAGGAGCATAAGACGTGGGCCGGGCCTGTCGTGTTCCTGCTCGCGTTTGGTGAGTCCCTGGCCTTCATCTCCCTCGTGCTGCCGTTCTGGGCCATCCTGGTGACCATCGGCACGCTCATCGGTGCGAGCGGCGGGCTCGACTTCTGGCTCATCATGACGATGGCCGCTGTCGGCGCGGCGCTCGGCGACTGGCTCTCCTATTGGCTCGGCCAGCACTATCACGAGCAGATCGCGCGCATGTGGCCGCTCAGGAACTATCCGGACCTTCTTCCCAAGGGTCACGCGTTCTTCGAGAAGTGGGGCGCGTGGGCCGTCGTTCTCGGCCGCTTCTCGGGGCCGCTCAGGGCTTCGGTGCCGCTCGTCGCCGGCATCGTCGAGATGCCTCGTGCGAAATTTCAGCTCGCCAACTGGAGCTCGGCTTTTCTCTGGGCGTTCGTGCTTCTCATGTTCGGCGATGCCATGGGGCAGGGTCTGAACCAGCTTCGCCAGGTGTTCGGCAGCGGTTGATACCTGTGGCTAGGCGTATGCCACCCAGCCTCTGAAGCTCAGGCCCGCGTAGAACAAGCTCACGCCGGAGAAGCCCGCGTCGCTCAGCATGGCTTCGTCTTCCTCCGGCGAGAGAACCGAGAGCTTGGTGGCGATCGCCTGCTTGGCGGCCTCGACGTTCGCGGGCGCGGTGCCGCCGAATGCGACGTGCCGGCCGATCCATAGGCTCCGCCCGGGTTCGCTCTGTGAGAAACTTATGTGTGCCACGGCGAACGGCGCGCCGGGCACCAGACGCCGACGAATCTGGCGAAGGGTCTCCCGGCGCTGGTCGCGCGGGACGAAGTGAAGCGTCAAGAGACAGACGGCACCGTCGAACGGCCCTTCAGGGGCAGCGTCGATGTAACCCTGATGAAGGCGCACCCGCGCCGAGTGCTGCCCTGTGATCTGCGCAGCCGTCCTGAGCATCTCGGCCGACGGGTCGATGCCATCGAAGGTCCAGCCGGCATGGTCGTCGGCAAGCGCCTTGATCTCGAGGCCGCCGCCAGCCCCGAGCACCAGAAGGCGACCGCCGGCGGGAACGTGTTCCGCCAGAAGCAGCGATGTCATGCGATGAAGGCCGGCCAGGCCCGGAACCTGTCGCGGCAGCCCCTCGGCGTAGGCGCGCGCATGGGCCGCATCGAAAGCCTCGGCACCTGCGATTGGAGCGGCGGGCAAAGGGTCATTCCCGGTCATGAAGGTGTTATGAGTGATAACCACCTGCCGATGTCAAGCAAACGCCGGTGGCACTTGCGGCAACGGCCACGCCCCCTATATTGCGGCCGCAAAAGTCCATTTTGCGCCCGAGAGGTCGAGCTGCCATGTCATCCGCGCCCAAGTCCGTGAAGAAGGTCGTGCTCGCCTACTCGGGCGGCCTCGACACGTCGATCATCCTGAAGTGGCTGCAGGAGGAGTACGGCTGCGAGGTCGTCACCTTCACCGCCGACCTCGGCCAGGGCGAGGAGCTTGGCCCTGCGCGCGAGAAGGCGCTCATGCTCGGCATCAAACCCGAGAACATCTTCATCGAGGACCTGCGCGAGGAGTTCGTCCGCGACTTCGTCTTTCCGATGTTCCGCGCCAACGCCGTCTACGAGGGCGTCTACCTGCTCGGCACATCGATCGCGCGTCCGCTGATCAGCAAGGCGCAGATTGAGATCGCACGGAAGACCGGTGCGGATGCCGTCTGCCACGGCGCGACGGGCAAAGGCAATGATCAGGTCCGCTTCGAGCTCAGCTACTATGCGCTCGAGCCCGGCATCAAGATCATCGCGCCGTGGCGCGAATGGAAGTTCAAGAGCCGCACGGAGCTGCTCGATTTCGCGCGTAGCCACCAGATTCCGGTCGCCAAGGACAAGGAAGGCGAGGCGCCGTTCTCGGTCGACGCGAACCTGCTGCACTCCTCATCCGAAGGCAAAGTGCTCGAAGACCCGGCGCAGAAGGCCCCCGAGATGGTCTATCAGCGCACGATCTCGCCCATGGCGGCGCCCGACAAGGTGACGACCATCAAGATCGGCTTCGCCAAGGGTGATGCGATCTCGATCGACGGGAAGAAGATGAGCCCGGCAACGCTGCTGAAGGCACTCAACGATCTCGGACGCGACAATGGTATCGGTCGGCTGGACCTCGTCGAGAATCGTTTCGTCGGTATGAAGTCGCGCGGCATCTACGAGACGCCGGGTGGAACCATCCTGCTCGCCGCGCATCGTGCCATGGAGAGCATCACGCTCGACCGCGGCGCGAGCCATCTCAAGGACGAGCTGATGCCGCGTTATGCGGAGCTCATCTACTACGGTTTCTGGTTCAGCCCCGAGCGCGAGATGCTGCAGGCGCTGATCGACAAGAGCCAGGAGCACGTCGAGGGCGAAGTGACGCTCGACCTCTACAAGGGCAATGTCATCGTCACCGGCCGCGAGAGTCCGAAGTCGCTTTATTCCTCGACACTTGTTACCTTCGAGGACGACCAGGGCGCGTACGATCAAAAGGACGCCCAGGGCTTCATCAAGCTCAATGCGCTCAGGCTGCGCACGCTCGCGCAGCGCAATCGTGGCGGCAAGAATTGAGAGCAGGGAATCCCCTCCCCCTTGTGGGGAGGGGTTAGGGATGGGGGGAACCCTCATCGCTAACGTTCTGCAATCCCCCCCTCCTAGCCTCCCCCACCAGGGGGGAGGAATAAGTCGGGTGATTGGACATGACGGAGAAACCACCGCCGGCCGGCATTCTCGAAACCGTCATGTACGCGGTCGATCTCGACGCGACGGAGGTCTTCTACGCGGATGTCCTCGGCCTCGTGCCGTTCTCCAAGCTCGCCGGGCGCCAGCTCTTCTACCGCTGCGGCGACCAGGTGCTGCTCATCTTCAACCCACGAGCGACGATCGTGCCGCCGCCAGCCGATGCGAAGCTCCCCGTACCGCCGCACGGCGCGACGGGCGAAGGCCACGTGTGCTTCCGCGCGAGCCGGGACGCGATCGACGATTGGAAGCAGCGGCTCGAGGCGGCGGGCGTCGCCATCGAGGCGGATTTTGTTTGGCCGAGCGGCGGACGCTCCATCTACTTCCGCGATCCGGCGGGCAACTGTCTCGAGTTTGCCGAGCCGAAGATCTGGGGTCTCAACTGATGCGCAAGCTCGAACGCGGCACGCGGCTCGTCGTCGCCAGCCACAACCGGGGCAAGATCCGCGAGATCAACGATCTCATCCGCCCCTATGGTTTGACCGCCGCATCTGCCGGCGAGCTCGGTATCAGCGAGCCGGAGGAAACCGAAGCGACGTTCGCCGGCAATGCCCGCCTGAAGGCGTTGCACAGTGCGAAGGCCAGCGGCTTGCCGGCGCTTTCCGACGATTCCGGGCTCGAAGTGGAAGCGCTCGACGGTGCGCCCGGTGTCTATTCCGCGCGCTGGGCCGGATCGTCCAAGGACTTCAACTATGCCATGCAGCGCGTCGAGCAGGAACTGGAGGAGAAGTTCGCGCGCGATCCTGACAGCCGTCGTGCGAATTTCACCGCCGCGCTCTGCCTCGCGTGGCCCGACGGTGAGGCGGAAGTCTTCGAGGGCAAGGTCTTCGGCCATCTCGTATGGCCGCCGCGCGGCGACAAGGGCTTCGGCTACGACCCGATGTTCCTTCCCGACGGCGAAGAGCTGACCTTCGGCGAGATGGAGCCCGAGGCCAAGCACGCGATCAGCCATCGCGCGCGCGCCTTCGCGCTGTTCGTCGCGGCCTGCCTGGACAAGCGGTGATGGGCAGGTCCCTTGACATCGCAACACATGCTGTGGAGTCCCCCTCCCCGTCGCGCCGGAGGCGCGCACCAGCAAATTGGGGAGGGGTTGGGGGTGGGGGGAAACCCGCCGCTAGCGTTCTGGAAGCCCCCCTTACCTCGCCCTCCCCCACGTTCGCGCTGAAGGCGCGCCTTCGGCGCTGGGGGGAGGGAATTAGGTGGCAATCCGGACGGGGCGCTTTCCCATGAGCGCCAGCGCCATAGACCCCGGCTTCGGCGTCTACGTCCATTGGCCGTTCTGCGCGTCCAAATGCCCCTACTGCGACTTCAACAGCCACGTGCGCATGGCCGGCATCGACGAGCCGCGTTTTGCGGCGGCCTTCACGCGCGAAATCGCGCACATGTCGGCGCTGGCGCCGGATCGCACGGTGACGAGTATTTTTCTCGGCGGCGGCACGCCCTCGCTCATGAAGCCCAAGACGGTTGGTAGTGTCCTCGATGCGATTGCCGGAGAATGGCCTATCGCCCGCGATGCGGAGGTCACGCTCGAAGCCAATCCGTCGAGCGTCGAGGCCGATCGCTTCGCCGGCTATCGTGCCGCCGGCGTCAACCGCGTCTCGCTCGGCGTGCAGGCGCTGAACGATGGCGACTTGAAAGCGCTCGGCCGACTGCATTCCGTCGCCGAGGCCCGCCGCGCCATCGATATCGCCGCGCGCACGTTCGAGCGCTTTTCCTTCGATCTCATCTATGCCCGTCCCGCGCAGACGCCGGAAGCGTGGCGCGCGGAATTGACCGAAGCGCTCGGCATGATGCGCGATCATCTCTCGCTCTATCAGTTGACGATCGAGGAAGGCACGCCCTTCGCCGGCCTGCATCGCGCCGGCAAGCTTGCCGTGCCCGAGCCCGAGCTCGCCGACACGCTTTACGAGATTACGCAGGAGCTGACGGAGGCCGCCCGCATTCCCGCCTACGAGATTTCCAATCACGCGTGCGCGGGCGCCGAGAGCCGGCACAATCTGACGTACTGGCGCTATGGCGACTATGCCGGCGTCGGCCCCGGCGCGCACGGGCGTCTCGTGATCGATGGACGGCGCCACGCGCTCATGACGGAGCGCCAGCCCGAGGCCTGGGCGGCATCCGTCGAGCAGCGGGGGCACGGCATCATCGAGGAAACCACGCTCGCGCGCGGGGAAGAAGCCGACGAGATGCTGCTCATGGGCCTGCGTCTCGCGGAAGGCATCGATCTGCGGCGGCTCGAAGCGCTCGGCGGCGTGCGGCCGTCGCGCGCGGCGATCGAACGCCTCGAAAAGCTCGCGCTCATCGAACACCATGCGCCCGGTCGCCTCGTCGCGACGCGTGCCGGCCGCTTCGTTCTCAACGAGCTGGTGCTTCAGCTATCGGCGAGCTTCGAGGCGGTCCCTGCGGCTTGATGCGAATGCACCGTCGTCCCTTCTCCCCGTCCTACACGGGGTGAAGGTTAGGATGAGGCGCGGGAGTTTGCGCGGACGTTTGCGTATGCCGCCGCCCCTCACCCTATCCCTCTCCCCGCAAGAGCGGGGAGAGGGGAATCCGGGATAGCTCACCCCAAACCCAGCATCAGCCCGAGGTTCTGCACGGCAGCGCCGGATGCGCCCTTGCCGAGATTGTCGAGCCGCGCGACGAGCACGGCCTGCCGGAGGTCCGCATTGCCGTAAACGAACAACTCGATCT
>DATMRT010000065.1:0-2027 GCA_035565975.1 Hyphomicrobiaceae bacterium
GGATGCCGAGGCGATCGCGAAGAAGATCGTCGACAGCCAGATGAACGTGCGCGACGTCGAGGCACTCGTGCAGGCGGGAACGGAGTCGGTTCAGACCACGCGCCGCGTGCGCGACAAGGACGCCGACACGAAGGCCTTCGAGAAGGAGCTTGCCGACATGCTCGGCCTCAAAGTCGAGATCCGGCGCGGCTCGGGCGAGAGCGGCGTGCTGCAGATCAAGTACGGCAACTTCGATCAGCTCGAATACATCCGCCTGCGCCTGATGGGCGGGCCGCCAGGTTGAAGCTGCAAGCTCATCGGTAACAAGAGTCTCGCGGCGGTCGGATCACCTGGCCGCCGCAAGTCGTTTGAGCGCTTCCGCGGGATCGATGCGGCCGTCGTAGAGCGCGCGTCCCGTGATGGCACCGGCGAGGATCGCGCACTCCGGCGCCAGCAGCGCATCGATGTCCGCCATGGACGCGAGCCCGCCGGATGCGATGACCGGGATGGATGTTTCACGCGCGAGCGCGACCGTTCCCGGCAGGTTGAGCCCCTTGAGCACGCCGTCGCGCTCGATGTCGGTGTAGATGATCGCGGCGACGCCGGCGTCCTCGAAACGCTTCGCAAGCTCGACCGCCGTCAGCTCACTCGTCTCGGCCCAGCCTTCGACGGCAACCTTGCCGCCCTTGGCATCGATGCCGACGGCGACACGACCCGGGTGTTTCTTGCACGCCTCCCGCACCAGCGCCGGATTGCGCACGGCAACCGTGCCGAGGATCACACGCGCGATACCCTTGCCGAGCCAGGCGTCGATGGTGGCCATGTCGCGGATGCCGCCGCCGAGCTGGGCCGGGATGCTGATGCTCGCGAGGATCCGCTCGACGGCATCGGCGTTGGCCGGCTTGCCTGCGAACGCGCCGTCGAGATCGACGATGTGCAGGTAGCGAAAGCCCTGCTGCTCAAACGTGCGAGCCTGCGCGCCGGGATCGTCATTGAAGACGGTGGCGGAGTTCATCTCGCCGTGCTTGAGGCGGACGCACTGGCCATCTTTGAGATCGATCGCCGGAAAGAGAATCACGCGGCTTGTCTTTCGTTGAACACCGTTTATTGAACGCAAGCCACCGGCAAGCTTCGAGCTGCAAGTCGACTGCGTTCGTGCGCGTCTCTATGAAACGAGCTTGAGCCGCCGCGCAAGGGCGATGGTAGCGCGGGCCTCGCGAAAGAAGGGCTCGTCGACCATCCGACCATCGACCGTGAAGGCGCCCTTCCCCACGTTCTCCGGCAGCTCGGCAGCAGCCAGCACCTTCTCCGCCCACGCGATCTCTTTCTCACTCGGCGTGAAAACGCGATTGGCGATTTCGATCTGCGTTGGATGAATGCAGCTCTTGCCGAGAAAGCCCATGGCGAGCGCATCGCGTGCGTCGCGCTCGTAGCCCGCGCGATCGTTCACGTCTGTCCAGACCGTGTCGTAGGCTGCGACGCCTGCTTCAGCCGCCGCCATCTTGACGGCGAGCCGCACGGGTGCCAGCGCTGCGGCGTGCCGCGCAATCCGCAGCGGCGCGAAAAGATCCGCGAGACCGAACTGCAGTCCGGCGATGCGCGGATCGGCAGCGGCGATCTCGTGCGCGAGCCGCAAGCCTTTCGGACTCTCGACGTTGACCAGCAACCCGATCTTCTTGTCGAGCCCCTTGCGGGCCTCGGCCGCTTCGATGACGAGCACAGCTTTCTCGACGTCGTCGGCGCTCTCGACCTTCGGCAGATTGATGAGATCGAGGCCAGCGCACATCACCGCATCGACGTCCTCGATAAACTGCGGGTCGTCAATGCCATTCGTGCGCACGACCATTAGTTTGTCGCTGCCGCTGCCGAGACCGCGCAGGAAGTCCCCGATCGCGCGCCGCGCCGCTGGCTTCTGCGCCGGCGCCACGCCGTCCTCGATATCGAGCGTCAGCGCGTCCGCCGCCGAGCGCATGGCCTTCTCGAAGAACTCGGGTCGGCTCCCCGGCACGAACAGCTTGGACCGCATCATGACATCAGCTCCCAGCCTT
>DATMRT010000066.1:0-10795 GCA_035565975.1 Hyphomicrobiaceae bacterium
TCGAGTGGGATGCGCCCGCGCCCTACGCTCAGGAGACGTCGCTCGCGGCGAGCCTGCTCACACCGACCCGCATCTACGTGAAACCTGTGTTGGCGGCCATGCGCGCCACCGGCGGCAGCGGGCCTGAGGGCGCCATCAAGGCACTTGCCCACATCACGGGGGGCGGCCTTTCCGAGAACGTCCCCCGCATTCTGTCCGATCAGATCGGCGCCGAGATCGACCTCAACGCGTGGATTCCGCCGGCGGTGTTCGGCTGGCTCAAGACGGCCGGCCATCTCGATGACGCCGAGATGCTGCGCACGTTCAACTGTGGCATCGGTCTCGTCATTGTCGCGGCGCGCGATCGTGCGGGCACGGTCCTGAAGGAGCTCCGGGAAGCCGGCGAGGTGCCGATGATCATCGGCCGCATCGCACCGGCGCGCGGCGTGCTGAGCGATGCCAAGGGCAAGGGGCAAGCCGAGGCCGTGCACTACGTTGGTCAGTTGAGGTATCCCTCGTGAGGCAGCGCCGGCGCGTCGGCATCCTGATCTCCGGGCGCGGCTCGAACATGATGGCGCTGGCGGCGGCGGCCCGTGCGCCCGACTACCCCGCCGAAATCGCGTGTGTCGTCTCAAACAGACCCGCGGCCGCCGGCCTCGCCTGGGCACGTGAGCAGGGCATTGCCGCTCACGCTGTCGACCATAAGGCGTATGCAACTCGTGAGGGCTTCGAGGACGCGCTCCAGGCCGTGCTGGAGGCGGAGGGGATCGAGCTCGTGGCCTGCGCGGGCTTCATGCGATTGATGACACCCGGTTTTGTCGCGCGCTGGGCCGGCCGCATGATCAACATCCACCCCTCGCTGCTGCCGCTCTATCCGGGGCTCAATACCCATGCCCGGGCGCTCGCCGACGGTGTCCGCATTGCCGGCTGCACGGTGCATTATGTGGGCGCCGAAATGGACGCCGGCCCCATCATTGCCCAGGGCGCCGTGCCGGTCGTCGACGGCGATACCCCCGATAGCCTCGCCGAGCGTATTCTGCAGGTCGAGCACGCGATCTACCCCCGCGCCCTGGCCCTCGTGGCCTCCGGCGCCGCCCGCCTCGAAGGCGGGCGCGTCAGGCTTCTGATCAACGTTAACCAAACAGGTCGGCTGATCTCGCCCGATGTGGGCGGAGCAAGCTAGAAACTGGCAAAGGTTCGCGTTTCGGACACAGGCCGCGCCAAAATGCAGCGGTAAAGTGACCGTGCGTGGACATCCCGGCCGGGCTGATGTTACGAGACCCATTGGCAGCCAACGGCACGTTAGATGCCTTCGTGCGCCAAGAGGTGGGGAAACGCCAGCCGGGTGGAGACAACTTCCATTGTCCGCGGTCCTATCGCGCGGGCAGTTAGGAACGCACGCGATGACTGCGATCCATACGCCGACCCATGACGGTCTGCACCAGGGCAATACCGCCGCGCCCGCACAGCACACGCAGGGCCTCGGCGAGCAGGAAAGCATCTGGTTCAAGCTGACGGCGCTGCAGAAGGGTACTGCAGCGAACCCGATGACGATCCTCCAGCAGCTCACGCAGCGCTATGGCGGCGTCATTGCCGTGACCATGGCCAACGAGCGCGTGGTCTTCCTTTCCGAGCCCGATCATTTCAAGCGCGTGCTCGTCACCAAGGCCGACGACTACATCAAGTATTTCGATGGCCTGCGCCCGGTGTTCGGCAAGTCGATGATCACGCACGACGGCGCGCTCTGGCAGAAGATCCGTATGCCGCAGCAGCCGGCCTTCCATCCGGACATGTTCGCGGAGTACATCCCGTACTTCCTGACCGCGATCCGCCAGAAGATGGACATCTGGGCCGAGCTCGCGCGCACGGGCGAGAGCGTCGAGATGGTCGAGCAGACGTGGACGCTCGCCGCCGACATGATCTGCAAGGCGCTTTTCGATCGCGACATGCCCTTCAATCCGCACTTCATCTTCAAGTGCGTGAAGACCTACACGGACGTGCCGAGCCACAAAGATCTTCGCATGAAGAAGATGGCCGACGCGGACTTCGAGGTCTCCGAGGACAGCATCGCCAAGGCCATGGAAGCCTGGGCCGGCGTGCCGCCCTCCATCTTCGCCGCGAACCCGCGCGAGGAGCGCGAGCGTACGCTGCTCAAGATGATCCAGGCCGTGACGGCAGATCCGAACGTGCCTGAGTTCGACGAGCAGCAGGCCATCGACGAGTTGAAGCAGTATCTCTGGGCCGGTACCGAGACGACGGCGCTGACGCTCGCCTGGGCGCTCTACGAGGCGTCGCGCAGCCCCGAGATCGTCGAGCGCATTCGCCGCGAAGGCGAGGTGGTCTACGGCAACCGCGAACCGACCGCGGCGGACTATTCCGGGCTCGCCTACACGCGCGCCGTCATCCAGGAGACCATGCGCTTCTATCCGCCGATCTGGGGCCTCATCCGTGTCGCGTCGAAGGACGACGAGATTGCGGGCAAGCAGATCAAGGCCGGCGATCGCGTGGTGCTTTTCGCCTATGGCGCGCACCACGATCCGCGCTTCTGGGAGGAGCCCGAGACGTTCCGCCCCGAGCGCTTCATGGGTGAGGCGGCGAAGAAGCGCCGGCCCTACACGTACATTCCCTTCGGCGGCGGCAAGCGCTCGTGCATCGGCGGCGCCATGAGCCAGGTCGAGAACACGCTTGCGCTTTCCATGCTGCTGCGTCGTTTCCGGCCC
Source organism: Hyphomicrobiaceae bacterium (assembly GCA_035565975.1). Taxonomy (GTDB): domain Bacteria; phylum Pseudomonadota; class Alphaproteobacteria; order Rhizobiales; family Hyphomicrobiaceae. The sequence continues at coordinate 2,700 of DATMRT010000066.1, forward strand.
GAGTATGTCGGCAACAAGTACGCGCCTGCGAGTGAGCATCCCGGCATCAACGCCACGGTGACGCTGACGCCGCGCGGCGGTTTAAATTTCCGCATCCACGAGCTGAGCTGAACTGCGCTCGCGGAGCTGAGCGCAATCGGGGTCGGACGCGCCGTCCGGCCCCTAATTCGTTATCGGACGTCTCCGCGATCAGTCGCGTCCCCACAACTCGACGGTCGCCTGTCCCTTGAAGCTTGGCTTCGAGCGATAGACGAACTCGACGCGGCGGATGAAGCGGTCGCCACCCTTGAGGTCGATGGCACGCGTCTCGCCGCCGGCGCGGATCTTGTTGCGGATTTTGATGTCGTCCGTCTGGCCGTTTCCGTAGACGACTTTCACGTCCAGGAATTCGACTTCATTGCCCTTGACCCGTAGCTGAATCTTCGAGAAGTCGCCGTCCTTGCGGCCGACCTGGATGACATCTTTATCGGCGATGAAGCCGACCTTCTGCGAGCCGAGAAGCTCCCAGCCCCGCTTACCGCCGCGGCGCGCTTCCGCGTCTCCGATTGATAGTACTGCGACAGCGCCGATGAGTGCGAAGGCAAGCATAGTTCTGAACATAGGTTCCACCCCATGGTACGTTGACAAGCAGCGCTCCAACGCGCCGACGCGTGTGCATCCGTCGCGCTTATCTTCGCTGCATCTGGCGGTGTGGCAGCATCGCTACACGTGATCGGTGTCCGCGAGCTTTGCGCGGATGCTCTCGCGGAGCCACGGTAGCAACTCGGCCTCGAACCACGGATTGCGCTTGATCCAGGTGTTGTTGCGCCAGGATGGATGGGGCAGCGGCACCATGACCGGCCCCGCCGGACGCGCGACGATCTCGCGCCAGCGCTGCACGGTGCCGGTGAGATTGCGGGCCGCTTCCGCACCGAGATGCCAGCGCTGGGCGTATTGACCGACGAGCAGTATCAGCTCCAGGTTCGGCAGTGCTGCCATCACGCGCGCCCGCCAGAGCGGCGCACACTCGCGCCGGGGCGGCAGGTCTCCGCCTTTCGCGTCCAGACCCGGAAAGCAGAAACCCATCGGGATGATGGCGATGCGCGCGACGTCGTAGAATTCCTCGTCGCTGACACCCATCCATTGCCTGAGCCGCACACCCGAGGGATCCGTGAAAGGCGTGCCCGAGGCATGGACGCGCGTGCCGGGCGCTTGTCCGAACACGCCGATACGGACCGTCGCGCTCACGCGCAGAACGGGACGCGGCTCGTGCGGCAGGGGAGAGCCTTGCGGCGTGTCGCGGCAAACGCGACAGGCGCGGATGTCGGCGAGGAGAGCGTCGAGCGCGCGGCGCGACGTTCGCACTTGTCGTACGCGCGTCAGTCGTGCCGAAGGCGTGCGGCTCAGTCGTGCCAAAGGCGCGCGGCTCATATGTCGATGACGAGGCCGTCCTCGGCGAGCAGGATGTTCGGCCGGTTGATCTCATGGCGGCGCGCGAGCATCGAGGCGTTCATGTGCGTCAACAGAATGCGCTTCGCCGCTATGCGTGGCAGGTTCTCCTCGAGAATCTTCCAGCTCGTGTGATAGCGGACCGGACCGTCGAAAGCATAGCACTCGGTGATGAAGAGATCGGCGCCCGCACTGACGGGAACGAGCGCCTCGACCCACTCGGTATCGCCGGAGAAGGCGAGGACTTTGCCGGGTGTCTCGAAACGCAGCGCATGCGAGGGGGCACCCGAGGGGTGCGAGACCTCCCAGGCCGTGACCATCACCGGCCCCTCGACGAGCGGCTCACCGGCGCGGCACTCCTTGAAGATCAGCGGGTAGCGCCGCTCGATCTTCGTCGAGCCGGGGAACATGAGCTCGGCCGTCTGCAGCACGCGGCTCTCGACGCCCGGCGGTCCGATGACGGTGAGCGCGTGCGTCCGTTTCGCGACATGCTGCGCGTGCAGAAGCCACCAAACGAGGCCGCTGTAGTGGTCCCCGTGGAGGTGCGAGAGGAAAATGGTCGAGATGCCGTTCGGATCGAGGCCGAGCCCGTTCAAGCCGATCAGGCTCGTCGCGCCACAATCGATCAGGAAGCGGTGATGGCCGAGATCGACGTGATAGCCAGTCTGCAGTCGCCCTCCGGCGCCGAAGGCATCGCCGCATCCGACGATCGTAAGCTTCATCACGGGCGTCTCGGCCTCTCGTTCGTGCGCGCTGTCAGGCCTTGGCGCTCGGCCGCGCGGCAACTTCATTGTACCAGCGCTCGACATTGGCGAGCCCCTCGGGCCGCTGCACCCGCGCCGGCTTCATGAAGTCCATGGCGACCATCGCGGTGATGTCGGCCACCGAATAAACGTCGCCGGCGACGTAGCGGTTTCCGGCAAGCTGCTCGTCGAGGATCTGTAGCATCTCGAGAGCCCTCGGCTTGTTGGCCTCGCCCCACGCCGGGACCTGCGGCACCTCGAGGGTCGCCATGGCCGGATGCAGATGCCGGAAGGCGGACGTGACGGCCGACATGAAGCCCAGTTCCATGCGCCGCTGCCACATCTCGACCAGGGCCTTGCCGACGGCGCCAGTTCCGAACAGGGGCGGTTCCGGATGCAACTCTTCGAAGTAGCGGCAGATGGCAATCGACTCGCAGATAGCCGTGCCGTCATCGAGCTGCAGCACCGGCACTCGCTGAAGCTTGTTCAGTTTGGTGAAGCTGTCGCTCTTAAGGTCCCCCTTCATGAGGTCGAGTTCCTCAGTCGGAACTTGGATGCCCTTTTCGGCGAGGAAGATGCGCACGCGGCGCGGATTGGGCGCCATCCGGGTTTCGAGGAGCTTCATGGGCGGTCTCCAGCCAGAGCGAGCAGGTGCGTGCCTAGTCGTAATTGAGCGGCTACGTGGGCGCAACGCCGGCCGGTCATGGGCCCTTGCCTCAGGGCGCACATCTTGCCGGGAGGTGGGAATGGGCGACGCAAAATTCATATTGCGAGCAATGTAATTATAACCTTTGGGTCAGAGTAAACGCGAAGTTAGGATTTACAGATCATTCTCCCTCCGAGGACGAAGGCAGCGCAAAGGGGAAGCGCCGGTCGCGAGGTCAGGGTGCGACGCGGTCGGGTCCAAGGTGCGGCCTGCCCCGCCAGGGACTTCGGGGTCATCACGTGTCATCGATCAGCACCGCCGTAATGGATACCGGCGCGAGCCCTCGCCGCCCGCGGATCGTACGCGCGCATCCCGGATACCAGGTGCGCGACACACGGCGCCGCCTCTCGCTCGACGGCGATGGCAAGCCGGAATTCGAGTACGAGATGCTGCTGATGTTCGTGAGGAACGAGCTCAGCGCCGTCGCGACCATTCAGCTCCTCGCAGTGATCTTCTCGCTCGCCTCCATGTTCTGGGCGACGAAGACGGAGGCCGTGCTTTGGCTGGTGATGGTGATCGGCGCCAAGGTCGCGCTCCTCGAGCTCTGCCGGCGCTTCGTCGCGCTGCCGCGCAATGAGATCAACATTGCGCTCTGGCGCCGCCGTCTCATCCTCGCTGAGACCGTCAACGGCTTCGTGTGGGCGGGCTTCGCGCTCGTCGGCATGGGTGCGACCGACTCCGCCTCCCACGTGTTCCTCTTCGCCTCGCTGATCGTCGTGCTCGCGATCCGCATGACCTTCGCGTCGACGGCGCTGCCGATCCTCTACGTCGGCACCATCCCGATGACGATCGCGGTCGTCGTGCGCCTGCTGATGCTCGGCCATCCTTTCTACTGGGCCATGGCCTCGATGGCGCTCGGCGTGCACGTCTACTTCATTTTCCTCGCGAAGGGCCTCAACTCGACGGCGCTCGCCATGCTCGAGTACCGCGCCGAGAAGGACGCGCTCATCGCCGAGCTCGAGCAGGAGAAGGCCACGTCGGACGAGGCGCGCCGTCGCGCGGAATCGGCCAACATCGCCAAGTCGCGCTTCCTCGCGACCATGAGCCATGAGCTGAGGACGCCGCTCAATGCCATTCTCGGCTTTTCCGAGGTCATGAAGTCCGAGCTGCTGGGGCCGCTCAAGAACCAGACCTACAAGGAGTACGCCGCGAACGTGCACTACAGCGGCAGCCACCTCCTGCACCTCATCAACGAGATCCTCGATATCTCACGCATCGAGGCCGGTCGCTATGACCTCAACGAGGAACCCATCCGCCTCGTCGATGTCGCGGAGGATTGCCATCGCCTGCTGAAGCTCAGGGCCGAGAGCAAGAACCTCACCATCGAGCTGGACCTCGACCAAACGCTGCCGATGGTCTGGGCGGACGAGCGCGCCATGCGTCAGATCTGCCTCAATCTTCTGTCGAACGCGCTCAAGTTCACCCCCAAGGGCGGGCGGATCACGCTCAGCGTGTACCGCGACAATGCCGGCGGGCAGACGCTCAGCATCCGCGATACCGGCCCCGGCATTCCGCGCGAGGAGATCCCCCGCATCATGCAGGCGTTCGGCCAGGGCTCGCTCGCGCACGAGAATGCCGAAGGCGGCACCGGTCTCGGCCTGCCGATCGTGAAGAGCCTCGTCGAGCTGCACGAAGGCGTGTTCGAGCTGCGCTCGGAGCTGCGCAAAGGGACCGAAGTCCTGGTTGCGCTGCCGCGCCAACGCATCATGGAGACCCTGCCGCCGCTCCAGCCGCTCGGCCAGGAGCGCCACCGCGCCATATCGGGCTATGGCTACGGCGAGCGGGCGAGCCGCGTGGGCGGCCGCGCGCCTCATGCGTCCATGATGAGCTGAACGGCGGGTGAACGATCCTGCCGTCGATTCACCGAGATGTTCCCAGTGGACATTGCCACCCGGTTGCCGCGATCCTATCTAAGCCTCCTAGGCAGTATCGATCCCGGTCCGCGCAGCACGCGCTCCCGCGATCGGCAGGGAGCGCGATGGAGAGTCCGTGCGTCCAGGTCTGTGTGATGGACTCCCGGTCGGCGCTTTGCGCCGGCTGTGGGCGGACGCTTGCCGAAATCGCCGCCTGGAGCACTTTCACGCCTGCAGAGCGCCGCAGAATCATGGCTTTGTTGCCAGAGCGGCGGCGCCAGGCGGAGGCGGCGGCGACGGCCGCCGGGGATTGAAGTCATGGGCTGGCTGATCGTCCTGATGATCCTGATCGGAGCGCTCGCTTTGCTCGTCGCGGGCGATGCCACGCTCTTTGGTCTCAACTGGCCGGATCTTGCGGCCGCGGGCTTCCTTGCCGCCTTCCTGATCGTGATCACGCTGTCGCTCGCCGGCTCCTATCGCGGCCGGCTGCTACTCGCCGCTCGCGATTTCCTGACTTGGGCCGCCATCGCCTTCGTCCTCGTTGCGGGCTACAGCTACCGCGACGAGATCACCGAGATTGCCTATCGCGTTCGCGGCGAACTGACACCGCCGGGAAGCGCCGTGTCCATCGAGCCGAGCGCGCCGGGATCGCATGCGGTCCGCATCCGCAAGCGGCGTGATGGCCATTTCGTCGTCAATGCCCGGATCAATGGCCAGAGCACGCCCATGCTCGTCGACACCGGCGCCTCGACCGTCGTCATCAGCGAGGCGGATGCCGCCCGCCTTGGCGTCGACACGAGGGGGCTCAGGTACACCGTGCCGGTCCAGACCGCGAACGGCGTCACCTACGCGGCTCACGTACGCCTTGGCAGCATCGCGATCGGGGCTATACAAGTCGAGGGCGTGGATGCCCTCGTGTCGCGCCCGGGGGCGTTGCGCGAGAACCTTCTCGGTATGAGTTTCTTAAGCCGCCTGCGCTCTTATGAGTTCTCCCGGGACTTTCTGACATTGCGGAGCTGATACATCCAAGGCTCCGCGGCGGGTCCCGGCTGTGCAATCAGGCGGGAAGCTGTTCGTCATGGCGTTGTCGCCTTCCGCATCGAATGCCTGCAAGCTGGCGGCGCTCTGGGTAGGGCTCGCCGGTGTCGGCGTCATCGGCGTCATGAATGCCGATCTCGTGCGTGACATGCTGGGCCTCAGGCTCGAGGACCGCGACGATGCACCCTCCCGCTCATCGCCGGACGGCCCGGTGCTGGCCTCCCAGCGTGACGAGGCTGGCGAGGCGGTGCCGGCGCCGCGCGTCTCGGCAGGCCGCACCGTCGAGCTCAGGGCCGGGGCGCACGGCCACTTCTTTTCGCGCATTTATGTGAACGGCCGGGCCGTGCAGGCCATGGTCGACACCGGGGCCTCGATCGTCGCCCTGACCTACGACGACGCGCGCAGCGCCGGCGTCCATATCCGCGACAGCGACTACACACACCGCGTCAGCACGGCGAACGGCGTCGCCCGCGTGGCGCTCGTGACGCTCGACAGCGTGGCGATCGAGGACATCGTCGTGCACGATGTGCGTGCGGCGGTCGCCGAGCCCGGCAAGCTGACAAAAACGCTGCTCGGCATGAGCTTCCTCGGCCAGCTTCGCCGCGCCGAGATGAGCCGCGGCGTGCTGGTGCTTGAGGAGTAGGGGCGGCGATCCCGCCGCGCCTCACGGCTGCGCCTGTTTTCTCGGATATTCGAGCTGCATCGCGACGATGGCGCCCGTGCGCCGCCCGTAGCGGGCTTCTATGCTGCGGAGCGTTTGATCGAGGGCATCTGCCGGCGGGCGATCGCCGAGCGCAGGAAGGCGGCGATCCTCTGGCCAGCTCGCGATGACCTCGTCCGGGAGGATGCGGATGCCGTTGCGGCTCTCGACGGGTTCCCCGGAGCCCGCAAACGTGAGTGCGCGCGAGCGATAGGTCCGCGACCACGCATCCGCGGTCAGCGCCAGCGACACCTCGTCGACACCTGGCGTGAGCTCGATGCCGAGCTTCTCCCATTGCCAGAAGGCGAAGAGATTGCGCAGCACGGTCGTCGCGAACGGGCGCGTCAGCTTGAAGGTGCTGCTGTCGTGGCGCGCGTCCCAGCTCGCGATGCCGAGATCCTTCGCGACAGCTTCAGCTTTGTCGCGGCCGGCAATGGCCTCGACGAGTGTCAGCATCATCGGCATGGAGGCCGAGATGCCCGTCGTCGTCGCGCGTCCGCCGTCGATGACGAAGCGCCGATCTGCAATGTACGCGATCGAAGGATGATCCTTTCTCAGCTCCTTGAGATAGTACCAGTGCGTGGTGGCGCGCTTGCCATCGAGCAGCCCGGCCGCCGCAGCCACCTTGGCGCCGGCACAGACAGCGATAATGGTCACGCCCTTGTCCGCCTGGCTTCTGAGCCATGCCATGACCTTGGGGTCATCATCCCGGCTCATGGCGGGGACGATCACGTAGTCGGCGCCTTCCGGATGCTGGGCATCGAATTCCGCGACCGTGGCGGTCGGCTGAACCTTCAGCGCGGGATACAGCGTCACCGGACCGGGCTCGGTCGCCAGGGTCATCACGTCCGCGACGTCGGCACGGCGAAGAATGCCGAAGGGCATGAGATAGTCGGTGGTCTCGGTCGCGTCGTTGATGCCGATGATGGCGACCACGGGCCGCGGACGCTTCGGCGGCTTCAGCGCGGCAAGCGTCGCCGCGCCTTCTTCCTTGGGGACCAGGGATGCGGCCTTCGCGGGCGGATTGGGCGGGAGAGAGGCGACCCAGGCCGCACCCCCTGCGAGAAACAGGACCACGGCGCCGAGAACGCCCCATAAAACAATTCGATAGCTCATGCTTTTCCAGGCTCCCTGAGCAACGCCCCCTGGGCCTAATGTCTGCGGGCGGGAACCCGTTGCATCATGGACTGCGGGGCAGGTCCGCGCACACGTGCCCGCTCTTGCCTCTGACGGGCATTCGCCGCCATAAAGCCTCCCAATTGTCTCGTCCGGCAGCACTACGCCGCAACGAGGCGCGCCGTGCCGCTGGAAGGGGCCTTCCATGACCACCAACTCGAAGATCGTCCTCATCGACCGCCACCCTGGCCGCTCGACCCAGACCATCGGGATCGCGCGTGCGCTCGGGACAGATCCGGATCTCATTCACGAGCCCTCCGTCGGCGTGGTGGGCACGAAGGGCGACAGCCAGTGCTATCTCGGCGTCCTCGACAAGGTGGAAGCCGTCCACGAGCGCCTCAAGGCCCGCATCGGCATGGGCGCGGGCCAGCTCAAGCTGCGCCTCGTCCAGCCCGAGTACACGATCGCGACCTCCGACGGCATCCGCAATGGCACGCGCGAGATGCGCTACT
>DATMRT010000067.1:0-10073 GCA_035565975.1 Hyphomicrobiaceae bacterium
AGGCCTACCAGCTGGAGATCCGCAGGCAGCTATGCACTCGTCGAAATGATATTGCGATCGCAGCGATTGAATGGATTGACGCTCAAGGGCCAGGTGGAACGCTGCCACTGCCCCAACCTCCCCGGACACCACCCCGTGCCGCCAAGAGGTGGGGGCTGCTTGCCCTTCTGTCAGCTGGCGCACTAGCGATGGCCGGTGGCATCGCGCACGGCGCGGGCGTCTCAATCTGGCATGTGCTGATATTGCCATTGTTTGGATCAGGCTAATCCCCCCCCCCACGCTCGCGTGCGGTCCAAGCCGGAGGCTTGGCGCTGACGCGCGGCGCGCGCTCGCGCGCCGACCGCACGCGAGCGTGGGGGAGTTGTCGGGATGCTCAGACGTATCACACGGATCAGAGCGAGCAGTCGCGCCTGCGGCGCGAGCGGGGCTAGCCCCGCACCCCATCGGGAGGGACACCCTCCCGAACCCACCCGCCTTTATGACTCGGCATTTGCGGCGAGGGCGCGAGCATCCCTCGCGTGCGGGGCGAGGGGTAACGTCGGCATTTGTCGCCGCCCCTCTGCCTGACCTTCTCCCCATCAGAACGGAGAGAAGGGACAAGAGCACGTTCGCCGCGCCCGCCAAGTCTCAAAAAGGAGGGGGTTCGGGGTCTCCCCGAGCGGGGTTGAAGGGGCGGCAGCCCCTCTCGCGCTGAAAGCGCGACCAGCGTCACGTGCAACCGCATCCACCACGCAACGCCACGCCCGCCACGCTCTCGCGCCGGGCTCTTGTTCGCAAGGGACGGGGCGGCGGCACCAGTCCGATGAAAGAAGATGAGCGGCACCGGCCGCCCCGTTTTGCCGCTCGCTTTCTCCACCTGCCCTGGCCGGTCGGATCCGGCTCACGCACGCGCGTCATGTGCGGAGGCAGCAGGCCGGAGGCGATGCTCCGGGAGCGGCACGCGCGGCGCGACTTCGGACGCCTCCGGAAGGGCCCCTTGTTGCAGCGCGCCGTCCGACTTTAGCCGCTGGCCATCAGGGCGGGGATAAAGCCCATGCCCTGCGCCTATGCCCCGGCACCTGACTTCTGACGGCCGATCTGGAGATTGAAGGGTTCCAGCAGGTCGGTCGCGATCGGGGGCACTTCGCGGCTCATGCGCATGAAGGCCTCGAGACGAAGGGTGTCCTCGTAGCTGTCGAGTCGGTAGATCAGCTCATCCCTGATCTCGAACACGAGCCGGCGCGACCCTTCGATGATGTTGCCCGTATTGCGATGCCGATAGCGGAAATTGACTTGCGCGCGGACGATGTTGCCCTCGACGGCGACGATCGTCGGCTCGTAGGTAAGATAGTCGAACTCGGCGAGCATGGCATAGCCGAGATCGCGGCACGCTTCGGGTCCGCGATACGCGCCGGCAAGCGGCGAGGCGTCGCGTCCGTTGTGAATTGTATAGACGATGTCGGGATGCGTGTGCGCCACGGCCATCTCGAGGTCCTGCACGCTCCAGCATGCAAGGAACGAGGCAACAACTGACCTGCTATCCATTCCCTGCATCTCCTGCCCGACGATCCGCGTGGCGCGGGCCACGTCTGCTCACCGCCCGGAGCCGTGCTTCTCGCGCCGCATAAGTGCCGGCACGGCCGGGGACATGTCGTTTGCCATGCGTTGCGTCGTCAGGCGCATGAAGGCTTCGATGCGTCGCGCATCCTCGAAGATGTCGATGCACGTGATAAGCCCGTTATGTACCTGGAAAACGGACCGCTGCGAGCCCTCGATCACATGCGCCGTCGCGCGATGCCGAATGCGGCTGACGACATGGACTTGGACAGTAGAGCCCGCCGCGCTGAGGATGGTCGGCTCATACCGGAGGTAGTCAAACTCGGCGAGCACGGTGTAGCCGAGATCGCGGCAGGCATCTATCCCGTGATAGCTCCCGGAAAATGGCCGCGCATCCGGTCCATTGTGCAGCGTGTAAACGATCTTGGGGTGCAGATGCTCGAGTGCCATCTCGAGGTCCTGCACGCTCCAGTATTTGAGGAACGAAGCAACGACCGATTTGCTGTCCATTCCCCCTTCCTCCTCGCGTGCTTGTGTCCCGCAGGTGCTTCAACCGCGCGCTTGGGACCTAATTCGATGATCCCTGCGTCTCGCGCGTCGGCAGAACCGGGGGCCTCACGAGCTGGTCGGACGCCAGCCGGGATTTCGTCAGGCGCATGAAGGCCTCGACGAGCTGAGCGTCATGATAACCGTCGATGCGCATGATACGGTCACCCTTCACCCGGAACACGAGGCGCCGCGTGCCTTCGAGGATGCCGCCTGTGCGCCGGTGTTGATAGGCGAAGCGTATCTGTGCACGGACGACACCACCCCGCACGCTGACGATGTTCGGCTCGTATCGGAGGTAGTCGAACTCTCGGAGGATGGAGAACATCGTGTCTCGGCAGGCTTCCCTGCCACGCCACACGCCGCCGAACGGCAAGTCCGCGCTGGCCACGTGCAGCTTGTAGACAATGCCCTCATGGAAGAGCGCGGACGCCATTTCGACATCCTGCACACCCCAGTAGGCAAAAAAAGCCTCCACAACCTCGCGGCTGCTCATCTCTCAACCCCACGCGTGTGACTTCCCCCGAAATTGAACGTACATTACTCTGCCCAAATATCAACGGCTTCAACGTCGCAGACCGGAGGCGAGAGTAGTCGGCGAAGCTCAGCCAGCGGGCGTCTGGCTCGCGCGGTGGCGGAGCCGTATGGCCCGAGCCGAGAAAACTGCAAAATCAAATAATTGGGATTTGGGCCGCTGCCTGTTTTGGCAGCAATCCTTCGAGCCTCGGATCGCGATAGCATTCGATACCGCGTGCATACGGTACAAAGCCGGAGCGGATATAAAAGGCCAGCGCCTCCGGGTGGTCGTTGGTGCACGTATGGACCCAGAATCGCTCGATGCCCGGCTTATGGTCCCAGGCACGTTCGATCGCCCGGTTCATCAGAAATCGGCCGGCGCCGATGCCGATCGCTTCCGGCACCACCCCGAGAAACGAAAGCTCGCAGGCCCGGTCGACGCGGAAGTCGAGCTGGAGGAGGCCGATCTCATCCTTCCCGGCGTGCAGCGTGTAGGTCTCGAGCGCATCCGACGCCAGGGCGCTGCCGAGATCCGCGTCGCCGCGGCGGAGTTGCGACGCCCACAGCCATGCTTCGCCGACCAGCCGGAATATGCGGCGGAATTCCGCGACGTCGGGGGACATCCGTTTCAGCGAAAGCCCGGCAGCGGAGTTGGGACGAAGCAGCGGCGGCGCTCGCATCTCGAGATAGGTCACGACCTCCGCGACCCACCCGGGGGGGAGCATTTGCGATGGCGGCGGTCCGCCGACGGCCCCCTCCTCTTGCTTCATCGCACCTTTCTCATGCCCTGCTGTGCTTCTCCAGAGATCCCGAGCCTCCGAAGCGCCGGCCGCTAAGCCGGCTCCTCGTCGTCCCGCGGCGTCGCTGCCGCCCGGCTCCGCCTGCTGGGCATTTCCGGCGGTGCCACCAACTGGTTTGAGGCTTCCCGTTGTTGCGTGAGCCGCATGAAGGCCTCGACAAGTCCCGCATCATGATGCTCATCGACTTGCGTGATCAGACCATTCGCGATGGTGAACACCATCCGCTTGGTCCCCGACAGTAGCCCGCCCGTCCGCCGATGATGATAGCGAAAGTGCACTTGCGATCGGACGGTGTTGCCTTCCTCTCCGAGAACAGTCGGCTCGTAGGCGAGATAGTCGAATTCAGCCAAGACCATATAGAGGACCTCACGGCACTTCTCCCGACCGCGCGTTTCGCCGCCATGAGGCACAGAAGCATTCGATAAGTACAAGTTGTACACGACGTCATCGGCAGCCAATGAAAGCGCCATCTCGACATCCTGCGCCTTCCAGTATCCGAAGAACGCCTCGACAACAGCTCGATTACTCATTCCTCACCAGCCGGCCTCACCAGCCAGCCTGTCCGCTGCTCGCGCATTTGACGGCCTTCCCGTGGCGATCGACGAATTGGAGTGCACTTGAACAGCGCACCGGATCATATCAAGAATCACAGCGCTCCTCGTCGCAACCCTCGCCGGGTCCTTTCTCGAGCGCCTCCTTGTCGGGCACGTCCGCCGTCATGCGCACCGGCACGCGCGTCTCCTCCTTCGGGCTCCGCCGTGGTGGAATTTGCGGTGGCTGCACGATCTGATTGGCGGCCTCGCGCTGCTGTGCCAGCCGCATGAAGGCTTCGACCATTCCCCGATCGAGGAATTCCTCGCACCGCACCATCATACCGTCCCGCATCGTGATGACGGTGCGCATCGATCCTTCGAGGTCGGTGCCGGTGCGGCGATGATGAAAGCGGAATTGCGTCTGCACCCGAACCACGTCGCCTTCCGCACCGACGATCACCTGCTCCCACTTCAGGTAATCGTACTGCTCGATCATTTGGTAGAAGGCGGCCATCATGGCCTCGCGGCCGTACGTAATACCTGCAAACGGCGCCAGGTCCTCGTCGATGTTCAGCACATAGACCACGTCGTCGGCCACGAACTCGAAAGCGGACTCGACGTCCTGCGCCGCCCAACGCCTGAGCACCTCGGCAACAATCTCACGCGCACTCATGAAAAATGCTCCAAACACGGACGAATGAAACTCGAGCGTATTATGCTGCTCGGTTTTGTCAAACTTCAGCCAAACCCGGGGCGATGCCGTGCTTTGCGGCCCGCCGGACATGCGGTACACCGCAAAATCAAGTCATTGATCACAAACAAGCGCACTCAGGAGAGACGCCATGGATCTCGGCATCAAGGGCAGAACGGCGATCGTCTGCGCGGCCTCGAAGGGCCTCGGAAAGGGAGTTGCCCTGGCTCTCGCGCAGGAAGGCGTAAACCTCTTCATCACGGCCCGCACGAAGGCCGACATCGAGGCGACAGCCGATGAGATCCGCAAGGCGACGGGCGTCAAGGTGACCCCGATCGCGGGCGACATCACCACCGAGGAAGGCCGCAAGGCCGTGCTCGCCGCCTGTCCGAACCCCGATATCCTCATCAACAACGCCGGCGGCCCGCCGCCCGGCGATTTCAAGGACTTCACGCTCGACGACTGGCGCAAGGCGGTCGAGTGGAACATGATCACGCCGATCGCGCTGATCAAATCGACCGTCTACGGGATGATGGACCGCGGCTTCGGCCGCATCGTCAACATCACCTCCCAGTCCGTGAAGGCACCGATCGCCTCGCTCGAGCTCTCGAACGGCGCGCGCACGGGCCTGACCGGCGCCATCGCCATCATCGCGCGCAAGGCCGTGCGCAACAACGTGACGATCAACAACATCCTGCCTGGGCCCTTCGACACGGACCGCCTGCGCGGCACCAGCAAGAAGATGGCCGAGATGCGCGGCGTTTCCTTCGATCAGGTCTCCGACGAGCGCAAGAAGGCCATTCCCGCGGGCCGCTTCGGCAACACCGAGGAGTTCGGGGCGGCGACGGCGTTCCTGTGCTCGCAGCACGCCGGCTTCATCACCGGCCAGAACCTGCTGCTCGACGGCGGCATCTTCCCGGGGTCGATGTAAGAGATCACGCCTACGGCTCGAGCGCGACTAGTCTCGCGCTCTGCCGGGAGCGACACCCTCCCGGACCCACCCGTCTTTATGAATTTAAGCGCGCCGCGAGCACTCCATCATCCCCTCTCCCCGCGTGCGGGGAGAGGGCTAGGGTGAGGGGCGACGACAAGCGCAAACGTCTGCAATTGCGCCGCCCCTCATCCTAACCTTCTCCCCGTCAAAACGGGGAGAAGGAACCCGTCGCGTATGGGGTAGGCAACGAGACTCACCCTCCCCGCTGCCCTTCGCCGAGTGCGAAGCCGGCCGCACCTTCGCCGGCGATCTTGCCGAACACGGCGCCAGACGTGAGCCCCGTGCCGCCGGGGTAGTTGTGATAGAAGAGCCCGCCGACGAGCTCGCCGGCGGCAAAGAGGCCCGGAATGGCCTGGCCCGCGGTGTCCTCGACCTCGCAGCCGGTCGAAATCTTCAAGCCGCCGAACGTGAAGGTCAGCCCACACGTCACCTGATAGGCCTCGAAGGGCGGCTCATCGAGCACGTTCGCCCAGTTCGACTTCGCGACCTTGAGCCCGCGCGTGCCGCGACCGTCCTTGATCGCCGGATTGAACGGCACGTCGGTCATCACGGCGGCGTTGTACGCCTTCAATTCCGCGAGGCACTTCTCGGCATCCACACCCTCGAGCTTCTTGACCAGATCCTCGAGCGTGTCGGCCGAGACCTTGGTCACGCGGCGGATGCGGTACTCATCGCGGAGCAGGTGCAGCACCTTCTTGTCGAAGATCTGCCACGCCATCATGTCCGGCTGATCCTTGATCACGTGACCGTAGCGCGCGTAGGTGTAGTTGCGGAAGTCGAAGCCCTCATCGACGAAGCGCTCGCCGCGCGCATTGACCATGATGCCGAGCGGATAGGAGTGCTTCTGGAAATTGTCGCCGACGGAGAGATCGCCGAAGGGCGGCGCGTTGTAGTCCCAGCCGACGGCATGACCGCTCGACCAATGTCCCCAGGGCATGGCGCCGATGTCGAGCGCCATCTTGATGCCGCCGCCGGTGTTGTAGCGGGTGCCGCGCACCTTTGCGAGCTCCCAGCCCGGCCCCATGTAGCGCGCGCGCATCTCGGCATTCGACTCGAAGCCGCCGCACGCGAGCACCACGGCACCGGCGGTGAGATCGCTCGTGCGCCCCTTGTGGCGTACTTTCACGCCCGTCACGCGACCGGCATCGTCCGTCAGCAGCGACACGCCCGCCGTCTCGTAGCGGATGTCGATGCCCTTCTTCTGGCAGATATCGTGCTCCATATCGACGAGGCCGGGTCCGCCCCCCCAGATCTCGACGCAGAGCCCGCCCCAGAACTTGAACTTACCGTCGACCTTGAAAGCCTGCCGGCCCTGTGAGGTCTGGAACTTCACGCCCTGCTTCCTGAGCCACTGCCAGGTCGAGAGCGAATTGTGCACGAGGATGTCGCAGAGCTCCGGGTCCGTGCGGTACCGCGTCATGCGGTACATGTCGTCGAAGTACTGTTCCTCGCTGTACGTGCCGAAATCCATGCTCGCGAGCTCGGCCTCGGAGAGATCGACGAGCGACGTCACATCCTCGACCGAGTTGTAGACAAGCCGCGTCGCACCCGCCGTATACGTCGAGTTGCCGCCGCGCTCTTCCATGGTCGCGGCTTCGAGCATGATGACGCGGGCACCCGCGTCCCGCGCCGCCAGCGCCGCCGACGCCGCCGCATTGCCCGCGCCAACAACAATCACATCCGCATCGAGCGCTTCATTCGACATTCCGGTCTGCTCCTTCTCGGGCGCGCACAGGGCGCCCATCATGATGGCGCCGCTGGGAGAACCCGGCGGCGGCCTCGGCTTCTAAAAATGTCGCCCTACTTCTTCCGTGCGGCTTCCTGCTGCTGCTGGCGCGCGCGCATCTGCCCGATGTAGCCGCGATTGTGCGTCGGGCTGATCACGACCTCGTTGATGCACACGTGCGCCGGCTGCGCCGAAAGATAGACAATGAGATTGCCGAGATCCTCGGACTGCAGCATCCGCGCCAGCGCCTCCGGCGGCTCCGGCGGATCGCGCTGCTCCATGATCGGCGTCGCAACCTCGCCCGGGCAGACGACCGTCGAACGGATGCCGTGCTGGCACTCCTCGAGATTGATCGAATGGCTCATGGCGACGACACCGTGCTTCGAGGCGATGTAGAGCGGCCCCGGCACCGGGCCGACATAGCGGCCCGCCCACGAGGCCGTATGGATCATGAGCCCGTCTTTCTGCGCGCGCATGATCGGCAGGACCGCGCGGGCGACATAGGCGGCGCTCGACAGATTGCCGTGGATCAGCGTGTCGATGCCTTCGGGCGAGATGCGCTGCCAGCTCCGGTCGGGAATATTCACACCGGCATTGTTGACCAGGATATCGATCCGGCCGCGCTTGGCCTTGATCGTCGCGACGGCCTTCTCGACTTCGGCGGACTTGGTGAGATCGACGGCGATCACCTCGGCCGAGCCGCCGTTCTTCTTGATGGTGGCCGCCACCGTCTCCAGGGGCGCCGCGCGGCGTCCGCTCAGCACGACGATCGCGCCCTCGGCCGCGAGCCCGATCGCGCCAGCTTCGCCGATGCCCGTTCCCGCGCCGGTGACCCAGGCGACCTTACCCTTCAATCGTTGCACGGCGCGTTTCCTTTCCCCTTGCGGCGTCACACTCCTGATGCCGCCGAGAAGCTAGAACAAACGTCCGGACATGTCACCGGCCGCCGGTGCGGGCCGGCGTTGCGGCTCAGCGAGGCTCAGGGGCGACACATAGGGTGCCTCCCGTTAACCCGGTGCCGGCCAATGGGTGCCAACGCCGGCGTCGCTATCCTATAGTGATCATGGTGCGCACCAGCCGGCCGGAGCGCGCCAGCGGGGACCGATGAACGAGAGCCTCTCACCTCAGGAAATGATCCGCGCCAACGCCGAGATGGTGCTGGCCGTGGCGCGCAAGGAATATGACCCGCACATCGGCTTCGATGCGGCGGGCGTGCGCTGGCTCGACGGCTACATCCAGAGCCTCGTCGACCAGGGCAACGTCGAAGCGACCGAGGAGCTGTGCGACAACCTCGGCTCCTATCTCGGCACCTGCATCATCGAGACCTACGGCGGCACATGGCAGGACACCGAGCACGGCTGGGCGGTCGTGATGGCGAACGACCTCGCCGTATTCCCCTTCAACAAGACGCTCAAGCATCTGACCGAGGGCGCCGACGACTCCGTGCTTGGCCTGTTCAAGAGCATCCCGGCATTGATGTCTCATACCAGCGGAACCGGTGATGCCGTGGCCGCGGGCGTCGTAGAGGCGGTCGTGGATACTGCCGAAAGGTCCGCCGAAAGCTCCAAATCGTTCATGAGCCGGATCGGCGGCCTATTTCGTCGCCGCTGAGCCGCGCGCGCCGCGGCCGCCGACGCAGACCAGCCTCTCCGCAGCCCCGCTGGACGCCCGCGGCCGCCCGTGCGATCAACTAGAACAATACTAAAGTCTGCGCGCGCCGGGCTGCCGGCCGCAATGCGCAGCCACCTCGGAGGAACGCTGCATGGCGACGACAACGGCCCGTCCGGACACCGGCCCCGCCACCATGTTCGAGAAGATCTGGCGGCGCCACGTGGTCATCGACCGGCCCGACGGCTACACGCTGCTCTACGTCGACCGCCATCTCATTCACGACGGCTCGTACAATGCCTTCCGGCGCCTCGCCGCCAATGGCCTCAAACTTCGCCGCCCCGATCGCGCCTTCGCGACGCCCGACCACTACATGCCGACCAACACCCGCGACAAATCCACGATCGCCGACCCCAATCACAAGCGCATGGTCACGGGCCTTACGGAGCACGCCGCATCCACAGGCGTGACCATCTTCGACATCGGCGACCGCCGCCAGGGCATCGTCCACGTCGTCGGCCCCGAGCAGGGCATCACGCTTCCCGGCATTACGCTCGTCTGTGGCGACAGCCATACATCGACGCACGGCGCGCTCGGCTGCCTCGCTTTCGGCATCGGCTCGTCCGAGGTCACGCATGTGCTCGCGACGCAGACGCTCTGGCAGCGCAAGCCCAAGGCCATGCGCGTGACGATCGACGGCCCGCTTGGCTTCGGCATCACCGGCAAGGACGTCATCCTCGCCATCATCGCGCGGATCGGCGCGGCGGGTGGTACCGGCCACGTGCTCGAGTATGCCGGCAGCGGCATCCGCCAGCTCTCGATAGAGGGGCGGCTCACACTCTGCAATATGTCCATCGAGGGGGGCGGCCGCGCGGGGATGATTGCGCCCGACGACAAGACCTACGAGTTCATCGCCGGACGGCCCTATGCGCCGAAGGGCGAAGCCTGGGACCGCGCGCTCGCCTTCTGGCGCTCTCTGCCGAGCGATGACGGCGCCACGTTCGACCGCGAGGTGACGCTTTCCGGTCCGGACATCGCGCCGATGGTCACGTGGGGCACGAGCCCCGAGGACGCGGCGCCCGTCACTGAAGCCGTGCCCGATCCGGCATCGGCCGCCGATGCC
>DATMRT010000068.1:0-36036 GCA_035565975.1 Hyphomicrobiaceae bacterium
CACCATCCTGGGGAAGGCCCAGATCGTGCTGTGGCGCACGGCCGAGGAGACGTTTCGCGTCGAGATGGGCCGCTCCTTCGGCGCCTATGTCCGGCGTTTTCTCGAAGAAGCACGACGCGAACACGTTGCCGGCTTCTGAGCAGGCGGACGATTGGTCGCGATCGGCGGCAGTCTCACTTCCTTCTGCCTTGCGCGGCGATTGGTTCGTGCGCCCTGCCTCGAAATCCGGCAACTCCCGCGTGGAATGTCGAGCGGCGGGCGGGAGCAGGCACATTCGTGCTTCGGCCGTCGCAAATTCTCGACACACCTTGGCATTTTCGTTTCAGGACGGATGCCGACTCGCCGTTCCATCCCGTGTTTCCGAAGCTGATCGGCATCAAGCGCCACTCCGGAACAGGCCCCTGGAGCGCGTTCCTCAAGCACTCCGACGAGGTGGTCTGCATCGAGCGCGCCGTCCGCATCGGCAATGAGTTCACCCTGTATGCGGCGTTCTATATCGACGCGGCGCCTGTCGACCGCGTACTTGCCCGCCGACGCGAGATCGTCGGCGTGAACCTGCGCCGGGAGCTGAACCTCGATATAGTACGCATGGGCATCGATTTGCGCGTGGAGACGCATCGAGGCCGCGTCCATCCGGTGCTGAAGCTCAAGGAGGGCACGAGCGTTCTCATGATCCAGACGCGGGCCTACGCTCAGACCGCCAACCAGAACTACATCCAGATGATGACCGTGCCGCCCACGCCGGAGTGGCTCCACATATCCGACTACGGCGTCGACGCATCCGGCATCTAGCAGGTCCTCGAAGACTTAAATTCTGGTCTGAGAGCTGGCTCCTGCCAGCGGAGCCCGGAAAAATCAACCAGTTAGAAACGAGGGCCGGACGCTGCGGGGAGAGCGCCACGATGGGCGCACTTACGCCACCGCCGTCCACTTGCACACGCGCCTTATCTGGGTAAGCTTCCGGCACTGTCAGAATTGTTCGTGGATGCAGCTACGGGACGTCCGCCTGGGCGCGCTATCGGCCCGGTGACGGCAGCTCATTTCATCTCCACGAGATGCTCGCCATCGGCGACCGTCAGCGCAACCGAGCGGTTTGAAAGGATCTTCGCGCGAGAATGGGGGAGGCACCCCGATGATCACGATTGAACGTGGACCACAGCAATTGGCGTTGCATGCCGGATCAACGACGGTCGCGCTCGACAAAGTCGCCGGCAAGGCCGTCCTCCAGCGCAAGCTGCTCTTTTGGGCGCGGAAGCCCGTCGAACGGCCCCTCTCTTCGGTGAAGCAGGTCAAGCTCAACGCGGATGTCGATCCGGCATCCAAGGCCGAGATGTACAGCACAATGCTGCTCATGCACGAGGGCGATGGCTGGATGCTCTCGGCGAGGGACAAGCAGGATGCGACCCAAGCCTGTGAGGCCCTCCGGGAGTTTCTCGATCTCGCGGACTAACGGCTTTTCATCCCGGTAAGCGGGGAGAGCGCCGTCGCGCGCGACGATGGCTCGCGCGCGGCCTCGTCACTTGCGCCGGTCCTCGCACGCGTTTAGATCGAGCCTCGAAACCGCAGCACTTCCGGGGATCCATCAGGGGGACGACGACATGGCTTTCTATGAGCTCAGGCAATACACGGTGCGCCCCGGCAAGATGGCGGCGTGGTTGAAGCTCATGGAGGACGAGATCATCCCCTTCCAGGTGGGTAAGGGCATGGTCATCACGGGGAGCTATCGCGGCGAGAGCGACGACAGCGTCTACGTGTGGACGCGCCGCTTCGAGAGCGAGGCAGAGCGCGAGCGGCTGTACAAAGCCGTGTACGAAACCGATCACTGGAAAAATGTCATCGCGCCCCAGGTCACGGAGCTGATCGACCGCTCCAAGATCCATGTCCAGCGCATCGTGCCGACGCGGTTGTCCACGGCGCAGTAAAGACCGAGCGCGACTATTCCGGCCGTTCGCCGATCATGGCGCCGGTGTCGTGCACGCGAACCGTCCAGCCCGGCGGCACGATGGACGTGCCGCCCGCCTCCTCGATGATGGCAGGACCGGAGAACACGTATCCAGCGGGAAGATCCGCGCGGTCGTAGATGGCCGTATCCACCCATCCACCGAACCAGACTTTGCGCACGCA
Source organism: Hyphomicrobiaceae bacterium (assembly GCA_035565975.1). GTDB lineage: Bacteria > Pseudomonadota > Alphaproteobacteria > Rhizobiales > Hyphomicrobiaceae. The sequence continues at coordinate 2,125 of DATMRT010000068.1, forward strand.
CGGCGTCGGCGCGTCATCGGCGTCGGGTGCGAAATTCAGCGCGGGCTTGTCCACCTCACCGCTCGAGACGAGGCGGATATTGACGATCTCGGCCTCGTTCGTGCGGTCCGCATAGCCGAACGTCTCCTCGTGCGCGGCGTCGAAGTCCTGGCGCAGGGCAGTGAAATCAGGATCGGTCGGCCGCCAAACAATGGGGAGCGTGAAGGACTGGCCGCGATAGCGCATATCGAGCGCGAAGGCGTGGCGATGCCGTGACGTCGCGATGCCGTCCGCAACGAGCTGGGATTCGCCCTCGCGGCGCAGCATGTCCGCCTCGGCGCGCAAATCCGCAACCGCAATCGCGGAGAGGCCGCCGCCCCAGGCCTTGACGAAATCGCGCCGGACATCCGCGACCATCTGGCCGAGCGCCGAGAGATGGCCCGGAAAGCGCGGGACCACGACGCGCGACATGCCGAGTTCCTCGGCGACGAGAAAGCCGTGCATCGGCCCCGCGCCGCCGAACGCGACAAGCGCGAACTCGCGCGGATCGAACCCGCGGTGGACGGAGACCTCGCGCGCGGCACCTGCCATCTTCGCGACGGCAACGGCGATCGCGGCATTGGCAAGCGCGCTGAGGCCATTCGTGCCTGCGGCTTCGGCGAGCGAGCTGAATGCCGCACGCGCAGCCGTCATGTCGAGCTTCAGACCGCCGGCGAGTGCGCGATCGGGCGAAAGGCGCCCGAGCAGCAGGTTGGCATCGGAGATCGTCGGCTCCACGCCGCCACGGCCGTAGCAGGCGGGGCCGGGAACCGCGCCCGCACTGCGCGGCCCGATCTGCAGCGTCTGATCGGGGCCGATCCAGACGATCGAACCACCGCCCGCGCCGATCGTGTGAATGTCGAGCTGCGGATAGCGCAGCGGATAGGCGTCGATCTGGTTGTCGTGCGACATGCGCGGCATGAGATCCTTGACGAGGGCGACGTCGGTGCTCGTGCCGCCCATGTCGAAGGTGATGATGTCGCGAATGCCGGCCGGCTCCGAGACGCGGATGGCGCCGCCGACACCGCCGACGGGGCCGGAAAGGAAGGTCGCGACGCACTGCTCGGCGGCGACATCGAGCGTCATCGCGCCGCCATTGGAGCCCATGATGTTGACGGGTGCGCGGATGCCGCGCTCTTCGAGCACACCCGCGAGTGTGCGGAGATATTTCCTGACGACCGGCGACAGATAGGCATTCAGCACGGCCGTCGACGAGCGCTCGAATTCGCCGCGCTCGGGAATGAGACGCGCCGACTGCGTGATGGGAACGCCTTCGAGGCGTGCGGTGAGGATCGCGGCAGCCGCGCGCTCGTTCGCGGCATTGACGTAGCTGTTGAGGAACGCGATCGCGACGGCCTCGATGCCCTGCTGCTCGAGCAGCGTCGCGAGCGACTCCAGTTGCGCGGGCGCGACCTCGGCGAGGATCGTGCCGTCGGCAGACGCGCGCTCGTCAATCTCGAAGCGCCGGTCACGAGGCACGAGCGGCGCCGCGCGCTGCCAGGTGGTGTCGAAGAGGCCGCCGGTCAGCCGCCGGCCCTTGCCGATCTCGATCGTGTCGCGGAAGCCTTTCGTGGTGACGAGTGCAGTCCGCGCACCCTTGCGCTCGAGGAGTGCGTTGGTCGCGATCGTGGTGCCATGGACGAAGGCGCGGATGGCCTCGAATGGGATTTCGAGCTCGGCCAGCGCGCCGAGCACGCCTTGCCACTGCGAGCCGGGGAGCGACGGCACTTTGGCCGAGAGCAGCTTGTCGGTCGCCGTGTCGAAGGCGAGGAGGTCGGTGAACGTGCCGCCGACGTCGATGCCGATGATGTATCGCGGGGCGGCGGTCAAGTCGCGGACCTCGCCGTGCGGACTTCGACCTTGTCGCCGGCCTTCGCACCCAGAACGGCACGGCCGACCGGCCCGAGCGACAGCGCGTCATCCGCGGTATTCGCGATGTGAACCCAGCCGCGCAGGGCCGATCCGCTGGTGGGCGTTGCCAGTTCCATGAGATCTCCCTCGGAAAGACCAAGGCGCGCGGCCAAGGCAGGAGACAGGTCGATGCAGCGTCGCGGCCCATCATAGGTGTCGCGGTCGGCGGGACTGATCATAAGCTCCAGGCGCGCGCCGCGTGCGTGCGCACGCGCTTGCGATGTTGCTCCGTCGTCGACGTTGCCGCCGGCGTCGATGGCCACGCCGTAGCGGGCGAGCGCGTCCTCGGCGCTCAGGTAACCGAGACGGACATCATCGGCGACGCGTGCGGGATCGCGGTCGAGCGGATCGCCGTAACCGCCGCCGCCCGAGGACTCAATGCGCACGATATCGCCCTTCTGGAGCTTGAAGCCGCCGACCTTGCCCGCGATGGGCGAAGGCGCGATCATGGCGCCGTTGCGCAGAACGACGAAGCGGTTCGGCGCGCCGCTATGCCCGCCAGCGACGCCGAACGGCGGAATGATCGCGTGATCGGCGAGCACGGAGAGGCTCGCTTCCTCGGCGAGAATGCGGATATCGCGCGTCATGCCGCAGCCGCCGCGGAACATGCCGTCGCCGCACGAACCCTCGCGGATGCCGTAGTGCTCGACGCGCACGGGACACTGCATCTCGACGATCTCGGCGGACTGCACGGTGTTGAAGTCGCCCTCCGGGAAGGCGCGCGCGACGTGATTGCCGTCGTTGCCCCGTGTCGCGCCCGTGCCGCCGGCAGGATACTCGTAGAGAAGGAAAATGCCGGCCTTGCTACCGTCCACACTCGGGCGCGGGCCGGACATGTAGACGTGGTTGGCGCCGCCCTTGAGATCGCCGATCAAGCGCTCGGGCAACGCCTGCCCCAAGGCCGAGACCATCAGCGCCACCATGATCGCGCGGCACTCGACCATGCCGCCGCACGGCGCGGGAAGCGTCGCATTGAGAAAGCTTCCCGGCGGATTGATCACCTCGAGCGGATTGAACGAGCCGTGGTTCACGGGCGTCTGCGGATCGAGATAGGACTTCACGACACTCGCGACGGCGTTGAGCGCCATGGCGGGGCCGACATTGGTCGGTCCGCCGGTCTGCGGGCTGCTGCCGGTGAAGTCCGCGATCATGCGATCGCCCGCGACCGTCAGCTTGAGCCGTCCGACCAGCGGCTCGGGTGTATGGCCGTTGCTGTCGAGGTAGCCCTCGGCATGATAGACGCCGTCGGGAATGTCGCTGATGCGCGCGCGCATGAGGCGCTCGGACCGCGCGATGAGCTCCTCGATGGCGTCGAGGAAGGCTAGCCCGCCGAAGCGCTTGAAAAGGCGTCCGATGTGCTCGGCGGCCTTCCGCGACGCGCCGAGCATGGTGTTGAAGTCGCCGCGGCGCTCCTCGCGGATACGCATGTTGTCGAGCAGCAGGTTGACGAACGCGTCGTTCATGCGTCCGCGCTCGCAGATGCGCGTCGGCACGATGCGCAGTCCTTCCTGGTACACTTCCGTGACGCGGCCGGAGAGCGAGCCGGGCGTCATGCCGCCCACATCACCCCAATGGCAGCGCGTCGCCGTGAAGAGCGCGAGCCGGCCCTCGTGGAAGACCGGATAGAGCATCAGCACGTCGTTGAGATGCGTTCCGCCCGTGTAGGGATCATTGTGGAGGAAGATATCGCCGGGATGGATGTCGCCAGCAAAGGTCTTCGCGACGACGGCTGCGGAGTACGGCACCGCGAAAATGTGGATGGGGTTGTCGGCATCACCCTGCGCGACGAGGCGGCCGTCGGCGGTCACAAGGGCGCAGGAGAAATCGTGGCCCTCGTAAATGATCGAGGAATAGGAGCTGCGGATGACATTGGCCCGCATCTCGTTGACGACGGCGACGAGGGACTCGCGGATCAGCTCCAGGCGTCCGATTTCCCTCATGATCTCTACACTCTTGTGTGTGCGGTCCGTCTCTTTTGCCTACGATGACGTCGTCAGGACAAGCGGTCAAGACAGGTCCGAGCGCTTGCTTCCGCGGCGCTGCTCTGGCATGTGGCGACCGTATGCAGATTTGCCGATACCGCTGACGTGCCGGGTCGTGTCATATAGTGACGAGCCCGGACCGCGCCAGCGGAGATGGGCCAAAGATTCAGACGGATTCCCGGGAGAGAAACGATGAGACGCATCCTCAGTATGATTTTTGCCGCGGCCATTGCCATCGTGCCGATGACGGCGCGGGCAGAGGTGAGCGAGCTGCGCATTCCGCTCGGCGCGGGCGGGTTCGGCTTCCTGCCCCTCCATATGATGCGCGAGCACAAGCTGATCGAGAAGCATTCGGCTGCCGCCGGCGTGCCGGTGACTGTGAACTGGGCCAAGATCGGCGGCCCCTCGGTCATGAATGAGGCCCTGCTTTCAGGCTCCGCGGACTTCGTCTCGGCCGGCCCGCCGGCCTTTCTCACGCTCTGGGACCGCACGCGCGGGACGCCCATCCAGGTGAAGGCCGCGGCAGCCATGAGCTCGATGCCGATGTATCTCAATACGAGCGCTGAGCATCTGAAGTCGATCGACGATATCAAGCCGGAGGACAAGATCGCGGTCACGGCGGTGAAGGTCTCGATCCCGGCGATCATCATGCAGATGCACGCGCTGAAGAAGTACGGGAAGGACGATGTATTCCACTTCGATCGCAACACGGTGTCCATGACGCATCCCGACGGCGTCATCGCCATGCTCACGGGCAACAAGCAGATCACGGCGCACTATACCTCGCCGCCCTTCCATCATCGCGAGATCAAGGAAAAGAACATCCGAACCATCCAAACGACGAGCGACGTCATGGGCGGCTCGACGACCTTCACGATGATCTCGACGACGGAGCGCTTCCAGAAAGCCAATCCGAAGGTGTTCAGGGCTTTCCTCGCCGCGCTCAAGGAGTCACATGAGATGATCGCCGCCGACAAGAAGGGCGCGGCGCAGGTCTTGCTCAATTCCATGGGCGGCAAGGGCTGGGAGATCGACGAGCTCGTCGCGATCCTCGGCGACAAGGACATCAAGTATACGACGGCGCCCGAGAACCTCATGAAGTACGCCGAGTTCATGCACAGCATCGGCACGCTCAAGAACAAGCCGGGCTCCTGGAAGGAGATGTTCTTCGAGGAGATGCACGGCCAGAACGGAAGCTGAGCCGTCGTCACCCAGCGCTTCTGAAAGCATGAGGGGCGGGCGCGTTTGGCCCGCCCCCGCAGTTTCAATCGGGCGGATTCCATGCACGACAAATCCGACAGCGATCTTCTGCTCGCGGTAGAGGGCGTGACGCTGCAATACCGCACGCGCGATCATCTCGTGACCGCAACGTACCGTGTGAGCTTCAACGTCCATCGCTCCGACCGCTTCGTTATCGTCGGACCCTCGGGCTGCGGAAAATCGACGCTGCTCAAGGCGGTCGGCGGCTATATTCGTCCGGTCGAGGGCGCGATCCGGCTCAATGGCGCGCCCATTACCAAGCCGGGACCTGATCGCGTCCTCGTCTTCCAGGAGTTCGACCAGCTCCTGCCGTGGAAGACGGTCAAGCAGAACATCATGTTCGCGCTCACGGCGAGCGGACGCATGGGCCACCGCGAGGCGGAAGAGCGCGCCATGCACTACATCGCCAAGGTCAACCTGACCGGGTTTGCCGACAGCTTCCCACACACGCTCTCCGGTGGCATGAAGCAGCGCGTCGCGATCGCGCGCGGCATGGCCATGGAGCCGGATATCCTGCTGATGGACGAGCCTTTCGCCGCGCTCGACGCGATCACGCGCGGCAAGATGCAGGAAGAACTGCTGCAGCTATGGGACGACACCAAGTTCACGGTGCTCTTCGTCACGCATTCCATTCCCGAAGCCGTGCGGATCGGTAGCCGCATTCTTCTGCTCAGCGCGCACCCCGGACAGGTGAAGGCCGAGCTCAACAGCTTCGGCGCTGAAACGGTCGACGAGCAAGGCCGCCCCCTCGTCGCGCAGATCGAGGATCTGCTGTTCGATACGCCGGCAAGCCAGAGGAGCACCACTCATGTCTGATGTCGCATTCGGCGCAGGACGCGCCGCACGCGCGCGCCCGCAGATCTTCAATACGATCTCGACGTCGGGCCTCGGGGTCGTCGAGCAGCCGCTCGGGCTGTGGGAGCGCATTATCGGATACGCGGCAGTGCGGAAGGCGTTTCTGCTGGCGCTCATCGCGCTCGCCTGGGAGCTTTATGCACGCTGGCTCGGCAACAACCTGCTCTTCCCAACATTCAGCGAGACCGTCTCGGCTCTGGGGACCGGCCTCGCGTCGGGCGAGCTCGTGCGATCGACATGGTTCAGCATCAGTCTGCTGTTGCAGGGCTATGCGATAGGATTGTTGCTGGCCGCCGTCTTTACGGCGTTCGCGAGCGCGACGCGGATCGGCGCTGATCTCCTCGAAACGCTGACGTCGATGTTCAATCCGCTGCCATCGATCGCGCTGCTGCCGCTCGCAATGATCTGGTTCGGCCTCGGCAATCCGAGCATCATCTTCGTGCTCATTCACGCCGTGCTGTGGTCGGTTGCGCTCAATACGCACGCCGGCTTCCGTGCCGTCAGTCCGACTTGGCGCATGGTCGGACAGAACTACGGATTGAGCCGCGTCGGCTATATCGCACGCATTCTCATTCCCGGCGCGTTCCCGAGCATCCTGACGGGCCTCAAGATCGGCTGGGCCTTCGCGTGGCGCACGCTGATCGCGGCGGAGCTGGTGTTCGGCGCCAGCGGCGGCGACGGCGGGCTCGGCTGGTACATCTTCCAGCACAAGAACCAGCTCGACATCCCGAGCGTGTTCGCGGGCCTGCTGACCGTAATTATCTTCGGGCTCATCGTCGAGAACGTCGTCTTCCGCGCCGTGGAGCGGAGCACGGTGCAGCGGTGGGGCATGCAGAGCTAAATTCTGCGGCGCATTGATTTCCGGTCCAGCACGCCGGCTCTGCATCCAGCAGATGCCGTCCATGCTCGCATTCGCGCGTCTGGCTTCTCTGCTTTGCAGGCGCCAGTTGCGCATGGTATCGATTAAATAAAACAACACATAAAGATATAGGGAGAATGCCCATGGTACTCGTCCGGATACTCTGTGTATTCGCAATGGCTTGGGTGACGCTGCTCGCACCCGGCCCATCATTTGCTCAATCCGAGGTGAAAGTCGGCCTGATCGCACCGATGTCGGGCCCATGGGCGCGCCAGGGCGATCTCATGGTCAAAGGCGCCAACCTCGCCATCGACGACATCAACAAGGCAGGCGGCATCAAGGCGCTCGGCGGCGCCAAGCTCAAGCTCATCGTGTTCGATGCCGGCGACACCGTCGAGAAGGCCAAGAACGCGGCGCAGCGCATGGTCGCGCAGGAGCCCGATCTCATCGGCGCGACCGGGGCATGGCTGTCGAGCTTCACGCTCGGCGTCACCGAGGTGACGGAGCGCGCCGAGCTGCCGGTGCTCACGCTCTCGTATTCAGATCAGATCACGGCGCGCGGCTTCAAGTACGTCTTCCAGACCTCGCCCACGGGCGGCGCGCAGTCGATCAGCACGCTGCCGGCGCTCATGAAAATGGCCGAGGCCGCAACGGGAAAGAAGCCGGCAACAGTCGCCATCATCTCCGACAACACTGCCGCACCCATGAGCTTCGCAAAGCCGATGCGCGAGGGTGGCATCGAAAAGCTCGGCATGAAGCTCGTCGTCAACGAGATCTTCACGCCGCCACTCTCCGACGCGACGCCGCTCATTCAGAAAGTGCGCTCGTCGCGGCCGGATCTCTTCCTCCTCCTGCCGACGGCAATCTCCGACGACAAGCTCTGCCTCGAGAAGTTGCACGAGTTCGGTCTCGGACGCGGGCGCGTCCCGGTCATTTCCAACGGCGCGCACATCGGCGCGCCCGACCTGCTGAAGAACCTCGGCAAGGATCTGCTCGAGGGCGTGATGACGGTCGTCGCCAATTGGGGCGCCAAGGGCCAGGAGGACATCATCAAGGAGTTCGTCGCCAAGACGGGCGAGCCCTGGATCACGCAGGACTCGATCTCGACGTACGGCGACATGATGATTTTCAAGGAGGCGCTCGAGAAGGCCGGCGCGGCAGACCGGCGCAAGGTGGCGGAAGCCATCCGCACCATGGATACGACCACGGGGCCGGCACACTACTTTCCCGGTAACCGCATCAAGTTCGACGAGAATGGCCGGCGTGTCGGCGCCGACGTGGTGATCGTGCAGTGGCAGAACGGTGTGCCGCTGACCGTCTACCCGCCGACCTCCGCTGTCGCTCAGCCCATCTGGCCGAAGAGGTAGGTGCTGCTGCCGCTTTCCGCCCGTCGTGGCGGGACGCGGCATCATCTCACGTCCACTCGTGCGCGGGGCCGGGTCAGCATGACCGACTGGCAATGGTTCTTCATCGACATCCTCCAGGCCTTTGCCGCCGGCGTTCTCGTCGGCGGCACCTACGGCCTCATGTGTGTCGGCCTCGGCATCATCTTCGGCGTCATGCGCGTGGTGAATTTCGCGCACGGCGACTTCATGATGCTCGGCATGTACGCCGCCTACTACCTCGTCACGGGCTTCGGCGTGCTCGCCTTCCTCGGACCCTACGCCGCGCCGATCGCGGGCGCGCTGCTTGCCGGACCGATCGTGTTTGCGATCGGCTGGCTCATGCACCGCTTTCTCATCGCCAATGTAACGGGCGCGCGCGTGATCTCGGCCGAGGCAGAGGGGCACTACGCGCAGATCATCCTGACGCTCGGCATCGCGCTGGTTCTCGCCAACGGCGGCCTCATCCTGTTCGGCTCGCTGCCCGTCTCGGTGCAGACGCCGCTCTCGCGTGAATCCTGGGAGATCGGCGAGGTCCTGCTCAACAAAGCGCGCACGGTCGGCTTCGTCCTCGCCGTAGCGTTGGCGCTGCTCCTCTATATGTTTCTCACGCGCACGAGCCTCGGCAAGGCACTGCGCGCCGCCGCCGATAACCCCATCGCAGCGGCTTATGTCGGCGTGGATGTCGACCGCGCGCATCGGCTCGCCTTCGGCCTCGGCGTCGGCATCACGGCCGTTGCGGGCGGTCTCATCGCAAGCTCGCAGTCCTTCCAGCCCTACATCGGCTTCGACTTCGTGATCGTCATGTATGCGGGCGTGGTGCTCGGCGGCATGGGCAGCATTCTCGGCGCCTTCTGGGGCGGTCTCACGATCGGGCTCGTGCAGCAGATGTCAACGCTCGTCCTGCCCTATCAGCTTCAGAACACCGCGATCTTCGTGGTGTTTCTGCTCATCATCTTCTTCCGTCCGCAGGGCATGTTCGGCCGCGTATGGGAGCGCACATGATGCAAGGCGCGCGCTCGACGTTGAAAAAGCACTACGCGGCCATTGCGGCATTCGCCGTCGTCTACCTGCTGATCGCGCTGCTCGTGACCAATTCCTACTACCAGCTCATCATGACGCTGGTTCTCGTGTGGGCGACCATGGGGCTGAGCTGGAACATTCTCTCCGGCTACAGCGGTCTCATCTCGTTCGGGCACGCCGCCTTCTTCGGACTCGGCGGCTACACGATGACCATCGCGTTCGTGAAATGGGGCGTGACGCCGTGGCTCGGCATTCCGCTCGGCATGATCGTCGGCGTGCTGGCCGCGATCATCATCGGCATTCCCACGTTCCGCCTGCGCGGACACTACTTCGCGCTCTCCATGCTCGCCTATCCGCTGGCGCTCCTCTACGTCTTCGAATGGCTCGGCTATCAGGAAGAGACGCTGCCGATGATGCGCGAGGCGCCCGCCCGCTACATGCAGTTCGGCGACCAGCGCGTTTATACGGCTTTGGCGCTCGTGATGCTGATCGCAGCCATGGTCATCTCGCTGCACGTCGAGCGCTCGCGCTTCGGCCGATCGCTGCTCGCGATCAAGCAGAACCAGCCGGCCGCCGAAGCCGCGGGTGTCAACGTCCTCAAGTGCAAGATGCTCGCGATCATGCTGAGCGCGGCCGTCGCGGCTGCGGCAGGCGGGCTCTATGCCGTCGTGCTGCTGGTCGTGACGCCGCCGACCATGTTCGGCGTGCTGACGTCGGCCCAGGCGCTGATCTTCACGCTCTTCGGCGGTGTCGGCGTCTATTGGGGACCGGTGATCGGTGCCGGCATCCTCGTGCCGCTCGCCGAGACATTGCACGCCGAGCTCGGCCATATCGTTCCCGGCATCCAGGGCGTCGTTTACGGCGCCGCGATCATCGCCATCGTCCTGCTCGCGCCGGACGGAATCTATTGGCGCATCCATGACTATCTCGCAGCACGACGCGCGCCGGAGAGTGCCCATGCGCCCGCGCGTGCCGTTGCCTCGACGACCGCCGCTGCCGAGCCTCAGGATCGCCGGCCGGCCGGCGCGCCACTCCTCGAGCTCGACGATGTCGTGCGCACGTTCGGCGGTCTCCGAGCCGTCGACGGCGTGAGCCTCAAGATCAAGGAAGGCGAGATCCACGGCATCATCGGCCCCAATGGCGCGGGCAAGACGACGCTCTTCAATGTCATCAACGGTTTCCTGCCGGCGGACGCGGGGAGCATCCGCTTTGCGGGCAGTGAGCTGCTCGGTCTCAAGCCGCACGAGGTGTGTGCCCGCGGCATTGGCCGTACGTTCCAGGTCGTGCGCGCCTTCCCGCGCATGAGCGTGCTCGAGAACGTGACGATCGGCGCTTATCTCGGCGCGTCGAGCGACGCTGAAGCGATGGCACTCGCCTATGCGGCGCTGGAACGCGTCGGCCTTGCCGGTGCACGCGCGAACGCCATTGCCGGCGCTCTCACGACGAACGAGCTGAGACGCATGGAGCTGGCACGTGCGCTTGCGCCACGCCCGCGCCTCATCCTCCTCGACGAGACGCTCGCCGGTCTCGGGCACGAGGAGCTCGAAGGCATTCTCGATGTCATCCGGCAGGTGAACCGCGAGGGCGTCACCGTCGCCATCATCGAGCACACGATGCACGCCATGGTGAAGCTCGCCGATCACTTCAGCGTTCTCGACCACGGCAAGCTCATCGCCAGCGGACCGCCCGGCGAGGTCATCAAGAACCCCGCCGTCATCGAAGCCTATCTCGGCAAGAAGTGGATGGATCGTGCTCAGCATCCGGTCTCTTGATGTCGCCTATGGCGGCCTGCGCGCCTTGAGCGACGTCTCGCTCGAGGTGGCGCGCGGGCAGTTCGTGGCGGTCGTCGGGGCCAACGGCGCCGGCAAGACGACACTCTTCAAGACCATCTCGGGCACGGTCTCGCCGGTGTCCGGCGCGATCACCTACAACGGTCGCGACTTGCTCGCCGTGCCGGCGGCCGAGCGCGCACAGCTCGGCATTGCGCACGTGCCGGAGGGCCGCCAGGTCTTCGCCTCCATGACGGTCATGGAGAACCTGGAGATGGGCGCCTACACGAAGGCGGGGCGCGGCCGCTGGGCACAATCGCTGCCGATGATCCTCGAGCTCTTCCCCGTTCTGGCCGAACGGCGCGAGCAGCTTGCCGGCACGCTCTCGGGCGGCGAGCAGCAGATGCTGGCGATCGGTCGCGGGCTCGCTTCAGCGCCCGAGTTGCTGATGCTCGACGAGCCGTCCATGGGGTTGGCACCGGCCGTCGTCGACCTGATCTTCGAGCGCATTCATCAGGTGCACCGCGAGCAGGGGCTGACCATCCTGCTCGTCGAGCAGCGCGCGGCGGAGGCGCTCGAGTCCTGCGATCGCGGCTATGTGCTGGAGACCGGGCGGGTCGTGCTCGAAGGCCCGCACGACAAGCTGATGGCTGATCCACGCGTGCGACAGGCTTATCTCGGCATGTAGGCTTGGCTCATCCTCGAGTGCCCGTGCCACGAGCCATGCAATATGCGGATAACCACCTTTGTCATTTGGAAAATCAGAAAGCGAACCGATGGTTCGAAAACTGACGACCGCGCATGATCGGCGTCGCGCCACCAAAGAATATTCTGCAATAACAACGCTCTATTCGGCATTATTGAAGGCGCAAGATGCCGCCGGATATCGCCCTGCGGGCGGCCGGATGAATGCCCGTTCAGCGCATCCGTGGCCGTTCCTGCCGGCGCTCGGCATTGTCGCGGAATTCTAATCAATTGCTACCGTTCCGATTAGCAGATCCTTGCCGCGCGCACGCTACGACTACCGGGCACCAGGCAGGGACCACATAACAATGAGACTTCCGTACATCATCGCACTCGTAGGCGTCGGCGCGATCTCACTCGGCGCGGCCGCATTCGCATCCAACCTGCGCTCCGAGAGCAAGCCCGCCGCCACCGTGGCCAAGGTGGACACGAGCCCGATGCCGGTCCCTCAGCGGCACACGCTCGAGGACCTGCTGAAGCTCGAAGACGGCATTTCGTATGACGATGCCGCCCGCACGCTCGGCACTGTCGGCCATGCAGAGAACAAGAGCGCGTCGGGCCTCCCCGGCGCCGAGCAGGATTCGCGCCTCAAGGTATACGCCTGGCCGAACCCGGACGGCTCGCGCGTCATCCTCTCCTTCCAGGACGACCGCCTGGTGCACAGGACGCACGTCGGCCTGCGCTGAGTTGCAGTTGCTCTATGCAAGCTCGCGCTCGAGCGCCGCGACAAGGCGGTCGCAGTCGGCTTCGTCGTTGTAGACGTGCGGCGAGATGCGCAGGCGACCGAGACGCGGCGCTGCATAGATCTGTTCGGCAGCAAGGCGCTCGACGAGACCGGGCGGCATGCCGCCGGGAAAGCCGAGGCTCAGGATGTGCGGAGCGCGTACGCGCTCTGAGGGCACCGTGACCGGGAGGCCCGACACGCGCTCGGCAATGTATCTCGTCAGCATGGACAATCGCGCCACCACCGCATCGGCGCCCCATGCCGCCATCATCTCCATGCCGATCGAGGCCATCTCCATCGAGATGAAGTGATCGCGCTCGCCCATATCGTAGCGGCGGGCATCGGGCAGGTAGCGCGTATCGGCGAAATAGACGGCGTTCTCGGCCCGGACGTCGCGACGTCCGAATGATGTCTGCTCGAGCGGGACGCCTTCCTGCCGACGCTTTGCAACGTAGACGAAGGCCCGGCCATAAGGGCCCAGCACCCACTTGTAGGTCGGAAAGATCAGGAAATCAGGATCGAGACGCTGCACGTGCGTCGCGATGACACCGACGCCGTGTGTTGCATCCACCAGAAAGGCCGCGCCTTGCCGCTGGAGCGCTGCCTGCACGCGCGCGAGGTCGACAAGACCGCCGTCGGACCAGTGCACCGAAGAGATCGAGCAGAGCGCGAGCGGCTGCGCGCCCGGCCGCTCGATGGCCTCGAGAATGGCCCTCGTCCAGTCGGCATCCGCCGGCTGCGGCACGGTCTCGACGACAAAGCCTTGCGCTTCGGCACGCGTCTGCCACTCGAGAACGGGCGACGTGTGGTCGTTCTCCAGCACCAGCACGCGCGAGCCCTTGGCCGGCGCCAGCACCTTGCCCGCAATCGCGACACCGTAGCCAACCGATGAGACGAGCGCGATATCAGCGGGATCGGCGCCGATGAGGCGCGCCGCGGCGGCACGGGCCCGCTCGTGCTGAGCATTGGCGAAAGCGGCGTCGATCTTCCAGGGCTGGGCCTTGCGGGCGACGGCCTGACGCGCGGCCTCCTGCGTGACGCGCGGCAAGGGGCTCCATCCGGCCGCGTTGAAGTAGGCGACCTCGCGCGGGATGTCGAAGAGATGGCGCTGTGCGGCGAGCATGAGACCTCCGGATCATCGACGCAGGAAGGGTCAAGCCTGCTGGTCTACACGATCCGGAAGCTCAGGGCACGCCGCCCAGATCAGCTCACTTGTTGACGAATGTCGCCGCCTGCCGACTATCCCGGCGCGGGCCATAGATGCGCACAGCACCACTCACATCACCGGGTTGAAGACTGCGGAAGCCCTCCTGGTAATGCACCGACATGATCTGCCCGTGCGGACCGGGATGATCGAGGCCGATCGCATGACCAATCTCGTGCGTGAGCGTGTAGCGCAAATCGTAGACGTTGAGATTACCGTCGAAGCCGACTTTCCAGCGCTTCATGGGATTGAAGCAGACAAGCGATCGCTCGATGGGGCGAGGCGATCCCGCGCCCTTGACGTAAGCCACGTCGGCGAAGGCGAAGGCGATCGGCTCGCGTTGCGCGCCGATGAGGATGTCAGGCCTCGTTCCCGGCGCCGCTGGTTCAAAGCGGATATCCGCAACCTGCTCCCACATCTCGAATGCCGCCGCGGCTTCGCGCTCGAGTGCGGCGCGATCGATGCCCGAACGCTTCAGGAGATCGTCCATGGGCACCATGGCCTTGCAGTTACGCGCGTCGCTGAATTCGACCTCGCGCTCGACAAAACCGTACGTCACGGTCGTCGGCCCGGCACTGTCGATCCAGCGCACGAGAACGCCGTCGAAATCGAGCAGGCGGAATCCCAGATAGCCCGCAGCATGAACGCCGCTAACACCCAACAACCCGGCCAACGCCAGGCCAAACAGCCATTTTTTCACGTGTAGCCCCCCGTCCCCGTTAGTCACTCCCACCCACCTGGGAGCTTTTCGGCACTCAGAGTTGCAAGTCATACAGTACGAGATTTGTGGCAGCGGCCAAGCCCGGAGTTGAGGCGGATTGTCGCGCTTGTGGAACCTTTTTCATCACCGCGCGTGCGCCGTGCTCTGCATGTCAGATGGCTGCCTACGCGGGCTCTCGCAGCGCCCTGGCCGTGATAAAAAATATGCCTCGCAAAAAATCAGGAGATCAATCGTGAGCCGTACTGCTCCCACACATCTCGTACAACCGTTCAGTCCGCTTCGCCTGCGCGAGCGCACTCTCGGCGTGCAGATCGGTGCCGTGCTCTTCGGCACAGCACTCATGACCGCCTCGTCCTACGTGTCGGTGCCCATGGTCCCCGTGCCCATGACCATGCAGACGCTCGCGGCGACGCTGATCGGCGCGCTTTACGGCTGGAGGCTCGGCGCACTCACCATCGCCGTGTGGCTGCTTCAGGGCGCGCTCGGTATGCCTGTGTTCTCGAACGGTGGCGGCGGCCTTGTGCATCTGCTTGGTCCGACAAGCGGCTACCTGTTCGGATTTGTCGTCGCGGCAGCGCTTTGCGGCGCACTCGCCGAGCGCGGCTGGACAGGCGATCGCATTGGGTGGTCGTTCCTGTCGATGCTCGCCGGCACCGCACTGATCACGCTGATGGGCTGGGCATGGCTTGCGAATCTCGTCGGCGTCGAAAAGGCATTCTGGGTCGGCGTCGCGCCGTTCATGCTGGGCGGCATTGTCAAGTCGGCGCTCGGCGCGGCCATCCTGAAGGCCATGCAGGCGACGGTGCGGCGGGCAGCTTGAGTAAATAAGGCGGGTGGGTCCGGGAGGGTTTCCCTCCCGGCAGAGCGCGAGACCAGTCTCGCTCGCGCCAAAGGCGCGACGGGGCTTTCGCCCCTGACCCCAACCGGGGAGACCCCGGACCCCCTCCTTTTTATGACTTGGAGATCGGGTTAGCCGAGGAGCGTGAGATACGCCGACGCGACAGCGTCGGTGACCCAGACGCCGTTGTCGGCCTGCCAGAACAAGATGCCATCGGCGTGCATGCGACCGGCTGCGACCTCGAAGATCACCGGCGTGCCATGACGCATCCCGACGCGACGCGCCGTATCTGCGTCCAGTGAGAGATGCACGTGACGACGCTTGCCGGGCTTCAGGCCCTCGGCAAGGATGGCATCGATGTTTGCACGCGCGGTGCCATGGAAGAGCACCGCTGGTGGCACGGCAGGTTGCAGATCGAGATCGACATCGACCGAATGCCCCTGGGCGGCGCGGATGCGGGCGCCGTCCGGCGAGAGCGTGAAGCGTTGCTTATCGCTCGTCGCGACGATCTCGCCGAGTGTCGCGTGATCGAGCGGGACGCCGGCTGCATTGGCTTTCGCGATCAGATCGTCGACGGACGTCCAGCCTTGCGCGTCGAGCACGATGCCGATGCGCTCCGGCGCATGACGCAGGACGAGGCTCAGGAACTTGCTCGTCTGCTTCGTCATGCGCGTGCCTATCGATAAATGATATCGGCGTCGAAGCTCACGGGCTTGTCTGGCGGCGTATTGACCAGCGACTCGAGCGGCAAGCGCCACGTGACCCTGCGCTTGTCGGGTGACAGCTCGCCATTCGTATTCTCGATACGTTGGGCGCTGATGCTGACCGAAATCTGACGACCCGTGAGCATGGCGGACATCATTGCCTCGATCATCTTCGCCGTCTCGGGAGGCATGGGCGGGCGCTCCGGCATCGCGAAGCCGGCGTGGAGGCGGTAGCCGGGCGCGCTGTCGAGGCGGACGAGCGAGAAGTCCTGCTTCGGCATGTTCTCGCCGGACGGCACGTCCATCTTCTGGGCTTCCTCCACGGCCTTCACCGGATCGGCGACGTCGAAGATCATGGTGCACGTTTCCATATCGCCACGCTTGCCCCGGCGGCTTTCCGCCGAACGCACGCCCGCGGGAAGAGGCGGATCGGCAGGCCAGGGCTTACCGCAGTCGCGCAGAAGATTGGGAACCTCCTTGCCGTTCGATTTCTGATCGAACATCGGGCTCTGCATGAGCGCGGCGAGTTGGGGCGTCAGAGCGATCTCGACTTCGACGCGGGCTTCCCCATTGCTGCGAAACGCGATGTCCTTCGTAATGTCGAGGCAGCCGGCGAGAAGCATCGGCAGGCCAACGACGATCGCGATCATTCCTCTGGAAGCCATCATCGCCTCTCCCCCTTAGGCCGCTGGAACGACGGCTCAATAGCAGAACGGGAGCCCTGCGGCTCCCGTTGGCTCGCGCTTCGATGTGGAAAGCGGCTTTAAGCCGCGTTCAGCAGGCCACCGGCCTTGGAGAGCTCGCGCAGATGGTGATCGGCATTGCCGAACAGCAAATCGATCATGGTGAGGCGCTTGAAATAGTGGCCGCCCTTGTACTCCATGGTCATGCCGATGCCGCCGTGGAGCTGGATCGCCTCCTGGCCGACGTGGCGCGCGGACTTGCCGATCTGCACTTTCACAGCGTGCATGGCGCGGCGCCGCTCGACGTCGTCGGGCTCATCGATCATGACGCACGCGTAGTAGGCCATGCTCTTCGCCTGCTCGACGGAGACAAACATGTCCACCGAGCGGTGCTGCAGCACCTGGAATGAGCCGATGGCCACGCCGAACTGCTTGCGCGTCTTGAGGTACTCGACGGTCAGCTCGTGCAGCGCCGACATGGCGCCAACGGCTTCGGCGGCAAGATAGGCAATGCCGTTCTGAACGGTGCGCTCGATGACGGGATAGGCCTTGCCGGCTTCGCCAATGAGCGCGTCAGCGCCGACCTTGACGCCCGAGAGCGTAACGTCGGCGGCGCGCAGGCCGTCTTGTGTCGGGTAACCGCGCCGCGTAACGCCGGCCGCATCGGCATCGACGAGGAAAAGCGCGAGGCCGTCCTTGCTGGCGCGATCGCCGGAGATGCGCGCGGACACGACGAGCTTGTTAGCGCTGTCACCGCCGAGCACGACGCACTTCGATCCTTCGAGGACGTAGCCGCCCTTGCCGTCGGCCTTCGCGGTCGTCGCAACATTGGCGAGATCGAAGCGCGCTTCGGGCTCCTGATGCGCGAACGCAAGTGTCAGTGTTCCTGCCGCGACTTCCGGCAACACGGCTGCCTTCATGGCTTCGCTCGCACCGAGACGCAGCGCCGATCCAGCGAGGATCACGGTCGGGAAATAAGGCTCGAGCACCTGCGCCTTGCCGAAGGCTTCAGCGACCAGCATGGTCTCGACCGCGCCCTGGCCCATGCCGCCATGCTCCTCGGCGAAGGGAATGGCGAGGAGGCCCATCTCGGCGAACTCTTTCCAAAGCGCGTCGCTGTAGCCCTTCTCGGACTTCATGAGCTCGGTGCGCGTCTTGAGCTCGGCGTAGCGCGCAGCCGTGAGGCGATCGACATTGTCCTTGAGAAGCTGCTGCTCCTCGCTGAGATCGAAATCCATAATCTGCTCTTTTTCCTTGCGGGCTAAGAGGCCCGCCCCAAAACGCCAACCGAGAGCAAGCTTCGCCCTCGCAGCTACGTCACCTGATACGAGGCCGGACCTAGAACCCCAGTACCGCCTTCGCGAGGATGTTGCGCTGGATCTCGTTCGAGCCGCCGTAGATCGAGACCTTGCGGTAGTTGAAGTAGGTGGGCGCCGCAGGGGCGGCCCAGTCCGCGCCGATGGGCGGCTCGTTGTGGCCGATCATCTCGTCGTCGTCATTGGCGTAGGGAATGGCGAGCGGGCCAGCGAGCTCCATCAGCAGCTCGGTGACGGTCTGCTGGATCTCCGAGCCCTTGAGCTTGAGCACGGAAGTTGCAGGATTGGGCTTGCCGCTCTTGTTGCCGCGCTCGGCGGCGAGGAAGCGCATCTGCGTCATCTCGAGCGCCTTGAGCTCGACCTCGGCCGCCGCGACCTTCTCGGCGAACTGGGGATCTTCCATCATCGTGCCGCCGCTCCCCGACGGAACGCGCTTGGCAAGGTCCTTGATGCGGGCAACGCGCATCTTCGAGATGCCGACGCGGGCAATGCCGAAGCGCTCGTTCCCGAGCAGGAACTTGGCGCAGTCCCAGCCGCGGTTCTCCTCGCCGATGAGGTTCTCGACGGGCACCTTCACGTCATCGAAGAAGACCTCGTTGACCTCGTGGCCGCCGTCGATGAGCTGGATGGGACGGCGCGTGACGCCCGGCGTGGTCATCGGAAAGACGATGTAGGAAATGCCGAGCTGCTTTTTCGCGGTCGGATCCGTACGCACGAGGCAGAAGATCCAGTCGGCGTACTGTGCGAGCGTGGTCCAGGTCTTCTGGCCGTTGACGATGTAGTGGTCGCCCTGCTTGACGGCCGTGGTCTTGAGGGAGGCGAGGTCCGAGCCGGAGCCGGGCTCGGAGAAACCTTGGCACCACCAATCGTCGAGCGAAGCCATGCGCGGCAGGAACTTTTTTTTCTGCGCGTCGGTGCCGAACTGGATGATCACCGGCCCGTTCATGGACGTATTGAAGGCCAGCGGCGGCGGCACACCGTTGGACTGCATCTCCTCGAGGAAGATGTACTGCTGCACGGGCGTCCAATCCGTGCCGCCCCATTCCTTCGGCCAGTTGTAGACGGCCCACCCCTTTTTATGCAGCGTCTTCTGAGCGGTGACGATGTCCTCTTTCGTCAGGTGCCGCCCTTCGATGGACTTCGAGCGGATCGAGAGCGGGATCTCGGTCTGGAAGAAATTCCGCACCTCCTGCCGGAAGGTGTTCTCCTCGGGGCTGAAGCGCAGGTCCATGGGCGGCTCCTCGGTCTACGTGATTTGGCGGCACAATATGCCGGTCGGGCCTTCAGGTCGAGGCGGGTTCGCTTGCGACAGCGCGGCGCGCCATCTCCTCGGCGACCAGCTCCTTTTTGGAAAGCTTGCCGACGGCTGTCTTCGGAAGGCTCTCGCGGAACTCGAGCGCCGACGGCAGCTCGTGGCGCCCAATCTTGTCGGCGAGGAAGGCGCGCAGATCATCGAGCGTGAAAGGCTGAGCGCCGGCCTTGAGCTTGATGTAGGCCTTGGCGGCCTGACCGCGGTAGGCATCCGGAATGCCGATAACGATCACTTCCTCGACGGCCGGGTGCTCGTAGATGGCCTCCTCGATCATGCGTGGGTAGACGTTGAAGCCGCCCGAGATGATCATGTCCTTCTTGCGGTCCGTCAGGAAGAAGAAGCCCTCGGCATCCATGTAGCCGATGTCGCCGGTGAGCAGGTAGCCATCGACGAAGGCGGCGGCCGTCTCCTCGGGCCGGTTCCAGTAGCCGCGCGTGACATTCGGACCTTTGACGCGGATCTCTCCGATCTCGCCGGGCGCGAGCACGCGGCGCGGATCGTCGAGCGCGACGACGTCCATGAGAATGCCGGGGAGCGGCAGGCCGATGCTGCCGCGCAGGTCCGGGCGGTTGGTCGGAATGTTGGCGCCAGCGGGCGCCGTCTCGGTCATGCCCCAGCCGCCGCCGAGCTGGAGGCCGGTGATGGACTTGATGCGGTTCTCGATCTCGACGGGCACGGCGGCGCCGCCGGAGTGGATGCTCTTGAGCGAGGAGAAATCGAGCTTGTCGACACCTGGATGATTGGCGATCGCGATCCACATGGTCGGCACGCCGGAAAAGGTCGTCGCCTTTTTCTCGGTGATGTCGCGCAGCGTCTGCTCGACGTCGAAGCGTAGGCGCAGGAGGATCTCGTTGCCGTAGTCGAGGCCGCGCGTGAGGCACGCCGTGATCGCGTACATATGGAAGAGGGGCAGCACGCAGATGATGCGTCCATCGCCGGGCTGCATGGTCCCCTGCGGGATGGACCAGGCCTTGCCGATCTCGACAGCGGCAGTCAGGTTCGCGTGGCTGAGGATCGCGCCCTTGGGCAAGCCCGTCGTGCCGCCGGTGTATTGCAGGAGCGCGATATCGTCCGGTACGACCTTGGGCCACAGCGCAGGCGGCTCCGCCGCCGCGACCTCGTCCAGCGACAGAACGCCGTCATCCAGCGCCGGCATGGCCGCCGCCGCGGGCGATGGCCCCCAGGCGGCATCGTCGGCGACGATGACCCGATCGACGAGGCCGGCCGCCTTGATCTTGAGCGCCACGGTCGCCATGGGACCGATGTTCGTCGTGACGAGCGTGCGGGCGCCTGAATCCTTCAGCTTGTGAGCGAGCTCTCGCTCGGCGTCGAGCGGCGAAAGATTGACCACGATGCCGCCAATTCGGACCACGGCGAAGAGCGAGGCCGGCTGCGCAGGGCAGTTCGGGAGATAGAGCGCCACACGATCGCCCTTCGCGATGCCGAGGCGCAGGAGGCCGGCGGCGAGGGCATCGACGCGCCGGCCGAATTCCCGATAGCTGATCTTGCGCTCACGGTATTCAAAAGCGGGCTTTTCGCCATACCTCGCGACGGCCCGGGCGAGCAGGGCCGGCAGCGTGCCGACCTCGATGGGCGCATCCCAGCGCACGCCGGGCGGATAGCTCTTCTCCCAGGGTAAAGGGTGCGCGATCGGCATGGCGTATCAGCAGGTGCTCCGTGCAATGAGCCGCCAACCTAGGCGGGCGCACGGAGGTTGGCAACGGGATCGGAACGGCCGCCGGACTGGTGCGCTGCGGCACGCCCGGGCGTGGCAGGGCAGCCATCCGCGCCGGGGCGCCCCACGGGCTTGAAGTCCTGGACAGTTCAGGCATATGAGAAGCATTCAAAGCGGCCAGGCCGGTCTCCGGCATGGTCCGACAGCCGCTGCGAGAGAGAACCCGAAACCATGGCAAGCCCGTCCGCCCCGAAGACGCTCTACGACAAGATCTTCGACGATCACATCGTCGACCAGCAGCCCGACGGGACGTGCGTGCTTTATATCGACCGCCATCTCGTGCACGAAGTGACCTCGCCGCAGGCGTTCGAGGGGCTGGCGCTCGCCGGCCGCAAGGTGCGCGCGCCGTCGAAGACGCTGGCCGTCGTCGATCACAACGTGCCGACCACCGATCGCCGCGCCGGCATCAAGGAAGAAGAGTCGCGCATCCAGGTCGAGGCGCTCGCCAGGAACGCCAAGGACTTCGGCATCGAGTACTTCGACGAGCTCGACGTGCGCCAGGGTATCGTGCACGTCATCGGCCCCGAGCAGGGCTTCACGCTGCCCGGCACGACGATCGTGTGCGGCGACAGCCATACCTCGACGCACGGCGCGTTCGGCGCGCTGGCGCACGGCATCGGCACGAGCGAGGTCGAGCACGTGCTCGCGACGCAGACGCTGCTGCAGCGGCGCATGAAGAACATGAAGGTCGAGGTCAAGGGCAAGCTGCCCGAAGGCGTGACCGCCAAGGACATCACCCTCTCGATCATCGGCGAGACGGGGACGGCGGGCGGCACCGGCCATGTCATCGAGTATTGCGGCGATGCCATTCGCGCGCTGTCGATGGAAGGCCGCATGACGGTCTGCAACATGTGCATCGAGGGTGGCGCGCGCGCCGGCATGGTGGCGCCGGACGAGACGACGTTCGCCTATCTCAAGGGGCGCCCGAAGTCGCCGAAGGGCGCGGCCTGGGACATGGCCGTGCGCTACTGGGAGACGTTGCGCAGCGACGAAGGCGCGCACTTCGACAAGGTGCTGACGCTCGACGCCGCGAACCTGCCGCCGGTCGTGACCTGGGGCACGAGCCCCGAGGACGTGATCTCGGTCAGCGGCCGTGTGCCGACGCCGGACGAGGCGCCGAACGAGCACAAGCGCGCGTCGATCCAGCGCGCGCTCGAGTACATGGGCCTCAAGGGCGGCGAGAAGATCACCGACATCACGATCGACCGCGTGTTCATCGGCTCGTGCACGAACGGACGCATCGAGGACCTGCGCGCGGCGGCCGCCGTGATCCAGGGCCGCAAGGTCAATGCGAACGTCAGCGCGATGATCGTGCCCGGCTCGGGGCTCGTGAAGGAGCAGGCGGAAGCGGAAGGCCTGGCGAAGATCTTCATCGATGCGGGCTTCGAATGGCGCGAGGCGGGCTGCTCCATGTGCCTCGGCATGAACCCGGACCAGTTGAGACCGCGCGAGCGCTGCGCCTCGACCTCGAACCGCAATTTCGAGGGCCGGCAGGGCCGTCTCGGGCGCACGCATCTCGTCTCGCCGGCCATGGCGGCGGCGGCAGCGATCGCTGGGCGCTTCGTCGATGTCCGGGACTGGAAGTAGCCGCGACCGTGCACAGCCATGCTAACTCGAAGGCGGCGGGTCATCCCCGCCGCTCTTCATTTCAGACACATCGCGTCACTTCAATTCGTCAGGCACCTTGCCGCCGTTCGCGGCGAGCTTCGTCATGACCTGCTTGTGCAGCCAGACGTTCATGGTCGCGCTGTCGCTCATGTTGCCCGTGTAGCCGAGCTCTTTGGCCAGCTCCTTGCGGGCATTGAGGCTGCTGTCGAGATCGAGCAGCTTCATCAGATCGACGATCGACTTGCGCCAGTCGAATTTCTCCTTCGACTTTTTCGCGAGCGCATCGAGATTAGCGGCGACATCGACGGTCGCCGCGGGCTTACCGGCCGGGGCCGCGCCTGACGCCGCCACCGCGCCCGCAGTCGGCGCCGGGGATGCCTGTGCTTCGGATCCGAAAATCGCGGCCTTGATCGTATCGAAGATGCCCATGGTCAACTCCTGCCACTCAGTCGAGCCGGCGGCTCGACGCGCCAACACCCAGACCTGCCTGGGAAGGGCAGCTTAGCCCTCCGGACTACGGCCGTCTGTGGTCGGAACCATGTATTTGCTGGCGAAAAAGTCCTTCCGATACGGCATAAATCGTCGGGGGAGCCGGACTGAACAGCGCTATTTATCCGCGTAGGGGTTGGCGCCCTTGCGGAGATTGATGCGGATGGGCGTGCCCGGCAGGCCGAAGGCCTCGCGGAGGCTGTTCGTGAGGTATCGCAGGTAGGATTCAGGAATACCACCGGGCTGCGAGCAGAAGGCGACGAACGTCGGGGGACGCGCGGACGGCTGCGTCATGAAGCGAATGCGGATGCGCCGGCCCTTGGACTGCGGCGGCGCGTGGCGCGCGAGCGCGACCTGAAGCCAGCGGTTGATATCCGCCGTCGAGATGCGGCGCGCCCAGATGGCGTGCGCATCGAGGATGGCTTTCATGAGCTTGTCGATGTTGCGGCCGGAGGCGGCCGAAATCGTCACGACGGCGACGCCCGCGGCTTCCGCGAACTTCTCCGCGACCGTCTCCTTCAGATCCTTGAGCGTCGCAGCCTTGTCTTCCACGAGATCCCACTTGTTGATCGCGATGACGAGCGCGCGGCCCTCCTCGATGATCATGTTGCCGATGGTAAGATCCTGCTGCTCGAAGGGGCGCTCGGCATCGATGAGAAGCACCACGACCTCGGCGAAGCGGATGGCGCGCACCGCATCGCTGGCCGCGAGCTTTTCAGCGAGTTCGTCGATGCGGGCCTTGCGGCGGAGACCTGCCGTATCGAAGAGCTTGATCGCGCGGCCCTGCCACGTGATGTCGCTCGAAATGGAGTCGCGCGTCAGGCCGGGTTCGGGACCGGTGATCATGCGCTCTTCCCCGAGGATCGCATTCACGAGCGTCGACTTGCCCGCATTCGGGCGCCCGACGATCGCGACGCGGATCGGCTTGCCGGGATCTTCCGCCTCGGCTTCATCGACGGCGGGCGCGTCCGGCTCGGGCTCCGGCTCCTCGCCGCGCCGGCGTCGGCGTGCCTTCACAATGGGTTTGAGATCGAGCGCGGCCAGTAGCTCGCTCTCGAGCTCAGCAAGGCCCTCGCCGTGCTCGGCGGAGATGGCGACGGGTTCGCCGAGACCGAGCGCATAGGCCTCGTAAAAGCCGTCCGTGCCGGCCTTGCCCTCGCACTTGTTGGCGACGAGCACGACCGGGCGGCCGGACGCCCGCACGATGCGTGCAAAAGCCTTGTCGGTCGGCGTGATGCCGGCGCGGGCATCGAAGACGAAGGCGACAGCATCAGCCTCGCGGATGGCCGCCTCGGACTGGGTACGCATGCGATCCGCTATGCTGCCGCGGTCCGCCTCCTCGAGCCCCGCCGTATCGACGACCTGGACAGCGTGGCCGCCGATGTCGGCCTCGCCCTCGCGGCGATCGCGCGTGAGGCCCGGCATGTCCGAGACGAGCGCCGCCCGCCGCCCCGTGAGGCGGTTGAAGAGCGTCGACTTGCCGACATTCGGCCGGCCGACGATGGCGATGGTGGGCGGCATTGGGGTTCCTTGCCGGTTGCTCGGGGGCCGGAGTATCGGCCGGAGGTAGGGCCTTGCGACGTTCAGCGCAAGGCAGACCTGGCTTTTGCCTCCATCGGGGCATCGACAACGCCAAATGTTTGCTGTATGACGCCCACCAATCTTTTCCCACAAAGTGGGTTGCATGAGCGCTGAGCATCCGGCGACCGGATGGCTTCCAGCTGCTCCTCTGCCGTGGCTGCCAAGAACGGAAAACAACAATGAACATCATCGCAGAGCTCGAAAAAGAGCAAATGCGCGCCATTTCCCTCCAGCGCGCGATCCCGGACTTCCAGGCCGGCGACACCGTCAAAGTCATGGTGAAGGTCATCGAGGGCACGACCCAGCGCCTGCAGGCCTACGAGGGCGTGGTCATCGCCCGCTCCGGTGAGGGCCTGAACGAGAACTTCACCGTCCGCAAGATCTCCTATGGCGAGGGCGTCGAGCGCGTCTTCCCGCTCTATTCACCGTTCATTTCGGAGATCACCGTGCTGCGGCGCGGCCGCGTCCGGCGCGCGAAGCTGTACTACCTCAGGGGCCTGCGCGGGCGCGCGGCGCGCATCATCGAGCGGACGGATGCCCGCGCCAAGAAGCTCAATGCGGCCTGGAAGGGCTTCAAGAAGCAGAAGGGCACGCCCGACGATCTCACGAAGATCAACGGCATCACGCCGGAGCTGGCGGCCCGGCTCGCCCAGCTCAATCTCATCAAATTCGACCAGCTTGCGGACCTCTCCGACGAGGACAGCGGCAACATCGACGAGGCCCTGAAGCTCGAGGGCGCGATCGAGAAGCAGGACTGGGTCGGTCAGGCACGCGCCCTCATCACCGAGGCGACGGCCGACGAGACTCCTGCCGAGGGCGAAGGCGAGGCCAAATCCTGACGGCGCCGGCTGCCTCATGGTTACGATGTCGCGATTGACGACCCGCGGAGGTTGGGCTAGAAGAGCCCACTTTCGCGACGCTGAAGCCGGTTCGGCCCCTGCCATTTGGCGGGCCGTTTCGGCATTTCGCGGTTTCGCCACCCGCAGCCCGATACATCTACCCGGTGAGCCAAGCGCTTGACCGAGAACACTATTCGAGAAGTCTGAGGAGAAGCACGTGGCCCGTATCGCAGGCGTCAACATTCCGACCCAGAAGCGCGTCGTGATCGCGCTCCAGTATATCCACGGCATCGGTCCGAAGTTTGCCAAGGACATCTGCGAGCGGGTCGGCCTGCCTGCCGAGCGCCGGGTCAGCGAGCTGACGGACGCCGAAGTGCTCCAGATCCGCGAAGCGATCGATCGCGACTACATGGTCGAGGGCGACCTGCGCCGCGAAGTAGCGATGAACATCAAGCGGCTCATGGACCTCGGCTGCTATCGCGGCCTGCGCCATCGCCGCGGCCTGCCGGTCAACGGCCAGCGCACGCACACCAACGCCCGCACCCGCAAGGGTCCTGCGAAGGCGATCGCCGGCAAGAAGCAGGCGACCAAGAAGTAATCGGCGGCACGATACGCGGCCGCACACGGCGGCCCGAGCAACACATCACACGCCCGCGCCGCGCGGCGGGGCATCGGAGAGCAGAGCTACATGGCCAAAGAGCAGCAGCGGGGTAAGGTCCGGCGCCGGGAGAAGAAGAATATCGCCTCCGGCGTCGCGCACGTGAACGCGAGCTTCAACAACACGATGATCACCATCACCGACGCGCAGGGCAACACGATTGCCTGGTCGTCGTCGGGCATGATGGGCTTCAAGGGCTCGCGGAAATCGACGCCCTATGCGGCGCAGATGGCCGCCGAGGATGCCGGCAAGAAGGCCGTCGAGCATGGCATGAAGCACCTCGACGTCGAGGTTTCGGGACCGGGCTCTGGCCGCGAGTCGGCGCTGCGTGCGCTGCAGGCCGTGGGCTTCCAGATCACGTCGATCCGCGACGTGACGCCGATCCCGCACAACGGCTGCCGGCCCCGCAAGCGCCGCCGCGTCTAAGACGCACTCAGTCGAGGCTCTCCGCGGCGTCCGGCGCGTTCAAGAACGCGAGCCGGACGTCGGCATGAAGGGAGCCTCGAAGACATTCAACGCACCGCGCCCGTGAGCGCGCCCAGACACGAGGACCGTCCGGTGAACAACATATTGCAGAAAAACTGGCAGGATCTCATCAAGCCCGGCAAGCTCGCCATCGAGACCGGCCGCGACAGTGCCCGCATGGCGACCATCGTCGCCGAACCGCTGGAGCGCGGCTTCGGCATGACGCTCGGCAATGCGCTGCGCCGCGTGCTGCTCTCCTCGCTCCAGGGCGCGGCGATCACCACCGTGCACATCGACGGCGTGCTGCACGAGTTCTCGTCGATCCCGGGCGTCCGCGAGGACGTGACGGACATCGTCATGAACATCAAGGAGATCGCGCTGCGCGTCCATTCCGAGGGCGTGAAGCGCATGGTGCTCAAGAAGGAAGGCCCGGGCCCGGCCACCGCCGGCGACATCGAGGCCTCTTCCGATGTCGAGATCCTCAATCCCGATCACGTCATCTGCACGCTCGACCAGGGCGCCGCAATCCGCATGGAGTTCACCGCCTCGACCGGCAAGGGCTACGTGCAGGCCGAGCGCAACCGCCCCGAGGACGCACCGATCGGCCTCATCCCGGTCGACAGCCTCTATTCGCCGGTCAAGAAGGTCTCCTACCGCGTCGAGAACACGCGCGAAGGCCAGATCCTCGACTATGACAAGCTGACCATGTCCGTCGAAACGGACGGCTCGGTGAAGGCCGAGGACGCCGTGGCGCTCGCCGCGCGCATCCTGCAGGACCAGCTCACGGTCTTCATCAACTTCGAAGAGCCGCGCAAGGCCGTCGAGGAGCGCGCGCATCCGGAGCTGTCGTTCAACGCGGCGCTGCTCAAGAAGGTCGACGAGCTCGAGCTGTCGGTCCGTTCGGCGAACTGCCTGAAGAACGACAACATCGTCTACATCGGCGACCTCATCCAGAAGACCGAAGCCGAGATGCTGCGCACGCCGAACTTCGGCAGGAAGTCCTTGAACGAGATCAAGGAAGTGCTGGCCGCCATGGGCCTCCACCTCGGCATGGAAGTGCCGAACTGGCCGCCGGACAACATCGAAGACCTCGCCAAGCGCTTCGAGGACCAGTACTGAGAATTCCGACGACGCGGCGGACTGCTGTCCGCCGCGTCGTCGTTTGAAGCCAAGGGAGAGGCCGAAGAACCTCCCCGCCAACAACTGTAAGGAGAAGACCACATGCGACACGCAAAGCTGGGGCGCCGCTTCAGCCGCGACAGCGGCCACCGCCAGGCGATGTTCTCGAACATGGCCGCCGCCCTCATCAAACACGAGCAGATCGTCACCACGCTGCCCAAGGCCAAGGACCTGAAGCGCGTCGTCGACAAGTACATCACCCTCGCCAAGAAGGGCGACCTCAACTCGCGCCGCCTCGCCGCCGCACGGCTCCGCGACGACGACATGGTCAAGAAGCTCTTCGACGTGCTGGCGCCCCGCTACAAGGACCGCAACGGCGGCTACACGCGCGTGCTCAAAGCCGGCTTCCGCTATGGCGACAGCGCGCCGCGCGCCGTCATCGAACTCGTCGATCGCGACGAGAGCGTGAAGGGCCGCGAGGATCGCGAGCGCCACGCCGCCGAGCAGGCCGCGCAGGAGAGCGGCGCGGTGCGTTGAGCCCGGTACGTTTCCGAATTTCGAAAGGCGCGGCGGCTTCCGCTCCGCGCTTTTTGTTTTAGGCCGCGGGCTGCTGGGAACAGGTGCTTCGCAACCCATCCGTGGTGCTATGCCCGCGGCGGCAAGCGCGACAGCGCAGGCCTGCTTCGCCGATTTCCCCCGTCCCCCGTAAGGACGGGGAGAAGGGACCTGTCGCGCACGCGGCACGCTCCAAACTCATAAAAAGCGGGGGTGCGGGGGTGCCCCCCGCTCGGGGCGTGGGGCCTGAGGCCCCACTTGCGCCGAAGGCGCAACTGCAGGGCGCGCCAACGCGATAACGGGCAACCGTCGCGCTGAGTAAAGCGACAAACGCGTCACGCCGGATCATGTTATCGTTCCAAAGTACGCACTGACCCGGGTTGCAGATGAACTCCGACGAGACGACAGACACCGACACAACGCGCGCGCCGTGGCACGCGCGGGTGCTCACGATTTTCCCGGACATGTTTCCGGGGCCGCTCGGCGTGTCGCTGGTCGGTACGGCCTTGGAGAACGGCATCTGGGACTTCGACTGCGTCGACATCCGCGACTTCGGGCTCACCAAGCACCGCACCGTCGACGACACGCCCGCAGGCGGCGGCGCGGGCATGGTCATGCGCGCCGACGTGCTCGCTGCGGCCATCGATCATGCGCGCGAGGACATGCCGGATGTGCCGCTGATCTATCTGAGCCCGCGCGGGCGGCCGCTGACGCAGGCGCGCGTGCGCGAGCTGAGCGCGGGGCCGGGGGCGATCCTGCTCGCGGGGCGCTTCGAGGGCGTGGACCAGCGCGTGATCGACGTGCGCGGGCTCGAGGAGATCTCGATCGGCGACTACGTTCTCTCGGGCGGCGAGCTGGCGGCGATGGTGCTCATCGATGCGTGCGTGCGCCTGCTGCCAGGCGTACTCGGTGCGGACGCCTCACTCGACGAAGAGAGTTTCGAGAGCGGGCTACTCGAATATCCGCAGTATACGCGGCCACGCGACTGGGAGGGGCACGCCATTCCGGACGTCCTGCTCTCCGGCGATCACAAGCGCATTGCCGCATGGCGGCGCGCGGAAGCGGAACGCCTCACACGTGAGCGGCGGCCCGATCTCCTGCCCGCAAGCGCCAAGGACAGGAAAGAAAAGGCATAGGAGGCAAGCCTATGATCGTGCTCATCCTGGGTCTCGTCATCTTCATCGGCATTCATCTCGTGCCGACGAGGACGGCCATGCGCTCGGATCTCGCGGGCCGCTTCGGCGAAGGCCCATATAAGGGGCTTTTCTCGCTCGTCGCCTTCGTCGGGCTCATTCTGATCATCTACGGCTACGGTGAGGCGCGGTATGCGGCGAGCGGCAATCCCCAGCTCTGGGATCCGCCGCGCTGGACGCGTCACATCACGATGACGCTCATGCTGCCGGTATTCGTGCTGCTTGCGGCAGCCTACCTGCCGGGCCGCATCAGCGCCGCCGTCAAGCACCCGATGCTGCTCTCGGTGAAGCTCTGGGCCTTTGCGCACCTGCTGATCTCGGGGCGGCTCGCGCAGTTGCTCCTGTTCGGCTCGCTGCTCGCGTGGGCCGTGGTCGATCGCATCTCGGTGAAGCGGCGCGCGGTTCCGGTCAAGAGCGGGCCGGCGCGCAACGACATCATCGCGCTCGTCATCGGGCTGCTGGCCTATGCCT
Organism: Hyphomicrobiaceae bacterium; assembly: GCA_035565975.1. Taxonomy (GTDB): domain Bacteria; phylum Pseudomonadota; class Alphaproteobacteria; order Rhizobiales; family Hyphomicrobiaceae. The sequence continues at coordinate 32,143 of DATMRT010000068.1, forward strand.
TCATGCTGACGCGCGGGCATACATGGCTCATCGGCGTCCCGCTCCTGCCCTGAGGTCGCATGCTCTCGCTCGATATGATTGCCTTCCTCGTCTTCGTCGTCTTCATCGGCGGCTATCACATCATCACCGGCTATCGGCCGCTCGTCGATCGCAGCATTGTCGGTGCCATTCAGGTCCAGCGGATTGCGTGGATGCGCAATATGGCTGTCCGCGATGTGCGGATCGTCGACGCGCAGCTTCTCGCCGCCCTGTCGCAAGGCAACGCGTTTTTCGCGTCGACATCCGCCATCGGCATCGGCGGTCTCTCGGCGATGATCGGCTCGGGCGATCAGGTGCAGAGGCTCTTCGAACGGCTGCCCTACGCGGCCCAGGCGTCGCCCGTCATCTGGGAAATGAAGCTGATCCTGCTGATCACGATCTTCATCTATGCATTTTTCAAGTTCGCCTGGGCCTTCCGGCTCGCGCACTACACCGCGATCATGATCGGCGCGACGCCGATCGCGGACGGCAAGAACCAGCCCGCTTGCGACGAGCACGCGCTCAGGACCGCGCAACTGATCGGCATCGCCGGCGAGCATTCCAACAGCGGTCTGCGCGCGTTTTACGCCGCCATCGCCGCGCTGGCGTGGTTCTATCACCCGCTGGCGTTCATCGTCGCGACGCTGTGGGTACTCTCGATCCTCATCCGGCGCGATTTCCTCTCGCGCTCGCGCCGCCTGCTATTCGGCGCAAAAGTATAACGAGGGCGGGCTGAGCCCGAGTGGCTCTGACTTCGGTTATGGCTTTCGACCGTCCCCCGTACTTTGCTTAGGGGAACCCTTGCCCGCCAGCCATTTGTAAAAGCGGAACGCCCGCCCATCGGCAGCCGCAACTTCGCGGAGCAGTATTGCCGAGCTACTCGGGATACCGCGGGACCACCAAGAAGCGAGATACGGAGCCCGCCCATCATGGCGGTTGCTGAACGCGATGTATCCGACTTTGTGTTTGTCAAAGTATCGTAGCGCAGTCTGCTCGTCCGCAAAGGGGAATGGACGATGCTCCAATCCGGCGTAAAAGCCCAAAGTGGTCGGCCCCACGAGTATTGGCTTCGAGGAACCACCAAGATAACTTTGGCCGATTGCGCGCGCCGCCTCTACGATCGGTCGCCATTTGTAGCTGTGGGCCGCGATGGTGTCCTGTTTCATAGCTCCGAAATGAGCCACAATCAGGAGAGCGGACAGAAAGACGCCCAACAGCACAACGGCCATTTGACGAAATCGAAGACTCCACGGAACCGTTTCAGACCACTCGACCAGACATGAATAAATGAACAGAAATCCGGCGCCCGCCCACACGCTCATGATCGGAACCAAGGAGATCAGAAATCGGATATTATGAAACACAATCAGAAAATTTTGAGCGACATAAATCGCGGCAGCGGCCATCAAAAGGAGCTGGCCTGAGATCCTGTGTTGCGTCAACAAGGCCACCAGTAGACCGACAACCGCAAAACCAAAGAACGCGGGCGTTCCGAACGCCGCACCGCCATGGCCAAACCCCGTGATCGCACCGATCAGCCATTTCGATGTCCATGACGTCATTCTCGTGAATAGATATAGAAGCATTTCCTTCAGATCAAAATCGGCATCTCCGATCGTATCCATGTAAGGACGATTCCATACTCCTCGCTCGTTCAAGTTCACGTCCACTTCATAATGGACCTTCGAGACATCTTCCTCCTCCAGCACTACACGTAGAGCGGTTTCCAAGTTCAGAGGGGACTTCGCCTCAAGGCGCCACTCGCCGGTCTGATCATAGAGAAACAGGATGTACGGCGCGGCCACGATGAGAAAGGCGATGAGCATGGCGCAGGTGTACGATGCCGCTCTCCTGAATGCTCTAGGCCCATCGTCCTCATGGGCGTGTGCCCTTACCTCGCACCACGCTATACTGCCAAAAGAGAGGACGAGCGCGACGGCGACAAGCGGCGCACCCTCTATGCGCGTCAGATATGCCAAGCCGAAAAACGCACCCGCAGCGATAGCGTACATCCAGGGCGCACCGTGGAAGCCACGCACGGCAAAATACATCGCAAATGATACAAAGAATAGAAACGTCGCCTCTGAACCGCCGGTGGACGGAAATTGCACGAGTAACGGATGCACCGCAATGATGGCTGCCGCGACTACTGCGGCGCGCCCATTGTAAAGCTCCCGAGTGAGGAGGAAGATCGGGAATACCGTCGCCGCGCCTAGAGAAATCGAGATGATCTGTGCCGCAAGATCAAACTTGGGAACAGCCGTCGAGAGCGCCGCAATCAGCAGCGGATAAAGAGGCGGAAACATCAAATTTACGCCGGGGAGATTGAGGCCGACGTAGCCATTTCCAGCGACTAAATTCTGAGCGAGGCGCGCGTATTCAACACCCTCCCAATCGAGAGAACCGGAAAGAAAGATCAAGTTGAGCAGGCGAAGCGCGACAGCAAGGACGAATAGGGACAGTAAGATATTCAAGCTCGGCTTAGGACTCGGAGCAATAATCGCGTTCGCCAACGAAGAAAATCGCAATAAGGCCTCCCGTCGCCACTGCGTCGGTTCTCCGCCGAAGAATATAATTTCCCAGGCGCCCCATACCGGCCATCCCCAACGGAGCGACGAGCGGCAACCTGCAGTGTATACCCCCATCCAAAATAAATGGATGGGGGTTCCACAGTCAAATCAGCCGAGCTGGCTGACAATCTTTTGCACCATGTAGACCTGCAGGCCCTCGGTGCCACCCTCGTGGCCATACCCTGAGTCCTTGATGCCGCCGAACGGCATCTCGGGCAGTGCGAGGCCCTGGTGGTTGATCGTCAACATGCCGGCGTCGATGTTGTCGGCGAGCTTGGTCGCTGTCTTGGCATCGTGCGTGAAGGCATAGCTGGCGAGACCGAACGGCAGGCTGTTCGCCTCCTTGAGCATCTCGTCCGTGTCCTTGAAGCGGATCATGACCGCGACCGGGCCGAACGGCTCCTCGGAGAGGATGCGCGCGTTCTTCGGCACGTCGGTCACGACCGTCGGCTCGAAGAAGTTGCCCTGGTTGCCGATGCGGTTGCCGCCGGCCTGCACCTTGCCGCCCTTCTCGCGCACGTCGGCGATGATCGATTCCATCGCGTTGACGCGGCGCGGATTGGCAAGCGGGCCCATCTTGCTATCGGGCTCAAGGCCTTCGCCGACCTTGATGCCCTTTGCGAGGTCGATGAACTTGCCGACGAACTTGTCGTAAGCCTTCTCGTGGACGAAGAAGCGCGTCGGTGAGATGCAGACCTGGCCGGCATTGCGGTACTTGAGGCCCGAGGTCAGCGACGCGACGGCATCCGTGTCGACGTCGTCGAAGATCATCACGGGCGCATGGCCGCCGAGTTCCATGGTGGCGCGCTTCATGTGCAGGCCGGCCATGGAGGCGAGATGCTTGCCGACCGGCACCGAGCCGGTGAACGAGATCTTGCGCACGCTCGGATGCGGGATGAGGTACTCGGAGATCTCCGCCGGCACACCGTAGACGAGATTGAGCACACCCGCCGGCACGCCGGCATCATGGAAGCAGCGCACGAGGCCGATCGGCGAGCCGGGCGTTTCCTCGGGGCACTTCAGGATGATCGAGCAGCCGGCCGCGAGCGCCGCGGCGATCTTGCGCACGGCCTGCGTGACGGGGAAGTTCCACGGCGCGAAACCGGCCGTGACTCCGATCGGCTCCTGGATGACCATGTTGCGCACGCCGTCGGCGCGGGCAGGAATGATGCGACCATAGGCGCGGCGGCCCTCCTCGGCGAACCAGTCGATGACGTCGGCGCCCGAGAGCACCTCTATCTTCGCCTCGGCGAGGATCTTGCCCTGCTCCATGGTCAGCACGCGGGCGATGTCGTCGGCGCGCACG
>DATMRT010000069.1:0-17230 GCA_035565975.1 Hyphomicrobiaceae bacterium
CCATCAAGGCGGCAGCGACACATGTCTTCATTGCGCCCGCACGTTAGTCCGGCGCCGAGCACGCCTTAGTAGTAGTGGCCGACTGTGCAATCGCGAGCTGCGCGGGAATTCAGGATCGTCGTCAAGGTACCCGCGGCGGAAATTTTACAGCCCGCTGGGGCACTATCCCGTTCCGAGCCCGGAGAGTCACAGAGCGAGCAAGCGCAAGCGCCGCGGCGTAGCTCCTCACGATAATTAAATGGCAATTTCAATAGCATAGGTGTTCGCAGTTTCATCCAGAACGTTGCGCCATCTCCATCATATCATGCGGTCATCGCACTGACTTGGTCACCGATTGGTCCACGCAATGCTGCGCGGCTTCCCGCGAGCAGACGCCCGATCATCGCGTGCATTTCTCTATTGGGGCGTGCTCGACAAAGGCTTGCAGCGCTGGCCACATCTCCCAGTAGAGACGCTCTAGAGTAGCATCTGGAGTGCCAGCCGGCGCACGGGGCCGATCCAGAATCGCCGCCATGTCAATCTCGAAGGCTGTCATGTCGCCGAACGGGCGCTTAAAATTCACCATTGGGGCAGGATGCCCGCTGGCCACGAGAAGCGGCAAAATCCCCTCGCTCGGCCATTCCAAACGGATGGCGCCGAGAAGGCGGCGATGCTGATCGGTGAAATTCATGCTTCCGTCAGAGACAAGCGAGGCAGCTCGGCGACAATCGCCTCGACTCGCGTGTTCGTGAAACCTGCCAGATCGCGGCGGAGACGGCGTTCCATCCACGCATTGTCTAGATGAGCCAGACGATAGCGGCCAGATGGGAGAGCGCAGGTCCTCAGCGCCTCAATGAGGATGAAGGAAACTTCGCGATGAAACCGCGCGATTGAGACTTGATCGCGCGTGCCAATGATTGGACCAAGATCGTCGGCAATGTTCTCGCTGCCGTATGGGGCCCATGGATCGACGACAGGCCCGCCGCTTTCGATAAGCGGATTCCATGCGAAGCGCAGCTTGCGAAGTGCTGCGACGTGGTTGGCGGTGATAGAAGATGCCGGCACAGGATCGCTCGAATAGGTCCGCTGGATCTGGATCGAGCGCCATAAGCGCAGCCCCGGCCAAGCCAGCATGATCACGGCAATAGCCAGAATGGACAGAATCTTGACCGACGAATGCATGGGCGGACAAAGCTGAGCGAATTCGGGCCTCGACATCGCGTGAGGTCACGTCGAAGGAATAACGATTGATGTAGTCTCGCACAACGCCACCAGCGCGGGTGGCGTCCGGCAAGAGGACTTCGGCGTAAGACGCGAATGGCGCGCAGTCCAAATGGGTACATTTGCTCGTCGAACGTCATAGAACATCATACCTACATTCAATAATATACGAGTGCCGAGCTTCATCCTCTCCGGCGCGCCATTTCAATGGTCCCAATCGGTCCGAACTGACGCCTCTTTCGCACGGCGATCGGTGCCAAGCGATCGGCTATGCACAGCGACCGGCCGTGGGCTAGGACTCGTCTTTGGACTAGATCGCGTCGCCATCGGGCTTGGGCCGGCCGCGATGCCGAGGTCAAATGATGAGCATTGTGATCGCGTCTCGGTCATCCCGCGGGCTGTGCGCGGTGTCACAAAAGCTTTAAACGCGCGCACTATGAGCACGGGCCATGCCCCCTGCTCAGCAAGTCCACGATGGCCTTGATGCGCGTGCGATCCCTGCGCGCCAGGAGATCATGCGTATCTGCGCCCAGGCGAGCGAAGCGGAGCTCGCCGCTGCCTTGGATGCGCTCGAGCCGCGTCCCGACACGATCGACATACGTCCTCCCGAGACCGGACTCGTGATGCTGCGCGGCCGGATTGGCGGCAGCGGCGCACCCTTCAATGTCGGCGAGGCAACGGTCACGCGCGCAGTTGTCCGGCTCAGCACGGGCGAGACGGGCTTTGCCTATCTGTTCGGGCGGTCCAAGAAGCGCGCGCGCCTCGCCGCCGTGCTGGAGGCGGCCGGCCAGCATCCCGCTTATCGGGAGACCATCGCCCGCTACCTCATTCACCCCGTGAGTGCGAGGCTTGAGAGCGAGCGCCGCCAGACACGCGAAGAGACCGCAGCGACGCGGGTTGAATTCTTTACGCTCGTGCGCGGCGAGGATTAGGCCGATGAGCACCGCAGCCATTGTGCGCGGGTTTGCCGACCCGGTGCACGACTCTCAAAAGGTCTTCCGCACGGCGCTCGACGCCTTGGCGCGGCCGGGATGGATCGCTCGGTTTCCCTCGGACCTTTCGCCGCCTCTGCCGCTGCTGGCGACGTCCGCGAGCCTGCTGCTCGCACTAGCGGATTACGAGACGACCGTCTGGCTGGACGATACGCTCGCCGAGGCAACGGAGGTCGCCGATTTCATTCGCTTTCACACTGGCGCATCGTTGACGCGAATGCGCCGCGAGGCGGACTTTGCCGTCATCGCGGCGTCCCTCGCCATGCCGCCGCTCGCGTCCTTCGCGCAAGGCACACCCGAGTATCCGGACCGCTCGACCACGTTGATCGTGCAGGCCGACGCACTCGCGAATGATCGCTGGACGTTTGCCGGCCCCGGCATTCCGGAGCGCCAATCCTTCAGTGCCGCGCCGTTGCCGGCCGACTTTCCGCGGCAGCTCGCAGACAATCGCGCCCGCTTTCCCTGCGGCGTCGATCTCGTCTTCGTCACGAGCAAGGAAATCGCTGCGCTGCCTCGGAGCTGCCGGATCGTGGAGGGGGACTGAATGTATGTGGCCGTGAAGGGCGGCGAGAAGGCCATCGCGGCAGCTCACGCCCTGCTCGCAAAAGAGCGCCGTGGCGATCCCTCTCTCCCGGCACTGACCACGGACCAGATTCGCGAGCAGCTCACGCTCGCCGTGGATCGCGTCATGTCCGAGGGCTCGCTCTACGATCGCGACCTCGCGGCGCTGGCGATCAAGCAGGCGCGCGGCGACCTGATCGAGGCGATCTTTCTGGTTCGTGCATTCCGCTCGACGCTGCCGCGCTTCGGCTATGCAGCACCGTTCGAGACGAATGCCATGGCGATCCGCCGCCGTATCTCGGCGACATTCAAGGATCTTCCTGGCGGTCAGGTTCTTGGCCCAACGTTCGACTATACACATCGCCTGCTCGATGAAAGCCTCGACGGCGAGGCGCCGGCCGCGGAGCCGGCGCGCAAGGACGCGTCGGCTGACGAGGCATCGCCGCATGTTGCCGATCTGCTCGGCCAGCAGGGCCTTATCGAGCCCAATCCGTCCGAAGACAGCAGCGCGCTTGTGGGCGACCTCACACGCGAGCCTCTTGCGTTTCCCGCAGAGCGCGATCTGAGGCTGCAATCGCTGGCGCGTGGCGATGAGGGTTTCCTGCTCGCGCTCGGCTACTCGACGCAGCGTGGCTATGGGCGCACGCACCCTTTTGCCGGCGAGATCCGCATGGGCAGCGTCGAGGTGCATCTCATGCCGGAAGAGCTCGGCTTCGCAGTCCCGCTCGGCGAGATCGTCGTGACCGAATGCGAGATGGTGAACCAGTTCAAGGGCAGCGCCGAGAGTCCGCCGCAGTTCACGCGCGGCTACGGCCTGGCGTTCGGGCACTCCGAGCGCAAATCCATGTCCATGGCGCTCGTCGATCGGGCCTTGCGTGCACGCGATCTCGGCGAGGAAGCGGTGGCACCGGCCCAGGACGAGGAGTTCGTCCTCTCTCACGCCGACAACGTGCAGGCGACGGGCTTCGTCGAGCACCTCAAGCTGCCGCACTACGTCGATTTCCAGGCCGAGTTGCAGCTCGTTCGCCAGATGCGCCGCGACTGGGAAGAGGCGCAGCGCAAGGAAGCCGCCGAATGAGCGAAGCGCCATCCTATAACTTCGCCTACCTCGACGAGCAGACGAAGCGCATGATTCGCCGCGCGTTGCTCAAAGCCGTGGCCATACCCGGCTATCAGGTCCCGTTCGCAAGTCGCGAGATGCCCATGCCCTATGGCTGGGGCACGGGTGGCGTGCAGGTGACGGCGTCTGTACTCGGCGCCGATGATACGCTGAAGGTCATTGATCAGGGCGCCGACGACACGACGAATGCCGTGTCCATCCGCAAGTTCTTCGAACGCACCGCCGGTATCGCGACGACGACGCACACGAGCGACGCGACCATCATTCAGACGCGCCATCGCATTCCAGAGACACCGCTCCGCGAAGGGCAGATCCTCGTCTATCAGGTGCCCATTCCCGAGCCTCTGCGCTTTCTCGAGCCGCGCGAGACGGAGACGCGCCGCCAGCACGCGCTCGAAGACTACGGCATCATGCACGTGAAGCTCTACGAGGACATCGCGCGGCACGGCCACATCGCGACGACCTACGCCTACCCGGTGAAGGTAGACGGCCGCTACATCATGGACCCATCACCGACGCCGAAGTTCGACAACCCCAAGATGAACATGTGCCCGGCGCTGCAGCTCTTCGGCGCCGGCCGCGAGAAGCGCATCTATGCGCTGCCGCCCTATACGAACGTCGTAAGCCTCGACTTCGAGGATCATCCGTTCGAGCCGACGACGTTCGATCGTGGCTGTGCGCTCTGCGGCTCGGAGGGCGTCTATCTCGACGAGGTCGTCACGGATGACCGCGGCGGACGCATGTTCGTGTGCTCCGATACCGACTTCTGCGAGAGCCGCCGCGACGGCTTCCAGCAAGCTGGCGGTACGAACTACGAGGCTCGGCGATGACGGCGCCTCCCGATCGACCGCTGCTCGTCGCCGAAGGCCTCACCAAGCACTACGGGCCCAATCTCGGCTGCGCGGACGTCTCGCTCGATATTCACGAGGGCGAAGTCGTCGCGGTCGTGGGTGAATCCGGATCGGGCAAATCGACACTTCTCGGATTGCTCTCGACCCAGCTTCATCCGAGTGCCGGCAGCGTCCGCTATCGCATGCGCGATGGTGAAGAGCGCGACCTCTTGGCACTTGGCGAGGCCGAGCGCCGCTTCCTGCTGCGGACGGACTGGGGCTTCGTCCACCAGGATGCACGCCTTGGGCTGCGCATGGGCGTCTCGGCCGGCGGCAATGTCGGCGAACGGCTCATGGCGGTCGGCTGGCGGCATTACGGGCGCATCCGGAGCGAGGCCGAGCAGTGGCTGGATCGCGTGGAGATCGCGCGCGACCGCATCGATGATCGGCCCGACACGTTCTCGGGAGGTATGCGCCAGCGCCTGCAGATCGCCAAGAATATGGTGACCCGACCGCGTCTCATCTTCATGGATGAGCCGACCGGCGGCCTCGATGTCTCCGTGCAGGCGCGCCTGCTCGACCTCATCCGCGGCTTCGTCAACGACTACGGCCTCGCGGCGGTGATCGTCACGCACGATCTCGCGGTCGCACGCCTGCTCTCGCATCGCATCGTCGTCATGAGGCATGGCCGCGTCGTCGAGACCGGCCTCACCGATCAGGTGCTCGATGATCCGCGCGAGCCCTACACGCAGCTTCTCGTCGCCTCGATCCTGCAGGCCTGACCGCCATGACACCCCGTCGCGAGATGATCCGGCTTGATGATGTCGCCAAGACATTCGTGATGCATCTGCGCGGTGGCGCGCGCCTGCCTGTTGTTGGCGGCGTCTCGTTTGCCGTCGCAGGCGGCGAATGCGTCGTGCTCGGGGGGCCATCTGGCACGGGCAAGTCGTCGATCCTGAAGATGATCTACGGCAACTACCGCGCTGACGGCGGTCGTATCGAGATCAATGGCCCTGCGGGGTGGGTCGACATCGCACGAGCTATGCCGCGCTCCGTGCTGGCGCTGCGCAAGAGCACCATCGGCTATGTGAGCCAGTTCCTGCGGGTCATACCGCGCATCGGCGCTCTCGACATCGTCATGTCCGCGGCGCGAGAGACCAGCCTCGACGACCGAGCGGCGCGCGCGCGTGCCGCCTCGCTGCTCACCATGCTCCACGTTCCGGAGCGCCTGTGGGGGCTGCCGCCGGCGACCTTCTCCGGCGGCGAGCAGCAGCGCATCAACATTGCGCGCGGCTTTGCCGCCGAACGGCCGATCCTCCTTCTCGACGAGCCTACGGCCTCGCTCGATGCCACCAATCGCGCCGCAGTGGTCGAGCTGATCGAGGCCCGCAAGCGTGCCGGCGCCGCTATCGTCGGCATCTTTCACGACGAGGACGTCCGCGACCGCGTCGCTGATCGCATCATCGACGTCACGAAATTCACAACCGAGGCCCCCGGCAGATGACCCGCGAGCTCGTTATCGGCAATGCCCGGGTCGTCCTCGCCGACAGCATCGTCGAGGGCTGGGTTGCTGCCCGCGATGGGCTCATCGTCGAGGTCGGGCGTGGCCCGGCGCCGCGCGGCAGCCTCGACGCGGAGGGCGATCTCGTCATTCCCGGCCTGATCGAGCTTCACACCGATCACTTGGAAACGCATCTGCGTCCCCGCCCCAAGGTCCACTGGCCCGAGCGCTCGGCGATCCTCTCCTTCGACGCACAAATCGCCGCGTCCGGCATTACCACAGTCTTCGACTGCATCCGCGCCGGCCGCGACGACGACTATTCGCCGATCGTCAACGAGATCTCCATCGTCATCGATGGCATCAGGAGGGCGGCGGCCGGGGATTTGCTGCGCGCCGAGCATCTCGTGCATCTTCGCTGCGAGGTCACGGCCGATGACGTTCTCGACGATGCGATGAAGGCAATGGATCAGCGCGTCGATCTGATCTCGCTGATGGATCACACGCCTGGCGCGCGCCAGTTCACAAATCTCGAGGCCTGGCGCACTTACTACGGCGGCAAGTCGGGCCGCTCGCAGGCGGACCTCGACAAGCTGATCGATATCAAGCACGCCTCCCACGCACGCAACTACGACCGGCACCGCCGGACGCTGGTGTCGCTTGCTCGCGAGCGAGGGATCGTACTCGCGAGCCACGACGACGCAACACGCGCCCACGTGGATGAATCGATCGCCGACAAGGTCGCCATCGCCGAGTTCCCGACGACGGCCGAAGCTGCACGTCTCTCGCACGAAGCGGGCATCGACGTGCTGATGGGCGCGCCCAATGTCGTGCGGGGCGGCTCGCACTCCGGCAACGTGGCGGCGGAGGCGCTCGCGCGCGCCGGCCATCTCGACATTCTCTCGTCGGACTACGTGCCGGCGAGCCTCCTGCTCGGCGCCTTCGAGCTGGCGCGCCGCATCGAGGGTTACGGCCTCGCGAGGGCGCTCCGCACGGTCACGCTCAACCCGGCGCGGGCCGCCAATCTTACGGATCGTGGAGAGATTGCCGAGGGCAAGCGCGCCGACCTCGTGCGCGTTCATGTCGTCGAGGGCCAGCCCGTGGTCCGCAACGTCTATCGGGAGGGGCGCCGTGTCTCTTGAGGCCTCTCAGGGCCGAAGCGATACGACGCGGATCGGCCAGGGCACACTGGTCCTGATCGTCGGCGCGAGTGGCGTTGGCAAGGATGCGCTGATCGCCGGCGCGCGGGAATGCCTCTCCAACGATCCGCGTTTTGTATTTCCCGAGCGCGTGATCACGCGCCCGTCCAATGACGCGGAGCATCATGCCTCATTGAGCGAAACCGACTTCCGCAAGGCCACTCGCGACGGCCGCTTTGCGCTGGCTTGGCAAGCCCACGGCCTCCTTTATGGCGTCCCGGCCAGCATCGATGTGATGATACGGCGCAGCCAGACGGTGGTCGTGAACGTCTCGCGCACGATCGTCACGCTCGCACGGCAGCGCTATGCGCGCGTATGTGTCATTCTCGTCGAGTGCCCGCCCGGCTTGCGCGCGGCGCGCCTCGCACTTCGCGGCCGCGAGGCTGCCGGCGACATCGAGGCGCGTCTTGCAAGGGAAGTCGCGGCGTTCGACCCTGCCGATGCCGATGTGCGGATTGACAATTCGGGCGCACTCTCGGACGGCACACGCGCGCTCATAAACGCGTTGAGCGCCCTGCCGAGCCGTCTTAGCGGTCGAGGCTGACCAGGGGCACCGTCGCTCTCAACGGGAAGCGCTCAACGAGCACGAATGGACCTTCCCGCTTCGGCTGCACGAGCACCGATATGGCGTCGACCCACACCGGAGCACTGATTGGGCGATGGAGAGCCTTGAGGGCTTCCAGAACGCGTGCCTGAAATGATTTCGGAATGGCGCCCGTCAGCGTCATATGAAAGCGGAAGTCCTCGAAGATGTAAGGATAGCCCCAGCGATCGAGATGCGCGTGCTGGCGCGGCGTGAGCATTTGCGACAAACGCCGCGCGCGATCTTCCGCACCAAGCGGCGCGCGCAGGTCGTCGAACTCGCGAACGCAGACGGCTGCCATACGATTGAGCTCGGCGTCTTCGGAGAGAGGACGCAGGGCGACGAAATCACCGATCAGCGCGACCTCGAGCGCCGGCAGGCAGAGCGGCGCGCACATGCTGCTGAAGACCGCAGCCCTTTCCAGAAGCGCCCGCTCGCCGACGCCCTCAGCCAATTCGAATGGCGCCTTCAGGGTCGCATGAAAGCCGTAGCGCGCCGGCGTCTCCTGTGTCCGCAGGAACCAGGGTTCGGACCAGAGACTATGACGGGGGAAAGCGATAGCCGTGCCCGCCCGGGAATCATAGCCGAGCACAGAAGATCCGAGTCGCCAGAGCGCTGCATCGGGCGCCGGCGTGAAATAGATCGCATAGCGCATTGCAAGCCAATGGATAGCCGATGCGGACTGCAGGTTTGTGACAACGGCTCTCGGCCATCGCTGCCGAGCTCGCTGCGCCGCCTGTGGCATTCCGAACACCGTCGGCACGCGCGAGCACGGCAACGAAGCCGTCACCAAGCAGCGTGCGGAAACTGTCACATCACTGCGATGTGACAGCGCTATGGCCTCTACCGCCACGCTTCGTTGAAGGGGGCTCATCGAGTCGACGAGGTCGGATATGAACGTGCTGATAGCGACCGATGCCTGGCATCCGCAGATCAACGGGGTGGTGCGCACACTCGAAGCGCTGCGCCGCGCCCTCAACGAGCGGAGCACGGCAGTCGACTTCCTGACGCCGGAAGGCTTCCCGTCCTTCAAAGTGCCGACCTATCCGGGCCTTCGTTGCGCCATTCCGAGCGGGCGTGAGATCGCACGCCGGATCGACCGCGCGGCGCCGGATGCCATCCACATCGCGACGGAAGGCCCGATCGGGCTTGCGGTACGCCTCTATTGCCTGAAGCACCGCCTCCCCTTCACGACCAGTCTCACGACGCGATTTGCCGAATACATTTCGGCGCGTTTCCCCATTCCAGTTTCGTGGGGATATGCCGCGCTGCGCCGCTTCCACTCTTCAGCCACGGCGACCATGGTCTCGACGCCGTCGCTCAAGGCGGAGCTGGAAGCGCGCGGCTTCTCAAATCTCCGCATGTGGTCGCGCGGCGTGGACACGGCATTGTTCCATCCTGGTCGCGCGAAACCTCTGGATCTGCCGCGCCCGATCTTCATGAATGTCGGGCGCGTTGCCGTCGAGAAGAACCTCGACGCGTTCCTCTCGCTCGATCTGCCGGGCACGAAGGTCGTTATCGGCCACGGTCCGCAGGAGGCGGAGCTCCGTGCGCGCTACCCCAATGCGGCCTTTCTCGGCGCCATGAGCGGAGAAACGCTCGCCGCTCATCTCGCCGCGGCCGATGTCTTCGTCTTTCCGAGCCTGACCGACACGTTCGGCATCGCCCAGCTCGAAGCGCTCGCATCGGGCGTGCCCGTGGCAGCGTTTCCAGTGACCGGGCCGCTGGATGTGATCGGTGATACGGCTGTCGGCGCCCTCGGTTGGGACCTGCGCCAGGCCTGTCTCGATGCGCTCGCGATATCGCGCCCGGCGTGCCGCGAGCACGCGCTGACGTACTCCTGGTCCGGTAGTGCCGGCCAGTTCCTTGCCAATCTGCAGCCGCTTCATGTCGAGGCAACGCAAGCCGCGCCGACCATGCTGGCGAGCGCGATCAATCAGGAGTCCACCTGATGCGCGCCGGCTAGAGAGCGGATGCGCGTCGGACACGAGTCAACTGAGGTATTGGAGAGAGAAGCCTATGTCACGAGCCATGGATCGAGCCGGCGTGGTCAAGACGTATGATCGCTGGGCCCCCGTCTACGATCTCGTGTTCGGCCAGGTATTCGAAAAGGCGCGGAAATCCGCGATCGCGGCGTGTGAAGCGATCGGCGGGCGCGTTCTCGAGGTGGGCATCGGCACAGGGATCTCACTGCCCTACTACACCGAGCGCTGCCGGATCGTCGGGGTCGATATCTCGGCAGCCATGCTCGAAGTTGCGCGTCAGCGTGTGACTGATCTGCGCATGACGAACGTCGAGCGGCTCGCGATCATGGATGTCCAGAATCTCGAGTTTGCCGATGGCTCATTCGACGTCGTCACAGCGCAATATGTCGTCAACACAGTGCCCGACCCGGAAGCGGCGCTCGATGAGTTCATGCGCGTTCTCAGACCCGGTGGCGAACTGATCGTCGTCAATCGCGTCGGAGCCGACAAGGGTGCGCGCCTCAAGGCGGAAAAGCTCATCGAGCCAATCGTCGAGCGGCTCGGGTGGCGCTCGGACTTTCCCTGGGCGCGATTCGAGAATTGGATGCGCGCCAACGGCAACGTGACGCTCGCCGAGCGCAAGCCTCTGCCCCCGCTCGGGCATTTCGCACTGCTGCGCTTCCGCAAGGAGCCCGCTGGAGCGCAGACAAATCGCAGCCTCGTTACAGCGGCTTGAGGTGGGAATACCGCGTCCCGACGTATTCGCGTCGTTCAGCAAATGGAGGATGATGGCCATGTCCGGCTTCATGGAGACCCTGCGTGAGCAACGCTGGGACGATCACCGCTTCTACCATCACAGTCGCATCAATCAGTCGCTGCATTTCATCAGCGCGATCAGCTTCCTCGTCGCATACGGGATGCTTTTCTACGATCCGCCGATGGCAGCGCTGATCGCCTGGCTCATCGGCATGCTGACGCGGCAGAGCGGGCACTTCTTCTTCGAGCCCAAAGGCTACGACCACGCCAATCAAGTCACGCACGAGCACAAGGAAGAGATCAAGGTCGGCTACAATCTCTTCCGCAAGGTGATCCTCATGGGCATCTGGGCGTTCCTGCCGCTCGTCGTCATTGTCGATCCGACGCTCATGGGCCTTCTCGCACCTTACGAGGGTTGGACCGGCTTCGCCCGCCATGTCGGCACGATCTGGCTCGCGCTCGGCATTGCCGGCGTGCTTTTCCGGATGGTCCAGCTTTTCTTCATCCAGGATGTGAAAGCCGGCGTCGTGTGGGTCACGAAGATCCTCACGGACCCCTTCCACGACATCATGCTTTATCACAAGGCGCCGCTGGCACTGATGCGTGGCGAGCTCATCGATCCGGAGATCGCGTCCCATCGTCCGCACTGAGCGGGCGTTGGACGGCGGTACGACACACCCTCTCCCGGCTATCCGGGGGAGGGTTTATTCAGGCGGCCAGGGCTTTGCGCTTCAATATGCCGAGCTGCCACATCTCGCGCAGCACGCGCCGCTTGATGTTGAGAGACGCGCCCTGCTCGGGTTGCCACCACCAGCCATCACCGGCCATTTCCTCGGCGGCGGCGACGAACTGGTCTGCCACGGCCGCGAAGTCCTGCGCCGAGTAGTTCAGGCTGAAAATGAGTCGTCCACTGCCGACCCAACTCAAGGCCAGACCATGCTTGCGCAGATAGTACTGGAGCATCCAGTTGTAGCGCGAAGGTCGCGTGAAGAGGACCGTCCAGATCGTGGACATGTTGCGGACGGCGACCGGAAGATCGGCTGCAGCAAGCCGGGCATTCAACGCATCGGCGCGTCCCGCCCAGGTGGCGTCGAGCTCCTTGTAGAGCGTTTGGCATTCCGGCGTCGCGAAACGCCTCAGGAAGGCATTCATGGCTCCCATGACATGCGGGTGCGCGTTGAATGTGCCGCGAGCGAGGCAGATGTCGCCGGGCCGATCCTCCCGGTAGCGCTTCATGAGATCGCGGCGGCCGACGAGCACGCCGACCGGGAGGCCGCCGCCGAGTGTCTTGCCGTACGTCACCATATCGGCGCGCACGCCGAAATACTCCTGAGCGCCGCGGGGTGCGAGGCGGAAGCCGACGAAGATCTCGTCGAGTATGAGAACGATGCCGCGCTCGGTGCATACCTCACGCAGCTTGCGGAGCCATTCCGCGTACGCTGCGCGGTCGAAGCTGGCTGCGCGAGAGCTGTCCATCAACGCCGAATCACTCGGCGGCCCGGCATTGGGATGCATGGCCTGAATGGGATTGACGAGCACGCAGGCAATATCGCGGCGGCGGCGAAGCACCTTGAGTGTGGCCTCGGACATCTCGGCCAGCGTGTACGTCGCGCGCGCCGGCTCCGGATTGCCGACGCCGGGCTGCACATCGCCCCACCAGCCATGGTAGGCGCCCGAGAAGCGCACGAGGTGCGATCGGCCCGTATGGTAGCGCGCGAGGCGCACGGCCTGCATGACCGCCTCGGTGCCGGACATGTGAAAGGATACCTCGTCGAGACCGGCGATCTCGCGAATGCGCGCGACGTTCTCCGCGACCACGGGATGATACGCACCGAGGACAGGCCCGAGAGCGGCGACCCGCGCGGCGCCCTCCTCCAGGCACAGCTTGTAAAAGTCGTAGCCGAACACGTTGACGCCGTAGGAGCCGGCGAGATCGTAGTAGAGATTACCGTCGACATCCGTCAGCGTGACGCCGCTCGACGCCTCGAGAAACGGACTGGCGCCGAGATTTTCCCGCACCATGCGGCTGAACGGGAATGGCACACGGTAGGCGTCCGTGAATTGCATGTCGGAGATGACGCTCTTGACCTCGCCTTTGAGCGCGATCGTGCGGGCGTAGCGGGACCGGTAGTCGTCCGCGAGCGCCCGGAATGCTTCCCGCCGGCGCGCAGCGACGACTGGCGGCGCGTCATCGCAGTCGAAGAAGCTGTCCTCACCGAACTCGTAGTGCGGGATGAGCGAGGCAACGCGCTTGGAGATGCGTACGTGGCCGGTGAGCGAGGGATGTTTCGCCCGCGAAAGCTCGAGGCGTGTCTTGACCTTGGCAGCCGCCGTGGTCAGCGCTGCGGCGCCCATGCCGCCCAGAGCGAGGGTCGTGAGACTCAGTTCCATGAGTGCCGACCGAATCTCAAGAACAATACAGGACGATGACAATGCGCGCCCTGCTGGCCCGCCTCGCCGACAACGAGGAATTGAACTTCCTCCTAACGAACAGAATTCCACGCCGCTCGCTCACGCGCTTCGTCGGTTGGCTGGCCAAGATCGAGCAGCCGCTGGTCCGCGATCTCTCGATTGCAATCTGGCGGCAATTCTCGGACCTCGACCTGAGCGAGGCCCGCAAGGCGAGGTTCCGCAGCCTGCACGACTGCTTCATCCGCGAGCTCAAGGAAGGCGCCCGGCCGATCGATATGCGCCCCGACCTGCTCACGAGCCCCTGCGACGCCATCGTGGGGGCGAGCGGGCGGATCATGGACGGCGCGATGTTGCAGGTGAAAGGATCGGCCTACACGCTCGAGGAGCTGGTGCGCGACCCGGCAGTCGTCGCCGACTTTCGCGACGGCACATATGTCACCCTGCGGCTGACGGCCAGCATGTATCATCGGTTTCATGCGCCGCATGACTGCCGCGTCGAGCAGGTCCGGCACATTGCGGGCGACGCGTGGAACGTCAATCCGCCGACTCTGAAGCGCGTCAGCCTCGTGTATTGCCGTAACGAACGAGCTGTGCTGCGCGTTAGCCTGGCCAAGTCGCGCCACCGCGTCGCGCTCGTGCCCGTCGCCGCGATTCTCGTCGCCGGTCTCAAGCTGAAATTCATGGACATGCCGGCCGATCGCCAGCACGGCGCGCCCTGGGTTCGTGAGTGCGATGTGACGCTGGCCAAGGGCGAGGAAATGGGATGGTTCGAACACGGCTCGACCATCATTGTTCTTGCTCCTCCCGGATTTTCGCTCGCCCCGACGGTCGCCGAGGGCAGCAGCATCCGAATGGGTGAGCCGCTGATGCATCTGCCGTGATCGGGGCAGCCCTCGCCGCGCAAGGCAGATGAGCGCATCTCGCGTGACGGGAGCATACGCGCAACGATACACTGCCTCCGGGACCCAATCCCCCATCCTCGAGTGCCGGCCAGGCCTCAGGGAGCAAAGCAGCCAAAGGAGTCCAAGCGCATGTTTTCGCACGTCATGGTAGGCGCCGACGACGTCGCCGCATCCAAGAAATTCTACGATGCCGTTCTCGGCGTCATCGGCATTTCCGAGGGCAAGGCCGACCCGAAGGGTCGCGTTTTCTATCGCAGCAAAACCGGCGTGTTCGCCATCAGCAAGCCGATCGACGGCAATGCGGCCTGCCATGCCAACGGTGGCACAGTCGGCTTCGCATGCGACAGCCCGGAGAAGGTGAAAGCCTTTCACGATGCCGGCGTTGCCGCAGGTGGCAAGAGCATCGAGGATCCCCCAGGCTGGCGCGAAGGCCCCGCGGGCAAGCTCTATCTCGCTTATTTGCGTGACCCTTACGGCAACAAGATCTGCGCCTTGCATCGCGGCTGAGGACGCGAACAAAGCTCCGACAATTCACGGCACTGCATTTGGGGAGGCGCTCAGGTACTGCCTGAGCGCCCCTGCCATCATTGGGCCGTACTCATCCCGCGAGTTCGACGCGCCGAACCACGTGCGGGTTTCCCATGATCTCAGAGCTCCAGCTCCTGCTCTCCAAGGCCGTGCCCTTGGTTCTGCTCCCCGAGGGGCTGGTTACGCTGGCGCTGATCGGTGCCGGTCTGAGTCTTCTCGCAAGCGCCGTCCGCCCTGCCCGCATGTTCTCTCTTGCGGCACTCGTGATTTTCTGGGTGAGTGCGACGCCCGTCTTCGCCAACTGGATGATCGCGACGCTGGAGCGGCAGCACCCGCCTGCTCCCGATGCGCTGCCCCATGCCGAGATCGCGATCGTGCTCGGCGGGAGTGTTAGCGCCGCCACGCCACCGCGGCCAAGCCCCGAGCTCAATGAAGCCGCGGACCGGATCTGGTATGGCGCCCATCTCTACAGGTCCGGGCGCGTGAAGCGCATCCTGGCTGTCGGCGGGAACCTGCCCTGGGACGAGGCGCCGACACCGGAGGGCGATGTCATGCGTGATATGCTCATCACGCTCGGTGTGCCGGCAGCAGCGATCAGCACCGGAAGCAAGAGCCGCAATACCTACGAGAACGCAACCGAGGCTCGCGCGATGATGTCCGGACCGCCTTACGAGCCCGTGCTCCTCGTGACATCGGCGGTCCATATGCCGAGAGCGCTCGCCGTATTCCGCGCGGCGGGCATTCCGGCCGATCCAGCTCCCTGCGACTTCCGCTCGAGAGACAATGCCGGCAGCGTCGTCCTCGACTGGCTCCCGCAAGCCGGCGCCTTCGCGATGACGAGCGGCGCGCTTCGCGAGTGGATCGGTTACTACGCCTATCAATGGCGCGGATGGCTTTAGCAGCGGCGCCTCACGGCACCCGGCTCGCTGACAGATCGTCGAAGAAAATGGTCCCGGAGACGAGCTGCTCGGAGGGCGTACGCGCGTCGAGCACGAGGCGCAGCTCCTGTGCCGCGCACCCGGCCGACGGTACGTTTACGTCGAAGGAGAACTCGGTCCACTTCGGGATGCGGCCGACAAGCATCTCGCTCTCCCCGATCTGTTGTCGCTGTGCGCCGAGGCATCGCACACGCCAGCGCATGCCCCGCCCGCCCTCGACATTGCCCATGGTCGAGCCTTGAATGCGATAGCGGCCGGGCTGAAGCCTGATGAGCTGAGAGATATAGTCGACCTCGGCGCGTCCTGGCCCGAGGCGGACGACAAGGGTGCGCTCCGACGCGCGATCGCCGCGACGTTCGATGGACGCTCCGCTCGATCGTTCCCGGGCAAATACCCAGTCGAACTGGAGCCCGGAGGGCCGCTTCTCGAAGCCACCGTTGAAGATCAGCCCAGTCTGCGCGAGTTGCTCCGGCGGGAGGAACTGAAGCCATGTGTAGTAGGCGAGTTCGAAGAACTGGCCCCTGATCAGGAAGGCCAGATACTGCTGGAGCTCCCGGACACTCGGCGGATGCGGTGTCTCCTTGAGCGAGAGGTACAGATCGAGAGGCGCGCGAGGATTGGCCGAGGCATCGAGCAGAACCGGAAGGAACTCCTTACGCCAGGGCGGTGCCGTCGCAAGAAGATCCCTGACCGAAGGCGCTGCCTCGGCATCCTGCAGGAGCTGAGCAAGAAGCGGCGATAACGGCGCGAAAGCGATCGGATAGTAGCGCAGCATCGCGCCGGTGTGGCGCACGACCTCTGGCCAGTCCCGTCGCTTCAAGGCTTCTTCGATCAGCCAACCGAGCGCGAGGGGCTCGCGCACTGAATGACGCGCGCTGGCGCCGAGAAACGTCGCGGCAGCGCTTTCGGCGCCACTCCGCCGGGCGAGGTCGCCGAGAATGGCGAGCGCCCGTGCGTTACCCGGCTCTTGGACAAGCACCGCCGTTGCCCAGCGGCGCAGGTCATCATCGAGCTCGGAATCCGGCGCATTGTCACCGTCCTGCTCGGCGGCAGCCTTCGGCGCCGGCTTCGCCGGCCTTGCCATCCGGGCGCGCTCCCGATCCAGGGCGCGCTCGGCAAGCGCCATGAGAGCACCCGGATCGTCGGGTTCGATCGCCAGTGCCCAATGCGGGCGGCTTTCGACCAGCGCCGCCACCAGGCTGTGGGTCACGATGGCCCAGAGGAGACCGGCGCCGAGCACGCCGACGAGGAGCAGACGCAGGCGACGTGCAGCGCTCTCGCGCGCCCCACCGGCCTCGACATGTCTCTCCTGCTCCGCCTCTGCCCCCATTGCGATATCGCCCATCCCAGCGCAGTTCTACGGTCGAACCCTTCCGAGCAGCATCCCGAGGATGCGCCAGATGCTCCCTCGCCTTCTGGGTCTTCCGCGTCTCCCGCCTACACCTGCCACGCGCGGTGCTGCTGCCGGCCTCGCCGCCCGGACGGGTGCGTGGCCATTGCGCTGGTGCATGGGCGATCGCCCTGGCGCCGAACCGGGCGCCGAACCGGGCGCCTGGTGCTGCGGCCGCGTGGGTGGAGCCCACTTCCGCGTCGCGTCGTAGGCCAGGCGGCGATCGGCCGTCTTGATGTTGTTCCAGGCGTTGGTGACACGGCTCACGTAGATCGTGCGCTCGCCATTGGCCTCGTGATCGGGGTGCAGCCACTTGAGCAGCAAGGCCATGTTGCGCCGGAGCTGGTCGTTGGTGGC
>DATMRT010000070.1:0-31987 GCA_035565975.1 Hyphomicrobiaceae bacterium
ATCATCGTTTGTGAACGCGAGCTTCGTGCCTCTGCTTGAGACGATGACATTTTCCGACATCAAAAAGCGCGTGCGCGTGACAGAGTCATCTGCGCAGATCAATCATATGATCAAGCTGTGCGTGGAGCGCAGCGCGCTACAGACTGCATAAATTTGGGGCGGCCGCATCCCTACGGCCGCCCCTTCAAGTCAATCGCTGGCGATTAAACCTCAACTGCACCCACTCGTTGAGCCGCACGTGTCGCACTTGAGGCAGGTGCCATTCCGCACGAGCGTGAAGTTTCCGCACTCGCGGCAGTCCTCGCCCTCGTAGCCTTTCAGGCGCGCCTCGGTGCGGCGGTCCATCTCGGTCTCCATCTTGAGCGCGAGCGAGCCTTCCGTGACGTGCGTCACCGTCTCGACCGTGCGCTGCTGATAGAGCGCCGCTGCGGTGTTCCCGGCAAAAGCCGTCGCAACGTCCTTCTGCATCCCGCCGACCGCCGTCGAAGGCGCATTGTTGCGCACGATCGTGGTTACGTTGGGCACCGGCACGCCGCGCAGCAGGCCCTTGCTGACGAAGCGCGCGGGCGGCGGAGCGACAGGCGCCTCGGCCTCATCCTCCAGCGCCTCATCCGACGCGCCGAGGCCGGTCGCACCGATGATCTGCGTCGGATCGACGTGCGCGAGGTCATGGCGCTCGAGGTACGACACCGCCAGCTCGCGGAAGATGTAGTCGAGGATCGAGGTCGCGTTCTTGATGGCCTCGTTGCCCTGCACAAGACCGGCCGGCTCGAACCGCGTGAACGTAAAGGCATCCACGTACTCATCAAGCGGCACGCCGTACTGCAGGCCAAGCGAGATCGCGATGGCGAAGTTGTTCATCAAGCTGCGGAAGGCGGCGCCTTCCTTGTGCATGTCGATGAAGATCTCGCCGAGGCGCCCGTCGTTGTACTCGCCCGTGCGGAGGTACACCTTGTGCCCGCCGACCGAGGCCTTCTGCGTGTAGCCCTTGCGGCGGCCGGGGAGCTTCTCGCGCTCGCGCGCCCGCTCCACGATCCGCTCGACGATGCGCTCGGCCGCAACTGCCGCGCGCTGCTGCGCGGGACGATCCGACGCCATCTCCGCGGCCACTTCCTCAGCTTCCTCGGGATCGTCCGCGAGGATCTGCGAGTTCAGTGGCTGCGAAAGCTTGGAGCCATCGCGATAGAGCGCATTGGCCTTGAGCGCGAGCGTCCACGACAGCTTGTAGGACTCCTTGCAGTCATCGACCGTCGCATCGTTCGGCATGTTGATGGTCTTCGAGATCGCGCCCGAGATGAAGGGCTGGCTCGCCGCCATCATGCGGATGTGGCTCTCGACCGAGAGGAAGCGCTTGCCGATGCGGCCGCACGGATTGGCGCAGTCGAAGACCGGCAGATGCTCCGGCTTCAGATGCGGCGCGCCCTCGACCGTCATGGTGCCGCAGACATGGTTGTTCGCGGCGTCGATGTCCTTCTTCGTGAAGCCGAGGAAAGCGAGCAGGTCGAAGGTCGGGTCGAGCAGCTTCTCCGCCGGCACTTTCAGCGACGCCTTGAGGAAGTCCTCGCCGAGTGTGAAGCGGTTGAAGGCGAACTTGATGTCGAAGGCCGTCTTGAGCGCCCCTTCGAGCGTCGCCAGCGCCTCGTCCGTGAAGCCCTTGGTGCGCAGCGTCGTGTGATTGATGCCCGGTGCCTGCTTCAGCGAGCCGTGACCGACGGCATAGGCCTCGATCTCGGCGATCTCCGACTCCTTGTAGCCGAGCGTGCGGAGCGCCTCCGGCACCGACTGGTTGATGATCTTGAAGTAGCCGCCGCCGGCGAGCTTCTTGAACTTCACGAGCGCGAAGTCCGGCTCGATGCCCGTCGTGTCGCAATCCATGACGAGACCGATCGTGCCCGTGGGCGCGACCACGGTCGCTTGCGCATTGCGGTAACCGTGCTGCTCGCCAAGCTCGAGCGCGCGATCCCAGGCGCGGCGCGCCGCACTCGAAAGCCCGCGATCGTTGAGCGCGGCATGATCGAGCGGCACCGGATCCGTGTTGAGCTGCTCGTAGCCGGCCGCCATGCCGTGCGCCGCGCGGCGATGATTGCGGATCACACGCAGCATGTCGCCGGCGTTCGGCCCGAAACCGGGGAACGGCCCGAGCTCCGAGGCCATCTCGGCGCTCGTCGCATAGGCGACGCCGGTCATGATCGCGGAGATCGCGCCGCAGATCGCGCGCCCCTCGGCGCTGTCATAGGGAATACCGGATGCCATGAGCAGGCCGCCGATGTTGGCGAAGCCCAAGCCGAGCGTGCGGTAGCGGTAGGAGAGCTCGGCGATCTGGCGGGAGGGGAACTGCGCCATCATCACAGAGATCTCGAGCACGATCGTCCACAGGCGGCAGCAATGCTCGTAGGAGGCGACGTCGAACGTCCCGTCTTCCTTGCGGAAGCGCATGAGGTTCAGCGAGGCGAGGTTGCAGGCCGTGTCATCGAGGAACATGTACTCCGAGCACGGGTTCGACGCGCGGATCGGACCGGACTTCGGGCACGTGTGCCAGTCATTGATGGTCGTGTGGAACTGGATGCCGGGATCGGCCGAGGCCCACGCGGCATAACCGATCTTCTCCCAGAGATCGCGGGCCTTGACCGTCTTCATGATCTTGCCGGTAAGGCGGGCGGTCAGCTCCCAGTCCTTGTCTTCCTCGACGGCGCGGAGGAAGTCGTCGCTCACGCGCACCGAGTTGTTCGAGTTCTGGCCCGAAACGGTGAGGTACGCCTCGGAATCCCAATCCGTGTCATAGGTCGCGAAGTCGAGGTCCTTGTAGCCCTGTCGCGCGAACTGGATGACGCGGAGGATGTAGTTCTGCGGCACGGAATCGCGCTTCGCATCCTTGATGGCGCGCTTCAGAGCGGGGTTCTTCAGCGGATCGAAGCAGGCGTCGCCATCGGCCTCGCAGTTCACGCAAGCCGCCATCACGGCCTTCAGACGCTTCTGGCAGATCTTGGAGCCGGTCACGAGCGCCGCGACCTTCTGCTCTTCCTGCACCTTCCAGTCGATGTAGGCCTCGATGTCCGGATGATCGACATCGACGACGACCATCTTGGCCGCGCGGCGCGTCGTGCCGCCGGACTTGATGGCGCCCGCTGCGCGATCGCCGATCTTGAGGAAGCTCATGAGGCCGGAAGACTTGCCGCCGCCGGACAGGCGCTCGCTTTCGGCGCGCAGCGACGAGAAGTTCGAGCCCGTGCCCGAGCCGTACTTGAAGAGGCGCGCCTCGCGCACCCAGAGGTCCATGATGCCGTTCTCGTTGACGAGATCGTCCTCGACGGACTGGATGAAGCACGCGTGCGGCTGCGGGTGCTCGTAGGCCGAGGTCGACTGCGTCAGCCGGCCCGTGTGCGGGTCGACATAGAAGTGGCCCTGGCCGGGGCCATCAATGCCGTAGGCCCAGTGCAGGCCGGTGTTGAACCACTGCGGGCTGTTCGGCGCACCCATCTGGTTCGCCAGCATGTAGCAGTGCTCGTCGAAGAAGGCGCGGGCGTCCGCCTCAGTCGAGAAGTAGCCGCCCTTCCAGCCCCAGTACGTCCAGGTGCCGGCGAGGCGCTCGAAAACCTGGCGGGCATCGGTCTCTCCGCTCGTGCGCTCGTTCTCGGGCAGGTCGGCGAGCGCGCGCTCGTCGGGGACCGAGCGCCACAGCCACGAGGGCACGCTGCTCTCCTCGACCTTCTTCAGCTTCTTCGGCACGCCGGCCTTGCGGAAATATTTCTGCGCCAGGATGTCGGCGGCGACTTGGCTCCAGTGCTCGGGCACGCTGAATTCTTCGAGACGGAAGACGACGGAGCCGTCCGGATTCTTGATCTCGGAGGTAGCCTTGCGGAAGGCGATGCGCTCGTAGGGAGATTTTCCGGCTTCCGTGAAGGCGCGTGCGATTTTCATTCTCTGTGCCCTGCTGCTCGTTTTTGGGCACTGCGGAGCCGACAAAGGTACGCGCCACAAACCTAGTAGCGTCACGGCAGTGCGTGTGTGTTTGATGTCCCTCTGTCCGACCATGCCCCCACGGCCGGACGACGCTACTCACTCGACGCAACGCGCGCAGATACTCGTTGCCGCGAATCATGGACTCGCGCGCCGTTCACGCCCACAGTTCGGAAACTCGTCGCTTGCTTCGCGTGATGCGAAGCCCCTCATTTCCCCCGCCGACGGGGCCCGCATCCGTGCTCCGCATCGACTGCCATCAATGTCGGTGATTCGAGGGCATTCGTCACGATCTATTGGGGTTGCCGATGCGCCCCGCCACTACATCTAGTGCGCTTGTACATCCGGTGGAGAAGCTGTGTGTCGGCCAAATGACGACCGATCCGGCCATGCCGGTTGCCACCAGAATTGAGTGCGCCGGGCGGCGCGCAGCCCCTTTATTTTGCGGCAGATTTGCGGCGGGCGGAGGCGGCACCACCCTTGCGTCGGGACCATCGTCGCCAGTGTCAAGCCCGTTCCGGAGGCACCGCAGGCAGGCGCTCGAATCGCCCCTTCGACCTACTAGAGGCCGCTAAGGTCGCTTCATGTGGCACGACTTCTGTGGCGAGCCTGCATCAGCCGCAATGGCGGCCCATCGGCCTCGACGCAACCTCCGCATCATACCTGCGGGCGGCCCCTCAACCCGAGATTTACCGACCTGCCTCGTCGCGCTGCGAATCGCGCTTTGCCTGGGCATCCCGCACGAACTGAGAGACCCTGCCGATCTCCATCGGATGGATCAGGCGATCGGGCTTTTGGCTCTCGAGGTTGCGCATACCCTTCAAGGCCGTGCGGTAGCTCGGACCGCTATGCCCCTTGCCGGCGGCACGCTTCATCTGCAGCGCCTTCCCGGCGATCCGCACCTGCTCAGGCTTGGCCGATGCCCGCCGCCGGCGCTCCGTCTCGTTATTGAGGCGCTTGAGCGCCCCCGCAAGAACAGCGGCCTTGTGCTTCGTCGCGGCATTGTCGCGCGCAGGCGCGGTGCCGGGCCGCTCGGCCTTCCCGCGCATCTCGCGTCTCTGGCGGTTGGCAATGTCGCGAGCCCGCTTACGCCGCTCTCGGACCTTGGCTGTCAGGTCGCGAAGCTCGGCATCGGACAGATCCAGCACGAGCGGGATATGGGTCTGGACGACCAGCTCGAGCTCGTCGTCGCTCAGGGCACGAACCTCGTCACGCATACGCACGGCCATTTTGATTTCCTCCCATGTCGCCCCTCACCCGAGGTTACCCGTTGCTCCAGGTCAAGGAACATTTCGGCCAATGCTTTAGTTGAGGTCTTGGCGCGGAGCTTTCAACCGCCGCAGGGCTCCGCGGGACCGCTGAACGGGCTGCAACTCTTTCCCAGCAGGCCCCTTTTCCGGCGCCGGATTAACCCCATATGAACAGTGCGGCGCCAGACCTGGGCCGCGGATCACGGTTACCTATTCTGATGACGGCGCTCGCGTCCGAGCCTCAAGGGGGCGGCCGAAGCGTGCCGAGGAGGAGGACGAATGAACTTCGACATCTACACCGATCGCGCCAAGGGATTCGTGCAAGCCGCACAGTCACTTGCGTTGCGCGAGAACCACCAGCAATTCAGCCCTGAGCACCTGCTCAAGGTGCTACTCGACGACGACCAGGGCCTTGCATCCGGTCTGATCGAGCAGGCCGGCGGTAATCCCAAGGCCGCCCTGCAGGCGACCGAGCGCGCCCTGGCCCAGCGCCCGAAAGTCTCGGGCGGCAGCGGCCAGCTCTATCTCCAGCCCGAACTCGCCCGTGTCTTCGACCAAGCCGAGAAGATCGCCGAAAAAGCTGGCGACAAATTCGTCACGGCCGAGCGTCTGCTACTCGCCATCCTGGTCGAGGGATCGAGCCCGGCAGCCAAGATCCTGAAGGATGCCGGCGTCACCGCCCAGTCGCTCAATGCGGCTATCAATGAAGTCCGCAAGGGTCGCACAGCCGACACCGCGTCGGCCGAGGAAGGCTATGACGCCCTGAAACGCTATGCCCGCGACCTGACAGCGGCTGCCGCGGAAGGCAAGATCGATCCGGTTATCGGCCGCGACGAGGAGATCCGCCGCACCATTCAGGTGCTCTCGCGCCGGACCAAGAACAACCCTGTGCTCATCGGCGAGCCGGGCGTCGGCAAGACCGCGATCGCGGAGGGCCTCGCGCAGCGTATCGTCAAGGGCGACGTGCCTGAGAGCCTCAAGGACAAGAAGCTGCTCGCGCTCGACATGGGCGCGCTTATCGCAGGCGCCAAATACCGCGGCGAGTTCGAGGAGCGGCTGAAATCCGTTCTGCAGGAGGTCACCGCCTCCAACGGCGGCATCATCTTGTTCATCGACGAGCTGCACACCATCGTCGGCGCCGGCAAGACCGAGGGCTCGATGGATGCCGGCAACCTCTTGAAGCCTGCCCTCGCGCGCGGCGAGCTGCACTGCGTCGGCGCGACCACGCTTGACGAGTACAGGAAGCACATCGAGAAGGACGCGGCGCTCGCGCGGCGTTTCCAGCCCGTGTTCGTCCAGGAGCCGACGGTCGAGGATACGATCTCCATCCTGCGCGGCCTCAAGGAGAAGTACGAGCTGCACCACGGCGTGCGCATCACCGACAGCGCCATTGTCGCGGCGGCAACTCTATCGAACCGCTACATCACCGACCGCTTCCTGCCGGACAAAGCCATCGACTTGATCGATGAGGCGAGCGCCCGCCTGAAGATGCAGATCGACTCCAAGCCCGAGGAGCTCGACGCCATCGATCGCGATCTCATGCAGATGAAGATCGAGCGCGAGGCCCTCAAGAAGGAGACGGACGCGGCGTCCAAGGATCGGCTCGAGAAGCTCGAGAAATCCATCGCTGACCTCGAAGCGCAGTCGGCCGAGCTGACGCGCCGCTGGGAGAACGAGAAGGCCAAGCTCGGCTCCGCGCAGAAGGTCAAGGAAGAACTCGACCAGCGCCGCGTCGAGCTGGAGCAGGCCGTGCGCCGCAGCGACTATGCGCGCGCAGGCGAGCTGCAGCACGCCGTCATTCCGAAGCTCACGCAGCAGCTCAAGGAGCTGGAGAGCAAGGAAGGCACCCAGCAGACCGGCAATGCCATGGTCGAGGAGGCCGTCACGCCCGATCAGATCGCGAGCGTCGTCTCGCGCTGGACTGGTGTGCCCGTCGACAAGATGCTCGAAGGCGAGAAGGACAAGCTACTCCGCATGGAGGAGGCGCTGTCTAAGCGCGTCATCGGCCAGGAGGAGGCGGTCACCGCCGTCTCGACCGCCGTCCGTCGCGCGCGCGCCGGTCTGCAGGACCCGAATCGCCCGATCGGCTCGTTCATGTTCCTCGGCCCTACGGGCGTCGGCAAGACGGAGCTGACGAAGGCGCTCGCCGCCTACCTGTTCGATGACGACCAGGCGATCGTCCGCATGGACATGTCGGAGTACATGGAGAAGCACTCCGTCGCTCGACTGATCGGCGCACCTCCGGGCTATGTCGGCTATGACGAGGGTGGCGCGCTCACGGAAGCCGTGCGTCGGCGTCCGTATCAGGTCATCCTCTTCGACGAGATCGAGAAGGCCCACCCGGACGTCTTCAACGTGCTCCTGCAGGTGCTCGATGACGGCCGCCTGACCGATGGCCAGGGCCGCACCGTGGACTTCAAGAACACGCTGATCATCATGACGTCCAACATCGGCGCCGAATATCTTGTCTCGCAGAAGGAAGGCGAGGACAGCGAGGCCGTGCGCGAGTACGTGCTGGCCGAGGTGAAGCTCAAGTTCCGGCCGGAGTTCCTGAACCGGATCGACGAGATCATCCTCTTCCATCGCCTGAAGCGCGAGCAGATGGGCAAGATCGTCGACATCCAGCTTGCCCGCCTGACCAAGCTGCTGGCCGATCGCAATATCACGATCGACCTCGACGACAGCGCGCGGACGTGGCTCGCCAACCGCGGCTACGAACCGGCCTACGGTGCGCGGCCGCTGAAGCGCGTGATCCAGAAGTACGTACAGGATCCGCTCGCCGAGGCAATCCTCGCCGGGCGTGTGAAGGACGGCGAGATCGTCTCGCTCACCGTCCGCAACGGCGATCTCGTGCTGATCGACGCCGCGCAGCGGAAGGCGGCGTAGTCCAGCGCTGCGACTACCGGAGGTGGTTCATCATCCTCAATCCCTCTACACGAGGGGTTGAGGATTCTTTTTAAGTGCATTTCGCACTGACGAATAAGACCCGAGTAGGCAACCCATTTTCGCAGATTTTATCCAACCAATGAACGGATATTCATCCCGCTAACCCAACCGTTCAAGCCTATATAGCAACTATTTTCGGAAGTTCGCGTTCTGCAGACTTCTCAGCGAAGGAGCAAGAGCATGAATGCTTTCGGCAAGGGTCTTTTGATTGCGGCCGGCGCACTGACGCTCGGTGCCGGCGTAACGACGATGAGCGCGAGCAACGCATCAGCAGCCATCGTATGCAACCGCGATGGCGACTGCTGGAAGGTTCGGGGCAAGCCAAGGTACAAGCCGGAATTCGGCCTGCGCATCTATGGCGACAATTGGCATTGGCGCCGCGGCGAAAACTATCGCTGGCGTAAGGTCGGCCGGGGTCATGGCTACTATCGCGACGGTGTGTGGATCACCATTCGCTAGGTGTGAAAGCTCGCTTGCGAAAGAGTGAGATTTCGACCCGGTCCGCTTCCAATGGCGGGCCGGGTCTTTGCGTCCACCTATCGCCCGTGCCTCACTTCACCTTCGACACGTGCAGCTCGGGTACGCGCGTCACCCACGGCATCGCTTTTTCCAGCGCGCCGCCGAGCGAGATCAGCACGTGCTCCTCGGCCGGGCGGCCGGCGAGTTGCACACCGATCGGCACGCCCGTCGAGTGCATGGCGAGCGGCAGCGAGAGCCCCGGCGTGCCCATGATGTTGTGCGGGACCGTATACTGGCAGGGCTCCTTGAAGAGCTTCTCGACCAAGCTCGATGAGTCGACGCCGGCCTTGCTCAGATGATACTTCCCCCAGGGTTCGGCCACGCGCGCCGTGGTCGGCGAAAGCCACACATCGTGATCGGCATAGAACCGCGCGAGCTTACGTCGCGCCACATTGACCTCGCTCAGTGCCGAGAAGAAGCGCGCCGGCGTGATCCCCTTGGCGAACTCGTAGACCGACAGGATCACCGGCTCCAGCGTATCCGGTCCGACCTTCTGTCCGGTCTTGGCGGCGTACCCGTCGAGCCGTCCATCGAATCCGAAGAAGAAGAGATCATTGATCTTGTGCAGTGTCGCAATACCGCCGAAGTCGACCTCGGCGACGTCGACATGATGCCCCATGCCCTCGAGCACCTTGGCCGTGTCCTTCACAGCTTGCGCCACTTCAGGGTCGACTGGCACGCCGAATATCTCGGTCAGCACGATACCGATCTTGAGGCGCGGGCTCGGCGCGTTCACGAACGACGCATAGGACTCCGTCGGGCGCGGGATGACGAACGGATCGCCGATCTGCGGCTTCGACACCCAGTCGAGCATGGTGGCGGAGTCCCGCATCGTCTTCGCCTGGATGTGATTGACCGAGAACCCGAGCCCGCCCTCATCCACCACCGGCCCGATCGACACGCGACCGCGCGATGGCTTCAAGCCGACGCCGCCGCACCAGCTCGCCGGAATGCGGATCGAGCCGCCGATATCCGAGCCGTGCGCGATCGGCACCATGCCGCTCATCACGGCCGCCTGCGCACCACCCGATGAGCCGCCCGCCGAATAGCCCTTCTTGTACGGGTTCGACGTATTGCCGAACATGACGCTCTCGGTCGTCGCCGACATCGAGTATTCGGGTGCCGCCGAGCGCCCGAGGATATTGACGCCCGCCGCCTTGAGCTGGTCGGTGAAGTACGTATTCGCCGTGACCGTCATGCCGCGGCAGAGACGCGAGCCGAACTCGATGAGCCGGCCCTTCTCGTGGCCGAATACATCTTTCATGAGGAAAGGCACGCCACGGAACGGCCCGTTGCCGAGCGTGCTCTCGTCTAGGCCGTCAATGCGATCGGCGTAGGTTTCGATGACGGCCTTGAGGTCGCCGTTCGTGGCTTCGATCGCTGCGGCCGCCGTCCGCGCCAGTTCTTTCGGCGTCACCTCGCCTTTCGCGACCAGTTCGCCAAGGCCGAGACCGTCATAGGAGGCATACTCTTCGAGCTTCATGTGCGCACGCTCCGTCGGCAGGAAGGAACCATGCCGACGAAGCTATGCCCATCAAGCCGCGATGTACAAGCGAAAGGGTGGCAGGCCCCTGCCTTAGGAGCGGGCACTCAGGATGATGTCAGCGCCGTCGCGGAGCACCTCGAGCCGCATGCGGCACTGCTGCGCGAGCCGGCAGGTGTAGTAAGTCTGCACGGTCAGCGCGTCGATCGGCGGCATGTTCTGGCCGGTCAGGAACTCGATGAGATGCGTCGGCGGCCGCGCGCCCTGACCGCGGCAGCGCACCGCGAACGCCGGATGCTCCGGCCGCTGGTCGATCATGACGGTAAGCTCACCGCCCCTCAGCAGGGCCGAGAGCCCGAGCGAGACGAGATTGAGCACAAGCTTGACCTTGTCCTTGGCCATGTAGCCGACAGGGCCTTGCCAGACGAGCGTGTGCTTGCCGCCCTTGGTCGCATACTCGCGCGCGATCTCCTCGGCCATACGCAGGTCGATGGCATCGCCTGCCGAGCCCGCCGCGCCGTAGGCGAAGCGCGCGAACTTCAGCCGCGCGGTCGCTTGGCTCGTGACATTGCGGATCATGTCGAGTGCGTAGTCGCGCGACTCGGGATCATCCTCCTCGTCGAGCATTTCGAGGCCATTGTTGATGGCGCCGACGGGATTGATGACGTCGTGGCAGACTTTGCTGGCGATCAGCGCCGCAAGCTCCATGTCGTTCGGGAATGCGGGCTGGCTCATGGTCCCCGGCTCGTTGAGGCATCGCGCAGGTGCCGGCTCAAGCGAACGCTACGCGAGCGCAACGGCGCGACCGCTTGCGAATTCAATCCTAGTTCTGATACACGGCCACGAGATTCGCGCCAAGTGTGCACGAGCGATGATCGGCAATTGACAGAACTCTGATGCAATATCGCCGCATCTCGCGGCGAATCACGAGACGGCATCAAGCAGGGCATCGTACCGCCGCAATTGTCCAGCGGCCTCCGCGCAGGGGAATCAATGCCGGCCATCGACCACAAGCAGCTCGCCTCGGCTCTTCTGCCCGCCGTTCTGGCGGCAGGCGCTATCGAGATGCGCCACTACCGTGCCGGCGTCGCCGTCGAAACCAAGGCTGACGAGAGCCCGGTAACGATCGCCGACCGCGAGGCAGAGGCTGTGCTCGTCGCGGCCATCGCGACTGCGGCACCCGGCGTCCCGATCGTCGCCGAGGAAGCGGTGGCCGCGGGCCGCCTGCCGGCGCTCGGCGATGAATTTTTTCTCGTCGATCCGCTCGATGGCACGCGAGAGTTCATCGCGCGGCGCGACGAGTTCACGGTCAATGTCGCTCTCATCCGAAGTGGCGCGCCGGTGTTCGGCATCGTCTACGCACCCGCGTGCGACGAGCTCTATCTCACGCTCGCGCACGATGCGGCAGCGATGGCAAAGATCGCGCCGTGCGAGAACGGTGTCTCCCTCGACGATGTCGCGCTGCAGACGATCCGCACGCGCGCACCTGATCCGACCGCCCTCGTCGCGCTTGTCAGCCGCTCGCACGCCACGCCGGAGACCGAAGATTTTCTCGCACAGTTCGCCATCGCGTCACGGACGAGTGCCGGCTCGTCGCTCAAGTTCTGCGTCATGGCGCGCGGCGCGGCGGACATCTACCCGCGGCTCGGTCCGACCATGGCTTGGGACATCGCCGCCGGCCACGCCGTGCTCGCAGCCGCAGGCGGCAGCGTGACGACACTCGACGGCAAGCCGCTCCTTTATGGCTTGAGCGCGGGCGGCCTGCGCAATCCCCACTTTGTCGCCTGGTGCACGCCGCAACCGATCGCGCCGCGCGCTTAATCCCACTTGCGCTGCCAGCCGATCCAATCCGCCATGCCGCGGCCCATGATCAGTGGGAGATCGCTGGTCGGTATCCACGTCTGATGTTCGGTGAAGGCCGTCACGCATTCGCGCCATGTGCACGGCATGCGCGTGATATCCGTACCCCAGAACATGCGGCGCGGCCCGAAGGCGTCATAGATGGCCTTGTAGCGCGGCGTGAGGCTCTTGAACGGGTAGCCGTCGCTGACGTACTGCGGACCACCGGTCACCTTCACGGCGATATTGGGATGACGCGCGAGCGCGACCACCTCCGGTATGGTCACGAACGCCGCATCATCGACATTGAGACGCCGTACGCCGAAGTGATCGACGATGAGCTTGAGACGCGGATGGCGCTCTGCGATCTGGCCGACGAGCGGCAGAAAGTCCCCCGCCAGCAGCGCGATCGGGACGCCGAGGCGCTCAGCCGCCGGCCACAGCCAGTCCATGGTGCCGTCGTGCGGCCAGGACTTCATATGGGGCTTGAGGAACGTGTAGCGCAGGCCGCGCATGCCGGGCTGCTCGAGCCATGTCTCGATCAGCGGACGCTTGTCGGGTTCATCCAGCGGAATGCGGCCGAGGATCGCGAAGCGCTCGGGTTGCGCTTTCGCCGCGGCGATTGCGAGCGCATTCGAATTCGGGTCCCAACTCGGCGGGTGGATGACGGCGCCAGTGACGCCAGCGGCGTCCATATCGGCAAGCGCTTCGTCGGTGAGATACGGTGTCGTGCGGTGCGGGGGCACGACCGTGCCCTCGGCCCACAGGTGGATCTGCGCGTCGATGATCTGCACTGAGCGTCCTCCGGCTTTTTGCCGATACTACGCCGCGGCCATCTTCGCGCAACTCGCGCGCGCCCTCACTCGCCGAACTTGCCGCCACGGCCTGCACCGCCGGCAAAACGCGCGGCGCCGGCCTGCCCCTCGGCGGCGATTGCAGCAATGCCGTGGGCGAACTCGGCCTTCATGGCATGATCGAAGGGCAGCTCCCACTGCCTGTAGACGGATGCGCGGTCGAGGTTCATGCACATCTGCGGAAACTCGGCGAGCTGACGCGCGAGCGCCTCCGCCGCAATCCGCGACTCGCCTTTCCCCACCACGCGATTGGCGAGGCCCATGCGGAGCGCTTCCTCCGCCCCGACGGGACGGCCGGTCAGGATCATGTCGAGCGCGTGGCTCTGCCCGATGAGGCGCGGCAGGCGCACCGTGCCTCCGTCAATGAGCGGCACGCCCCAGCGCCGGCAATAGACGCCGAAGACCGCGTCCTCCTCGGCGACGCGCATGTCGCACCAGATGGCCAGTTCCAGTCCGCCGGCGACGGCATGGCCGGCGACAGCCGCAATCACTGGCTTGCCGAGCTTGAGGCGCGAAGGCCCCATCGGACCGTCGCCGTCGAGGCTGTAGCGCTTGCGCCGCTCGCCGGATGCGATCGCCTTCAGGTCCGCGCCCGCGCAGAACGCTCCCCCTGAGCCCCAAAGCACGGCGACGCGCTGCTCGGGATCGGCATCGAAAGCACGGAAGGCCTCCGCGAGGCCCTCCGCCGTCTCATTGTCGACGGCATTGCGAACCTCCGGCCGGTTGATGACGACCGTCGTCACAGGGCCATTCCGCTCGACACGGATCTTCGATGTCATGTGCCACCTCCGCTTCGCCGATGCCCAGCGCTCTTTGCATGAGGGGGCTCGCGTGGCGAGACTTTTCTTCTCATTCACAAGCCATTATAGCTCACGTCGGAATCTGAATAGCGGGGAGCGCGGCGAGGCAACAACCGGTAACCCACCGGATGGCGGCCCGCGCCGGGGACGCAGGGTGCAAGTGTTATATAAGACTTTGAAGCCGCGCGAGATTGTGCGCGACAAGGGGCATCCTGCGGCCTTCGCGCCGCGCAAAAGAGCAGGTCCAGCCTCGCGTGCAATGTCGCTCGGAGCCCGACACCCGCACATGAGAGCCGAGGCAAGCATCCCGGCCCCAGGGTTGAACATTCAAGGGATCGAATATACCAACCCCTTGATAGAACCGGCGTTAAGCGCCCGAATGGAGCATGAGCACGACTGTGCAGGATCGCGTGACAACCAAAACATCGAACACTGCAGCAGACGCCCGGAAATCCGAGCCCGACGCCCACGGCGTCATCCTCAGCGAGAAGCCCGCCGACAGGATCGAGACGACGACCTGCTACATGTGCGCCTGCCGCTGCGGCATCAAGGTCTACCTCAAGGACGGTAAGGTCCGCTACATCGAGGGCAACCGCGATCACCCGGTGAACAAGGGCGTGCTGTGCGGCAAGGGGTCCGCCGGCATCATGCAGCATTATTCGCCGGCGCGTCTCAAGGCGCCGCTGCTTCGCGTCGGCCCGCGCGGCTCGGGCGAGTTCAAGGAAATCTCCTGGGAGGAGGCGCTTCAGACGGCGACGAGCTGGCTCGCCAAGGTCCGCGCCGATGATCCGAGGAAACTTGCTTTCTTCACCGGCCGCGACCAGTCGCAGTCGCTGACCGGCTGGTGGGCCATCAAGTACGGAACGCCGAACTACGCCGCGCACGGCGGCTTCTGCTCGGTGAACATGGCCGCCGCCGGCCTCTACACGTTCGGTGGCTCCTTCTGGGAATTCGGCGAGCCGGACTGGGACCACACGAAATACTTCATGCTCTTCGGCGTGGCTGAGGATCACAGCTCGAACCCGATCAAGATCGGCCTCGGCAAGCTCAAGGCGCGCGGCGCCAAGATCGTTTCGATCAATCCCGTCCGCACGGGCTACAACGCCGTTGCCGACGAGTGGGTCGGCATTCGCCCGGGCACGGACGGCGCCTTCGTCGGCGCGCTCATTCACGAGCTTCTGCGCACGCAGCGCATCGATATCGACTACCTCGTGCGCTACACGAATGCGCCATGGCTCGTGATCGAAGCCCCTGGCGCCGCCGATCACGGACTTTTCGTACGCGATGAAAAGGGGAACGCGCTCGCCTTCGACAAGCGCTCCAACGCCCTCACCCCTGCCGAAGGTCCCGATGTCGTCCCGCAGCTTTCGGGTCTCGTGAAGCTTCCCGACGGCCGCACGGCCATCCCCGTCTTCCAGAAGATCGCCGAGCGCTATCTCACGGACGCGTATTCACCAGAGACGGCCGAAAAACAGTGCGGCGTGCCTGCGGCCGCGATCCGCCGCTACGCCGACGAGCTCGCCAAGGTCGCCTTCGAGCAGACCATTACGCTCGATGTGCCCTGGACGGACATCCATGGCCGCCGCCACGAGAAAATGGTCGGCCGTCCCGTCGCGATGCACGCCATGCGTGGCATCTCCGCCCACTCCAATGGCTTCCAGACCTGCCGGCTCATCCACATCCTGCAGATCCTGCTCGGCTCGATCGATTGCCCTGGCGGCTTCCGCTACAAGCCGCCTTATCCCAAGGAGATCGCACCGCGCGTCAAGCCCACCGGCAAGCCCGGCCAGGTCAAGGCCGGCGAACCGCTGCCGGGTCCGCATCTCGGGTTCCCGATGGCCCCCGGCGACTTGCTGATCGACGACGCCGGCACACCGCAGCGCATCGACAAGGCCTATAGTTGGGATGCGCCACTCGCCGCCCATGGCCTCATGCATATGGTCATCACCAACGCGGCGCTCGGCGATCCGTACCCCATCGACACCCTGTTCATGTACATGGCGAACATGAGCTGGAACTCGTCGATGAACATCCGCGATACGCTCAAGTATCTGACGGACAAGAATCCCGAGACCGGCGAGTACAAGATTCCGCGCATCATCTACTCGGACGCGTACTACTCCGAGATGGTGCCCTATGCCGATCTCATCCTGCCCGATACGACCTATCTCGAGCGGTGGGATTGCATCTCGATGCTCGACCGGCCGATCTCCGAACCCGATGCGGCCTGCGACGCGATTCGCCATCCGATCGTCGAACCCGACCGCGATGTGCGCGGCTTCCAGTCGGTGCTGCTCGACCTCGGCGCGCGCCTCAAGCTGCCGGGTCTCGTGAAGGAGGACGGCTCACCGCAGTTTCCCGGCGGCTATGCCGACTATCTCGTCAATCACGAGCGCGCCCCCGGCATCGGACCGCTCGCCGGCTGGCGCGGCAATGGCGATACGTTCGGCAAGGGTGCGCCGAACTCCGACCAGCTCAATCGCTACATCGCCAATGGCGGTTTCCACGCGCACCACATCCCGCCGAGCCAGCGCTACTTCAAGCACGCCAACAAGGAATATCTGGACTGGGCGGCGTCGGTCGGCTTCCGCGCCGCCGATGCGAAGATGACCTTCCAGCTCTACTGCGAGCCGCTTCAGGCCTTCCGCCTCGCGGCCGAAGGCCACGGCCCTGTGCAGCCGCCGGAGAACCACCGCGAGCGAATTGCCAAATACTTCGACCCTCTTCCCTTCTGGTATGAGCCTTTCGAGGGCACGATGGTCGATACGGGGAAGTTCCCCATGCACGCCATCACACAGCGTCCCATGCACATGTACCACTCATGGGGCTCGCAGAATGCATGGTTGCGCCAGATCACCGGGCATAACCGCCTGTACCTCAGTCGCGCGCGCGGCAAGGAACTCGGCATTGCCGATGACGACTGGGTTTGGATCAGCAGCCACCTCGGTCGCGTGCGCTGTCAAGTGCGCCTCATGGACGGCGTCAACGATCAGACGGCCTGGACGTGGAATGCGATCGGCAAGCGCAAGGGCGCCTGGGGCCTCTCGGAGGATGCGCCGGAAGCGACGCGCGGCTTCCTGCTGAACCATCTCATCTCCGAGCTTCTGCCGGCGAAGGGCGGAGGCTACCGCTATTCCAACTCCGATCCGATCACGGGTCAGGCCGCATGGTACGACCTGCGCGTCAACATCGAGAAAGCCGCGCCCGAGGCCGTCGAGCACAGCGAACCCCGCTTCGAGCCCTTCGATGATCCGATCGGCCGCGGGCATCCCGACTCGATTTCCTATGGCGCGGAATTCAAGAGGGCGCGTCGATGACCTGCTTGCCAACCCACACCGAGCGCAAGCTTGGCCTCGTCATCGATCTCGACACCTGCGTCGGCTGCCACGGCTGTGCGACGAGCTGCAAGGAATGGAATACGGGCGGCTATTCTGCGCCGCTTTCGGACACTGATCCCTACGGCGCCGATCCCGATGGTGCCTGGCTCAACCGCATTCATGGCTACGAAGTCGGAGACGGCACCGAGAGCCGCACGGTCCATTTCCCGCGCTCGTGCCTACACTGCGAAACACCCGATTGCGTCACCGTGTGCCCCACCGGCGCGTCCTTCAAGCGCGCGGAGGATGGCATCGTGCTTGTCGATCCCGATCTTTGCATCGGCTGCAAGCTCTGCTCGTGGGCCTGCCCCTACGGCGCCCGCGAATACGATCCGAGCCATGGCGTGATGAAGAAATGCACGCTCTGCGTCGATCGCATCTATAACGAGCACTTGGCGCCGGAGGATCGCACGCCGGCCTGCGTACGCGCCTGCCCGACCGGCGCCCGCCACTTCGGTGATCTTGGTGATCCGAACAGCAAGGTGTCTCAGCTTGTTGCCGAACGCGGCGGCTTCGATCTGCTCGGCGCCTTCGGCTACAAGCCGGTCAACAAGTACCTGCCGCCGCGCTCGAGACGCGATGCGCGCACTGTCGGCGCCGATACCGACACAGCGCCGCAGAAACAAAAAATCGCGGCCCCGACGACCGCGATCGAAAATCTCTTCTCCTGGGTAGATCGCGCGCTCTCGCGATAGGTCCCTCACGTC
This sequence comes from Hyphomicrobiaceae bacterium, assembly GCA_035565975.1. Lineage (GTDB taxonomy): Bacteria > Pseudomonadota > Alphaproteobacteria > Rhizobiales > Hyphomicrobiaceae. The sequence continues at coordinate 17,733 of DATMRT010000070.1, forward strand.
TTGGGCATTCGACTCCAATGCATCCCGCTTATTCGGTCATTCTGTTCACCACCGCCTCCGGCACCGGCTATGGCCTGCTCGTCTGGCTCGGCGTGCTCTCTGCAATCGGCACGCTGCCTGCCAGTCGCTGGTTCGGCTTTACAGGCCTCGCGCTATCGCTGGGGCTGATCACGGTCGGTCTACTCGCCTCGACCTTTCACCTCGGCCACCCCGAACGCGCGTGGCGCGCCTTCTCCCAGTGGCGCAGCTCGTGGCTCTCGCGAGAGGGCGTCGCGGCTGTCGCGACGTATGTGCCGGCCGGTCTGTTCGGAATAGGCTGGGTATTTCTCGAGCGCACGGATGGCGTGTTCGCGCTCTTCGGCCTCATCGCCGCGGCGCTGGCGCTCGTCACGGTCTACTGCACGGGCATGATCTATGCCTCGCTCAGGACCATCCGCCAGTGGCATCAGCCGCTCGTGCCCTGGGTCTACATCGCCCTGGCGCTGGCGACAGGCGCCATGCTGATGCTGGCGCTCATTCATGTCTTCGGCATGGAGAGCACGTGGTTCTCGTACGTCACGGCAGCTCTCATCGCGCTCGCGCTTCTGCTGAAGCAGCGCTATTGGGCCACGATCGACAACGAGAAGAAGACCTGGACCATCGGCGATGCGACAGGCCTCGGCAAGCACGGGCAGGTGCGGATGCTCGATCCACCGCACACACAGGCCAACTATGTCATGCGCGAGATGGGGTACGCGGTCGCGCGCAACCACGCTGAAAAGCTGCGCCGCCTCGTCAGGCTCGTCGCCTTTCTCGTGCCGGGCGCGCTCTGCCTGATCACCGTCGTGCCTATGGAATTCCTTGCCGCACCGGCAGCGGTCCTGGCCGTCCTCACGGCCGCCGTGGGTGTGGCCGTCGAGCGCTGGCTTTTCTTCGCCGAGGCCGAGCACGTGTCCATGCTCTATTACGGGCGCCCGGCAGCGTAAAGCGCTCGCGGGCTGAACGATCTCAGCTCTGAGATGCTTCTGAGATGCTCGCGCCGCGCAATCAGAACTCCTGATCCGTCAGGACTTCGACGGTGATGCTCGGCCGGACGCTCGGATCTTCGCCGCTGATATCAACGGGGCTGGGTGCGTTGCCGATCCAGACGCCAAATCCAAAGTTGTTCGGCATCCACACGCCGCCCGTGAGCAGATCCAGATTGGTGTCGCCAGTTTGAGCACCGCTCACACCCTTCGGCGTGATGACCCGCTCGCCCTCCGCCTTCAAGTTCACTCGAATAGGCGTCTTTTCCGTCCTGACACCCATTTTGTCGGCGGTGACATACCATCCACCGAACTGGCCGCCGATCGTCATGTTGAGCGCGCGGGCCGTGCCCGTGTAGGGTTTGGTGACGTTGATCTTGAGGTGCACCAGCCGCCCCATGAGGTAGCCCATGGGATTGTTCGCAGAAAGACCGTTCAATGTGCGGCGCTTGAAGATGCCGTAGGGTGAATTGGGCGGCACCAGAGACAATTCCTCGGCGTCAGGGCATCCCGAGCAATTGACGACAGTGAGGTTCGGAGCGTTGTGCCTGACGATTGCAGCGTTCGCATATCCTCTGACAACCGGAAGATCATTTCCCTTGATGTCGGTGTCTAGGAGGATTGGGCCATTGGGCTGGCCGTTCTCCGATCGAACTCTCAAAATGCGAAAGACATGGTGATCGAAGGCCCCCGCGGAGCGAATGATACCCACCGCGCCAGGAACGAACCATTGTGGCGGGTGCTTGTAGTTGGCGAAGCGGAAAGTTCCGTTGCTGAATGTCAGCTCCGACAGCGGCACGCTCATACCAGGCGTACCGAGGATTTCCGTCGTTACGACAGCGTCCCGTATCTCGATAGACTCCGAAATGCCGTAAGCGGTCGGCCCCAACCAGATCCTCTGGCGCTCACCTCCATGAATGTAGGTATGACGTGCCGTGCCAATAACTGAGCGCGTGCCGCCGCGAACTGTCAATTCATCAACCGACGAGCTCTGCACGTTAATGTTCTTGCCCGCTGGGTCGTACTCTCCGATCAGGGCTTTGGTCGTGAGCTTGTCCACCTCCATGTGCGATGCGGTGTGCTGCTGATTGATGATGCGCATGTCCTCCGATGCGCCGATGATCCAACCCACGGCATCAGACCTGCAGTCGACGAGCACGGCCTTCCTGACGAAGTAGTATGTCTGCCCCTTGGCGGTCGACCGCAGACCATACAGCCAGTGCTCGCAATCCCATCCAGGGACCGTTCGGCAGATGGCGGCCGGACCGACCCCGCCCATTTCATAGCTGTGTCCCTCGAAATAGCGTGGCCAGTCGTCCCTATAGTCATGCTTGATCGGCCGCGCGAAAGTGACACGCCCGCCTTCGATGGATGCGATGCGGTGCCATTCGTTGAAGTGACAATTGGGCGGGTAGCCCCAGCCACCCTGCAGATCGAGACCGGCCAGCAGGACCATGGAGCCGACCGAGAGAAAGCGGGCGGCGCCTCGGTCGATCAGCTCAACCGCCCTGGAACCAGCGTTGACCGAACGGATCTTGTGTCTGTATGGCGACGAGTTGATGAGCGCGGCGCCATGCAGGCCATCCATCGAGGCGCCGTAGCCCGAAACGACCAGCCTCTTGATGCCGAAAAAGGGTGCGTTGGCCAAGCCTCCCCCATAGCTGCCGGCAGTGACGTAGTGGCCGGACGTCGGCGGGATAACGAGGCCGACCCATCCGCTCTGCGCGAGCGCCCAACTGCGAAACGCTCTGAAAGCGACGAAGTCGCTGGTGACGCCATCGCCGACCGCGCCGAAGTCGGTACGGATGTTGCGCCAGGTAATCGGGCCTGCATCCAGCCCGCGCAGCGGCTTCGTTGACGGGGACTGGGCTTTGCCGGCGAGCGCCGGGAACATCGTGAAAGTAGCCGCAAGGCCCATCGCCGCGCGGCGTGAAAGCAACGGCAAGCCCTCAGACGTCAACGGCCCCTCCTGCTAATGTTCCTGCAGTCACCGGATCGGATCGCACGTGCGCATTCCCATGGGCGCAGCTGCACTTTCGAACTGCCGGGCGGGACGATGACGCACGCAACTCAGCCCTCAGGTTCAGATGGCGCGCGTCCCTTCAGGCGATTGCGCCCTTCTACTGCCCGGCTGCCGATCACTCGCGCTGGATTGCCGGCGACGATCGCCCGCTCATCGACGTCTCTGACGACGACCGCCCGCGCGCCGACCACCGCCGCTCTCGACACGGTCACCCCAGGCCCGACGAACGCCTCCGCGGCAACCCAGGCTTCTTCCTCGATCCGTATCGGTGCTGTCACCAAGTCGAAGGCCGGCGAGTCATGCGCATGCGATGCCGTACACAAGTGCGCACCCTGGCTGATGACGGCGAACTCGCCGACGGTGATGCGGTCGACGTTGTAGATGATCGCACCGCCGCCGATCGTCGCTCCCGCATCGATCGTCAGATTCCACGGCGCCCAGATGCTGGCGCTCGGATAGATGGCAACGCGGCTGCCGACCCGGGCACCGAAGCCGCGCAGAAGGAGACACCGCCACGCGTGCAGCGGCGCGGGCGTCGGCCGAAACAAAAGCGCTCTGACAATGGCCCAGGCAGCCCGAGCCATCTTGTTTGCCACCGACGGCGCCGGCCGCTGGGCGAGAGGCGTGCTGCCACTTCCGTGCGCCGGCTCGCCCGACAGGTGACCATCAACCATCCCGTGCTCCGGTCTCGACACGACGGCATCCGACAACGAGATCGAACAGCAGCGGCAAATTCACCCGGCTTTCTCCGCATGCGCCATCCCACGCGGCTGGAGAACGGCATCGTAGTAGGCAGAGAGTCTCTGCACGCTCACCGGCCAGGTGTAGGCACGAAGCGCCAGCGCGCGAGCCTTTTGTCCCATCTCATGACAGTGCGGTATGTCGCCGAGCAACGCGGCCGCGTGGCTTGCGAGGTCGTCCTCAAGGCGCTCTTCCTGCAGCAACACCCCGGCGCCAGAACCGACGATCTCGCGCCAGATATTGATCCTGTCCGTAATGAGCGCCGGCACGCCGACTTGCAGCGCCTCCGCCACGGCGATGGCAAAGTTCTCCTGCAGCGACGGAAGCACGAACACGCGCGATGCCGCCAGAGCGTTCCACTTCTCCTCTCCTGTCAGGAGGCCAAGAAAATGAACGCACGCGCTCATCTCCAAATTGCGCGCGAGCTTCTTCAGTCCGTCGACGTAGTCCTTCTCCCCGCCGCCGACCACCAGCAGGGCCGCATCAGGCAGCTTTGCGCGGATTGCGGGCATGGCGCGGATGATCGCGTCGGGTCGCTTCTTCGGGTGCAGCCGCCCAAGGAATATAATGAGCCGTTTGTCCGCGAGGTCGGGGCGCGTGGACCGGAATCGAGTCTCGAGCACTTCACGGGAAGCAGGCGGCGTATCAGCACCCAATCCAACAACCCCAGGATTGGGCACACGCCCAACCTGTGCCATGGCCAGGTCACGCTCCTCGTCAGCCGTAAAGAGCACCCCCGCGGCGTCACGGATCACGCGGTTCTCGACCATTCTCAGGTAGGCGCGCTTCTTGAGCGCCCTGATGCCCAGGGAATAGGGATCCAGCATCCCATGGGGCGAGATGACATAAGGCTTGTCATTGCGTCGGCAGACGCGCGCCACGATTGCATTCAGGGGGCTCCACATCGTGTGCAAGTGAACGATGTCGGCATCCCGAACAAGGCGGTGGATTTTCGCGCGTCCCGATCCCCACAGTGCTTCCAGCGCTGATGACACGAGAGACATCTCGTAACGTCCTGCGGCTGCCGCCATCAGGCTCCGCCCGCCATCCGGCGACAATGCCGGCGTTGAGAGCACATGCGCGCGCCAACCATGGGGCGGAGCGAGCTCGGCCCATCGCTCGACGACAATGGGAGGTCCGCCCGCAGCCGGATGGATATACGGCGACACGTGAAGCACGTGTCGCTCGCCCATCTCACGACGGTCGACGCCGTCGGGCATCCATCTGCTCCTTGTAGACCTCGATGAGCCGGGCCGCCATCACCGAGCAACTGAAGCGTTGGCGTGCCGTCGCGCGCGCAGCATTCCCGAACATTTCCCGGCGCTCGGCATCGCTCACGAGCAGCTTCAGAGATTGCAGGAATTCATTTCGCCCGGTGCACAGCAATCCCGATACACCGCTTTCGATCGCTTCGGGCATCCCATCGGTCCGCGTCGCGACGATCGGCAAGCCCGCGTGCATCGCTTCCAACAACGCTAGCGGCAGCCCTTCGTAGATCGACGGCAAAGCAAAAATGTCGAAACCCGCCATGCGCGCCGCCGCATCATCGCGCCAACCATCAACGATGAGCTGGTTTCTTCCAAGACGTAAGGCAGCCTCACTCTCCAGCTTTGCTCGGAGTTGTCCATCCCCTATCCATACAAGACGTACGGAGTGCCCATCTGCCGCCAGAGAGCGCGCGTGCTCGACGAGAGCGAGCGGGTTCTTCTGAGCCTCGATCCTGCCGACGGCTCCAATGACAATCTCTCCCTGCGCAATGCCCCAGTCGCGCCTTGCCGCTCGGCGGGCAGCGGTGAGCGTACGGTCATCTGGAACGGGAACGCCATTATGCACGACGACAATGCGCGGCTTCCTCACGCCCCCCACAAATCGCGCGGTTAACTGCGCGCGGGATGCCTCCGATACGGCAACGTAGATCGCGCCGGACCGCCCTAGTGTCCGCGTTGTCGCCATGTCGCGCAGACGTCCACCGACCGCACCGAGATCGCGCGCCGTACGGCCGATATGAATGGTCGAAATCCACGGAATCTCGCTGCGCTCAGCGGCTCTCACGAAATCGAGGCCATCCTCGGCAACCTGCTGGTTGACGTGCACGACATCGGGCTTGAGCGCGGTGAGCGCCATTGCGAGGCGCGTCTGCTGGCCCACATCGAGAAGCGCGCCGATATTGCGCAACCGGCGCTCGTACGTCGCAGTGGCGGGCAAGCGTATAACCTGAGCTGTCGCAGCCAGAGAGTCGGCAAGCTCATCCATGCGCGGTGACGCTGGCATCATGACATGAACTTCACATCCATGCTCCGCCAAGCCGGCCGCGAGAAACCGTAAGTAGACCTCGCCACCACCGCGCGATCCCGATCCTGATGATATCAAGGCCACCTTCACGCAGCACATCCCACAGAGAGAATATTCTCGATGGCCATTACCCAGCGTGACACACCTTCATCGAGATCCCACTCGCGCGCCGTGGCTTCTGAACCGGCAGCCAATCGCTCCCGCAGTTTCGCATCACCGACGATACGATCGAGTGCCGCGGCAAGCTCTTCGTGGTCTCCCGCGCGCACCAGAAATCCATTCGCGCCATGATGGACGAGATCATGGCCCGCACCTACCGCGTCACTGACCACAACTGGCAATCCGGCGCCGATCGCTTCATTGACGACCACGCCCCAGCCGTCATGCCGGCTCGGCAGACAAAAGACATCGGCCGCGGCAAATATCTCAGGTATCTCATGCGGCTCTCGATGCCCGAGGAGCATGACGCGATCGCGCAGCGCATCAGGCACCATCCCTTCGAGGGCAGAGCGCTCAGGTCCACCACCCAGCATGATGAGGCGCGCTTGTGGATGTATTGAAGCGATCTTCATGAAGGCCCGGAGAAGCACCTCGCATCCCTTGCGGGCAATCAGTTGGCCCGAGAATAGAATGTCGACCGTACCCTTCCGGGCTGCAGGTCTCCTGCGTCTCGCTTCGCGATAGGGAGCAAGGTCGCAGAAGTACGGAATGTTGAAAACGGCCTTACCCGGAAAGAGCGCCTCGTAGGCCTTTGCCGCCTTGGTGCCGATCGCAGCGATCGCCGTTGCTGTTTCCAGGGGCGCTTGGAGGCGCCTTCGCATGAACGCCCCAATGCGATTGCGCTGATTGAACCCGGGAACCTCCCCCCAGAAGACCCACGGGCGCCCTCTCATGCCTAGGACGCGCATGGCGAGCTGCGCAGTCGGAACGGAGTAGTCGCTGACGACGACGACGTCGGGATCGACCTCAGACATGGCCCGCAGCACCCACGGATTGCAGTATGCGCTGCCTCCGAGCCATCGCAATTTCAGGCCCGGCATAACCGCTTCAAACGTCGCCAGCTCGGGTTGCTGCCACTGCCGGTCATGCGCGCCCATGGCGTAATACAGCACCCGGATATCGAAGGCCTGTGTCTTCGCCATCCGATCGAACAGCTGACGCTGGTACGGCGAGGGGATCACCGTTAGGAACAGGATGCGCCGCTTTGCCATCGCCATTCACAATTTACGCGGCCGCATTTCATGGCGGAGCGGACGACGCTTGCGCTTGCGATCGCGGTCGTGCCATCTCCGGAAAATATAGAGTGCGAGTGTCGGCAGGATCGCAGGCGCGACGCCCAGGAAGCTGCGCATGCCCAGGCCTGCCGCGAAGAAACCCGTCGCAAAGACAATCTTGTCCAGATTTCCTTGAGCGGTCGCTCCCAACCGGTTCCATCGGGCACCAGCCGCACCGAAGATGAGGCTCGCCAGGACAACGGCAAACAGTCCCCCCGCCATCCAAAGCTCACCGACGTAGGTGGCGGAGAGCGTCCATCCCTGGGCCCCCAGCACTTCCTCGATGCTGATGCTCAAACCCTCGGGCTTTCCGGACCATAAGACACGCGGGATCGGCCTGATTGCAGCAATGAACGGAACCTCCAGGCCGAGGTAGTCGTGCTGGTCGGGGAACACCTGGATCAGACCTGCAATGTTCAGGATATTCATATCGACGAACACGCGGTCGGTACGCTCGACAGCCAGCTCCCAATTATCGAGCCCTAAGGTTCGCAGAGCGGCCATGTAGTACGCCCCCGCTGCCGCCATCACAGCCAAGGGCAATCCGACAAGTATCAGCGACGACCACGAAATGTTGGGTCTCAGCATCAGATAGCTCGCGCCGAAGGTCGCGAGATAGGTCAGGAATACGTAACGCGTTCCGCCCGAGAACCCATAGAACAGCGTTAGGGCAAGAATCAAAAGCGCGACCGCTTTCTGATATGCCCGATAGCGCTGGTGCTCAGCGAGAATGGCGCCCACCAGCGGTGGCAGCAGAAAGATGAGAAGCCCGAGCTCCGATAGCAGCGCCGATGCTCCTCCCGTGCGACCGCGCGTCCACGCCTGCGTGAAGCGCGGCCATGTCATCTGCCGCAGTGCTTCGAAGACATCGAAGTTCACGGCAAGCAGAATATGCGCGTAGCCAACGAGCGTGCACGCCAACAGCAGACCGAACATCCGCGATGGCGACAGGCCCATGGCCATATCCGACAATGTTTGCCCTGCATACATCGTGACCGCATGGCGGCCGAGGGCGAGCCCCACGAACGCGCAGAGTGTCACGTCGATCGCCGACCAGGCGTCGTCCGGCGTCAGCCGGAACGACAGATCGTCTTGCGGGAACAGAAACTCCAAGAAGGTGAGACCGTACAGCACGACAATCATGAAAATATCGACGCGGAAAAGACTGCGGACTCCCGGACGGGACTCGATGAACAACGCAATCGCAACCGCGCAGCCGAACGTGGCGGCGGCCAGGCTGAACGCTTCATTCGTGGAGCCCGCCATCCTTGCGGCGGTCGAAGCGAGGAGCGCACCCATCACGAGAAATAGGGTCGCAGCGGTTCTAAGCCGCATCTCGGCGCGTGCCGGACGGAAAGGCCCCGCGGCGCGCATAGGCGCTTGCGAAGATACTTTCATCTCGATTCGGGCAGCCGCTTCAGGTTCTCGGCGAGCGCCGCCATCGTGAAGCCTGACGGAACTCTCGCCTGATCGGCCCAAGCCTGCAGGCGGGAGGGCCTGTCCAGGATCTCGCCAAGAACATCTTCAATGGCATCGGGTGTGAGGCGATCGAGAACAAAGCCGTTCACCCCGTGCTCGATGACCTCCCCACAGTTGCGCGATGCGAGAACAGGCAGCCCATGCGCGAGAGCCTCGAGCTGAGTGAGCCCAAAACCATCCGAATGAGTGGGAAACAGGAAGAGATCGGCGTCCCTGTAGTGACTCGAAACGGCGCTCCGCGGCACTGCCCCATGAAGAACGATGCGCGTGTCAGCAATCGTCCAAGCGGGGAGATCGATCTGCACCTCTCCCACGATATCGAGCCTCATCGGCGCATCAGGCATCCTCTGCATCGCTTCGAGAACCGGACCGATCCCTTTGCGGAACGTCACCTGGCCCAGGAAGAGTAACCTGAGCAGCCGGTCGTGGGTGAACTCTGAGGGCAATTCGCGTCGCACGCCGGCTTCGCTTCGCGGCCTGTCGTAGGCCAGCGGAACGATCGTGACTTTGCTGGCCGAGACACCAAGGCTCACGAGCGCCCGTTTCGACCAGTCCGAGTTCACGACGATGACATCCGATAGAGCGATCTCCTCCCGCCAGCGGTGCCAGTACCGCTCCGGAATCCTCTCGTATCGCGACGATTGCCCAGCGCGCTCATAGAGGCTCGCCACAAGCTGATCCTCAACCGGACCGGGATCGATTTGACCGAGTACCGTACGCAATCCCGAGGACCGGGCAGCGCGAAAAATGGCTCCGGCGGCATAGCTGTACGAGAAGACCGTCCCGCACGGCACACCCTCGCCGATCAAAGCACGCAGTCGACCTACTGCCATCTCCTCGAACCACGCATTCCGCTCCATGATCCTGCGCCACCCGCCGCCACCCAGATACTTCCCGCGTAGCTCTCTCACGAGGTGCGCGTATCCCGGCGCCTCCACGCGAGCGGCCTCGAGGTCCGGATGATAGCGCTCCCCGAGACGAGGGCTCAGCCTGGAGGCAATGCTGCCCGGCTTCTCCCAGACATCGGTGATCAAGGCCGCAAGATTTTCCGACGCAGCCAGGGTCCTCGCAATCATGTAGTTCTCGCGCGCCCCGAGCTGGCACACGATCCACTGATCGTCCGAGGATCGGGGCACGGCGCCCATGCGGATTTGATCGGATTGAGAAGACGGTCTCAGCTAAAGAACACCCGTCGCAGCCCGTGGGCGCCAAGGATCACGCGAGCTTTGACCGGAGCCCGCTGCGCGCGATGCCGCCAGATGCTGCGCGGAATGCTCGCAAGCCCGTGAGCGACGCCGGCGGAACGGCCGTTTCGAAGTGACCAGATGACGCGTCGACCGACCTGAGCTGCTGCAAGGGACCACAATAGAAGCGGATACCGCAGATACCCCACCAGGGCGATATTTCGGATATGCGCGCTCGTGATTTCGGGAGTCGCCTGATGTGCGCGGGAGGTCCGGTGGCGTACGCGCAACGCGTCCGATCTCAGGATCGCCCAACCCTTGTCGAGAAGCTGCAACGACACGTCGACTTCCTCGGCGCCATAAGCGAGCTCGAGCGGAAGGTAGCCTCGGGTTTCGAGAAATGCGGAACGACGAACGACGGCGCCACACCCGACGAATTTTGCAACGGGGACGACGACGCGGGTGCGCACCGGAACAGGTTCGTCATCGTGCACAATAGCTCCCGCCGCAATGATGCCGGCATGAGGATTCTCTTCGAAGAGCAGTCGAACGTCGGCAAAGAAATCGAGATCGATTGGGCTCGAATCGTCGTCGAAGCACGCAGCATACGGATAGCGTGCTACGGCAAGCAGGACGTTTCGCGCGCCTCCAGGCCCCAATCGCTCCTTTGCCTCGATCCAGCGGACATCCGGAAACTTGGGCTCGAGAAATGATCGGGTCTCTTGGTCCCCATAGTCTACAAGAACGAGGATTTCGCCTGGGGGTGGATGGCACCGTCGGAGCGACTTCAATGTCTCGGCGAGCAGATCGCATCGCCTGAACGTAGGGATTACAACGGAGACCGGGATCGTCACAGCAGCCCGGTTTCGGTGGTGGAGGTCATCGCCCGCTTTTCGCGCGCCGGAACGCCAACAACGCGGGCGCCGGGCGGTACGGATCGGCTGACAACGCCGCCCGCCCCCACGACGGCGCCGTCACCGATCGAGACCCCCTTGAGAATAACGGCGCCTGCTCCGATCCACACATCGCGGCCAATCGAAACGGGCGCGGTTACGAATTCACCTGGAACAATTGCGCCGTCGGATGCCTGCACATGGTCATGATCCGTGAGGTAACAGAATGGGCCGATCATCGTGCCAGCGCCGATTGCGATCGAATCTGTAATGTCGATCATCGTATAGCGGTTGATGTAGACGCCGCGATCAATGCGTATGCGCGCCTGGCCGCCTCTCTCGCCCGTTGTCAGCAGGACGACGCCATCGTCGAGCGCAACATTATCGGCAAGCTGGATATCCCATGGATTGCGCGGGACGCTGATCTTGCGCAACCAGCAACCATTCCCGACACGGGCACCACCCAAGCGAAGCAAGCGCACACGCAACCGCGACTTGAGCGAGCCGGATGCCCGCAGGCAGAAATTGATCATTCTCTCGGGAACCGTCACGATCAGGCTCGGCTTCTTGCGGGAAGCACGCCGGCCATCGCCAGAAGGGGCGGCGCCAATGCAAGGAAGGCGAGTCTGCGTTCCCGCAGTTGCCACCACAGCGTCTCCCGATAGAGGCGCCAGCCCTGCAACATCTGGCCACTCCGCGCGCAGGCGAGTACAGCGGGTCTGGTGTGCATTGAAATGAGCCGTTGCCGTTCGGCGCGATAGCGCTCACCGCCCGGATAGGCGCCGCGCTTCTCGGACGCGATCAATCTCGCCACGCCAGTGGCGTTGTGGGCCACATTCCCCATCGCGTTTTGCGAATGAATGCGATGCGCGAGCGTTACCGGCGCGGCAACTTGAACGAAACCGGGCGCATCACCTAGCCTAAGCGCAAGATCATGGTCCTCCGCGTTCAAGTGCCCCTCCGCGAAGCCCCCAACGCGCTCGAAAGCCGTACGCGCGATCACCATCATGCCGGCCCCCACGAAGTACCCTTGCTCTGCCGAAGCCAGGTAGCAGTCGAAGGCGAAGCCGCCTGGTGAATCGAGAGAGGTGATGGTGCCGAGCTCCGCCGGACCGGCAAAATCGGCGAAACGCGCGAACAGCAGCGACGGGCGGTCATGTCTCGCGATCAACGCGGCGAAGGTCTCGAGTGTCCACTCGAACCACAGATCGTCGCTATCGAGAAAAACCAGATAGTCACCGCTCGCTGCCGCTGCGCCGCGGTTGCGTGCCGCCCCCGGACCTGCGTTCGCCTGGCGAATGACGGTCACGCCTCCGACGCCGGCAAGAGCCGCCAAGGTGCCGTCCGTCGAGCCATCATCGACGACGATGACCTCGTCCGGGCGTCGGCGCTGCGCCGATACGCTCGCAAGGCACGACATGAGGTGCTCACGACGATTGTAGGTCGGAATGATGACCGAGAATGTCGTCAAATCAGTCGATCTCTCCGGTCATTGGCCGGCTTGCGGCTTGATGAGAGGCGCGAGAACGCGATTCATCGTGGCGATGCGCTCAGCTATCTCGAACCCGAACAGCCGATAGGCAAGGCGATAGAGCAACGGAGCCGCAGGTCCATTTGGCTGGAAAGAGGCCATACCGGCGATGGATTCGAGTATGGCGCGCGCCTCGCTCCGATCCTCATTCCAACTGCTCCTCGCCATATCGAATCGTGCCTGGTTGACCGCCCATTGCCGCTCCGGCGTCAGTCCTCCGATCGTCGTAAGGTGGTCCTCGATCCGCTTCTCGATCTTGAGCCGCTCACCACGTACCAAGGCCGGAGACCGCGTCGACACCGATCCGTTCGAGAAACGCCGGTATACCGCACCGGTTGCCGGGTGATATATGAAGCGCTTGCCGGCCATGAGCAGGCGCAGATAGAGCTCGTGCTCCTGGCAACAGGGCTGGCCAACAAGCCATCCCCCGACGTCCAGGAGCGCAGACTTTTTCCATAGTGGCGCGCCCGTCTGCGGCAGGTGCCACAGTGCGAGCAACCTCCACGGATCGTGCGGTTCAGGGATCGGCTCTTGCGTCGTTCGCACCGCGCCATCGAGGTGCCACTCGATGATCAACGGCCCGAACAGAACATCGGCATCGGGACGGGTCTCGACGGCCGCAGCCTGCAGAGTAACTTTATCCGGCATCAGATAGTCATCGGCGTCGAGGTACTGGAGCCAATCACCTCGCGCCATTTCGAGCAGGCGATTCCGCGCTGCGTTGCCGCCGCGGTTCGGACCGGCCTCCCATCGGATGCGATCACCGAAACTCTTGATGATATCCAAGCTGCCGTCGGTCGATCCGTCATCGACGACAATCACCTCTTTGTGTGGCCAAGTCTGCGCGAGGGCGCTTTCGATGGCCTGGGCGACCCAGCGTTCGGCATTGAAGCACGGAATGAGAATTGAGACGAAGGGGGTCATGCGCCGTTGAAGGACCGCCCGCTGGAACAATGATCTTCACGCATCACAGGCGCTCCCAATTGGACGGCACCAAGTCGTCGGCGCTCAGACGCGGATCCTTGAACCATTCTTTCGGTGCGATCACGAGCTTCGCCCGGCCGCCGGCGAGCCAAGCTGCCCACCAGGAGAATGTACTGTTGGCCGTGATGAAGTATTCGGCGCGCGTCATGAGCTGGAGGTCCGATGCGTGCCGCTTGAAGCCTGGGGGCGTGGTGTATTCTACGAACCGCGCCGCCCCTCCGAGCCAATCGAAGTTGGCCCGGCACCAGGCCAGATCGTCCGAGAAGATGAAGAAAATCGGCAGCTCAACACATTCTCTGACACGCGCCACGGCGCGGCGGTAATAGTCGATGCTGCTCGGCCCGATGAAAATCGCATTCCTCGGCTCGGTGTAATCTCCACGACGCACGTGCACGCTGACTGCCCCGGGGCGTGCAATCGCTCGTGCATAATCGGCCGCTGCCGGCGGGAGCTCATCGCGGAACGTGAAGTCACGCCTCAGAAGATCCTCTATATCGGCGAAGTAGTGGTACGACTGCCAATATCCGGTGATGTAGATCGGTGGCCTGAGGTCGAGGATATCGGGCTGATACTCAAATCTGTACTGGCGGAGAATTTCCGACGCTCCCGATGCACCGCGGAGACGATAAGCGATCTTCCCTGCTAGCCCAGCGCCGTACGAATGATAGCGCGCCACATCGGCGCGCGTCGCGAACGTGGGCTGCATTCTGAAGATATCGAGATCGTAGCTGCGCGGCGTCTCCTGATGGGCGTGTTCGATCACGTTCGTGTCCAGCACGAGAGGCGCCCCGGTGCGCTGCGAAATCGCACGGCCGAGCGCATACTGGAACATTTGATTCCCGAGCCCTCC
>DATMRT010000071.1:0-14560 GCA_035565975.1 Hyphomicrobiaceae bacterium
CGCGACATCGAGGGCGACGAAGAGGCGCTCGCGCGCGGCCAGGTTCCGGCTCATGTTTTCGACAGCTCCCCGCGCATGACGAGGGCGGCGCGCGCGAGCTTCTCGATGGTCGTCTTGTAGAGTTCCATGGAATTCTTGTCCGCGAGATGCCCGTTGTCGCCAAAGGCCTTGTCGGCACGCGGCACGGCGAACTGGTCGGGCAGCACGAGTGCGCCGGTGCCGATTTCCAGCGTCTGACGCAGTACGGTCAATCCACGAATGCCGCCGAAGGCGCCCGGCGAGGCCGAGCCGATCGCGAACACGCGCGACTTGTACACGGCGAGCGGCGCCTCGTCCCCGTCTCGGATTCGGCTCACCCAGTCAAGCGCGTTCTTGAGCAGCGGCGGGATGGAGGCGTTGTACTCCGGCGAGATGATGAAAATGCCGTGGTGCACCTCGAAGAGCGCCTTCAGCTTGCGCGCGTTCTCCGGCGGGCCTTCCTTCGCTTCGAGGTCGCCGTCGTAGATGGGCATGGGATAGTCGCCGAGGTCGGCGAACGTCGAGTGAATACCGTTTGCATTGGCGATCTCGGCACCGAGCAACGCGAGGCGCTTGTTGAAAGAGCCGGTGCGCGTGGAGCCGGCGACGAACAGCAGTCTCGTGGTGTGCGGCATGAGCAGGATCCATCGAAATGGCCGATACCTTGCCTTAAACCACTCTCGGCGCCGATGCCAGAAGGGTTGGCCCTGATCGAGCGCAGCGAGGATCAGCGAAGCGGCGCGGACGTCGGCCGGTGGCGCGTGGTCGCCTCGGCGACGACCTGGTCGAGCAGTGGCATGGTCGCGAGGCCCGTCACCGGGCGGCCGCGCGCCCGCTCGTAGGCGACGATCGCCGCCTTGAGCACCGGTCCGTAGTCGCCGTCGGCGCGCCCGCCATAGTAGCCGAGCGCCGCCAGATGCTCCTGGAGCTGGCGAATGGGATTGCCCGCGCGCAGGATCGCCGCCGTCTCGAACAGTGCAATCCGGTCCGCGAATACGCGCGCGTTGACGGCCGTGTTGGCGATCGTGTCGGTTTGCTGGCGCGAGGCCGCGCGTCCCTGCTGCGTGATGACGCGCGACTGGACATACGTGCCGACGTTGATCGCGACGACGACCGGCCCGTCCGGCGTCTCGGCGAGGATGGGCGAGCCCGAGGACGCCCCACCCGTGTCGCAGGTGTGGAGGATGATCTCGTCGGGGCTTTCGAAGTCCGGCGCGATGGTCTGCCACGTGCTGGCGCCGAAGTCGCGCGCGGCATGGCAGGGACCGGCGTAGGCCGGCCGCCAGTTCGGCAGATCACGATGATAGGAAATGCTGAAGAGGCGACCGGCCGCGGCCATCGCGAGAATTTCGTCGCTCGATGCCGGACGGACCGGGAGACCGCTCTTGCAGACCGGGCGCTCGAGGCGCACCAGGGCCCAGTCGCGCGCGGCGTCGATCGGTGGGCGCACGTGCAGGCTGAATTCGCCCGTGTAGATGTGCTGCGCCGCGGAGCCGAAAGAAAAGCCCTCGATGCGCGCGTAGTCGCGCTCGCGATCGTAGGCACGGGCGAAGAAGAAATCGGCGGCGCGCAGCCGCGTGCCCTGCGGCGAAGAGACGGCAACGCAATGCGCAGCCGTCGCGATGACGCCCGGCGCAACGCAGAAGGCCGAGCAGACCGTCCGCGCGGGATTGTTGAAGAGCACGCCCATGCGGGCCGCCACATCCGCGACGCGCGGCGGAAGCGTGGTGCGGTCGTCCCGTCCGAAGACGGCCACCGGATGGACGACGCCGGCCGCGGTCGGAGCATCGCCACGTGGCGGACCGGCCGCTGCCGCCCCGGCCGCTGTCAGCAGCCCGCACAGGAGCGCTGAAAGTCCGCAAATGGCGCGCTCGCGCCATTCCCCTCTCCGCCGGATACCTGCCGCCATCGATCCTGCCCTGCTCCCGCCGGGGACATTACCAAAATTTCATGCGGCAGAAAGCTCACCGTAAGGCGGGGCAAACTATGTCCATGACACGACATCCAGCACTGCCGTCGAAACGACAAGAGAGGAAAACATGCTTAAGCACGCACCCGTCAAGTCCGGTGCCTCGACGCGATCCCGGACATTCGCCGGGGTGGCGGTTGCCGCTGCGCTCGGCGGCGCCCTTGTGGCTGCGCCGCAGTTCGGCGTGATGGCCCAGCAGCGGGCGGTCGCCCAGACCGTCGAGACGCCCTTCGGCCGCGCGCCGCTGAGCTTCGCCGACATCGTCGAGAAGGTGAAGCCCGCCGTCGTCAGCATCAACGTCACCAACAACGGCAACAAGCTCGCGCGGCGGATGCCCCGCGGCAGCCAGCCAAACACGCCGGGCGGCCGTGTCCTTCCGGACCTGCCCGATGACCACCCCCTGAATGAGTTCTTCCGCAATCTGCCGCGCGAGTTCGGCCGCGGCATGCCCAACACGCCGACGCCGCGTCCCTCGCTCGCGCAGGGTTCGGGCTTCGTGATCTCGCCCGACGGCTATGTGGTCACCAACAATCATGTGATCGACGGCGCCGACAAGATCACGGTGAGCTTCGATCGCGACAACAAGTATGATGCGGATCTGGTCGGCACCGACCCGCGCACCGACATCGCGCTCCTCAAGATCAAGTCCGACAAGAAGTTCGAGTTCGTGCGCTTCTCCAACAAGGAAGCACGCGTCGGCGACTGGACGATCGCGGTCGGCAACCCGTTCGGCCTCGGCGGCACGGTCACGGCCGGTATCGTCTCGGCCTCGGGGCGTGACATCGGCTCAGGCCCGTACGACTACATCCAGATCGACGCTGCCGTGAACCGCGGCAACTCGGGTGGCCCCGCCTTCAATCTCGATGGTGAGGTGATCGGCGTGAACACCGCGATCTACAGCCCGTCGGGCGGTAACGTCGGCATCGCCTTCGCAGTCCCCGCCAAGACGGCGAACGAGGTCGTCGAGCAGCTCCGCTCGAAGGGCAGCGTCAGCCGCGGCTGGCTCGGCGTGAAGATCGAGAACGTCAACGAGGGTACGGCACAGAGCCTCGGCCTCAGCAGCCCGCGCGGCGCGCTCGTCAACGAGATCACCGCTGGCAGCCCGGCTTCGGCGTCCAACCTTCGTGCTGGCGATGCGATCGTCGCGGTGAATGGCGGCGAGATCCGTGACAGCCGCGACCTCGCCCGCAAGATCGCCGAGTTCGCTCCCGGCACGACCGTGCGCCTCGAGGTCATGCGGTTCGGCAAGACCGAGGTCATCCCGGTAAAGCTCGGCACGTTCCCGGCGAACCCGGACGTCGCGGCCAACACCCAGCCGACGCCGGAGCGCGAGACCGCCCCGACGCCGTCCGTCACCGAGCTTGATCAGCTTGGTCTCTCGGTAACGCCGCTGGCGAACCGCGCCGGTGGGGCCACCGAAGGTGTCACCATCTCCGAGGTTGCCTCAGGGTCCGACGCGGCCGAAAAGGGCCTCAAGGCGGGTGACATCATCGTCGAAGCCCAGGGCCAGAAGGTCGCCAACGTCGCCGATGTCGAAGCCGGCATCAAGAAGGCGAAGAGCGATGGCCGGCCCGCCGTTCTGCTCCGCGTGAAGTCCGGCGATCAGCTCCGCTTCGTCGGTGTCAAGCTCAAGGCTGGCTGAGAGCTGAATTGTACTGCTAGTGCCCGTTTTTGGTTCCGATGTTCGCTTGCGTCAGAAGCCATGAGGCCCGGTGAACGTCGGAACCGGGACACTAGCCAACGACCGGCATTGACGGTGTCCCCCCGCATCGTCAAGCTCGGGTCGTAAGAGGAGCGTGCCGGGTCCCCCCGCCCGGCACGCTTTACTGCCTCAAGAGGTTGCCGGCTATGCGCGTGCTCGTCATTGAGGACAATCGCGAAACGGCCCAGTTCGTGCAGCGCGGGCTGCGCGAGGCGAGCCATGTGGCCGAAGTCGCCGAGGACGGTGAGGTCGGTCTCGAGCTCGCGCGGGCCGGAGGCTACGACGTGCTCATCGTCGATCGCATGCTGCCGCGTCTCGACGGCCTCACGCTCATCCAGACGCTGCGCGCCGAGGGCGATCGCACACCCGTGCTCATCCTGTCGGCCATGAGCCATGTCGACGACCGCGTGAAGGGTCTGCGCGCTGGTGGCGACGACTATCTGACGAAACCCTTCGCACTCGCCGAGCTGATCGCCCGCGTCGAAGTGCTCGCGCGCCGGCGCCAGCCGGAGGAGCAGGCGACGCGCTACGTCGTCGGTGATCTCGTGCTCGATCGCCTCACCCACAAGGTCACGCGCGGTAGCGAGGCGATCGTACTGCAGCCGCGCGAGTTCCGCCTTCTCGAGTATCTCATGCGCAATGCAGGGCAGGTCGTCACGCGCACCATGCTGCTCGAGAACGTGTGGGACTACCACTTCGATCCGCAGACCAACGTCATCGACGTTCACATCTCGCGTCTCAGAGGCAAGATCGACCGCAATTTCGACCGCCCGCTCCTGCACACCGTGCGCGGCGCCGGCTACATGATGCGCGACGGCGGCGAGTAGTACGATGATCGCGAAACTTGTCGCGGCTCGCGGCCATCGTCAGAGCGAATTTCGCGAGCTGAACCTCGCTGCCAGCTTTGAAATTCTGGCGCTTCTTTTGATTCCGAGGTTTCCTCGGGCGCTCGAGATTGATTGTGGGCGAATTTCGGAATCGGGGCGCTAGGGGATGGATCGCGCCGCGCCCACCGCGCGCCCGCCGCGCTTCTGGCATACGACCTCCTTCCGGGCGGCGGCCGTCGCCACGTTGGCCCTGGCCGCAACAGCCCTCCTCATGATCGCCTTCGTGACCCGCTCGACGAACGATGCCATGAGCCGCGCGACGATCGAGGCGCTCGATCGCGAGGGCGCCGCGCTCAGCCGCATCTACGTACAGGGCGATCTCAATCAGCTCGTGCAAACCATTCAGGGACGCATTGCCGCCGGCGACGCGCACCTCTACAGCCTCCTGGACGCCACTCGGCGCATCGTGGCCGGAAACCTCGCCGAACCTCCATCATTTTCCGCTGACGCGCGCGGCGGCGGCACGTTCCGCTACTACCTGCCGAGCGATGACCGCAGCGGCCCGGCGCGCCTCGCGGCGGGGCGCCTCTTCGCGCTTCCCAATGGTCTTTCGCTGGTCGTAGCGCGCGATATCGAGCCGCAGAGGGTCTATCTCGCGGCGACGAACCGAGCGCTTGCCATTGGCATGGCACTGCTGGCGCTCGTCGGCCTTGCCGCGGGTGTGCTGCTCGGCCGTCACATCCTGAAGCGGGTCGACAGCATGACAGCCGCAAGCCGCTCGATCATGGCCGGCAATCTTGCCGAGCGGTTGCCGCGCACGGGTACCGACGATGAGCTCGATCGCCTCGCCGAGAGTTTGAACGCCATGCTCGACCGTATCGAGCTGCTCATGCTCGGCATGAAGGAAGTCTCCGACAACATCGCCCACGATCTCAAGACGCCGCTCAATCGCCTGCGCAATCGCGCCGAAGCCGCGTTAGCCGATCATCGCGGCAGCCCGGCGTGGCGCGCCGGCCTCGAGCACGCCATCGAAGACGCCGACGAGCTGATGAAGACCTTCAACGCGCTGTTGCTCATCGCGCGGCTCGAAGCCGGTGCCGTCGAGGATACGATGGCGCCCGTCGAGATCGGCAGCATGGTCGAGGATCTGGCCGAGCTCTATGCGCCCGCTGCCGAGGAGGCCGGCCTCGAACTGGAATGGCAAGGCGCAGGGCCAGCGCCGATCCATGTCCGCGCCAACCGTCAGCTCCTCGGTCAGGCGATCGCCAACCTCATAGAGAACGCCATCAAGTACGCGGCACCGATAAACGGCACTGCGATGGCTAACGCGACTGTTTCGGTCGATCTGAGCCGAAGAGACAATACGGTCGAGATCGCGGTCGCCGATCACGGGCCCGGCATTGCAGCAGAGGATCGTGAGCGTGCCGTGCGCCGCTTCGTCCGTCTCGAGGCCAGCCGGACGAAACCCGGCACCGGTCTTGGCTTGAGCCTCGTTGCGGCCGTCGCACGGCTCCATGACGGCGGCCTCCGGCTCGAGGACAACCGGCCGGGCTTGCGTGTCGTCCTCTCACTGCCGATGATGACCATGCCTGAAGCCGATGATGCTGCGGGCGGCGAGCGGCAGCGTGAGAAGGACGAAGGCGCATGGCAGAAGGCGCGGACCGGTTGAAGCTGCACTTGGAGCCGCTCTGGCAGCGGATCACCGAGAGGCCGCTCGCCTTTGACGCGCGGCTCGCCGCCGACCGCCTGGCCGAGCTCGAAGCAGCATCATCTGCAGCGCTGGCGCCTCTCCTGGCGGAGCCTGCGGTGCGCGACCTTCTCGTAGGCACGCTCGGCTCATCGCCATATCTCGCGGGTCTCATCCTGCGCGATCCGGAGCGGCTTGCGCGCATCCTCGCGACGGCGCCCGAGGTGCGCATGGCCGAGCTCGGCCGCACGCTCGATGCCGACATGCTCGCCGCTGCGACCACGGCAGATGCGATGCGCATTCTGCGTCAGTACAAGACAGAAGTCGCCTTGCTCGTCGCACTCGCAGATCTCAGCGGCGCGTGGCCCGTCATGACTGTCACCGGCGCGCTCAGCACATGCGCCGATGCGGCGACCGCTGCAGCCGTGCGTTTTCTCTTCAATGCCGCGATCGCCAAGGGCGACTGGCTCGGCACCGCCGGCCCGAACTCCGAGGTCGGTTCCGGCTACATCGTCCTCGGCATGGGCAAACACGGCGCCCGCGAGCTCAACTATTCGAGCGACATCGACCTCATCGTCTTCTACGAGCCGGAACTCGTGAGGCTGCGCATCGGCCTCGAGCCGCTTGCCTTCTTCGTGCGCATGACGCGCGACCTCGTCCGTCTCATGCAGGAGCGGACCGGCGACGGTTATGTCTTCCGCACCGACCTTCGCCTGCGCCCCGATCCCGGTGCCACGCAGGTCGCGATCTCGACGGACGCCGCGCTCAACTACTACGAAAGCTTCGGCCAGAACTGGGAGCGCGCCGCCATGATCAAGGCGCGTCCCGTGGCGGGCGACATTCCGGCCGGTGAAGCCCTCATCAAGGAGCTCGCGCCGTTCGTATGGCGCAAGTACCTCGATTTCGCGGCCATTGCCGACATCCACGCGATGAAGCGCCAGATCCACGCCTTCAAGGGATTCGGCGAGATCGGCGTTGCCGGTCACAACATCAAGGTCGGTCGCGGCGGCATCCGCGAGATCGAGTTCTTCGCCCAGACACAACAGCTCATAGCCGGCGGCCGCCAGCCGGACCTCCGCGTGTCCGATACGATCGGCGCACTCGGACAACTCGCCGAGCGCGGCTGGATCAAACCTCTCGTGCGCGACGAGCTGACGGAGAGCTATCAATTCCTGCGCCGCACCGAGCACAGGCTGCAGATGATCGCCGACGAGCAGACGCAGACACTTCCAGCCGATGCCGAGGGCCTGCTGCGCCTCGCCCGCTTCTCGGGCCATCGCGACATTGCGGCCTTCTCCGATGCGCTCGTCGCCCACCTCGAGCGCGTCCAGCGCCACTACGGGGCGCTCTTCGAGGATGTGCCGGAGCTGACGCGCGGCAATGCCAACATGGTGTTTGCCGGCGAGCAGGACGATCCCGGCACCGTCGAGGCGCTGACCCGCATGGGCTACAAGCGGCCGTCCGACACCATCGCCGCCGTACGCGGCTGGCATCACGGCCGCTATCAGGCGGTGCGCACGCCGCGCGCCCGCGAGCTGCTGACCGAGGTGCAGCCGACACTGATCGAGGCACTCGCGCGCACGAGCGATCCCGACCAGGCCTTTCTCGGCTTCGACCGCTTTCTGTCTCAGCTTCCCTCGGGCGTGCAGCTCTTCTCACTGCTCCGGAACAATCCGCGCCTCCTCCGTCTCGTCGCCGATATCATGGGCTCAGCGCCGCGGCTCGCCCGCATCATGAGCCGGCGCCGCCGCGTCCTCGATGCCGTTCTCGACCCGGGCTTCTTCGGCAGCCTGCCTGATGCCGACGCCCTCGCCCGCATCGTAGATGCCGAGATTGCGGACGCGAGCGACTACCAGGAGGCACTCGATCGCGCGCGCATCGTCGGCAGCGAGCAGGCCTTTCTGATCGGCGTCCGCGTGCTTTCGGGCACCATCACGGCCGCGCAGGCAGGTGGCGCTTATGCATCACTCGCCGAGCATCTGATCGCGGCGCTCCAGCGGCAGGTCGAGCATGAGCTCGTCTCCCAGAGTGGCCACGTGGCGGGCGGCGCCGCCGTCGTCGTCGCCATGGGCAAGCTCGGCGGGCGGGAAATGACCGCCGCCTCCGACCTCGACCTCATCCTCGTCTATGATTTCGACAGTGCCGTCCAGCAGTCCGACGGCCCACGGCCGCTGGCGCCGAGCCAGTACTTCGCCCGCCTCACGCAGCGGCTGATCTCTGCGCTTTCCTCGCCGACGGCCGAAGGGGCCCTCTACGAGGTGGACATGCGCCTCAGGCCCTCGGGCCAGAAGGGACCGGTCGCGACGCAGCTCTCGAGCTTCGAGCACTACCAGGACAAGGAGGCCTGGACCTGGGAGCACATGGCGCTGACACGCGCCCGTGTGATCTCGGGGCCAAGTGAGCTGCGCTCCCGTGTCGAGGCAGCCATTCGCCATGCGCTCGTCCGGCCGCGCGACCGCGCGAAGTTGGTGGCGGACGTGCGCGACATGCGTCAACGCATTGCCAAGGAAAAGGGCACGGACGACATCTGGGAGCTGAAGCAGGTCCGGGGCGGCCTCGTCGATATCGAGTTCATCGCCCAGTTCCTCCAGCTCGCCCACGCCGAGACGCACCCCGAGGTGCTTGATCAGAACACCATCAACGCTTTGAAAAAGCTGAGTGAAGCTGGCCTGCTTCTGCCGCCTCACGCAGACGTCCTGATTCCCGCGGCCGTCCTCGTGCACGACCTGACCGAAGTGCTGCGCCTCTGCCTCGACGGCCCGTTCGAACCGGGCAAGGCGCCGGACGGTCTCCGCGAGCTCCTGACCCGTGCGGGCGACGCCCCCGACTTCGTGCGCTTGGAAGCTACGCTGCGGGGCACTCTCGCCGAGGTTGCGGGCTTGTTCAATGTGATCATTTCCTGAACGACGGCCATTTGACGTGAGGGCTTGGCGACGGATTTACCGAGCGCCCTGCGTTCACCTCCTCGAAAGCAGTTTGAACTCGAGGAGTTCCCCAAATGTCCAAGAAGAAGGTGCTCATCGCTGCAGCGATCCTGGTCGCCGGCGGTGCAGCTATTGCGGTGTCGGCCCCTGGCCAGCGCCTGCACGATCGCATGATGGACCGCTGGTCGCATGACCGTGGCCCCGGGCTCGGCATGGGTCTCATGGGCTTAGGCCGTGGCGACATCACCCGAGCGGCCTTCGATGAGAAAGTGCGCGAGCGCTTCGCCCGCTTCGACGCCAACAGCGACGGCGTCATCGATACGGCCGAGATCGAGGCCGCGCTCGCCAAGAGTGGCGAGCATCATCGCGGGTTCCGCGCCCGCCGGGCCGATCGTAGTGACGTCGGCAAGGGCGAAACCCGGCGCGGGCGCTCGGTGACCAAGTCCGCCTATCTCGACGAGGTGCGCCGCCGCTTTGCCATGCTCGACCTCGACAGCGACGGCCGGATCACGGACGCCGACCTTCCGCCGCGCATGCGTGACCGCGGCGTGCTCTCGCGGCTTGCCGACGGCCAGACCGGCATGATGCGTGGGCACCGTCAGGGCCGGATGATGGGCTTCCTGCGCGGCGCCACCGTCGACAAGGACGGCGGCATTACGCTGGACGAAGCGGTCCGCGTTGCCGGCGAGCGCTTCGATCGCATGGATCGCAACAAGGATGGCACCCTCGACCGAGCCGATCGCGAAGCCCGAATCAAGGAAGCGACCGACTATCGCGTGAAGCGCATCCTGCACCGGTTCGGCGCGGTCAGCGAGGGCAAGATCACGCGCGAGCAGGCCTTCAAGGTTGCAGGTGACATGTTTGCTCGCCTGGATCGCAACAACGACGGCACGATCTCGCGCGACGAGCGGCCGAGAGGCTGGCGCGGTCACCGTGGCCATGATCGCGGACACCACTGGTGGCGCGGCCGTGATCGCGGCGGCGAGGAGCGTGCGCCCCAGGGCGAGACGAAGAAGATCTAAGTATTCGGCACGCGCCGGCCCGGACATCACGTCCGGTGCCGGGTGCGGACCGAGAAAAGGCGAGGCACACATGCGCGCGCTGAGTTACACTCCCAGGGTTCTGACGACCACAGGGAGCGGTCGCGTGACGCGCGTGCACGATAGCGGCCCAGGTCCGGGAAACCGGCCGGGGACGGAAGCGGGGACGGCTGCCGAGGAGGCGGCCGTTCTCGCGCGCATTCGCGCCGGCGACAGTGCGGCCTTCCGCCAGGTGATCGACCGCCACATGCCGAGCCTGCTCGCGGTGGCCCGGCGGATGCTCAAGGCGGATGGCGATGCCGAGGACATCGTGCAGGAGGCGCTCGTGCGCGTCTGGCACCATGCCGGCACGCTCGAGCTGGGGCCAGGTGGCCTGAGGCCCTGGCTGCGCCGCGTGGTCACGAACCTCTGTCTCGACCATCTGCGCCGTCATCGGTTGACCAGCGTGGTGGCCGAGGTGCCCGAGACGCCGGAGGCGCCCGACCAGGCCCGCGGCCTCGAGGAGGCAGATCTCGCCAAGCGCGTCGGAGCGGCCCTTGCGGCGCTGCCCGAACGCCAGCGGGTGGCGCTTACGCTGTTCCACTACGAAGGCTTGAGCCAGATCGAAGTGGGCGACATGCTCGGCATATCGGACGAGGCAGTCGAATCGCTCCTGGCGCGCGCGCGACGGTCGCTCAAAGCGGCATTGAAGGATGAGTGGCGGCAGCTGCTGCCGGAGAACGAGTAGGATTGAGGCACGAGAGGCGGGGCGCGACATGCGCCTCGAGCGAAGATGGCAAAAGAGATGAGGCTTGCCGAGCTTACGGCATTCGAGAATGCGCTCGACACGTTCGGTGGTGATCCCCTGCGCTGGCCGGCGGAGAGGCGGGAACGGTTTGTGCGCCTCGCCGCTGCGGACGCGGATGCGGCGCGGCTCCTGCACGAGGCGAAAGCCCTCGATGCCGTCCTCACGAAGGCCGGGCGCCTGCCGGCTCGCGATACGCGCGCGCTGGCCGATCGCATCGCCGCGGCCGTTGCCGATACGGCCCCAGGACAGCCGGCGCCGTCTCAGAAGCAGGCGGAAAGCGGCCCCGCATCGGGCGACGGCTCGTCCGGTGTGGTCATCGCGTGGCCGCGCAGCGGCGACAACACGCGCGCGCCTGCCGAGGCCGCTGTCGCCTCGGTACCGCGGCGTCTGTCGAGCGGCTGGCGGACGGCCGCGCTGCTCGCGGCATCGCTCGTCGTTGGGATCTTCGTCGGCGCGGGAGATCTGCTGCCGTCGGATGTCGCACAGTTCGTCGCCAGCGCGACGACGGGGACCGACAATGGGGTCCAAGAAGTTGCTTTTCTGAACGGTGAAGGTCTCCTCGAGATCATCGAGGAGGAGTTCCTATGATCTTGAAGCCACGAGAAGCGCCAGCCGCGCGGCGGACACCGATGTGGCTGCTCGCTGTGCTCGTTGTTTCGTTGCTTCTCAATGGCTTGGTTGTTGGTGCTGTCGCCTCGCGCTGGAAGGCCTTACACGCAGGCCCGCCCGTGCTCGGCTCATCTTCCAATGCGCAGCTCTTCGGATTTGCCGTCACGCTGCCTCAGGAGCGGCGTCGCGAAATCTGGAAATCCGTCGAGACGGACCGCGAGGCCATGCGGCCGCTGCGCCAGGCGGTATTCGCAGCGCGCGACGAGGCGCGCTCCGCGCTCATTGCTGAGCCTTTCGATGCGGAGCGCTATGCGGCGGCCCAGAGGCAGCTCTTCGAGGCCGAGCAGAAGATGCGCCTGCGCGCTGTCGACATTGTTCAGGCCATTGCCAAGCAGCTCACGCCGCAGGAACGCGCCGCATTCGTCCGCTGGGAGGAAGACGACCGTTCCCGACGACGCGCCTTTTGGCGCGGCATGCGGGGCGAGGACGGTAGCGGCTCATCCAAGAACACAGGGGCAGCCAAGAACTGAACAATCCTGCCACGTTCGTTTAGGCGGCGCGTTCGCCGCGCCTTGACATTTTCCCTCTGCCGGCCCACCGACAGGCCAATCGGCCCGCCTCTCGGAGGACAGCGTGAAACTCTCCGACTTCAAGGTCCTGACGTTCGATTGCTACGGCACTCTGATCGACTGGGAGAGCGGCATGATTGCCGCGCTCGCCCCACTCACCGAGCGCCTGCAGCCGGCTCTCACGCGCAATGAAATCCTCGAGGCCCATGGCCGCATCGAGGCCATGCAGCAGATCGCCACGCCCGCGAAGCCCTACGCGGAGCTTCTCGCCGTCGTCTACAAACGGCTCGCCGAGCACTGGGGCCTCTCGGTGAGCTGGCACGAATGCCTCACCTATGGCCGTTCGATCGCGAATTGGCCCGCCTTCCCGGACTCGAGCGACGCGCTCCGCTACCTGAAGCAGCACTTCGCGCTCGTGATCCTCTCGAATGTCGACAATGAGAGCTTCGCGCATTCCAACGCGCGCCTCGGTGTCGCCTTCGATGCAATCTACACGGCGGAGGACATCGGATCGTACAAGCCGGCGGCCCGCAATTTCGAGTACATGCTCGATGATCTCGCGGCTCGCGGCGTGGGCCGCTCAGATATCCTCCACGTCGCGGAAAGCCTCTTCCACGATCACGTGCCGGCGAACGGCATCGGCCTTGCCTCCTGCTGGATTCACCGCCGTGCCGGCGATGAGGGCTTCGGGGCCACCCGGCCGCCCGGCACCATGCCGAAAACCGAATTCCGCTTCGAGAGTATGGCCGCCCTTGCAGCCGCCCACGCGGCCGAGATCGCCGCAAAATAAAAGCGCCTTCCCGGCATCGAAGGCCGGAAAGGCGTCTCATAAAATTTACAAGACGGGCCCGCCTACCTCGATCGCGTTGCACCAGCACCGCATCGGGGCAAGGAAACTACCAGCACCGGCTCACGTGCGGCAAAAACTGCCGCCCCCGCCGCAGCCTAGTGGCTCGTCTTGGTGCTCAATCTGCTAATTTCGTCCTTGAGTTTCAGTTTTTCGAGCTTCAACCGGGTAATCTCCACGTCACTGGAGCCCGGCCGGCTCAGCTCTTCCTCGATCCGGCGGTCGAGAAGCTTGTGCTTCTCAGAAAGCTCTGCGAGATGTGCGTGTAGCGACATCAGGCCCTCCGTGTACGAGTTGACAGTTGAAAGTCTGCCACGGATCGCCCGTGCTGTCCAACGTGGCCCACGTCGACTAGTGCAAAACAACTTGAACGCGCCTCCTCAAGGCTGAAGCTTCATCCATCAATTGGATAGATACTTTTTATAACCTATACAAAATCTTGCCGGACCCAACTCACGGAACTGAACAGCCATGACCGCTGCCCAGACCTTCCTCCACCGCGGCGACCTTCCCGCCGGCCTCGAATTCTCCGGCGCCGTCGCCGTCGACACCGAAACGCTCGGGCTGAAACCACACCGCGACCGCCTCTGCCTGGTCCAGCTCTCGGCCGGTGACGGCACCGCCCACCTCGTCCAACTCGACGGCACCGATTGGTCCGCCCCGCGGCTCAAGGCGCTGCTTGCCGACCCGAAGCTCACCAAGATCTTCCACTATGCGCGCTTCGACGTTGCCGTCCTCGAGCAGTATCTCGGCGTCACGACCGGGCCGATCTACTGCACGAAGATCGCATCGAAGCTTGTGCGCACCTACACCGACCGCCACGGCCTCAAGGACCTCTGCCACGAGCTTCTCGGCATCGAGCTATCGAAGCAGCAGCAGAGCTCTGACTGGGCCGCAGCGACGCTCACCCCGCAGCAGCTCGCCTATGCCGCCGCCGACGTGCTCCATCTGCACGCGCTCAAGGCCGCGCTCGATGCCATGCTGGTCCGCCAGGGCCGAACGGCGTTCGCCCAGGCCTGCTTCGCCTTCCTCCCCGAGCGCGCGAAGCTCGACCTCGCCGGCTTCGAGGACATGGATATCTTCAGTCACTGAACGAATCTGTGGGTTATGACGGTTTCGTTGTAACGGCTTGCGAGGCGTCCCAATATCTCCCAAATTCACCGGCAGTGAGTGGGGCAAGCGCGCAGCTCCGACAGGCAGAGCCGGCGCATCAGCGGGCAAGCATGGCGACGACGATCGATCCACGCCGGGCGCGTGACCGGCCGGGTGGCCTTGCTCCGAACGGGACGGGCCCTGGCAGGTCGAGCCACGAGGTTGGCCACGATCGTGCGCGCGCCTTCGCAGCCGCGCGCCGCCACAGTGCCATGGTCCGCACGCTGCGGCTGGCACTTCCGGCTTTTGCCATCGGGATTCTCGCCATCTACGGCCTCACCACCTGGCGCCTGACAGCTCTCAGGGCGCGTGGCGTGACGCTCGAGAACGTACATGTGTCGAATGACCATCTCATGATGGCCAATCCGAAGTATGCCGGCGCCGGCAAGGACGGCTCGCGCCACGCG
Source organism: Hyphomicrobiaceae bacterium (assembly GCA_035565975.1). Lineage (GTDB taxonomy): Bacteria > Pseudomonadota > Alphaproteobacteria > Rhizobiales > Hyphomicrobiaceae. Next base: position 14,539 of record DATMRT010000071.1, read on the forward strand.
GTTCGCGCGCGCTCGGCCGAGA
>DATMRT010000072.1:0-16099 GCA_035565975.1 Hyphomicrobiaceae bacterium
GCAGATCGCCGGCAGCACCTTCATCTTGATGTGCTCGGGCGCATACTTGATCAGGATCGGGCCGCTCTGGCGATCAGCGACGAAATGCAGGCGCGTCGGCGCGTTGGCAACGCGCAGTTCCTCCGTCACGACGTAGCGTTCGAGGAACGTGCGCTCGTGCCCGCCGTATTTCTTCGGCCAGGTCATGCCGAGCCAGCCCTTGGCACCGACCTTGCGGCTGAACTCGCGGCTGAAACTGTCACCGCCTGTGGCGCCGCTCGGCTTGATGGTGCCGGCCTCGATCTCCTCGGCAATGAAGGCGCGCACTTCCTCACGCAGCTTCTCGCACTCAGGAGGCAGACGGAGCTGATCGAACTGGATGGCGGCGGTCATGAGCGTGCGTCCGTGAGAAATGTGTGATCAGCGCGAGGCAACGAGCGGCCAGAGATCATCCGCGCCCTTGGCCGCGATCATGCGCCCGAGCCGCACGGCCCAGTCGCTCTCGTTGCCGAAGTCATCGCGCCACGACCAGAGCCGCAGCGTGAAGCGGTGCAGGATGTGCTCCTTGGTGAAGCCGATGGCGCCGTGCACCTGATGGCCGATCGAGGCACCCTCGGTCGCGGCTTCCGAGACGCGGATCTTGGCGCCAGCAGCTTCGAGGAAGAAACGATCGTCCGTAATGCCGTTGGCGAACGTATCGGCAGCAGAGCCCGCTGCCGCAACGGCGGCTGCCGTCTCGCCGGCGAGCCGCGCGAGATTGTGCTGCACAGCCTGGAATTTCGCGATCGGCTTCTCGAAGGCAACACGCTCGCCCGCATAGCGCGTCGTGATCGACAACACCGTTTCGAGCGCGCCGGCCATCTGGCTCGCGCGCACGGTCGCGCCGAGCAGCATGAGACGCTGGCGGTCGAGCCCGGCCGGTGCTGCTGCGTGCGCGACGGCCTTCACCTTGTCGAAGTTGAGCTCTGCACTCGAGTCGCCGGCCAGATTGCGCCCTTCACCCGCGCGAACGTCGGCGAGCCGGACAAGTGCGACCATCGGACCGGACGAGCCGTCGGCAAGCACGGCGATGTGCTGGGCGCTTGTCCCGAACGGCACATTTCGTGCCTTGCCCGAAAGCATGCCCGCGGCATCGATCTTCAACTCGTCGGACCAGCGAGACGGCGCGACGGTCATCGCGCCCGCTGGCGATGAAAGCCCTGCCTCTGAAAGCAGCCAACCGGCGAGAAGAGTCTCCGCAAGCGGCACGGTGGCGGCGAAGCGGCCCGCGACCTTCACGACCTCGAAGCCGTCAGCGAGTGACGCCCCTGCGCCGCCGAGCGTGTCCGGCACCCAGGCAAGCGTCAGTCCGCTCTCTTCGAGAGAGGCCCAGAGCGGCGCTTGCCACCTATCGTCCTTGGCTTGGTTGACGGTCTGAGGATCGGCAAGATCCTCGAAAATCCGCGCGGCCGTCTCCGCGACGATGGCGCTCGTCTCGCTCACCGGGACTCCCCACGGGACAGTTTGGTGGCTCGCCGAGCGCCTGTCCCCGCGCATGGCGACTTTGTCCGGACTTAGGGTTTGGCACCTTCCGGGCATTGTTGGCAAGAGCGGCGGGCGAATATTCGCGCGCGCACGGCGCATACGCGGTGCCTGCGACGGTCCGCCTCACCAATCGGGCGGCGACCAGCTCACATCCTCGTCGAGCGGGTACGATGGACGCGGGAGGCGCTGCCACTGGCGGCGCTCAAGGACGGGCGAGGTCAACCCTTCGGTATCGATCTCATAGACGTTCTCGGGCGGGAACCAGGGAATGAAGCCCGAGCGGAAGTGCCCGCGCGACTTGACCACCACCGTCGATGCTTTGCCGATGTCGAGACCGAACATCTCGAAGAACATCGGATCGGCCGTCTGCATGCGGTCTGAAATGACGACCGCCGTGACGCCGCCGATCTTGAGCGCGGCGGACGGTCCGAGATGCATGGTCCGCCCCTGGGCATAGCCGAGCCGGCCGACGATCGTGCCATCGTGAAGACCGATAACTTCCGCATCGGCCTCGAAAGGCGCATCGCATGGCAATCCGGGATGGCTGTTGAAGCGGGCGCGGAAGCGCGCACCGAGACCGGCCTCATGCGCCATCTTCGCGAGCGGCGGATCGAAGAAACTGCCGACCAGCACATCCTGCGCCCCAGCCCACACGAGCGCCGAGAGCAGCTCGGTCGTGCGGCCCGTGCCGCCGCCGCCGGGATTGTCACCCGAGTCCGAATAGATGACGGGTGGACGGTTCGTCTTCAGCGCAAGTTGCACGCCTTCCGAGAGCGGCGTCAGCTTCTTGCGGAAGCGCGCGCGATTCTTCCATCCGAGCTCGGCGATCTCGCGCGCCAGCATCCTCGCGCGAGCGACGTCGCGCCGCGCCGTCACGATGATCGCGACGCCATTCTTCTCGCTGTCGGAGAAGACGAAACCGCCGAAAATCGAGACGTTGAGGATATCACCGGCAAGCTCGGCGCGGCGGCGCGTGCCGTAGTCGATCATCTCGCCGTAGGGCCCGCTCGCCGTGAGCAGGTTCACGGAAGCTGGCGTCAGCGGCAGCCGAATGAATGCCGACTTGGGATCGGCGAGGCCGGCGAACATGAGGCGGAGCGAGAGTGCCGCCTCCTCTCCGCGCTCGATGTAGTCCACGTGCGGGTTCGTGCGGTAGCCGACGATGAGATCGCACTTCTCGACCATGCGCTCGGAGATGTTGCCGTGCAGATCGAGCGTCACGACGATGCGCGCCTTCGGGCCTGCGATCTCGCGGGCAAGCGCGATCAACTCGCCGTCGGGATCATCGCGATTGGTCGCAATCATGGCGCCGTGGTTGGCGACGTAGACGGCATCGAGCGGTCCGGCCGCCTCAAGTCCCTTCCGGCAGATCGCCAGGTACTTGTCCATGAGCGCGCCGTCGATGGCGCCGTGCGGATGGCAGCCTGAAAGCAGGATCGGCACCGGCTCCCAGGGACCGGTCGCATCCATGGTTTTCACGAACGCCGCCGCTTCGCCCATAATGGACGGGTTTTTCTCACGCGCCCGCTCGAGGATCGCCGCACCCTCGAGCTGGTAGAAATCCTTGAAGTCCTGCTCATACGCGACAGGCGCCGATCGATTGCTTTCGAGCCAGACGCCGATGATGGCGACGCGGGGCGTGGTGGTGGCCGTCATACGCGAAACATCTCCTCGCTGCTTTTGTCTGATGAGTTTGGCGTCCTCAGAGCAGCGCGGCAATGGCGTCCGTGACGCGCGCGCGCTCGTCGACACTGAGATGGAGCCCGGCTTTGGTTCGCCGCCAAAGGATATCCTCAGCACTCATCGCCCACTCGCGCTCCTTGAGGTAGACGACTTCGCGCTCGGTAAGACTAGGCCCGAACATGTGCCCCATGTCGGTGATATTGCGAGCATCGCCGAGAACCGCCGGCACGCACGAACCGTGCCGCCGCGCCAACCGCTTCAGGAATGTGCGATCGAAGCCCGGGTGCGCTCGACCGAGCCGCTCGACGAACCGCTCGAAAGCCGCAACCGGATCGGCAACGAGATGGCCCGTCTCGTCGAGGTCGCCACCGGGAAGCGGCGCGCCCGCCGTCCACGCAGGCCCCATGCCGGCTAGATGCGGCTCGAGCCGCTCGAGCGCCTCCTCCGCGAGCCGGCGGTAGGTCGTGACCTTGCCACCCATGACCGTCAGGAGCGGCGGCGTGCCTGCGGAAGCTTGGAGATCGAGGTGGTAGTCCCGTGTCACCGCCGAAGGATTGTCGGACTGGTCGTCGTAGAGCGGGCGCACGCCGGCGTAGGTCCATACAATTTGCTGCCGGCTCAATGCCACGCGGAAGAAGCGGTTCGCCAGATCGATGAGATAGGTGATCTCGGCTTCGTCGATCGCGACCGTCCTCGGATCCCCATGATAGGGAATGTCGGTCGTGCCGATGATCGTGAAGTGCTCTTCATAGGGCAGTGCGAACACGACACGGCCATCGCTGTTCTGCATGAGGTAGGCATCATCGGCGCCGGCAATGCGCGGCACGACGATGTGGCTGCCCTTGACGAGGCGCAATTTTGGGGCAACGGTCCCCGCGATCAGGTGGCCCACATGGTTCACCCACGGACCTGCGGCATTGACGAGTGCGCGCGCCCGTACCTCGCGCTCCTGCGTGCCCGCGCGAATCGCGAGCCGCCAAAGCGCCCCATCGGCGCGGACGGCCGTCACCTCGTGGCGGGGAAGAATCTCGGCGCTGCACTCGGCCGCGGCCTGCGCGTTGAGGATCACGAGGCGGGCGTCGTCCACCCAGCAATCCCAATAGGCGAAGCCGCGCGTGAGATCTGCCTTGAGCGGCCGACCGCTCGGATCGCGCGCGAGGTCGAGCCCCCTCGAGCCGGGTACCGCTTTGCGCCGATGCAGATGATCATAGAGAAAGAGCCCGGCGCGCAGCATCCAGCGCGGGCGCTGCCCCGGCATATGGGGTAGCACGAAACGGAGCGGCCAGATGATGTGCGGCGCTTTTGCGAGCAGCACCTCGCGTTCGCCCAGCGCCTCCCGGACAAGCCGGAAGGCGTAGTGCTCCAGATAGCGCAGGCCGCCGTGCACGAGTTTTGAACTTGCCGAGGAGGTGGCCCCGCCGAGATCGCCCATCTCTGCGAGAAGGACGGACAGTCCGCGGCCGGCAGCGTCTGCGGCAATACCGCAGCCGTTCACCCCGCCGCCGATGATCGCGAGATCGTATGCATCCGGAGGTCGCACGCGTTGACCGCCTGTCGTTCGGGGCCCGAGCCGTCCCTTCTTCGGGCGACGGCATTCATAGCTTGGCTGTAACCCAACCGGGCCGCTCAGGCTAGGGCCGCGTGCCGCACTTGAGGCGCTGATGGCTGCAATGCAACAACTGCACAGGCCGTCAGTTCCACTTCATGACCTGGATGATCGCCGGGCCCAGAATGACGATGAAGAGGACAGGCAGGAAGAACACGATCATGGGCACGGTCAGCTTGGGCGGCAGGGCCGCGGCCTTGCGCTCGGCTTCCGACATGCGCATGTCGCGGTTTTCCTTGGCCATGACACGGAGCGCCTGGCCAACGGGCGTACCGTAGCGTTCGGCCTGGATGAGGGCGGTCGCCACCGCCTTGATGCCGGCAATGCCCGTACGCTTACCGAGATTCTCGAACGCGATGCGGCGGTCCTGCAGATAGGAAAGCTCGGCAGTCGTCAGGCTGAATTCCTCGGCGAGTTCGAGCGACTGGCTCGCGACCTCCTTGGAGACCTTACCGAAGGCCGCTTCGATGGACATGCCCGCCTGCACACAGATGAGCAGCATGTCGAGGGCATCGGGGAAGGCCTGGGTGATCGAGGCCTGCCGCTTCTGGACGAGGTTCTTGAGAAAGACGTTCGGCAGATAGAAACCCGCATAGCCGGCCGCGATGGCCATGCCGAACTTCGCGATCGGCGGATGCTGGAGGTTGGCGATGACGAAAACGTAGAGGAGCGCCACGATGGTGACGATGATCGGCATCACGAGGCGGAAGAACATGTAGGCGACCAGCGGCGCCTGGCCGCGAAGGCCCGCCATCTTCAGCAGGTCGCGCACCTCGTCCGTGTCGAATGCCTTGCGCAGGTTGAGCCGGTTGACGATCTCCTGCATGAAACCCTTGGGCGTCTGGCGCAGGCGGCCGCCCTGGTTGTCCCGGTTGAATTCGGCCAGGCGAGCGGCACGCATCTTGTCGCGCTCGATCGCCATGGACTTCATGCGATAGGCCATGCGGTCGCGGGAGAGCAGAGGCATGGTGATCGTCAGCACGGTCGCAAAAGCTGCGGCGGCCGCGAGAAGCATGACCAGCAATTGCGGGTTCATGAAGGATTCGACGAAATCGACCACCGCTTGTTCTCCTTCCGCTCACCCGGCCCTTCGGACCGACCGCGCGGCTCAGTACTTGAAGTTGATCATCTTCTTCATCACGAGGATGCCGCAGGTCATCCAGGCTGCCGCACAGACGAGCATGAATTGGCCCATCTTGGTGGTGAACAGGATCTTGATGTAGCCGGGCGTCGAAAAGTACACCATGGACATGACCGCGAAGGGCAAACAGGCGAGCACGCCCGCCGATGCCTTCGCCTCGGCCGACAATGCTTTCACTTTCGCCTGCATCCGCTTTCTGTCGCGCAGCACACCTGCGAGGTTGCCGAGCGCCTCGGAAAGATTGCCGCCGGCCTGTTGCTGAATGGCGATGACGATCGCGAAGAAGTTCACTTCCGGAAGCGGCATGCGCACCATCATGCGCTCGAAGCACTCGGACAGCGGAACGCCCACGCGCTGCTGCTCGACGACTTCCTTGAACTCCTCCTTGATCGGCGAAGGGCTCTCGCGCGCGATGATGTTGAGACACTCGTTGAGCGGCAGGCCGGACTTGACGCCGCGCACAACGACATCGATCGAGTTGGCGAACTCGTCGAGGAATTTCGACTGCCGGCGTTTGATGAGGCGGCCGACGACCCAGCGCGGCAGGCCCAGCGCGCCAACGAAGGCTGCGGCAACCGAGATCAGGGGGTTCATTCCCGGCAGCGAGACGAAAGAGACGGCGCCGAGCACCAGACCGGCGACGACGCTCACGATCCAGAACGAGCGCGGCGTCATGTCGAGGCCGGCACGCTCGAGCCTCATCCGCAACGTCAGCTTCTCGCGCGCCTTCTGCTTCTGCTCGAGCTCCTTCAGCGTCTCGGCAACCTGCCGGCGCCGGTTGCTCACCTGCTCGGCCTGCGCCGTACGGACGGCGCGCTTCGCCTTGTTCTCGGTCACACCCTGGATGCGCTTTTCCGCCTTCGACTCGCCCGAGAGCAGCGGATAAGCGAGGAAGTAGATCAGTGCCGCCGCGGAAAGGGCCGCGAGCATGACCAGTCCGAGCTGGATGGTCTCCGGATCAAGCATCGGCCTCTCCCATGGTCCGGCCCATGGCATCGCGAACTTCCGAGTTCGCAAGCGCGCGGGACAGCTTCTCGGTCTCGTTGTAGTACTCCGCGCGCTCCCAGAAGCGCGGGCGCGCGATGCCGGTGGAGCGGTGGCGGCCAATGAGCTTGCCGTTGGCGTCCTCGCCGGTGATCTCGTAGACGATCAGGTTCTGCAGCGTGACGACATCGCCTTCCATGCCCACCACCTCGGTGATGTGCGTGATCTTGCGAGAGCCGTCGCGCAGGCGAGAGGCCTGGATGATGATGTCGATCGAGCCGACGATCATCTCGCGGATGGTCTTGGTCGGTAGCGCGTAGCCGCCCATCATGATCATGGATTCGAGACGGCTGATGGCTTCGCGCGGGCTGTTTGAGTGGAGCGTGCCCATCGAGCCGTCGTGGCCGGTGTTCATCGCCTGCAGCAGATCGAAAGCCTCAGGTCCGCGGACCTCGCCGACGATGATACGCTCAGGACGCATACGCAGGCAGTTCTTGACGAGGTCACGCATCGTGATCTCGCCCTCGCCCTCGAGGTTCGGTGGACGCGTCTCGAGGCGCACCACATGGGGCTGCTGGAGCTGCAGCTCGGCGGAGTCCTCGCACGTGATGATGCGCTCGTCGGCATCGATCGAGCCGGTCATGCAGTTGAGCAGCGTGGTCTTTCCCGAGCCGGTGCCGCCGGAGATGAGGACGTTGCAGCGCACGCGACCGATGACCTCGAGGATCGCCTTGGCATCGGCCGTGATGGAGCCGAACTGCACGAGCTGCTCGAGCTTCAGTCGATCCTTCTTGAATTTTCGAATGGTGAGCGCGGGGCCGTCGATGGCGAGCGGTGGAGCGATGACGTTGACGCGGCTGCCGTCGGGAAGACGCGCGTCGCATATCGGCGAGCTTTCATCGACGCGCCGGCCGACCTGACTGACGATGCGCTGGCAGATGTTCATGAGCTGCGCATTGTCGGCAAAGCGCACGCCCGTCTTTTGCATCTTGCCGTTGACCTCGATGAAGGTCGTGCCGGCGCCATTGACCATGATATCGGCGATGTCGTCGCGCGCGAGCAGCGGCTCGAGCGGGCCATAGCCGAGCACGTCGTTGCAGATGTCCTCGAGCAGCTCTTCCTGCTCGGCAATCGACATCACGACGTTCTTGAGCTGGATGATCTCGCCGACGATGTCGCGGATCTCCTCGCGCGCCGCCGCCGCCTCAAGCTTCGCAAGCTGGGTCAGGTCGATCGTATCGATGAGCGCGTTGAAGACCGACGTCTTGACGTCGTAGTACTCCTCGGAGTGCCGGCGCGTCTGCTCGATCGGATCGACACGGGCTGGCGCCGGCGCTGCGGCAACAGGCTGGCGCGCCGGCGTGGTCGCAGCACGCTGCGGCTCAGGTGCCGGCGCGGCACCGGACGCCGCCGGCACCGAGGGACGCTGCGGTGCATTGGGATCGTGTGAACGCCTGCCGAACATGCCAGCCACTCCTTAGCGCTTCCGCCTCAACTTCCCGAGTATTCCGTCCAGGGCCCCGGTCTTCGCCGCCTTCTGCTCACGTCGCCCGGTGAGGGCACCCGCGATCTCATGGAACGCCGGCACGGCCTTGGCCTTGGGCGCCATCTCCTCGATCATCTGACCGTTGTTGGCGGCCTGCCCAAACGTCTCGCAATCGAACTCGATGATGGCGGTGGCCTTGATGCCCATGGCCGCCTCGAAATCCTTGATCGAGATCTCGGGACGCTTCGGCACGCCGACGGTGCTCAGCACCAGCATGGGCGGCTTGTCGTTATGGCGCGCCTGCTTGACGAGATCGAACATGTTCTTGGCATTGCGCAGGTTGGCGAGGTCCGGAGCCGCGGTGATGATCACGCTGTCGGCATTGAGGACCAGGCGCTTCGTCCACTCCGTCCACATGTGAGGGACGTCGAGCGCGACGTACGGCACGTTCTGGCGCACGACGTCGAGAACGAGATCGCACGCATCCGCCGAAAGATCGTATTCGCGATCGAGCGCACCCGGGGCGGCGAAGATGCTCAGATACTCCGAGCACTTGGTCAGCAGGCGATCGAGGAGCACCTCGTCGAGGCGCTCGGGCGTCGAGATCGCGTCGGCAATGCCTTGCACCGGGTCCTGGTTGAAGTCGAGGCCGGCCGTGCCGAACGGCAGGTCGAGATCGGCGATCACGACCGACTGCTTCATCATCTCCGAGATCGTCCACGCGACGTTGTGGCAGAGCGTGCTCGACCCCACGCCACCCTTGGCGCCGACAAAGGCATAGACGTGGCCGACCGGATCGGACTGAGGATCGTTATAGAGACCCGACAGGCACTCCATGAGCTCGAGCGGCGAGACCGGCGCGATCATGTATTCGCTCACCCCGCGGCGCAGCACCTCGCGATAAAGTGCGACGTCGTTCGTGTGACCGATCACGATAACCTTGGTTCCCGAGTCGCAGGTCTCGGCGAGGCGATCGAGCTCGGCGACGAACTCGCGATGCGGGAGCGTCGACTCGACGATGATCAGGTTCGGCGTCGGGCTTTCCATGTAGTGCGCAACGGCGGCCTGCACGCCACCCATATGCACGCTCACATGCGTCTTGATGAGACGACGGTCTTCGGCAGCCACCTGGATCGCGTCGGCCGTCTCGGCCCGCTCGCAGAAGGCCTGGATCGAGATCCGAGGGATCGGGCGCGCGCGCTCCGAAATGCGCTCGTCGACGGCCCCCTCGACTTCCTCCATTCTGGCAAGCTCGCGGCTCATGTGTCTCGTCCTCGCTTACGTTCGTTCGATCGACTTGTGGTCGGCAATCAGCTCTGTCGGTTCCAAGGGCCTATTTCGCGACGGCTCCCAGGCGCTCGTCGCCGCCTTTCGTTGCGGGCGTCGGCTGGCCCTTGACGTATCTTTCGTAGACGCCGTCGCGACGCTCGGCGGATGCGGGCGTCATGCTCCTCGGCCCGAGCAGATCGGCGGGGTTCGCGACCTGCACAGCGAGATTGCGCTGCGAGGCGCAACCGAAGTTCGCATAGGGCAGATTCTTCGGATCGTGCGCGAGGTTGTCCGGCCACAACCCACACTCGGGCGCTTCCGCCTGGAAGCGGGCATAGGCGACTTTGATCGGCGCGCTGGCATCGCGACCGGCGCGGTACGGCCCGACCGTGACATTCGCGGCATCAATGCCGGCGTCGCGCACGATGGAGCGGAGATCACCAAGCGCGCGGACGGCGGCGGTCTCGTTGGGACTACCGCTCGGCACGGCGATCGCGAGCCTCGAAGCGCCGCCGCTCGCACCGTACGTGCGGAAGAAGTGAATGGCTTGTGCCCGCTGTGCAGGCGTCAGCCCCGATGCCCCCGTCGCAACCCTGAGCGTGAGATTGGCGGGCTGATCGGTCACGACGATCGGATGGCGCTGACGCGCGTCGATCATCGCCCAGCTCGCGACACTCACCCCTGGCTCCTCCTCGCCGGGCCGGCAGCCGGAGAGCCCGGCCGCGACAGTAGCAAGCAGCAGGCCGGCGACGACTGTGCCTGCTGGAGCAAGCAGGTGCGTACGATGGGACTTCTTGACTTTCATGATACGTCTCCGTCGATCCTGCCAGGCTCAGTCAACGATGAAGCCACCGCCGTCCTTGAGACCGGCGTGGGTCGGCGCGATGTTCTTGCCGTAGATGCGGTTGAGGTGACCGTAGAAGTTGAACTTGCGATCCGGCGCCGGCGCGAGGCCGTCATCGGGGCGCGCGAACCTCTGACGCGAGGTCGGCTTCACCATGTAGGGCGTGACGAGCAGAACGAGCTCGGTCTCGCGCTTGATGAAGTCGTTCGAGCGGAACAGCGTGCCAAGAACGGGCACATCCTTCAGTCCGGGGAAGCCGTCGATGTTCTTGCGCGTGTCGTCCGACAGCAGGCCGGCAAGAGCCAGAGTGCCCCCCGACGGAAGCTCGACGGTCGATTTCGCCTGGCGCTTCTTGAGTGCCGGGATCGAGATCGAATTCAGCACGACGGCACCGACGTCGCTCAGCTCGGAGACTTCCGTCTCGATCTTGAGGCTGATGCGGCCTTCCGACAGGACGACCGGCGTGAACGCTACGCCGACGCCGAACTCCTTGAACGTCACCGACATCTGACCCGAGGAGTCGACGGTCGGGATCGGGAACTCGCCACCTGCCAGGAACTTCGCCGTCTCACCCGACACGGCGGTCAGATTCGGCTCGGCAAGCGTGCGGATGAGGCCATCGCGCTCGAGCATCCGCACCGCGTAGGCAACAGCGCTTGAGCCATTGCTGTAACCGCCGGCAAGACCTGAGTTTCCGAACGAACCGTTAGGGCCCGGATTGTGGATGCAGAGTGCTCCGGAGACGGCGCAGCCCGTGGCGGAGCCGCCGCCGGTGCCGATGCCGGGGAGCGGCAAGCGGCCAAGTCCCGCGGCAGCGGTCAGCGGCAGCGTGTTCTCGGTCAGCAGGCTCGTGGTGAAATTGCCCGAGTTGATCACGGCACCGAGGTTGATGCCGAACTGCTTCATGATCGAGCGCTGGACTTCCGCCACGACCACCTGGAGCATGACCTGCTCCTCGCCCTCGATCGTCAGCAGGTTGATGACGAGCGCATTTGCGCTCTGGCTCGCTCCCTGGGCATTTGGATCCGAGACGGCGCCTCGCGTTTGGCCCGTCGTCTGCGTCATGCCGGGAGGTGCGCCGGCCGGCGTCGAGGTCGTGCTCGTCCAGCTCGTGCCATCGGACTGCATGTGCTGCAGGTTGGCCTTGGCATACTGCTCGGCGATGATCTTCGCGCGCTGCGATTGGATCGGATTGACGACCGAGCCCTTGAGCACCACCGCGTTGCCCGCGATGTCGGTCTTGATGTTCGAACCCGGCAGCATACGCGCCAGCATGTCCTCGAGCGAGGTGAGGTCGACACCGATCGTGATCTCGAGCGTCGCGACCTGATCACCCTGCTCATTGAAGAAGAAGGCATTGACGCTGCCCATCTGCTTGGCGAGCAGGAAGACGCGATCGGCCGACTGGACAATGGCGTCGACACGCTCAGGATCCGAGACGAGCACGTCGCGAAGACGCGTGGGGAATTGCACCATCAGCGACTTGCCGACACCGATCCTCACGGTCTCGACAACCGGGTATGGCCCGCCCGACGGAATGCGCAGCACGGAGTTCTGCACGGCAAGGCGGCCGGCACCCGGCAGTGGCTGGGACCTCTGAGCGTCGGCAGGCGCGCTCCAAAGCGCAGCCATCACCAGACCGAGGCCGCAAACGGCCAGTTTCATTATCATCCGCATGGGGTTCAAAGCCTTCTGGCGACCGACCAAGACCAGGGGTACACGCAGACGCAACTTCAGAGACACACACGCAGAGCACACTCAAAATGACCGAAACGCTCTATTCAGTTCGGCGGCGCCGCAACGGCGCGCCCAATCAGCACTCGATCACTGCATGCCGACCGATACACGTGACTTCTGCCCGTACCGGAGGATGCGCACGGTCTCGCTCTGCTTGCGCACGCCGTCCTCCGCGCCATCGCCATCGCGCTTGAAGTCCGCGATCGAGCGGAGCGCGAGCGTGATGTCGCCCATGGACTTGGAGAGGGCGAGCTTCTCGGCCTGCAGCGGCGAGAGCTCAAGCGTCGCGGTGTTGCCCTCGATGCCCTTCTGGCCTTCCTTGGTCTCGAGCCGCTGGCCGATCGCGAGCACGCGCACGTTGCTGAAGAGAAGCTCACTGGTGTGCTCCTCGCCGCCCCGGTTGCGCGAGCGGCGGATGAGATACACGTCCACATGATCGTTCGGCAGGATCAGGCGGCCGACAGCCGTGTCTTCCGTGATCTTGGTGGAGATCGCGCGACGGCCCTCCGGCAGGATCGAAGCGAGCACACCACCCTCGCCAGGCCGGATCAGCTTCGAGCGTGTGATCGGCTCGTTGGCGAGGATCGGCGCCCGCGCGATGTGACCGACGAATTCCTTCATTGTGCCTGCGTTGCGGCAGAGCACGGCGCCCTGCGGAACGGCGTCCTGCGGCCACGCTTGGCAGCGGAAGCTCGATTCCGATGAGATCGCACCAAGGCCCAAGTCGGCCCGTGCGACGAGCACCTCGGCGACGTTGGTGCGCACTTCGCGCTGCACGACCTGTGGCTTCATGGTGAGCTTCTGCATACCGATGAAGGCACCGACGCCGCACACGCCCGCGATCGCGATCCCGATCAGCTGTCCCTTCTTCATCGCCCGACAGATCCTCTCAAAGCAGCAATCCGCTTTTCCTCAGTCGTGAATCTCGCCGACAATCCTCAATGGGGCGTTAATGGTGGGATTGATCGGGCACGCGAAGGCATGCCGCCGCCACAAGGGCGACGTGCCGAGGCAAACTAGCCACATATGTCCGCTGTGCTTTTTGGCGCCTTTGGAAGAAGAGGGCTCCGCTTCGCCCGCCGCTTCAAGACCAGAGATCCATACCGACCCGGCTGGCGCTGCCCGGCGCTTGGTGCAGGGCCACCCGAATCATCTCTCAGTCCTGGTTAGGGTATCAGATTCCCGCCGATAGGAACCAGATCGTCGAGGGAAAGACGTGAAGCCCAGCCGCCGCAAGCGCGATGCCGTAGGGAATGCCGGACCTCGCACCGTGCAGGTTGAATGCCCAGCCCTGCCGGGCGAGCCAGAGCGGCAGCATCATGCGGCGATAGGCCAGAATGGCGAGAGAGAGTGCGCCGCCCGCCATTGCGGTCAGCAGCAGATAGGGCAGGAGTTGCTCGAAGCCGAGCCAGAGTGCCGTCGCGGCGAGGAGCTTTGCATCCCCGCCTCCGAGCCAGCCGAGCGCAAACATGCCGATGCCGACGGCGAGCATCAGCAGCCCCGCCGCAACATGGCTCGCGAGTGCCCACCAGCCGATGCCCAGCATGGCGGCAGCGACCGCGAAGGCGGCGACAAGCACGATGGAGACACGGTTGGGAATCGTCATCGTCAAAAGGTCCATGGCGCCGGCAAAGGCCATGGCGGCCGGAAAGACCAGGATGACGGCGTACTCGATCACGGCGCAATACTCCAACGCACCGGCTTCCCCGCGCGGTTCGGCCGAACTCGATGAAACAAACTACGCGCGATGGAGTGAAGGCCTGGTTAAAGCGCGCCGTGCTGTGCCTGCCGCGCGTGCCGGTCCCGACGTCTACAATTTTCGACAGAGTTTCTTTACCGGTTCGACGAAGAGCAGCTCCGAATTGAGATTTCGGCGGTGTTCCCAAGAGGTCTTTAAGAATGTCGCCGCTACAGTCCTTCCCGCAGCGAAGGTACGGCAGGCCTCAATTGACGCTGCGTGAACAAGGGAGATGGGGTCGTGTCTAGTCTCTTGAAGCGGTTCCAGAGTGACAATTCGGGCGCCACCGCCATCGAGTACGCCCTGATTGCCGGCCTCATCAGTATTTCGATCATCACCGCGGCGACGTCGATCGGCACGCGGCTTTTCGACATCTTCACCCAGGTCAACAACGGCTTCCCTGAAGCGGATAGCTGATCGCGACACCTGCCGGGTACCTACGCGTCGCGACCGGACCTGTGCCCGGCCGCGATGCTCGCGCGCCCTTATCGCAGCCTCCGATCAGACTACCCGCCTGTCGGCGCCGCATCGCTGCGCAGTGATGGCGAAGGACGCGCAAAGACCAGCTTCTGGTAGGCCAGCCCGATGCCGATCAGGACGGCGCCGAGCGTGATGAACGATAGCGCGCGCCACAGCCCGGTCAGCTCGGAGAGGTCGAACAGGAAGACCTTGACTACGGCAAGCAGCACGAGAAGCGCCGACGCGAAGCGGGCGACGCCGGCTCCCCGCCAGATGCCATAAGCCAGATAGACGATGCCGAGCAGCAGCCAGCCGGCCGAGTAGGCCCAGTGCTCGGCGCCGCCCGTCGAGCGGAAGAGGCCGATATTTGAACCCTGGAAGACGTGGCGGATCTCCAACGTCACGTAGAAGAAGACCAGGAGGCCGGCGAGGATGAAGAGGCTGGTCACGTACCAGTTGGGGCGCACGTCGCGCGACGTGCGCGCGAGGAAGGCAGCCGCGAGCCCGGGCAGCAAATAGGCGAGCAGCAGGGAGCTGAAGACCGCGGGACCGGCGATCTCGTTCCTCGAACCATCGAAGAGCGGGTTCTCGATCAGCAGGAGCCCGAACACGCCGAACAGGATGGCGATCGTGCCGAGCGCGATCGAAGCCCAGCGGAAGACGGCATTGCCGCGCGCGAGGTCCAGCCGCATGAGCACATAAGCCATCAGGACCGCCATCAGGACGTGCAGGCCCTGCTCGACGTGGCTCGATGACGGCGCGAGCGGGTCGCCGCCGTTGAGGGCATGGCGGATCTGGAAGAAGACCAGCAGCGCGGTAAAGAGTACCGCCAGCGCATCCGCGAGGCGCTGAGCAAGGTCGACGGCGCGCAATTCGAGAATGCGCCCGGCGAGCGCGAAGGCGACGGCGGGAACGCCGTATCCGATCAGCAGCCAATTGAGGATGGGCAGGCGGCCGACGTCGGGGCCCATGATGACCGGGTCCCAGGCGATGCGCCCGAGCACGACGAGACCGATAGCGGCCACAGCCGGCCTGAGCAGCGGGATATCACGCAGTGTCGAAACGTAGGCCGTGCCGAGCGCCATGAGCGCAAAGGCGACGGTCATGTAGCCGCGCGAGAGGAAGGCAACGAGTGCGAAGCTCAAAGCGGCGATGGCCGCCGCGGCGAAAGCCCCGGTACCAAGGCGGATGCCCGGGAGCGGCACGATCAGCTCGCGGGCGAGGAAGCGCTCCGCGATCCACACGAAGCCACCCGCCAGAATGACGCCGAAGAGCGCGAAGGGGATCGACGTGTCGAACTGCGTGACCCGGAGATAGGCGAGCACGAGCGCCAGCAGCGGCGGCACCGTCGCACCGAGCGCATAGAAGCCCGAGAGCGGCGCGCTCAGTGTCGGCCCGCGCCAGAGGCGATAACCCGCAACCGCCGCGGTGCCCGCCGCGAGGATCGCTAGCACCGTGAGGTAGGCCGAAACGTTCTCGGGCAGGCGCAGAACTTGTGCTGCGAACGGAGCGAGCAGGCTCGCGTCGGGCACTTCCTTGAGACCCGGCCAGAAGGCAGCCACAGCGACGACGGGCAGCCCTGCAAGTGCGGCGCCCGCCGCGGCCGGCGAGCTGAGCCAGGCGGTTGCGGCGAGCAGACCCGCGGCGGC
>DATMRT010000073.1:0-9381 GCA_035565975.1 Hyphomicrobiaceae bacterium
GATCGGCGCCGATCCGGCGACCATGTTGTCCGCCGTGCTGCCGCTGCCGGAGGGGATGTCGGAGCTGCGATTTTCAGGAGTCCTGCGAGGAGAGCGCCCGCGGGTCGCCCGCTGCATCACGCAGCCACTACTCGTGCCCGCCGATGCCGAGATCATCATCGAAGGCGCAGTATCGCCGAATGAAACAGCGCCGGAAGGGCCCTATGGCGACCATACCGGTTACTATAACGCGGTCGAGCGCTTTCCCCTCGTGCGTGTTACCGCGATCACGATGCGGCGCGCGCCGATCTACCTCTCGACCTACACCGGGCGTCCGCCCGACGAGCCATCGATCATCGGAGAGGCACTCAACGAGCTGTTCGTCCCGATCTTGCGTGGCCAGATCCCGGAAGTCGTCGACTGCTGGCTCCCACCCGACGCCTGTTCGTATCGTCTGGCGGTCGTCTCGATACGCAAACGCTATCCCGGCCATGCGCGCCGCGTGATGATGGCGCTGTGGGGGATGATGGTGCAGTTTTCCTATACGAAGATCGTCATAGTCGTGGATGACGACATCGATGTGCGCAATCCGCGCGATGTGCTGTGGGCATTGTCGACCCGCATGGATCCCGGCCGTGACCTCACGGTGATCGAGCGGACACCGATCGACTATCTGGATTTCTCCTCGCCATCGAGCGGTCTGGGCGGAAAGCTCGGGATCGATGCGACGAACAAGATCGGTGCGGAGACGAGCCGGGATTGGGGCCAGCCGCTGACCATGGATCAGGCAATCATCGATCGGGTGGACCGGATGTGGGCGCAGCTTGGCCTCAGCGGCGTGCCAGTCTCAACTGAAGGAGGCAGCCGATGAGCCGTCAGCGTGTCGTGCTCGGCATCAGCGGCGCATCCGGCGCCGCCATCGGGCTGCGCATCGCCGAAATTCTCGGCCAACTGCCGGAGATCGAGACGCATCTCGTCATCTCACCCGCTGCAGAGCGAACGCTGGCGATCGAAATCGGCCCCGATGCCATCGATTGCCTCGAGCGTTGCGTGGCCAGGCGGCATCCGAACAACGATATCGGTGCGGAAATCGCAAGCGGTTCGGTTCCGACGGTCGGGATGATCGTCGCTCCCTGCTCCATGAGAACGCTTTCGAGCATCGCGGCAGGCATCACCGACAATCTACTTGTCCGCGCCGCCGATGTGCACCTCAAGGAGCGACGGCCGCTCATCCTGGTGGCGCGTGAGAGCCCGCTGCACCTCGGCCACCTGCGCGCGATGGCGGCTGTTAGCGAGTTTGGCGCTATCGTGGCGCCGCCGGTTCCCGCCTTCTATCTGCGCCCCGAGCGGCTGGCCGATGTCGTTGAGCAGATCGCGCTGCGGACGATCGGTCTACTACGTTTGCACAGTGCGCCCCCGCCCCGAGCGTGGTCAGTTCAGGGGCCTTGATGCCAAACGCCGCTCGCTCCCATGACAGATATGCAAGCTGGCTGCGGGCATTGAGCGATCATCATGCGTCGTCCCCGACAAACTCGACGAAAGCAGCGAGCTTGGCAATATCGGCGACCTCTACGATCTCACGCTCGACGTTGACCCCCAATGGCCGCAGCCGCGTGAGCGCCCGGGAAAAGCTCTCCGGCTTCATGCCGAGCCGGTTGGCGATCAGTCCCTTCTCGAATGGAAGTTCGATGACGGCCCGCCCCTCCTGGCGTTCCGCGAGCCGGAGAATGAATTCGGCAATGCGCTGCGGTGCCGAGCGTACTTTGATTTGCTCGATCTGCTCGACGAGTGCCTTGAGCTGGTGCGACGCCGCCGCGAGCATCGACAGAGAGAGTTCGGGCTGCTCGCGGATGCAAGTCCGAAACGCGTTCCCATCAATGCGCAGCAATCGCGCCGCCGATACGGTCTCCGCGCTGGCGGGATACCGGCCTCCGAGGAACATCGCGGCCTCGGCAAAGGTCTCGCCACGCTTGAAGACATGCAGCACGACCTCGAGGCCGTCTGCCGTCGTGCGATAGATTTTCACCCACCCGTCGAGGATCACGAAGAAAGCGTCGGCGAGCTGTCCCTGATGAAACAGCGGCGTCCCCTTTTCGTAGGCGCGCGGCACAAGAGAGCCGGCGAGATCCTGAACGATCTCCGGCGGCAGGCTGCCGAGCAGGAGCGTCGATCGAACGATATGCCAGTCCGCAGGGTCCATATGCGCTCTCGAAGATCGGGCCTCGGTTGTTGAAGAGATATTTCGAGTGCTATCTCTAGCACCGATCCGCGACGCACGATCGTGATCGATGACGCAGAGATCAGGATTGGCTTAGATCAAACATGGTGATTTTGTCGGTGCGTGATGAACCTCAAGCCAGTCGATGAGCGTACCCTGCGCGCGTGCAGACTGTTCGCCGCCCTAGACGAGAACGATTTTAATCTTCTGACACGGAGCCATCGCGTTCTCGAGCTGGCGGCGGGGCAGCCGCTGTTCCATCAAGGCGCCCCGGCGGACGCATTCTTTGTGGTCCTGGAAGGGTGGGTCGCTCTGTTCCGGGATCAGGCGAACGGCAATCGCGTCGTGATCCACCTCTTTGGCCCCGGCGAATCCTTCGCCGAGGCGTTGTTGTCCGCCGACGATGTGCTCTATCCCGTGAGCGCCGAAGCCGCCTCGCACTTGCGCGTCGCCCGTTTCGATATCAAGACTTTCCGGGATCACATCACCCAGAACCCTCGGCTCGCCCTGGCTGTCATCGCAGCCATCTTCAAGCAACTGCGCGGGCTCGTCGATCAGATCGAACATCATAGTGAATGGTCGCCGCGGCGGCGTATCGCCAGCTTCCTCCTGCGCATGTGCCGCTCGGAGGACGACACCTGCCGCTTCGAGCTGCCCGTCGAGCAACAGCTCATCGCGGCGCGCTTATCGATGACGCCATGGACCTTCTCGCGCGAGCTCGGCCGGCTCGCCGAGCTCGGGGTCGAGGCAAGGCGCGGACAGATCGTGCTTCACGACACGGCTCGCCTCGCGCGATTCGTTGCGGATGATGGTGAGTGAACATGCCGCAGGCGATTCTGTGCCCTAGAGGGCACGGGGCGTGAGATCGCGGCGCGCCGAGTTGCGCTCGCGCAAGTCCCCTCTGAAATCATTACTGTAGGAATCAACAATCTTCGGCTGGGGAGCACGAGGACACGCATTGGCGTGTTCCAGGGAGCATTGCTATGGCGCGGGAAGGCAGCAGGAACGTGTCACATCAGGCGGGTCTTGGGGCATGGCCGCGCCGGGCGCTGGCAACCGGCCTCTGCGTGTCGGCCATCGTGGGCCACGCACTGCCGGCTTCCGCGCAGTCGGCAGCACCTGGCGCGCCGCTCGCGCTGCCGCCAGTCGTTGTCGAAGCGCCCAAGCAAGTAGCCCGCCCCGCAAAGGGAAAGCCAAAGGCGGTCCAGCGCTCCACCGCGCCGCCGCAACCGCCCGTGCCCGTCGCCGAACCGGCGAGCGCCGAGACCGCGGCGCGCGAACGTCTCGATGCACTGGCAGGTGGCACCGCCGTGATCGGTGCCCAGGAAACCGCAGGCAAAGCCAACGTGACCATCGCCGATACGCTGGCATCCGTGCCTGGCGTCATCGTGCAGAGCTTCTTCGGCGGCAATGACCAACCCCGCATCCAGATCCGCGGCTCGGGCCTCCAGCAGAATCCGGTCGAGCGCGGCATTCTCGTTCTGCAGGACGGACTGCCGATCAATCGCGCCGACGGATCGTATGTCGTCGGGCTTGCCGACCCCCGCCAAGCGGAATTCATCGAGATCTATCGCGGCTACACCGCCAACCGGCTCGGAGCGACGGTGCTCGGCGGCGCCATCAATTTCGCCTCCCCCACCGGCGCCAGCGCCCCTGGCGTCGTCGTCGGCATCGAGGGCGGAAGCTTTGGCCAATTGACGGCCACAGGACAGGCCGGCGCACGGCAGGGCGATCTCGACGGCCTCATTCAGCTCAGCACGACGCACCGCGATGGTTTCCGCGACTACAATGAATCCGAACGGACGAACGTCGGCTTGAACGCGGGCGCGCGCGTCAGCGACAACATCACGACGCGTCTGTTTTTCGGCTATACGAAGCTCGGCTTCGATGTCGCCGGCCCGCTGACCAAAGACGCCATGGAGCAGGATCCGCGGCAGGTGCACCGCGGTCCCATCATCGTCGGCGGTGTGGCCGTCGATCCGGGCCCGAACGTCGTCCGCGACCGGCCGCGCCGCGAAACCGAGCAGTTCCGCGTCGGATCGCGCACCACGGCGACCTTCGGTCCTCATCTGTTCGATGCGGCTGTCGGCTACACCTACAACGACGACATGTTCCGCTTCCCGATTGCAGGCGGCATCCGCTCGACGGCGGGTGGCGACGTCACGGGCGTCGTGCGCTACGCCTACGCGCCGGACAAGAGCCGGACGCTGCCATTGTTCGAGGCGACCGCACAGTACGCTTTCGGCACGGCCGACCGCACCTATCACCACAATCTGTCGGGATCTCGGGGTGCGCTGTTCGGAGAGAACGACCTCGAGTCGAGCACATTGGCGCTCTATGCGGGGCTCAATGTACCGATCGGCGCGCGCGTGACCGTCTCGCCCGCCATTTCCTATGCTCATGCCCGCCGTCTTAACGACGACGTCTACACGGGCGCGACACGGCCGACCGCCGCTTACAATCCCGCAAATCCGACCCAGGCGCTGCCGGCCGGCGCCGTTCCCGCCGTCGACAACAGCTACTCGCACAGATATTCCGGTTGGAGTCCGAGTCTCGGCTTCCTGTACGAACTGAGCCCGCGAAGCAATCTCTTCGCAGCCGTCAGCCGCAGCTTCGAGCCGCCCACGCACGACGATCTGCTCGCGACGATCAACGGCACCCCGAACAGCTCCCCCGGTCGGCCGCAGCCGCCCAACCCGGCTTTTCCCGCCGCAGCCTTTGCAACGCCGGATCTCGATGCACAAACGGCAACGACCGTCGAAACCGGATGGCGAGGCCACAGCGGCCGCATCGCGTGGAACGCTGTCGCCTACTACTCCTGGGTCGAGAACGAGTTGCTGAATTTGCGCGACGCGTCCGGCGTGTCGCTCGGCTCCGTCAATGCCGACAAGACCACGCATTTCGGCATCGAGCTTGGGATGTCGGCCCATCTCACCGAGCAGATCAGCGGACGTCTTGCCTATACGTTCCAGGAATTCCGCTTCGACGACGATCCCGTGCATGGCGACAATCGCCTCGCCGGCGCGCCGCGCCACACGATCAATGCCGTACTTCGCTATGCGTTCACGCCCGGCTTCTTCGCAGAAGTGGAAGTGAACTGGCGTCCTGACAAGACGCCCGTCGACAACGCCAACACGCTCTATGCCGATCCCTTCGCCATCGTCAGTACGCGCGCATCCTACGACCTGACGGAGACGCTCACGCTCTACGGCGAGGTCCGCAACATCTTCGACAAGACCTATGCCTCGTCGACCTTGATCGTCGACGAAGCCCGCCCGGATCAGGCGGCTTTCCTTCCCGGCGACGGCCGTGCCTTCATCGTCGGCGCGAGGGCGCGCTTCTGATCCGGACGCGATCCGGAAAGGCCAACGAAATGGACACGATCGAGAAAACACACACACGCCGCCACGCCTTTGGACTGTGCGCAGGCGCCCTCGCCCTCCCATTCGTTGGCCCTTTGGGTGCCATCCACACCAGCGCAAATGCGGGACCGTCTCCCGAGCGCCTGCCCGATCTGACGCTCTGGGGCCCGCCGGCTGGCCCGTCGATCACGCTCGCGCACGCCATTTCAGCTGGCCTGCTCGAGGACGTCGCCGGCAAGGTGACATTCAAGGCCTGGCGCAATCCCGACGAAATGCGCGCCGGACTGACATCGGGCACCATGCAGGTGGTGATCGTGCCGACGCAGGTCGCGGCGAATTTGTTCAATCGGGGGCTCGGCGTGCGACTGGTCAACGTGATGACCGATGGGCTTCTCTATATCATCGCGCGCGATGCGAGCCTGACGACGATCGCCGCCTTGCGGGCGAAGAAGGTCGCGGTCCCTTTCCGCAATGACACGCCCGAGTTCATCTTCCGTCGCCTGCTCCAGGCGAATGCGATGAAAGCCGGCGCCGATCTCACCGTCGAGACCACCGGCACGCCGATCGAAGCCATGCAGCTCCTGCTGGCCGATCGCATCGACGCCGCGGTCGTTCCCGAACCCGCGGCGAGCGCCGCCATCGCGCGCGGTCTGCTGGCGCTCAAGTCGGTATCGCGCGTCATGGACGTGCAGAAACTATGGCGAGAGGTCACCAAGTCCGATCATTCGCTGCCCCAGGCCGGCCTCGCCGTAACATCCGCCTTTGCCGACAAGCACGCGAGTATCGTCAGTCGCCTGCAGGCCGCCCTCGTCAAGGCGACCGATGAAGTCATCACCTCCCCGACGTCCGCGGCGTACAGCGCCTCTTCGTCGCTGGACCTGCCATGGCCTGTCCTTCGGCTCTCGATCCCATGGTCGAACCTCGTCTGCCGGTCCGCAAAAGAAGCTCGTCCATCGCTGGAGGCCATGTTCTCCGTCATAGCTGAGGCGGACGCTTCCTTGCTCGGCGGCAAGCTGCCTGCGGCGGAGTTCTACATGTGACACGCCTTGGTGCCGTCGCGTCGAACCGCATTGGCCGGGCCGGACGCTTCCTCTGGTCCTCTTGGAGCGGCCTCGCTGCGATCTTCCTGTTCTGCGCCGTCTGGCAGATCGGCCATGAGGCTTACGGTGCGTTCATCCTGCCATCGCCGCTCGCGGCAGTACGGGCAGTCATCCAGCTCGCGGGCGAGGAGGCGAACTGGCGCACGGCAATGACGACCGCCGAACGCGCGCTCGAAGGCTTCGCGCTTGCAGCGCTTGCCGGCATCACCACCGGAGTCATTGCCGGCTATTCGGCAGCCGCCATTCGGCTGGCGCGGCCGCTTGTCACGCTCATGCTCGGCGTGCCGCCGATCGCCTGGATCGTGCTGGCGATGATCTGGTTCGGTTCGACGGACGGCATGGTCGTGACGACGGTGACGATCGCCGCCATGCCGGCCGCCTTCATCGGCGCCGCAGAAGGCATCATGACGCGGGATCGCGGGCTCGACGACATGGCTCGTGCCTTCGGAGCCGGCCCATGGCGCCGCTTCTCGACGCTCGCCGTTCGTCACGTCGCGGCGCATGTCTTCCCTGCCCTCGTGCTGACGCTCGGAACCGCCTTCAAGGTGGCCGTGATGGCCGAGGTGCTTTCGAATTCCGGTGGGATTGGCGGCGGCCTGGCGCGCGCGCGCTCGAACCTGGATGTCTCCGAGGCGATGGCCTGGGTGTTGATCGCGGTCGCCGCCCTGATCGCTGTCGAATACGGCTTCGTGCGCCCCATACACAGCGAGCTGGAGCGCTGGCGCGAGGCGGCGCGGCCGTGGGGTGTGCGGCGATGACGGCTCTGCGCCTATCCGGTATCGGCCATGCCTATCTCGGCCGTACTGTTCTCGACCGCGTCGATCTTGCCGTCGGCGCGGGCGAGATCGTTGCACTCGTTGGGCCGTCCGGCTGCGGCAAGAGCACGTTGATCCATGTGGCGGCGGGGATCGTGCAGCCGCTGCGCGGGCGTGTCGAGATCGGCTATGCCCGCCATGGCATGGTCTTTCAGGAGCCACGTCTCATGCCATGGGCGACGGCCCGCGAGAACATCGCCTATCCGCTGCGCCTCGCTCGCATCGCCAGGAAAGACCGGCGTGCGCGTGCGGAGGCAATCGCCCAGCACGTCTCGCTCGAGCCCGAGGATCTCGACAAGTTTCCCATCGAGCTCTCCGGCGGCATGCGGCAGCGCGTGGCGATCGCGCGGGCGCTCGCCAGCCGCCCGGACTTCGTCTACTTCGACGAGCCGTTCACCGCGCTCGACGTGGCACTGAAGCGCCGCCTCCAGGATCTTGTCATCAGCGCTGCACAGGAGGCGAGATTCGGCGCGCTGTTCGTGACGCATGACCTGTTCGAGGCCGTGCGCGTGGCCCACCGGATCGCCGTCATGGAGGCGCACGGCCAGGGTCTCGTGGGCGAGCGCGTGATCGACGGTATCCCAGGATGCCGAGCCGATCGGACGGTCTTCGAGACCGTGGCAGGATACCTCGCTGAGGATCGGCTCTTCCGCCACGTCAACGACATCGATGAGCGAAGGCCGCCATGACGACGCTCCCCATGGCGTCCAGCGCGAAAGAGATCCCGCTGCTCACCATTCTCACGGATGAGGGACTGCGGCTGTTTTTCCCGCTCGCCGCGCTCTATGCGGGGCTGTGGCCGTTCCTGTGGGTTCTTGTCCTCGGGTTCGATCTGCCGCTTGCGCGCCACGTGCCACCGACGCTGTGGCACCCGCATGAAATGCTCATCGGTGCGTACGGCGCAGCTCTCATCGGCTTCGTGACGACCGCTGTGCCCGAATGGACGGACACGGCGCGTCCGCAAAGAAGCCTCCTGCTCGCCCTGGCCGTTCTATGGGGCATCGGGCGGTGCATCGGCATTCTCGGCTTCGATGCCCTGGGTGCGCTCGGCGCGCTCGCGGATGTCGGCTGGCTCGCCGTTCTCCTTCTTTTCGTCGCGCACGTGAGCTGGCGCCGGAAATCCTGGGACTTGGCCGGTATGCTGCTGTGGCTGTCTGTCCTGCTTGGAGCGGAGATTGCGACCCGCGTCGGCTTCCTGAGCGATGACATCACGCGCGCCTCGCAGGGAATAGCCGCGACCAGCCTCGCGTTCCTCGGCCTTCTCGGCTTCGTGCTCGGGCGGATCACCGTGCCTGTGACCAACCGCGTGCTCGATCCGAGCGAGGCAACGAGCCCCTACCGCCCGCATCCGGGACGCCAGAACCTCGCCGCGGGACTTGTCCTGCTTGCCATCGCGGGCGACATCGCAGGCCTTTCAGCAGAGGCGCGTGGATACCTTGCTCTTGCCGCAGGCGCCGCCTTCATGGACAGAGCCGGGGAGGCGTTCGTCGGCCGCTCGTTCTTCCGCGCCGAAATCCTGTGCCTGTTCTGTGCGGCCGTGCTGGCGGGTTTGGGCCTTATGATGATCGGCGCGGCGCGGCTCGGTGCGTTCTTTATCGAAACGTCGGGCTGGCACATCGCCCTGCTGGGCGGCCTTGGCATGAGCATCCTGGCCGTGCTGTCCATTGCCGGACTGTTTCATACGGGCCACGCCTTTCCGGTGCCCAGGGCCGCGAAAGCAGCATTCGCTCTCCTGCTCCTCGCGACAGCGCTGCGGGTCCTGCCGGATTTCGGCATCGTGCTACCCGGTGGACCGCACACCTTCAGCACCGTTGCGTGGTCCGCGGCATTCCTGGTCTGGCTCTACGGATACTGGTCCCTGCTCTCGGACCCGCGGACGATCGGAAGCCGCGCCTGTTGATACCGCC
>DATMRT010000074.1:0-104750 GCA_035565975.1 Hyphomicrobiaceae bacterium
GCTTGCGAGAGTATGCGACCTACCCGCGGAGACAGCAATATTCCCTCGCCCCGCACTTCGCGGGGAGAGGGCTAGGGTGAGGGGCGGCGGCATACGCTGACGTCGCACGAGATCCCGCCCCTCATCCCAACCTTCTCCCCGCACGCGGGGAGAAGGGGAATGTTGTGCGCGGGGCGACGCTTCTGCTCGATGCGCGAGCGACATGGTCATCGCTTGACCTCCCACGTCGTGATCGGCTCGCCCGTTTGCGGGTCCTTGCCGTCCTTGAGCTGGATGCCCATGGCGGCGAGTTCATCGCGGATGCGGTCGCTTTCTTTCCAATCCTTCGCCTTGCGAGCGGCGAGGCGGGCGGCAACGAGCTGATCCACGGCAGGACCATCGACGGACACACCGGATGAACGCGCCTTCTTCCATTCGGTCTCGACCGAAAGCAGAAGACCCAGCATATTTGCAGCCGCCTTGAAACGAGCGGGTGCGTTGGTTTCGTCTCCGTCGCGAGCAACGTCATACGCCGCGTGGAGATGGGTAATCGCCGCCGGCGTATTCAGGTCGTCGCAAAGCGCCGCCTCTACGTCCAGTGCGAAATCGCTGGTCCCGACCGGCGCGACGTCGCCAATCACGCGATACCAGTTGTCGAGTAGCTTCTCCGCGATCTCCAAGCTGCGAATCGAGAAATCGATCGGCTGCCTGTACTGTGTCATGAGCATCGCAAGGCGCAACACTTCCCCCGGCCAACGCCGACCGCCAAAGTTCGTCGTCTCCAACAACTCATTGATCGTCACGAAATTCCCGAGGCTCTTGGACATCTTCTCGCCCTCGACCTGCAGGAAGCCGTTGTGCATCCACACGTTCGCCATCACTGGCGTGCCATGCGCGCAACGCGACTGCGCGATCTCGTTCTCATGGTGCGGGAACACGAGATCGATGCCGCCGCCGTGAATATCGAAGACATCACCGAGGTGCTTCCCCGCCATGGCCGAGCACTCGAGGTGCCAGCCCGGCCGGCCCGGCGTCGCGATGCCGGCCGGCGACGGCCAAGCCGGCTCGCCGGGCTTCGACGGCTTCCAAAGCACGAAATCCATCGGCCCGCGCTTGTATGGCGCAACGTCCACGCGCGCGCCGGCCTCCATCTCCTCGAGCGAGCGGCGCGCCAGCTTGCCGTAGTCGGGCATGGAGCCGACCGCGAACAGCACATGATCCTCGGCCACGTACGCGTGCCCATTGGCAACCAGCTCGTCGCAGAGAACGCGCATCTCGGCGATATGGTCGGTGGCGCGCGGCTCGACGGTCGGCGGCAGCACGCCGAGTGCCGCGATGTCCTTGTGGAACTGCGCCGTCGTTTCCTCCGTGAGCTTGCGGATGGCCTCGGTCGGCGGCAGGTCGGGATAGCGCTCGACGGCGCGCGCGTTGATCTTGTCGTCCACGTCCGTGATGTTGCGCGCGTACGTGACGTGCTTCTCGCCATAGATGTGGCGGAGCAGGCGGAAGAGCACATCGAAGACGATGATGGGCCGCGCGTTGCCGATGTGCGCGAGGTCGTAGACGGTCGGCCCGCAGACGTACATGCGCACGTTCTTCGGATCGATCGGCTGGAACGGCTCCTTGCGCCGCGTCAGCGTATTGTAGAGCGTGAGCGTCATGCCGCACCTGTTCCATGGCCGGCGGGGCGGTCTCTGTGCTCTGAATGTCCGGCAAAGAAACGCGGCCGCGCCAGCAGTCTGCTAGCCCGTGATGACTGTAGCGCCGCAACAGGGGGCGGCAGCAAGAATTTGCGCGTTCCGGTCCATGACGGGCAGCTTATCCGCCGTTGCGTGCGAACCGTCAAGCCGCGACGGGCGACGGCGTGAAAATTAGGATGGATGTTGCGTCTATCGTCTCGAGTGCGCCGAATGGCTTGCTCACTGGAAGGGATAGACCGCGATCACCGCAAGAAAGACGATATTCGTCGCGGCATGGCAGATGATCGGCAGCCAGAGGCTGCCCGTGCGCCAGAGCAGCCAAGAAAAGAAAAGCCCCCCAAGAAAGACCTCGAGGAGCCCGGCAACGGAGTAGCCGAGGTGGAAGCTCGTCCACGCGACATTCGCAACGATCGCCGCCGGCCAGAAACCGCCGCGCCAGCGGGCGAGCGCGGAGAGCACGAAACCGCGGAACAGAAGCTCTTCCGAGACTGGTGCCCCGATGCCGACCGCCAACGCCGTTACCGGCCACATCGGAGCCTGGAGCATGGGCAGAAACGGGGCCACGTCCGCCATGAAGAGATCGGGTCGGAGCAGGTAAACGATCAGATTGTAAGTGCCGATCACGAGCACCAGTCCGGCGAGCGCGATCAGGATCTCGCCGCTACCCGGAAAGCCGCGATGGAGCTGCAGCACGGCGCGCCGGTCGCCGCCGAAAAGCCCCGCCGCCCACCAGGCAAAGGCGATGACGCAGACCTGCGAGAGGGCGAGGAACACGAGAATGGACGTCAGCAGGCGCTTGTCGGCCGGGATGCCTGCGACCAGATGCGTCTCGCCGGCCGCCACATACGCACCGAGGACGCCGCCGAGAAGCTGCAGGCCCGCCTGCACGATGAGCGCCAACACGAGTGCGACGAGCGGCGGCCATGCGCTGCGGGCATCGTAGCGAGGCCGGCCGGCGAGGAGCTGGTTTGGCAAGGCTTCTTGTCTCTTTCCGGTCACGCGGTCGTAAGGATTACCACGCGAAATTGATCGGACGACGTTGCACGCCATCCACACGTGTGGCTGAGCGCGCTTTCAATTGGTTGTCTGCCATCCTATATTGAGGTTGCCGGATTCGTCCGGCTATGGCGATAAATGGACATCGGAATAAGCCTTTCGGACCCGGGGGCGGTACCCGGCGCCTCCACCATCAGCCCACGAGGATCAGGCCGCGAAAGCGGCGCCCGCAAGGAGATCCAAGTGCAGTCGTGGTCTGTTGCTGGGGGCGAAATAGGATCGACGAGGGTGTAAAGGGTGCTCTTTTGCCCGGCATGATACCGCCGTTATCGGGTCACCAGAATAGTTGCCAATGACAACTATGCTGAGGCTGCCGTCGCTGCGTAATGCAGCTCCGTTAGCCTGAACTTGAAGCCCTGGCGTCTAGCAACGTCAGGCGCGGTTCGGAGGGCACCGGGCAACAGAAGCCCTCCACTTCGCCTCCATGCGGGCGGCATTGAGGTGCACTGAGCGGCTGGTGCGAAGACTGATGCAAGCATGACGGCAGAGCAAGACATCGATTACGACGCGTTGGCGCAGGAGGCCATGCGTGGCGTCGTGCGCGCGGTGTTGACCAGGGTCCAGAAGTCCGGCCTTCCCGGCAACCACCATTTCTACATCGCGTTCGATACGCGCCACCCGGGCGTCGTCCTTTCGAAGCGCCTCAAGGCCAAGTACGCCGAGGAAATGACGATCGTGCTCCAGCACCGCTTCTGGGAGCTGATCGTCACCGACGCGCGCTTCGAGGTGAAGCTCACCTTCGACGGTATTCCGGAGCGGCTCGTCATTCCGTTCGCGGCCATCAAGGTCTTTTTCGATCCGAGCGTGCCCTACGGCCTTCAGTTCGACGAGGCCGGCGCGGCCAGGAGCGGGAGCGGCAGCGTCGTCGGCCTCAATGAGGATACCGGCATCGGCGGGCAGATCTCCGGCATTCCAGGCATAGCGCGCGCCTCGCAGCGGCCGTCGGTGGGAGACAGGAAGCGTCCCGTGCGCCGCACGCGCTCGGAGAAGGACGACGACGGGGCCTCACTCGGCGAGGAGATCGCGGAGAGCCCGACGGGGCACCGCATCGAGCCCACGCAGCGGCCGCAGGCAGCCCTGATTCCCGTGCCGACGGGGACCGAGGGTGAGATGGATATCACCACGTCGACCGAGCAGCAGGATCAAGGCGGACAGGACAACGTGATCAGCCTCGATCGTTTTCGCAAGAAGCCCTAGTCTCGGACGCCTGTCGCGCGTCATCCAGTCGATGAGTGAGCCCGTTCGGCAGATGCCCGAGCGGGCTTATATTTTTGGCGTGCTGCGAACCGGGAGGACCAGAATGAAGCCGATCGGGCTCTTCAATGGGCAGTGCGCGCTCGTCACGGGCTCTGCTTCGAACATCGGACGTGCCATCGCCGAGGCCCTGGCGGCGGAAGGCGCCAGAGTTCTGCTCGCCGATATCGATCCGGAGCGAAATGCGGCAACATTGGCGGCCATCACCGCCGCCGGCGGGCGCGCGGAAACCATCACCACCGATCTTTCGACGCCCGATGGCTGGCGCGGACTTCTGGCGCGCGTAGGAGACGTGCCGCTCGACATGTTCGTGCATTCGGCCTGCCCCCCGCGCAAGGAGGTGGACAATGCCGCCGCCGTCAGCGAGGCGACCTGGGATGCCTTCCAGAACGTGAATGTGCGCTCGGGCTATTTCCTCGGCCGCGAGATCGCGGGCGCCATGCAGGCCCGCGGGACGAAGGGGCGCTTGCTTTTCATTACCTCGCTGCACGCCGAGACGCCGCGCAACCTGCCGCACTATTCGGCTGCCAAGGCGGGACAGACCATGATCGTGCGCGAGCTCGCCCGCCATTTCGGTCCGGCCGGCATCCGCGTCAACGCGATCGCGCCGGGCGCCATTCCGGGCGGCGGGTTCAATGCGGCGGCCTATGATTTCGACGGGAAGATCGCGCTCGGACGGCTCGGCACGGCGGCCGATCTAGCAGGGCCGGCGCTCGCCCTGCTCTCTGATCGCTTCGCCGGTTACATTACCGGCACCACGCTCGTCGTCGACGGCGGCATCGATCTCTTCAACTGGATCAAGCCGACTTGGGGGTGAGCAGAGTTGCCGCCGGCTGCTGGGAAACGTTCTCCGCATTCCGCGTGGCGGTATGCCGGCGGCGGCAATCAACTTCGACGGATCAGCCCTTCCCATTCCGGCCGTAACCGGAGAAGCGATCGGCTACGCGCGCCATCTCATCGCGTGCCAGGACGTGCGGGGTCCCGAGCATCAGCACTTTGACGTACTGCTCCGCCAGCACCTCGACCTCCTCGGCGAGCGCCAGGGCGGCTGTTCCATTGGCGCCGACCGCAACCTGGCCGTGGTTGGCCATCAGGCAGGCATTGCGCCGCGCAAGCCCCTCTGCAACGTGACGCGCCAGCTCCTCGCTGCCGAACGTGGCATACGGTACCAGCGGAATATCGTCGCCGCCCGCTGCTGCGACCATATAGTGAAACGCCGGGATCGCACGGCGCGCGCAGGCGAGCACGGTCGCGTGCATCGAGTGGCAATGGACGATGGCCCCGACATCGGGCCTCGAGCGGTAGATGGACAGATGGAAAAGCAGCTCGCTCGACGGCGCCTGCTGCCCTGGCGGGATACGCCCGTCGAGGCGAACGAGCACGATATCGGCGGGTGTGATGAGGTCGTACGCGAGCCCGGTCGGCGTAATGAGAAGGCCATCCTCGAAGCGCGACGAAACGTTGCCCGAGCGGCCCGGCGACAGGCCGCGGCGGCTCATGGCGAGGGCGGTATCGACGACGCTCCGGCGCGCGATGAGCTCGGCAGTGCCGCGCTGGGGTAGTCGCCGGCCAACCCCGATCGCTCTGCCAATCTCACGCGCCATGATCCGACTCCCAATCCACTTCGCAACCCGGTAGCCTGCCCGGCGAGACAAGAACGAGAGCCGATATGAGCATGACCCCGAACCCCGCCATACCGATCACCGTCCTGACCGGCTTCCTCGGGTCAGGCAAGACGACGCTCCTGAAGCGCCTGCTCGACGACCCGGCGATGGCCGGCACTGCCGTCATCATCAACGAGTTCGGCGAAGTCGGCATCGATGATGCTCTCGTCGAAAAAATTGACGAGGATGCCGTCCTGCTCCCCTCGGGGTGCGTGTGCTGCGCCGTGAGCGGGGATCTCGTGCAGGCCCTTGAGCGGATGCACACCAAGTCGCTTTGGGGCGACATCCCGCCGATGCAGCGCGTTGTCCTCGAGACTACCGGCCTCGCCGATCCAACGCCGATCGTTCACACGCTGATGACGGAAGAAAGCCTCTACCGCATCTATCAGCTCGACGCCGTTGTCACGACCGTCGATGCCCAACTCGGATTACACCAGATCGAAGCACATTTCGAGCCCGCAAAGCAGATTGCAATCGCTGATCGCCTCATTGTGACTAAGAGCGACCTAACGGAGACAGAGAGCGTTGAAGCGCTCGAGCGGCGGCTGCGCGCGCTCAATCCCGCGGGGCAGATCCGCCGCGCCGTCAAGGGCGACATCGCGCCGTCCGAGCTCATCGGTCTCGGCGCGCACGAACCGGCGCTGACGGGCGTCGATCCCGAGCGCTGGCTCGCCGCCGAGCGCTATAAGGAGGAGAACGGAAATCACGCACACGGCGCACATTGCGGCCCTGATTGCGGGCACGACCATGGCCACGAACACCATCATCACGACCATCACGCCCACGACGAACAATGCGCCGATCCGCATTGTGATCATCCCGCGCACCAGCATCTGCACGGCATCCGCTCATTCTGCCTGACGTTTGCCGAACCGCTGGACGGTCGCGAGCTGTCGAATGCGATGCAGCTTCTCGCGCAACTCTACGGCGAGCGCCTGCTGCGCGTGAAAGGCATTCTCAACGTGAAGGATCGGACGAAGCCGTTCGTCGTCCACGGCGTGCAGCACATCTTCTATCCGCCGGAGACGCTCGCGCGCTGGCCGGGCGAGGACCATCGCTCGCGGCTCGTATTCATCACCAAGGATCTGCCGGAGGACAGCATACGCAAGCACTTCCGCCCATTCGTCGGTGAGGCGGAGGGGATCGCTACTCCCCTGTCCCCGCCTCCAGGGAGCGGCGGCATACGCTAGCTAACGTCAGCGCAAGCTCCTGCCCCTCATCCCGACCTTCTCCCCGTAAGAACGGGGAGAAGGGGAAGAAGATGCGACGGCCTCAAACTCGAAGTCATCGCCGTTGCCGCCGCGGGCATAGCACGACAGTTTGATTGCGGAGCACCTCTTCCCAGCAGCCCGCGGCAAACAAAGAGCCCACCGCTGGACGCACCCGCACCTCTTCATGAGCGTGCGACCGCGTCGGCCGTTAGGCCGTGCCCGAAAGCATGAGCGCGCGACCGCGCGCCGGCCGTCAGGCCGTCTTCAAGAAGAGAGCTATCTCCGATACTGCAGGAACGGCGACTTCGTCGCGACCTTGTCGTAGAGGCCGCGCGCCCGATAATTGAATTCCTGCGTCGCCCAGTATGTGCGCGTTGCGCCGCGCGCATCTGCCTCGGCATAGACCTGCTCGATCAAGGCGCGACCAATGTCCTTGCCGCGCACCTTGGGATCGACGAACAGATCTTCGAGATAGCAGTACCATGTCGGCGACCACGTCGAGCGATGGAACAGGACGTGCGCAATACCGACCGGCACATCGTCGTCGCCGACGGCGACTAGCCCGATATGAAAGCCCTCCTTGCCGCTGAGCAGGCGCTCCCAAGTCATCTCGATGACATCGTCGGCGACATTGGACTTGTAGAACTCGATATAGCCCTTGAAGAGCGGCAGCCAGGCAGCCTTGTCCTTGGCCTCGAGGCGGCGAATGCGAATGCTCATGGCGGATGATCCCGGTCGTTGGCTCGGAGAGGCTGCAGGATAGCGGGTGCCATTTCGAAGAGCCAGACGCACGATCGCTCCGGTCGGTGCGCGCCAATGGCGACCCGATCGAAGCGATCATGCTCCAAGGGTAGAGTAGGGCTTACGCGCCGTCAGCCGCGGAGACGCGTGCGGACAATGCGCGGAAACTCGTCGCTCGTGAACTCGTCTGCCGTGCGCGACTGCACAGGCGACGTTCCGGCCTGAGGCGGCGTGTAGGGCGCCGCGCTCTGGGCACTGGGGCGTTGGGTCATGGCGGCACCCGTGTTGCCGTTGCCGACGAACCAGGCTTCGATAAGATCGAGCTCGTCTGCGGAGAGCTTGAGCCCCTGCCCGCGGCAGCGCGCCACCACGAAATTGCGGAAGCGGCCGGCGAAGAGATTCGCCGATGCGCCCTGTTCGAACCACGGATCGGCTTCGCTCACGACGTCCATCACGAAGCGCACGTCGTCGCGGCGCAGCTCCAGTCCGTGCTCCTGCGCGCGACGCAGGACGTTCTGGATGGTCTGTGCGCCGAGCAGGTTGTTCTCGTTGATCTCGAGCGCCATGACCTCGAAGAGCGTGCGGTACTCCGGCGGCGCCAGCGGCGGTGCCTGGCAGGCCTCATGAATGCGCGCGATCGACTGCTGGATCGCCGATCCACCTTCCTTCGGTCGTGCGGGCGCCGTGGCGGCGGCAGGCGTCGAAGTCCCATGTAGGGACCCTGCCATCTGCGGGGGAGCAGCAGGCTTCGGCGCTTGGGCCGGCGTCAGTGGCGCGGAGATGGTCGACGGCCGGTGAGAAGGCTCACGAATGGGCGTGTCGCTCTGGCTGTATCGGGGCGTCGCCGTCAGGCTGCGCGGATCCGGCGTCGAAGCTGCGGGCGGCATCAGCGCACGCTCCGGGCGGAAGTCCTCCTCGTGATGATCGAACGCCGGCTGCGGGCGCCGCGTCAGGTTGCCGTGGCTCACTGCAGGCTCGGCGAACCCGCCGCGAGTCGTCGCCGGGCCGGGCGATGGCGGTGCGACGGCGCGGGATGGCGCCATCTCGCGCATATCGCGCGTGTCCGGCATCTCGGGCAGCGGCGCCGCGCGCTTCGCCTGCAGGTGACGGCGGGTATCGATCACCAGGTAGGGCGGCTGATCGGACAGCCTGAGGTCGTCAGGCAGCGCTTGTGCGAGCAGATCGCGGAAGCTGCCGGCGCCGGCCCAGGACGTCGCGACAGTCCGGTCGTGCCCGATCGAGCGCACGGCCCGGTCGGCCAGAACCTCGAGAGGCACGGGCGACGGGGACGCCTGAACGGCCTGGACGACATCGGCAATGATCTCGTGGCGCAGCGCATCGCGGTCCACTTCGGGCAGCACCAGCGCCTTCGCCTGCGAGGCGATGAGCGGCGCGGGCGCGGCCGCACCGATCTCACCCTGCTGCTCGAGCAGAAGCGCGATGAGGTCCGACTCACGAACCTCGCCATCACTGATCGCGGTGTAGGGAGCAGCCGTGTAATCGTTGGCGAAGATAACCGTGCGCCGGGCGTGCGCGCGCAGGCGATGCAGGACGGGGGTGAAGTCTGCGTCGCCTGAGAGGATGACGAACTCGTCGAAGTGCGTGCCGTGTGCGAGATAGTCGACGACATCCATGACCATGCGGATGTCGGACGAATTCTTGAGCTGGGCGGTGAGGGGCGGGCAGTCGATGATCTCGAACCCGGCGCGCAGGAAATGATGGCGCACGAACGGGAAGGAGTTCATGTCCGTCGAGTTGTCGGACTGGTTGCGGCGCGGCACGGGGTTGCCGTAGCAGCGGTTCATCACGATGCGGCGCTGCTCCGACGCGAAGGTGCCGTTGGTGGACGTGATCAGCGCACCACTCTCGATGCCCTTGATCCACGACCCGGCGTCACGAGCAAACCGCTTGGCAGCCTCTTCGTTCTTGCGCTTCAACGACAAGTAAATGTTGTCGTAATCGACGAAGACGGCGCTCAAGAACGCACGCCCAGCTTCACGCCTGATCATCAACGCCCCCTGCTCAATCCCCGGACTAGTACCGCTGCCCAGGGCAACTGTTTATGAGTCGTCTGGCGCGAGCAAGGTCCGGCCTCCGGACAAACGAATCATCTCAGGGGATTAGCTGTTGATTCGCCCATCGCGCGGCGCATCTGCCGCACTTTGATTGTTGCGCCATCGTCACACGCGTGAAGCCCTGAGAGGAACGTGCACGAGCGTGCGCTTCCCGAACGGCCCTTAGTGCTCCATTAACCCTGATCAAACATAGTGGACGTCACGTCAGTATCTGTTGCTTCGTTGCGTGAAAGGCGTCTTCGATGTGTCGCAAGCGTTGTGGCCGCGCGCCACACCCCGTCCGGCGGGGCGCCATCGGCGCCGGCCTGATCGGCCTTCTCGCCGTCCTCGCCGGCTGTGCGAGCGACCGCGGCACCACCCACTCATCCGCTTCCGCGACGCCCATGCACATGGCAGGCGTCCGCGTCGAGATCGAGGCTGACGGCCTGCCGGCGCAGCTCGCCCCCCGCAATCGCGCGCCCCTCGAAGACGACCCTCGCGAGCCCTGGAGCCCGAACTACGGGTCCGTCCGCCCGACCCGGACGAGCGCCATCGATATCGAGACCGAGCCTGTAGCTGTAGCCGTCGCCGTGCCGCCACCAGTCCAGGCTACGCCCGTCTCCTATGCCCGGCCCGTGGACGCCGAGGAGATTATCCGCCGCGCCGTTGCTGCACACGAGATGCGTCAGCCGTATTGAGGAGGAGACCTCACAATGAACGACCACACGCGCAGAGCCGACATCAAGCCGTCCGCGTCGCTCGCTTCGCGGTCAATACAGGCTGAAGAGGCGTGCTTTGTCGCTGAGCACGTACATCCGGCCGTTGGCGATGACTGGCGCGACGTATACCGGCGTGCCGAGATCGAGCTGCGACTCCACCTTGCCGCCGATCGCGTTGACGCCGACAAGCTTCCCGGAGTCGGAAGCAATCCAAAGCCGGCCGCCGGCTAGGACCGGACCAGCCCAGCTCTTGCCGCCGGAGAGCCGCGTCGACCAAAGCGCCTTGCCGTCGCGCCGGCTCATGGCCATGAGCTGGCCGCCCGTATCGACGACGTAGACAGCATCGCCGGCAACGTACGGCATGTTGATGCCGGGCACGTTGACGGACCACAGCCGCTCTCCCGTCTTCGCCTCGGTCGCGATCATGCGGCCCGCGTGGCCGATGGCAAACACCGTGCCGCCATCGATGGCGGGGCTTGCCGCATCGCTCATGGAGCCGAGCGAGGAAGCCGCCCGCGCCCGTGAGAGCGACTCCTGCCAGGCAACGGTGCCGTCGGCGACTCTCAGCGCGATGATGTCGCCGGACGGGAAGGGGACGACGGCAATATCACCACTCAGTGCCGGGCTCGCGCTCAGCAGCAGGCTCGCGCGCTCGGGAAGCCCGCGATAGGACCATTGCTCGGCGCCGTCGTGTCCGGAAAGGGCGACCGTGCGGCCTTCCGTCGTCACCACGATGACGCGGCCACCGCCAACCGTCGGGGCGGAACGGATGGGCGAGCCCATGTTCTTGTCCCAGAGCTTCTTGCCGCTCTGCGCATCGAGTGCAGCGATGACACCGTGGCCCGTGGCCACGAACAGACGCCCGCCCTCGGCTGCGAGACCACCGCCATAGGCATTCGTGTCGGTGGCCTTCTCCGGCACGAGCGACATCCGCCACGCGACCGACCCCGAAGCGCTGACCGCCGTCACGAGCCCGGCCGCATCGAGCGTGAAGATGCGGCCGTCGGCAACGACCGGGCTTGCCGTCAGGCGGCCGTACTTGGTCGAGCCCTGGCCGACGTCGACGCTCCAGACGGTGCGGATCGAGGCCGGCAGCACGAGATGGCCCGGCGCATTCGTGGCAGCGCCACCGGGCACGGCCCAGGTGTCATTCTGGTGCGGCGGCGGCAGCGTGATCGGACGATCGGCGCTCGCGAGCTCGATGCTCCCCGTCGTGCCTTCCGAAAGCATGACCGGCACGCGCTTGCCGGGCAGCGGCACCTGCTTTTCCGCGAATGGATTGAGCGCGGCGACGTCCGTCAGGCTCGGCATGCCCCCCGAGCATCCGGCGAGCGTCAGAAGGACGAGCGCACTCGCCGTGGCAGCCAGCCGCTCCGTACGCAAGATCTTCACGATCCGCTCCCCCAAGTCCTACTTCCCCGGCCCCGATTCCGTGCCCCTACTTGGTCGTCGCCCCGGCTTCACCCGGCTTCGTCCCTGCATCGGCGCCCTGAGCGGGCTTCGCGAGCGCCGCCTCGGTCAGAATCGTCATCATGATCCGGGCCCGTTCGGCCGTCGAGGGCGGCACCGACGTGTCGGCGAGAATCTGCTCGAAGGCCTTGCGTGCCTCATCCTGGTTCCCCGCCTTCATGGCGGCAAGCCCGAGCAGCTCGCGCGCCGGCGCGCGCCAAGCATTGTTATCGTTTGTGAGATCTTTGAGGCGATTCTGCATCTCGGTCCAGTCGGCCGCGTCGAGCCTCAACATGGCCGCCTGCAGCGTGGCGAAGTCCCGCAGCAGCGGATCGGCAGCCGTATCCTTGGATACCGCATCGTAGGCAGCGACGGCCTCGTCGCGCTTGCCTTCGGCCGCATAGGCGCCGGCATTCCGGAGGCGCGCCAAGGCGCCATATCCAGGAGGCGCATTCTTGATCATTGCCTCGAAGGCCTGGTGGGCCTCCTGTGTCTTGCCCTCAGCCGCGAGGCGTGCCGCGCTCTCGAACTCGACGCCCGCCGCCTGGCGCGCGCTGAGGCTGCGGTACTCGGCAAACTTGTAGCCGCCGACGGCAAGGATCAGGAGCACGGCACCGGCGATGATGAAGACACCATACGTGTCCCAGATCCGGGCGAGACGCTCCCTGCGCATCTCCTCCTGGACTTCACGCATGAAATGGTCGGTCTGGTCGGCCATGTTCGTCCTTGCTTCCGCCCCCGGGTTGCCGGGCACTCGGCGCTCTGTCGTTGGGCACTCTATAACCCGCGATGCCGCCTTGCGGAAGGCTCGAGACCGCCCTCTCGATGAACGGCGTTTCCGGCTATTTCGTGACCCGGCAGCTCATAGGGTGCCGGCGGAAGGCTCCCACGAGCGCCGCCTTACAGGAGCCCGAGCTCGGCAAGCTCCCGCCGGAGCTTGGCCGGCATCTCGTCGAGATTGCCACGCCGATCAGCGCCGATGTCCACAGGAGCGTCCTCGACGGATAGATAACGCCAGCCCTGGAACGCGCGCCGCGGCACGGGCCGGACATGAACCAGCTTGCGGTCGAGGATCAGCAGCGTGCAGGGCGTCCCATCCAGCCGCTTCCCTTCTCTCAAGTCCGTGAGGCGCTGGCGTACCTGGATGACGCCTTTGATCACCCAGTAGATCGAGCCGCCATCGAGCAGTTCCTCACGCCGCTTCGGCATCATGAATGTGCGATGGAACAGCTCAGGCTTCTGCTTCTCGGCCTTCATCTGCTTGAGCCGCTCGGCCTGCCACGATGCGAGGTCCTCGATCGAATCGCAGCCGACGCAGAGCTTCACGAGATGGACCGTCACGAGGCTGTCTCCTCTTCGAGGCTCACGATCAGCGCGCCCTGATTGACCTGTTGCCCTTCCCCGACCGCAACGCTCGCGATCACGCCATCGCGCTGAGCCGCGAGCACGTGCTCCATCTTCATGGCTTCGACGACCGCGAGGCGGTCTCCCTTGGCAACGGCGTCGCCCGCCTTGACGAAGATGCGCGCGACCTTGCCGTTGATCGGCGCGCGGATCACATCGCCGGCGTGGCCGTCGTCGATATCATCGGCGTCGTAGATCGGCCAGCGTATCTCCACCTGTTCGCCCTCGAAGAGGGCGTAAAGGCCATCGGGCACGGGGACGCACGCGGTCGGCTGCCGCGGTTCGCGCCCTGCCGTCGAGCCCGCGAGTGCGACGTGCGGCACGCTCTCCCCGCGCGGCCAGGACGCGACGAAGGACTTGGGCTCGCCGTTCACGACAAGAGGCACGCTGAGCGTGCGCGGCGCGCCGAGCTGGAATCCGTCGGCCGCGCTCCACGGATCAGCGGCTGCTTCACCGTCGGCGGACGGCGCCAGCAGATGCGCAACGCCCGTAAGAACTTCCGACGTGCCGATGTGCGATCGCGTGAGCGCGGCAATATCGCGGCCGATAAGGCCCGTGTCCATGTGCAGCGCGCGTACATCGGCGTGCTCGAGCAGGGCGCGCAAAAACGCAGCGTTGACGCGCGGGCCGGCCACGATGAGCCTCTTCAAAATGCCGACCATCTGATCGGCAGCTTCATCGCGTGTCGCTCCATGCGTGATGAGCTTGGCGATCATGCTGTCATAGAAGGGTGAGATCACATCGCCGGCGCGCACGGCCGTTTCGAGACGAACACCATCGCTTTCGGGAAGAGAGAAGGCCGCAATCCGCCCGATGCTCGGCAGGAACCCCTGCGCCGGATCCTCGGCACAAAGGCGCACCTCGATGGCGTGACCGCGCATCGAGATATCGGCCTGCTTTAGCGGTAGTGGCTCGCCCGCAGCGATGCGGAGCTGCCACTCGACGAGATCGAGCCCGGTGATCGCCTCCGTCACCGGATGCTCGACCTGCAGCCGGGTGTTCATCTCGATGAAGTACCACGGTGCCTCGGGCCCGAGACCGCCGCCTTCGACGAGAAACTCCACCGTGCCCGCGCCCTCGTAGCCGACGGCGCGCGCGAGGCTGACGGCGGCCCCGCACATCTTCTCGCGCAGCGTCGCGCTCATACCCGGCGCCGGCGCTTCCTCGATGACCTTCTGGTTGCGCCGCTGCAGCGAGCAGTCGCGCTCGAAGATGTGCACGACGTTGCCGTGGCGGTCGCCGAACACCTGCACCTCGACATGGCGAGGCTGCTGGACGACCTTCTCGATGAGGACCGCGGCATCGCCAAACGACGACAGAGCCTCGCGCTCAGCGCTCTCGAGCGCGGCCGCGAATGCCGCCCCACTCTCGACGAGCCGCATGCCGCGCCCGCCGCCGCCCGCCACCGCCTTGATCATCACGGGGTAGCCGATCCGGTCAGCCTCGCGCCGGAGCAGCGCGGGTGTCTGGTCGTCCCCATCATATCCCGGCACCACAGGGACGCCCGCCGCGCGCGCGACGGCCTTGGCCGCGGCCTTGCCGCCAAGCTGGCGCATAGACGCGCCGGAGGGGCCGATGAACGTGATGCCTGCCGCTCGGCACGCATCGGCGAAGTCCGCATTCTCGGCGAGAAACCCATAGCCCGGATGGACCGCCTCGGCGCCCGTCGCCTTGGCGGCTGCGATGATGCGGTCGATCCGCAGGTAGCTCTCGGTCGAGGGCGATGCACCTATATGCACGGCCTCGTCGGCAGCCGCGACATGCAAGGCCTCGCGATCGGCATCCGAATAGACTGCGACCGTCGCGATCCCGAGCCGGCGCGCCGTCCGGATGATGCGGCAGGCAATCTCGCCGCGGTTGGCAATCAGGATCTTTTTCAGCATCGGCGCATCCATGAGCCGCACAGCGAATACTGCGCGGCCTGCATGTGTCGGACGTTTCAGAAAGGCATTCAAGAGGGAACAGGCGGCCGTCCCCGAGCACGTGCTCAGAGGACGGTTACTGTGTGCCGGTCGGCTGGTTCTCGGCCTCGAGGCCGCCAATGCTCGGGGAGAGGCCGAATTGCCCAAGGTGCTTGAACTCGAGGCGCAACATGACGGCCCGGTCGGGCTCGATGCCGCGTTCGACGTTCTCGATGAAGGATTCCGTATAGGACGCGGTCAGCACGAAGCAGTCATCGGCATAACGGAGCTGGATCGTATCCTGGAGGCGCTCCTGCGTATCGATGTCGTAGCGAATACCAGCCAGCAGCGTCCAGAACTCGGACAGCCGCAGCGCGCCGCCGAACTGCACCTCTTGCTCGCGACGGCGCGCGTCAAGCGGATCCTCGGTGTCGAGGCGCACGTACGAGTATTGCACCTGGGCACTGAGCGGCCCGGCTGTAAATGACGTGTAGCTGTCGTTGCGGCGGAGTGAGAGATCGCGCTCATCGAAACGCGCCTGCGAAACGAGGCGGAACGTGTCGGTCGGCGCGAGATAGGCACCGACCACATAGTCGGAGCGCCTCGTCTCGAGGCCGCTGTCCGGCCGGGCGGGGAACGTGTCGGCAGCCAGAGGCCCGAGCTGGGCCGGATCAATGTTGGCGAAGGAGTTCTCGCCGCCAAGCTGATAGCTCTGCCCGACGATGAAAC
Source organism: Hyphomicrobiaceae bacterium (assembly GCA_035565975.1). Lineage (GTDB taxonomy): Bacteria > Pseudomonadota > Alphaproteobacteria > Rhizobiales > Hyphomicrobiaceae. The sequence goes on from DATMRT010000074.1 coordinate 15,862, forward strand.
GCCCGTAGCCGCCGGCGGCTGCCTGATAGGTGTATTGAAAACCGACATTGCCGCGCGTGCCGGTCTCGATGCGGTCCCATCCCGAGAACTTGTCGACATCAAAGAGCAGCGTGTCGTCCCAGACGAGGCTCTTGGCATCCTCGATGGGGATACGGCTCTGCGAAATATGCGTCGGCCGGCTCACGACCTGCGCGATCGGCTCGACGATATGACTGCCCGCCTGCGTGTGCTTGACGAACGGATAGGCATACGTGAGGGCAGCCACACCCGTTGCGCGCGTTACCGTGCCGTCGTCGTCGAACGCGTTCGTGTCAGGATCGAAGGCATTGTCGAAGTTCGTGACATCGGCCCGCACGCCGAGATACGGCGTCCAGACCTGCCCGAGGCCATCGACGAACTTGCTCCGCCAGCGGCCATCGAAGGAGGCGCGATTCATTTCCTTGGGCGCGCCATTGTCAATCGTCGTACCGACGTTGGTGCGCGTCAGCGACAGCGCATTCATGCTGAAGCTCAGCTCGCCGCCCGCGACAGGCCGATCGACGACGTAGTTGTAGTCGATGACCGGCATGACACGGCTTTTGGCCTGTCCCGAGTCCTCAACCAGCAGTCCGCCGAAATGATAGAGCGTCGCCGCAAAATAATTGCGGTCGCTAATGCCCTGCAGATAGACCGAGTTGATGCGATCCGTCTGCAACAGACCATCGAGCCCGTAGAAGCGCCGGAAGGCATCGTCGCTTTCGAACGTGAGATCCCAGCCGAAGCGCCACCAGGACGACAGCGAGAACAAGCCGCGCGTCTGGACGCTGCCGCGCCAGCCATCGAGGCCGGGCGACTGGGCCTGAGCGTCCGACGGCAACGTTGAAATATCCTGATCGATGCCGGCCAGCTTGACGTTGTAGGCGCCGCGGATATCGCCCCACTGGACGCGGTGGCGCCACTCGCCCTGCCAAAGCACGCCGTGCTCCGACAAGTACCGAGGATTGAATGTGAAGTCGTAGTTCGGCGCGAGGGCGAAGTAGTACGGCACCTCAACCTGCGTGCCGAGCCGCTGCGAATGTCCGTACTCGGGCGCCAGGAAACCGGAGCGGCGCTTCACCGACGGATCGGGGTGCTCGAACCACGGCATATAGAGCACCGGCACGCCGAAGAACTCGAAGGCGGCATCCTGATAGGTGATGGTGCCTGCCTGCTGATCGTGGATGACACGGGCAGCCGAGATGCACCACAGCGGCGGGCTGCTGCCATCGGTGCGGCAGGGCGTGAACCGTCCCTGCTCGAACTCCGTAACGTTCCCCTCGCGGCGTACGGCGCGGCGCGCCGTGATCCGCGTGTCGTCCTTCGCCGTCACGCTCAGCGCCTGCACGAAGGCCTCGCGGAAGTCGTCGGTCGCGGTCAGCTTGTCCGCGCGCACGACGTTGCCGTTCGGCTCCTTGAGCTGCGCGTTGCCCTCGGCGGTGAGCGTCTGCGCGCCCTGATCGTAGACGACGCGATCCGCGGTCAGGACGTAGTTGTTGAACACGATCTCGACGTTGCCAACCGCGATCACGCGATTGTTGGCGGTGTCGTAGATGAGCTCATCGCCCTGCAGGTAGAGCGGCGCGGCGCGGTCGACCTTTGCCGGGCTCTTGCCGAAGATGCCGCCCTTCTCTTTTTTGAAGTACCGCTTTTGGGTCGTCAGATTGCGGACAGGATCCTGGATGCGGATACCGGTGCCGCGCGTGAGCTGGTCCGTCGGGTCGAGAGCGGCGCCGGGCGTCGGCGCCATCAGGACGCCCGCCGTTGCGGCGAGCCCGAGGACCGACAGAGCGCACAAGACCAAGCGGACGCGCAGCCGTGACGGCGTACGCGGAGAGTTCCCTCCCGCCTGAGACTCATGCCCCGTCACTTCCACCTCAGCCGTCCTCCTGGTGCAGCAGCACCGTCAACGACCCGCACAACGCGACAAGGACCGGCACCCAAACCGCCATGATCGACGGCGTTAGTCCGGCCACCCCAACCTGCCGAGAAACCTCGGAGAAAAGGAGAAATCCCAAACCCCCGATCGCCCCCATGCCCACCATAGTCTGCAAGCCACCCGAGCGGAATGACCGCAAAGACACAGACGCTGCCAAAAGGACCATCACTGCCAGCAACATAGGGCGGCTGAGGTGCAGATCGTATTGGACCTGGAACCGGGCAGCAGAAAGCCCCGCCCGCTCGGTTTCGCGAATAACGCCCGGCAGTTGCCAGAACGACAGCGAAATGGCCGATCCGAGTGCATCCCCGATACGGTCCGGCGTCAGATAAGTGCTTACCGCGAAAGTATCGAATTGCTCCGGCTCGCGGCCCGGTCGGGCGACCTTGGCCTGGTCGAACTGCCAGTAGCCGTCATGGAGCAGCGCCCGCACGCCCTCGACGCGCTCGACGAAGCGCCCTTCGGCGTCGAACTGCAGCAACGTCGGGTTGTAGACGATCTGCCCATCACGCGAGGCTGCGCTTGCATTTAGAACCGAAGATCCGTCGACGCCTTGCTGTCGCAACCAGGCCCCGCTCTCGCCGCCGCCGAACACGGAAGCCTCGCGGCCGTAAAGCTCTGCGAGCAGACGATCCGCTTCCGCCCGCGTGATCGCGGCCAGGGGATTGAAGGCAACCGTCGCCAGGATGCCGAGAACGATCGCGACCAGGATTCCAGGCCCCACGAACTGCCATGCCGACATGCCCGCCGCCCGCATCACCGCGAGCTCGGACCGGCGATTGAGCTGGATCAGCGCCACGCCGCTGCCGACCAGGACGCAGAAGGGCAGCAGGATCTCGACGTAGCTGGCGAGCCGGAGGCCGACGATCACCCCGACGGACAGGAGAGGAATGCTGCCCTTGCGCCCGGTCATGCGCAGCAGCTCGACGAGGTCGATCATGACGATCAACGTCGCGCAAACCGCGAGTGTCCCCACCACGGCGAGCACGAAGCGCCCACCGACATACCGGCTGAGAGTGCCGAACAAGCGACTCATCCCCCCGGCGCCTCCATGCGATGCGGCCGGGCCGCGGGCCGGCGCTCCGAAGCCGCGCGCCGTGCGCTCCAGCGCTCGCGCAGGCGATCCAGCCCGTCACCGGCCACGAGCAGCACGCGCGCCCAAGGCGTATTGGTGCGGCGCGGGCGCATGCCGATGCCGGCATGGAGCGCGGCCAGGATCGCCGCACCGATCGGTATGGCGTAGACGAGAGGAATGGCGCCTGGGTTCAGGCTGATCATATTGTTCACGGTCAGGCCGGCGACGCGGGCCGCCGTGGCAAGAACGAAGGCGAGGATCAGGGCCTGTCCGCGCCCCTGGCGGGTGGTCCGGGCCTGACCGAGCATCGCGATGGCGATCAGCACGAATGTCAGCGGATAGAACGGGCTTGAAAGCCGCTCGTGCAGCTCCTCGATGATCAGATTGCGCGCCCGCGGCGTGGTGACATCCTCGGGTGCGGGGTTGAGCAGCTCGCTCAGGTAGCGTTCGCGCGCGCGCAGGCCGCGCTGCTCGGCCCTCGCCTCGAAGTTGGCGAGGTCAACGCCGTAGCTCTCGAACACGATGATCTGGGTCGGCTCGCCTGGCGCCGCGCGCCGCAGAATGTGGCCGCTCTGCATAAGCAGGAACGTCTCACCGCCCTGCTTCACGATGCGTGCCCGATCGGCAAGGAACGTCGTCGTCTGCTTGCCATCCCGGGCATCGTTCACAACGAGGCCCAGGAGCTCACCCGAAGGGGCACGGTCGCGCACGTGGAAGGTCAGCCCGCGCTCGGGGCTGGTGAAGCGGCCAGGCTGGATGACCTGCGTGATCAGGTCCGTGCGCACGGCAACGATGGCATCGCGCAGCTCCCGGTTCGCCCAGGGCATCACGAGGAAATTGAAGAGGAGGACGACGAGACTGACAAGTACGGCCAGCAGAAGCAGAGGCCGCGCCGGCGCCCATATCTTCGCCCCGGCAGCGGTCATGACGATCAGCTCGCTGTCGGCGCTGAGGCGATTGAGAAGCTGGATCGTCGCGATCAGCAGCGCAACCGGCGCAATCACCGTCATCAGACCGGGCAGGCCGAGCAGCGTGATCTTGAGGAAGGCGAGCGCATCCTGGCCCTGCGCCGTCACCAGATTGAGCTGGCGAAGCGCGAGCGCAATCCACACGAGCGAGGTCAGAGAGATGACGATCAGAACCGTCGTCGCCGCTGCCTGACGGAAGATGTAGCGTGAGAACGTGCTCATGCCCCATCCGTCACGACATTAAGCGCCCGGCTCAGGTCGCAACCCGAAGCGGCCACACGTTCCCCCTTCACGTCCCTTGGCGCCCCCTGGGGCCAACCGCAGAATCACTTACAAGATTAAGGGCCGCCCGGTTAACAAGTTGCTCGACCAAGGTGGCGGAAATTCGGCTCTCCGCGGACGGCGGCTCAAGGCCGATGCCGCAGAAATGCAATGACACCCTCCTTGTAACGCCGGTCACCGACTGCCTTCATGTGGTCGCGTCCCTCGATCACGAGGGCCTCGGCGCCCGGAATGAGTGCAGCCAGCTCCTCCGCCGAGCCCCCGATCACATCCTCGCTACCGACCGCCACCAGCACCGGGCACGTAAGCGCGGCCAGGGCTTCCGGCCGGATGGGATCGCGCGCGCCGCGGATGCAGGCGGCCAGGGCCTTGAGATCGCTGCGTGTTTGCTCGGCGAAGGCGCGGAACGTGCGGGCGGTCTGGCTGGCCACATCGTCGATGGTCGGCGCCTCGAGCGCGTGCGCAATCGGCCCGGTCCCAGCCATGGGGCGCACCATGTTGATGCCGAGCCCGCCGAAGATTGCGGAGCGGACACGCTCGGGATGGGCCATGGCGAGGAACGCGGTGATGCGCGCACCCATGGAGTAGCCCATGACGTCGGCACGCGCGATGCCGAGGTGATCGAGCAGGGCGCGCGCATCCTCCGCCATGGCTGGTGCCGTGTAGTCCGCCGGATCGTAGAGCTTGGCGCTCTCGCCGTGACCGCGATTGTCAATGGCGATGACGCGGCGGCCGTCCGCGACGAGCGTCCGCACCCAGCCGGGATCGACCCAATTCACCGTCCGGTTGGAGGCGAAGCCATGGATCAGCAGGATGGCCTCGGCCCCGGGATCCCGTGGTCCTTCATCGAGATAGGCGATCTCGAGGCCGTCGTGATCGAATGTCGCCATGAACCTCCTTGCAGGATCGCTCTGCCGCCTGCGCTCTCGGCTCCCCTACCATTTCAGGAAGCGAGCCGCTATGGTGCGCCGCACTTCATCCAAGGTCGAAGACCAGAGCCCCAGGGGAATATGCCGATGGCCGCGAGCGCCGTGCCGCACTTCGCCAATGATCTCGGCGTCGAGAAAATCTATATCGGCGCCAAGGAGCTCCAGTGCATGGGCGCGCGTCCGCCCTTCGACCATCCCCATGTCTACCTCGACATGGGCGCCGACGCCCAGATCCTTTGTCCCTACTGCTCCACGCTCTATGTCTACGATCCGCGGCTTGGCGCCGGCGAATCGGAGCCCAAGGGCTGCCTCGTCGTCCACGCGGAGGCCGCAGAGGTTTGAGCGCGCCTCATGGCACAGGATGAGCGCGTCCTGATTGCCGGTGGCGGCATCGCCGGGCTCGCGACGGCACTCGCACTCGCGCGGCGCGGCATTCGATCCCACATTCTCGAGCAGCGCGAGCAGTTCTCCGAAGCCGGCGCCGGCATTCAGATCGGACCGAACGGCGTTCGGGTGCTCGAAGCCCTCGGCGCCGCACCGCGCCTCACGACGCACATCAGCCTGCCCGAGGAAATCGTCGTCCATCAAGGCGGCACCGGACGCGTGCTCACGCGCCTGCCGCTCGGCAACTGGATCGCCGAGCGGCATGGCGCGCCCTACTGGGTCGTGCATCGCCGCGACCTGCAGGCGGCCCTCCTTGCCTGCGCACGAGAGACGCGTGGCGTCACCATCGAGGCGAGCTTCTCCGTCGCCGAGGTCAAGGATCAGGGAGACCGCGTCGCGGTCCGCGCGGCATCGGGCGCAACCGCACGCGGCAGCGTGCTCATCGGCGCCGACGGCATCCGCTCGCGCGTGCGCACGGCTCTGGCGCCCGACGCACGGCTTCGATTTTCGGGCAAGGCGGCCTCACGGGCACTCCTTTCGCCTGAGCACGGCGCGGCGCTCGGCGATCCGGCCTCCATGGGCGTGTGGCTCGCGCCCGGTGCCCACGTCGTCCACTATCCCATCTCGGCCGGCGCGCAAATCGCGGTGATCGCCATCGTGCCCGATGACCGCATGACCGACGACTGGGCCGCGGCGAACGACTGGGCGACGCTCGAGCCCCATCTCGCCGCCTTCGCGCCGGCCCTGCGTTCGGCGCTCGCGCGCGCCCCCGAATGGCGCCGCTGGGCGCTCTTCGAGACCGACCCGCTCGCCGATCTCGCAAAAGGGCGCATCGCGCTCGCCGGCGATGCTGCGCACCCTGTCCTGCCCTTCCTCGCCCAGGGCGGCGTCATGGCGCTCGAGGATGCCATGGTGCTCGCGGACGCGCTGGCCGCCGAGCCCGACGATCCGGCGCGCGCGCTTAAAGCCTACGAGGCAACCCGCCGCGCCCGTGTCGACGCGATTGTCGCGACGTCGCGTCAAAACGGCCGTATCTTCCACCTTTCAGGTCCCGCCGCCATCGCACGCAATCTGGCCATGGCGGCGGTGCCCGCGACGCGTCTCATGGCGCGCTATGACTGGGTGTATAGCTGGCGACCGCCAGTCTGATTGATTAAGGGAGTTTCTCGTCATGCGCCTCGATGCCGTGCCGGCGGGCAAGAACCCGCCCGAAGACATCAATGTCATTGTCGAGGTGCCGGTCGGCGGCGAACCCATCAAGTACGAGATGGACAAGGCCTCGGGCACGCTGTTCGTCGACCGCTTCCTCTACACGCCCATGCGCTATCCCGGAAACTACGGCTTCGTGCCGCACACGCTCTCCGCAGACGGCGACCCGATCGACGTGCTCGTGTGCAATACGCGCGCGATCGTGCCGGGCGCGGTCATGAATTGCCGGCCAGTCGGCGTGCTGGTGATGGAGGACGATGCCGGCGGCGACGAGAAAGTGATCGCGGTGCCGTCCCTCAAGCTGACGCGCCGCTACGAGCGCGTGCGCAACTTCACCGATCTTCCCGACATCACCCTCCAGCAGATCCAGCACTTCTTCGAGCACTATAAGGATCTGGAGCCCGGCAAGTGGGTGAAGATCAATCATTGGGGCGACGCTGATGAGGCACGGCGCCTCATCAGCGAAGCCATGGTGCGCGCAATCGGCACCTAGCTGCTCCTCTTGCCTCGCTACTTGTCGAGCCAGACGTTCTCGAAGCGCCAGTTGTTGTAGATCGAGTTCTGATGCAGCACGTGGCCCTTCACGTGCGGGTGCCAGCAGGTGCCGGCAAAACCGTGGAATATGATCGGGCGCGCCGCATCGTCGATCAGGATCTGCTCGATCTTCCAGACGAGTTCCATGCGCTTCTTCTTGTCGATCTCGCGCGACTGCGCACCGATCAGCTCCTCGACCTCCTTGTTGCAGTATTTCGTGTAGTTGCGCTCGGACTTGCACGAGTAGCCTTCGACCATCGTGACATCCGGCTCATCGACGCCCGAGCCCGTGAGATTGAGCACTACGGCATAGTCGCCGCGCGTGACACGGCCGTAGTAGAGCGTCGACTCGATGATCTCGAGCTCGGCCTCGAAATAGATGCGGTTGAGCTGGTCGACCAGCAGCACCGCCGGGTCCTTGAAGGCCTGGAAGTCACGCGTCCCGACCTTGACCTTGAGCTTCTTGTCAGGCCCGTAGCCGAGCTCCTGCATAATCTTCCGCGCCTTCTCGCGGCGCTCATCGATCGTGCCTGCATACTGCGGGAAGCTCTTGAGCTTGGCCTCCGGCATGCCCCAGTTACCCTCGGGTTCCGCCATCATCGCGCCCGAGATGCTGGCCTTGCCGGCCGTGACGATCTTGATCATGGCGTCGCGATCAAGGGCGAGCGTCATCGCCTCGCGCAGCTTTGGATTGTCGAAGGGCGGCTTCTCGCGATTGACGAGCAGGTTCGTGCTGACGCCCGAGGGCACCAGCTCGCAGATGGCCTGCGGCGATCGACTCTTGACGTCGCCGACAAGCGGCGCGGTGACGTCCGCCACGAAGCTGATGTCGAACTCGTTTGCCGAAAAGGCGAGGAGCCGCGTCGAGCGGTTGCCGATGATCCGAATGTCGATGCCGTCGAGATAGGGCCGGCCCTTGCGCCAGTAGTCCGGATTACGCTCCATGCGGATGACGTTGTTGGCCTCGAAGGACACGAACCTGAAGGGTCCAGTGCCGATCGGCTTCGTGCGCATCTCGCTCGTGCGCACGTGACACGGATAGACGGGTGACAGGTTTGAGGCGAGCAGGCTCAGGAAGGCCGCCTGCGGCCGCTCGAGAACGAACGTGAACTCGTGGTCTCCCTTGGGCTCGATGTCCTTGATCACCTGCCACCAGAGCTTGCGCGGGTTCTTGCGGAAAGCATCCTTGTCCTTGCCGAGAATGCGGTCCCACGTGCACTTCACGTCCGCCGAGGTGAAAGGCTTGCCGTCGTGCCACTTGACGCCTTCGCGCAGCTTCATCGTCAGGCGCGTGTTCGTCGGGTCCCAGGCCCAGCTCTCGGCGAGCTCGGGCTGGATGACCTCCGGCTTGTTGAGCGGCGCGGCCTGATCGAAGATGACGAGATTGTTGAAGATCGGCGAGAACGCGAAGGCCGTCGCGATCGTCGCTTCCTCGATGATCGAGGCGCTCGGCGGGTTCGAGCTGTTGTAGGTCCTGAGTATGCCGCCAGATTTCTGAGCCAGGGCGGCTGTCGCCGTGACTGTGCCGACCGCAAGCAGCAATGCGGCAGCACCGCGCTTCACGCGGCTCTTCATGCTATCCTCCCATTGTCGTTCTTGTACTCTCATGCCTCGCTCTGCGGCGGGTGCGGAGGCAGTGTTTCATCCATCAGAAGGCGCAGCAAGGGCCTTGGACAGGCACAACCGCGGCGTATGCTGGCGCGGCACGAAGAAAACGGAGGAAACCATGGCTGCAAACGATCGCGAGACGCTCCACGCGCTCAACGAGAACTACGTGCGATCCGTCGCCGAATCCGACGCGCGCTGGTTCGACGAAAACCTCTCGCAGGATTTCCTGAACACCAATCCCGACTGCACGATCATCGATCGGGCCGGTTTCCTTGAACGGATCTCCAATCCCGTCGGCGTCAAAGGCCTGCACCCCGAGGATGTGAACATCCGCCTCTTCGGCGACTTCGCGATCATCCACGCGCGCACCGTCTATACGAAGCCCGATGGCAGCTCCGGCGCCGGCCGCTATACCGATATCTGGGCGCGGCAAGGCGGGCGCTGGCTCTGCGTCGCGGCGCACGTGGCGCGCGGCTGACGGCGGGCCTTTCGCATCAATGCAAGCCGGTGCTATACGGCCGTAGCAATTTCAATCGGGACGGATGCAATGAGCGCGATGAAGCTGGCCGTGATGGGCGCCGCAGGCCGCATGGGGCGCGAGTTGATCCGCGCGGTGCACGCAACGGGCGGTGATGCCGTCGTCGCGGGCGCGGTCGTGGCCGGCGCCATCGAGCGCCCGAACTCGAATGCCATTGGGCAGGATGCAGGTGAACTCGCCGGCATCGGCAAGATCGGCGTGCCCGTGACGGACGATCCGCTCGACATCATCGCCAAGGTGGATGGCATTCTTGATTTCACCGTGCCCGAGGTCAGCGTCGAGGTCGCGGGCCTCGCCGCCAATGCGCGCATCGTGCACGTTGTTGGCACGACGGGCTTCACCGCCGAGCACGAGGCCGCGATCAAGGCCGCAGCGCGCCACGCGACGATCGTCAAGGCCGGCAACATGAGCCTCGGCGTGAACCTGCTCGTCGCGCTGACGCGCAAGGTCGCCCAGGCGCTCGATGCCGACTTCGACATCGAGGTTCTCGAGATGCACCACAAGCACAAGGTCGATGCCCCCTCGGGCACGGCCCTGATGCTCGGGGAGGCCGCCGCTGAAGGGCGCGCCGTCTCACTCAAGGAAACCAGTGTGCGCTCGCGCGACGGACACACGGGAGCACGAAAGCGCGGCGACATCGGCTTTGCCACGCTGCGCGGCGGCAACGTCGTCGGCGAGCACAGCGTCATCTTCGCGGCGGACGGCGAGCGCATTGTCCTGAGCCACATCGCGACGGATCGCGGCATCTTCGCCCGCGGCGCCGTCAAGGCCGCCCTCTGGGGGCGCGGCAAGGGTCCGGGCCTCTTCAGCATGGCCGACGTTCTGGGAATCTGATCCCTACGCGTTCGACGGTATTGGCCTCATCGTGAGCCGCCGTGATCGCGTCCCATAGCGTTCGTCCCAGTCACCCGGATCGAGCTCGCTGAAGACGCCGGTCTTGATGCCCGCGAGCGTGCGCAGCATCTGCCCCTCGGCAAAGGGGAAGGCGGACGCGAGCCCGAAAGTTGCATCGCGCACGAGACCGAGCGCGCGACTGTCCGACTGAAAGAACGGCGTCAGCCAGCGGCTTGCAAGCTGATAGAACGCAACATGGCGGCGGCGTGCGGCATGATAGTCGCGCAATGATCCTTCAATCGTGTCGCCGCGCATGAGGGCATCCGCGAGCACGAGCGCATCGACAAGCGCGAGATTCGCACCCTGCCCGAGCTGCGGGCTGGTTCCGTGCGCGCCATCGCCGATGACAGCGAGGCCGAGGTCCGGACAATAGGGCCGCTCGACGACCACATCCGCGTACGACACGAACGAGAGATCACTCGCCGAACGCACGCCTTCGAGAATGGGCGCCACCGCGGGCCATAGCCCCGCAACATGCGCTTTCCAGGCGTCGAGGCCGGCGGCCATCCAGGCCTCGCGCTGATCGACGCGCACGCTCCAGAAGAAGGCGCAGCGCGGTGTCGGATCGACGGGCAGCTGCCCGATCGGCAACACGCCGATCATGATCGGCGCCCCGTCATAGCACTGCATGAGCGTCGCGCGATGCGGCCAGGCATCGGTGATCGGCAGTGCGGCCCAGATGGCGCCATAGGTGAACTGGCGGTCTCGAATGCGCCCACCGAGCGCGCTGCGCAGCGGCGAGCGCATCCCGCTTGCATCGATGACGAGATCATATGGCCCGTGATGCCGGCCGCGCTTGTCGATCACCACCAGCCGCTCGCGCGCGTGTCGCTCGACGCGATCCACTTCGGCCCCCGTCGTGATCGGCACGCCGAGGCGCACGACCTCGTCGTGCAGCAACTCGAAAAGGCTCGCGCGGTGAATACCGAGACCGAAGAGGTGCGGCCGGAGGCGGCGATAATCCATGGCGAGGATGCGCCGGCCGCTGACCGTGCGCCCCTCGAGATCATGGATGACGGCGCCGAGTGTCAGCGCGCGCGCATCGAGGCCGAGCGCGGCAAGGCAGGCGAGCCCGGTCGGCTGGAGCAGAAGACCGGCGCCGACCGGTCGCGCTTCCGAAAAACGCTCGAGAAGGTGGACATCGTGCCCGTCCCTCGCGAGAAACGCCGCCGCTCCAAGGCCGCCCGTCCCAGCGCCCACGACGCCAATGCGCAGGTCCCGCATCCGATTGTTCCGCCCTGCGCGCCAAAGAGGCCGTTCTGGATCGCAGACCCGTCCGCCTCAAGTGGATTTTGCGGCTGCGCTGTCGCCGGCCGTCTCGCGTGGCGGCCCCGCACTCCGTCCGGCAACGAGCCAGTAGACGACGCCGGCAACGAAGCCGCCGGTCATGAAGGCCGTCAGAGCGTAGTTGTTGACGATGGTCGGCGCGCCCTGCAGCTCGCTCGCATATTGCGCCAGGAAGCCCGCGCCGGCGATCAGCATCGCGGCAAGGGCATAGAAGATCCAGTCGCTGGCTCCGCGCCACTCCGCGATGGCCATCGCGACCAGCGCCAGCGGAGCCGCAAACATGATGACCTGGATGGAGCTGGCAAGAAGCTGCAAGCCCGCCATCGAGAAGCGGTCGGCATCGGCGCTGACCAGTTCCGCCGGCGTAAAGACGAACGCGATGAGGACGAGTGCGAAGGCGACGCACGCCACGACATAGCCGGCCAACACCAGGAGAACGCGCAACAACATGACGGTACAGGCTGCCCTCAGGAACTCGACGGTCGAGGAGGGGAATTATAGGCATCGGGCGAGGCGCAGCAATTGCTTTCGCCGCAGCCGTGTCCGACGAGACGCCCGGCAGTGCGCGGATGATCGACCATCCGCGCGCACTCACCGCATAGGCCATTGCCCTCGCCGGGCTTGACGCCAGAAATCTGAGGCGTAGACGTTCAACCCCATCCAACTGAATGAAATGATGGGAGTTCTGGGAGAGCATGGCCGGATGAGCACCAAGGGCAAAGCGTACATCGTCGGGGCTTACGAGCACCCGACACGAAAGGCGCCGGACACGTCGCTCGCGCAGCTCCACGCCGAGGTCGCCAAGGGAGCGATCGAGGACGCGGGGCTCAGCAAGGACGATATCGACGGATATTTCTGTGCAGCCGGCGACACGCCCGGCCTCGGCGGCAACTCGTTCGCCGACTACATGGGCCTCAGGCTCAAGCACATCGACACGACCGATACCGGCGGCTCATCCTATCTCGTCCACGTCGGCCATGCGGCACAGGCCATCGCGGCGGGCAAGTGCAATATCGCGCTGGTGACGCTCGCCGGCCGCCCGCGCTCGGAAGGCGTGCAGACCGGCACCAATCCGCGCATGGGCAATCCGAGCCAGCCGGATCTCCAGTTCGAGTTCCCCTATGGCCCGGCGACCGCGAACATGTACGCCATGTGCGCCATGCGGCACATGCACCAGTACGGCACCACGAGTGAGCAGCTCGCCTGGGTGAAGGTCGCGGCCTCGCACCACGCGCAGTACAATCCGCACGCGATGCTGCCGAAGGTCGTGACGGTCGAGGACGTCGTCAACTCGCCGTTGGTGGCCGACCCGCTGCACCGGCTCGACTGCTGCGTCATTTCGGACGGCGGCGGCGCGCTGATCGTCACCAAGCCCGAGATCGCCAAGAGCCTCAAGCGGCCGCTGGTCAAGGTCATCGGCACTGGCGAGGCCGTGAAGCACCAGATGGGCGGGCAGGACCTCGACCTCACGTTCTCCGCCGGCCGCTGGTCGGGCAAGAGGGCCTTCGAGGAAGCGGGCGTCAAGCACAAGGACATCAAGTACGCCTCGATCTACGACAGCTTCACGATCACGGTCGTGATGCAGCTCGAAGATCTCGGCTTCTGCGAGGTCGGCCAGGGCGGCAAATTCGTCTCGGACGGCAACCTCATCTCGGGCGTCGGCAAGCTCCCGTTCAACACGGACGGCGGCGGTCTGTGCAACAACCACCCGGGCAACCGCGGCGGCATGACCAAGGTCATCGAGGCCGTGCGCCAGCTTCGCGGCGAGGCGCATCCGAAAGTACAGGTCAAGAACTGCGACATCGCGCTCGCGCACGGCACGGGCGGTTCGCTCGGCACGCGGCACGTCGGCGCAACGGTCATCATGGAGCGGGAGTAAGCGACAATGGCAGGTGAAGAGAGAATCTATCCGGTCGTTCCCGCGACCCCAGGCTCGGAGCCCTACTGGGAAGCGGCCAATGCCGGGAAGCTGCTGCTCGGGTACTGCAAGCCGTGCAAGAAGTCCTATTACTACCCGCGCGGCGTCTGCCCGATGTGCCTTTCGACGGACGTCGAGATGCGCGAATCGAAAGGCACCGGCACGATTTACACGTACTCGGTCATGCGGCCGGCCAAGCCCCCGTATGTCATCGCCTACGTGACGCTCGATGAAGGCCCCTCGATGATGACCAACATCGTCGATTGCGACCCGGCCAGCGTGAAGATCGGCCAGAAGGTCAAGGCGGTCTTCAAGCCGCGCGAGGACGGCACCAAGATCGTCTGCTTCGCGCCGGCCTGATCAGCGGCACGCCACTCCTGCCGAACGCATCGGCCCTGATGGAGCGATCCATCAGGGCCTTTTCATTGCGTGTCAGAACGTGAAGCGCTTGCCGACCGCCAGTGGCGCGAGCTTGCTGTCGCCGAACGCATTCGCGAGCGCCGTCATCGCGCGCCAGCCCGTGCAGTGCCCAGCCGCGACGACATCGAGATCGAACGTCCGAAGCGCCTCGACCGTTTGCGGAATGACGCGCTCGTTTGTTCCCGAAAGATGCAGTCCGCCCATCACGCAATGCAGTGGCAGGTCGGGAAAGATCGCCCGCGCGTGCTTCAGCACGTTGATCACACCGGCATGTGAGCAAGCCGACAGCACGACCAGCCCCTTGCCCTTGACGTGCACGGCAAGAAACCGCTCGTCCATCAGCAGCTCATCGGGCTCCCAGCCCTTGCCGTCGAGCGTGCGGCGATGCTGGCCGGGCAGACCCGTCTCGAAGGGCGTGACGCGCGGGATCTCGCCGCTGACGAAGGCGAGCCCATCGAGCGGAAAATGCGGCTCGATCGAATCGATGACGCGCGCACCATATGCCGTCAGAGCCGCGACGCTCGGCACATCCTGCATGGGGCGCATGGAACCGTCGGGCAGCTTTGCCCCCCGCGCGCGGAACATATCGGGATGCGCGTAGTACGGCACTTCCCGCCCACCGTTGCGATCCCGCACGATCTGCAGCGCGCGCAGCATTGCGCCGCCGTGATCCCAATGACCGTGCGAAAGCACCATGGCTTCGACGGCACCGAGATCCGCCCCGAGGCGGGAGACGTTCTGCTCGAACGTGCGATCCTCGGGCCCGGCATCGAACAGAAGCGTCCGGCTCCGTCCGTCCTTCTTCACGGTGACCAGGCAGGCAAGACCGTGCGCGGCGCAGCACAGGCAATCGCCCGCGAGCATCCACGCGCCCCGGCGGCGACGCCCGAGAGCCGCCGTCTCCGTCTCCACGAAGGCCGGTGTGGACGAGAGGTTATCCGTCACGTTGTCGACGAGAATGAGAATCTCGACCTGATCGACCGCTTCCAGCGCCGGCATTGCTTCCCCTCCCTGCCCAGTCACGAACAGCGGCCATCAAGTCTGATGCCGCCGCCATATTGGAAAGACATCATTCATTCCTGCCCACCGCTTTGGCAATCCGAGCCGATCCAGAAGGCCTTTGCCTACCCGCAAAGCACTTTTCCGATTGATTGATCAATTCGTGGGCAACGCAGATTCGTTGCCTGTTTTTTAATCGACGGACTCCTGCCCACCGGCGCGGCCGGCGCGGCACAAACTGGCCAAGCCTCTGAAACTCCACAATATCCCCTCTACGACGCGCGTTGGCACACCGCTTGCGACCGCCATTAACCGTCAGTTCACCCGTTACCAGGAGGAAAGCATGCTGAAACGTCGAAATGTGCTCGCGGGGATGGCCGCGACAGCACTGGCGGGAGGCGTATGGCTCGCGGGCGCTCCGCTCGCTCAAGCCCAAGACACGGTCAAGATCGGTATCCTCCATTCTCTCTCCGGCACCATGGCGATCAGCGAGACGACGCTGAAAGACGTCATGCTGATGCTCATCGAGGAGCAGAACAAGAAAGGCGGCGTACTCGGCAAGAAGCTCGAAGCCGTGGTCGTCGATCCCGCCTCGAACTGGCCGCTCTTCGCCGAGAAAGCGCGCGAGCTCATCACGCAACACAAGGTCGCCGCCACGTTCGGCTGCTGGACGAGCGTCAGCCGCAAGTCCGTGCTGCCCGTCTTCAAGGAGCTGAACAATATCCTCTTCTACCCCGTGCAGTACGAGGGTGAGGAGAGCGAGCGGAACGTGTTCTACACGGGCGCGGCACCGAACCAGCAGGCCATTCCTGCCGTCGACTATCTCATGAGCAAGGACGGCGGCGAGGTGAAGCGCTGGGTGCTCGCCGGTACCGACTACGTCTATCCGCGGACAACGAACAAGATCCTCGAAGCCTATCTCCTGGCCAAAGGCGTGGCCAAGGAGGACATCATGATCAACTACACGCCGTTCGGCCACTCCGACTGGCAGACGATCGTGTCCGAGATCGTGAAGTTCGGCTCGGCGGGCAAGAAGACGGCCGTCGTCTCGACGATCAACGGCGACGCGAACGTGCCCTTCTACAAGGAGCTCGCCAACAAGGGCGTGAAGGCGACCGACATTCCGGTCGTGGCCTTCTCGGTCGGCGAGGAAGAGCTTGCCGGCATCGACACCAAGGACCTCGTCGGCCATCTCGCGGCCTGGAACTACTTCCAGTCGGTCGAGAACAAGGACAACGCCGAGTTCATCAAGAAGTGGAAGGCCTTCACCAAGAATCCGAAGCGCGTGACCAATGATCCGATGGAAGCGCACGTCATCGGCTTCAACATGTGGGTCAAAGCCGTCGAGAAGGCGAAGTCTTTCGATCCGGACAAGGTCATCGACGCACTGCCGGGCATCGAAGCGCCGAATCTGACCGGCGGCATGTCGAAGATGCTCCCGAACCATCACATCACCAAGCCGGTGCTGATCGGCGAGATCCGCGCCGATGGCCAGTTCGACGTCGTCTGGCAGACCAAAGGCCTCGTCCCCGGCGACGCGTGGACCGACTACCTCGAGGGCTCCAAGGATCTCGATGCCGACTGGGTCGGCAAGAAGTGCGGCAACTTCAACATGAAGACAGGAAAGTGCGGCTCCTGAGTGTGAGACGGGCGGCGTATCTCCTCCCCGCCGCCCACTTGCAAGCGTGTGTGCGTACGTGCGTCTCCCCGCCAGTTCCGGCGGGGAGATCGTCTCAAGGTCCGGCGCAGATTGACGCCATCAATCGGAGCTGACGGCATGGGCCGGCTCATACGCCCCATCCTTCTCATCCTGAGCCTCGCGGTCGGAAGCCTCCTGGTGCCTCAGCGCGCAGCCGCTGCGCCGGAGGATCTCGCGGCCGGCCTCGCGCTGATCGCGAAGGACAGCTTCAACGACACCATCGCCGGCATCGACGCGATCGCGCGCTCCGGCGCGGCGCATTCCGCCGCGCTCGTCGAGGCCCTGCAGGATCGCCGCCTGCTGATCGATACGGCGAGCAAGAAGGTTTTCTATCGTGACGCTGCCGGTGCAGTCCGCGATGCGCAAAGCAACGAGATCGTCGCGGCGCCGCCCGCCGATCTTTCTGCAGTCCGCCTGAACAACCGGGTGCGTGGCGTTGCCAATGCCGCGCTCGGCACGCTCAGTCTCATGAACCCCGATCCGGCGCGCCGTATCCAAGCTGCGCAGGCCGTGATGAAGTCGCGCGACCCGGCAGCGCTTCCCGTGCTGGATGCCGCGCTGGCAGCGGAGAAAATGCCCAACGTCAAGGCCGAGCTTCAGCTCGCCTGGGCCGCCGTTACCTTCAGCAAGGCCGATGTGCCTCTCGAGAAGCGCCTGCAGGCCGTTGCTTACCTGCAGGAGGCCGGCACGCGCGACGCAGTCTCCATTCTCCGCTCTCTTCCCGCCGACGCGGCAGCTCCTCTGCGTGAGGCAGCTAACAAAGCCGTCAGCTCCATTGAGCAGCGTCTCGCCCTCTGGGGCTATCTCCAGAACATCTGGTACGGCATCTCGCTCGGCTCCGTGCTGCTGATCGCGGCGATCGGCCTCGCCATCACGTTCGGCGTCATGGGCGTGATCAACATGGCGCACGGCGAGATGGTCATGCTCGGCGCCTACACGACCTTCGTCGTGCAGGAGATCATCCGCGCCAACGCGCCGGGCCTGTTCGATTACTCACTCGCACTCGCCATCCCGCTCGCCTTCCTGGTCGCCGGAGGCATCGGCGTCGCCATCGAGCGCGGTGTGATCCGCCATCTCTATGGCCGCCCGCTCGAGACGCTGCTCGCGACGTGGGGCATCAGCCTTATCCTGCAGCAGGCCGTACGCACAGCCTTCGGCCCGACGAACCGCGAAGTCGGAACGCCGCAGTTCATGTCGGGCGCCATGGAGATCGGCGGCCTCGTCATCACCTGGAACCGGCTCTACATCGTCATTTTCGCCGGCCTCATTTTCGTCGGCCTGCTGCTGGCGCTGCGCTACACGCCGCTCGGTCTCCACATGCGCGCCGTCACGCAGAACCGGCGCATGGCGTCCTCCATGGGCATCCGCACGGGCCGCGTCGATGCGCTCACATTCGGCCTCGGCTCCGGCATTGCCGGGCTCGCGGGCGTCGCGCTTTCGCAGATCGACAACGTCAGTCCGAACCTCGGTCAGAGCTACATCATCGACAGCTTCCTCGTCGTCGTGTTCGGCGGCGTCGGCAATCTCTGGGGCACGCTCATCGGCGCGCTCTCGATCGGCATGGCGAACAAGCTGCTCGAGCCCTACGCAGGCGCCGTGCTCGGCAAAATTATCCTGCTCGTCGCGATCATCGTCTTCATCCAGAAGCGCCCGCGCGGCCTGTTCGCACTCAAGGGAAGGGCCGTCGAGGCATGATCACGCGCGCACTTCTTGCCGACGATCGGACGGGAAGGTGGTTCCTCGCCATCGTGCTCGGCCTCGCGGTCATCGTGCCGATTCTGCATCTCGCAGTGCCGGAGACATCGGCCTTCCATATTTCGACGGCGACACTGGCGCTGCTCGGCAAATACCTCTGCTTTGCGCTGCTCGCGCTGTCGCTCGATCTGGTGTGGGGCTACTGCGGCATTCTCTCGCTCGGCCATGGTGCCTTCTTTGCACTAGGCGGCTACGCCATGGGCATGTACCTCATGCGCCAGATCGGCTCGCGCGGCGTGTACGCCAATCCGATCCTTCCCGACTTCATGGTCTTCCTCAACTGGAAAGAGCTGCCATGGTACTGGTACGGTTTCGAGAACGCCTGGTTTGCCTTCCTCATGGTGATGGCCGTCCCCGGCCTGCTCGCGTTCGTGTTCGGTTGGTTCGCCTTCCGCAGCCGCGTGACGGGCGTGTATCTCTCGATCATCACACAGGCGCTGACGTACGCGCTGATGCTGGCGTTCTTCCGCAACGACATGGGCTTCGGGGGCAACAACGGCCTCACGGACTTCAAGGACATCCTGGGCTTTCCGGTCCAGGCGAACGCGACGCGGGCCGCGCTCTTCGCAGCCTCGGCGCTGGCGCTGGCGCTCGGATACCTCGTGGCGCGGGCGATCGTCGCGTCCCGGCTCGGCAAGGTCCTGGTCTCCATTCGTGACGCAGAGAGCCGCACGCGCTTCCTCGGCTACCGCGTCGAGCACTACAAGACCTTCATTTTCACCGTCTCCGCCATCATGGCAGGCATTGCCGGCGCGCTCTATGTGCCGCAGGTCGGCATCATCAATCCGAGCGAGTTTCTGCCGGCCAACTCCATCGAGGTCGTGATCTGGGTCGCGGTCGGCGGGCGCGGCACGCTCGCCGGCGCCGCACTCGGCGCGGTGCTCGTGAACTTCGCCAAGACGACCTTCACGACCGGCTTCCTCGCGCCCTACTGGCTGTTCGCGCTCGGCGCGCTCTTCGTCGTCGTCACGATCTGGCTGCCGAAGGGCATTCTCGGCAAGTTCAACGATCTTTGGGAAAGGTGGCGGCCTTCTCCAGCGGAGAAAAGCGCGACTAAGCCCGAACCCATGCCGCAACTCGCCGAGTAGGAGCCACCCATGACCTCGCTCGTCGAAGCCGACGTTCCACCACCGCTCACGCCGAGCCTCCTCTATCTCGACGGCGTCACCGTATCCTTCGACGGCTTTCGTGCCTTGAACGAGCTGTCGCTGCAGATCGCGCCGGGTGAGATGCGCGCCATCATCGGCCCCAACGGCGCCGGCAAGACGACGATGATGGACGTGATCACGGGCAAGACGCGCCCCGACACGGGCGAAGTGCTCTTCGATCACGGCGTCGACCTCACGCGCCTCGACGAAGCCGCGATCGCCAATCTCGGCATCGGCCGCAAGTTCCAGAAGCCGACCGTCTTCGAGAGCCACACGGTCGAGGACAACATCCTCCTCGCGCTCAAAGGCGACCGGCGCGCGCGCAGCGTACTCACCGCGCGCACCACCACTGAGGAGGCCCGCCGCATCGACGAGATCCTCGAAACAGCCGGTCTCGCCGCCCAGCGCCATCGCCTCGCCGGGCTCCTGAGCCACGGCCAGAAGCAGTGGCTCGAGATTGGGATGCTGCTCGCGCAGGACCCGAAACTCCTCCTCGTCGACGAGCCGGTCGCCGGCATGACCGATGCGGAGACTGAGGCAACGGCTGCACTGCTGCGGCGCATTTCCGCGGCCGATCATTCCGTCGTCGTCGTCGAGCACGACATGGCGTTCGTTCGCGCCCTCGGCGTCAAGGTCACCTGCCTGCATGAAGGTTCCGTGCTCGCCGAGGGCGCGATCGATACGGTTTCGGAGAATCCTCGCGTCATCGAGGTCTACCTTGGGCGCTGACGGACAGGAGAGCGCACGATGCTGAAGGTCGAGGACGTCGACCTGCACTACGGGGCCGCGCAGGTGCTGCGCGGCGTGAACCTCGAGGTGCGCAAGGGCGAAGTGACGTCGCTCATGGGCCGCAACGGCGTCGGCAAAACGACGCTGCTCCGCGCCATCGCCGGACACCATCCGGTAAGCGCCGGCCTCATCGAGTGGGACGGCCAGACGCTCAACGGCCTGCCACCGTACGAGCGGGCGCGCCGCGGCATCGCGCTCGTGCCGCAGGGGCGCGAAATCTTCCCGCTGCTCACCGTCGCTGAGAATCTGCAGACAGGCCTCGCGCCTCTCAAGGGTGCAGAACGCCAGATCGATGATGAGATCTTCACGCTCTTTCCGGTGCTGAAATCCATGCTGCGGCGGCGCGGCGGCGACCTTTCCGGCGGCCAGCAGCAGCAACTCGCGATCGGCCGCGCGCTCGCCATGCGTCCGCACCTGCTCGTGCTCGACGAGCCGACCGAGGGCATTCAGCCGTCGATCATCAAGGACATCGGCCGCGCCATCGACTACCTGCGCAAGAAGGGCGAGATGGCGATCCTGCTGGTCGAGCAGTATTTCGAGTTCGCGCGCGATCTCGCGGACCGCTATGCCGTCATGGAGCGCGGACAGATCGTCATGTCGGGCGCACGCAGCGATATGGTCGAAACCGACGTGCGGCGCCGGCTGTCGGTGTAACCACATCTCCTTCTCCCCGTAAGAACGGGGAGAAGGTCGGGATGAGGGGCGGCTGCATACGCTGACGTCGGTAAATGCCGCCGCCCCTCACCCTGGCCCTCTCCCCGCAAGAGCGGGGAGAGGGGAAAGACAGCGCATCTTCTCCGCCGCCATCACAATGCTATGCTGCGAGCGCCCAGCAACTGCGGGAGAGTTCCGAGCCATGCGTATCGCGCCTCTTCTTTCCGGTGTTGCCCTCGCCTGTGCGGTCTTCGCAGATGGAGTTCCGCATCATGCTTCAGCCCATCCCCCTGCCATCGTCAGCGAAGCGCAGCGCAAGCTGATCAGCGAGGAGGTCGCGGCCTTCCGCAGGGACGTGGCCGCAGCCATCAAGGCCAAGGACGCCAAGCGTCTTCAGCGGATGTACGCGCCGTCGTTCGTGCACACGCACACCACGGGCAAGATGGATGACAAGAAGGCGCGCATCGCCGCGCTGCTGAAGGGCGATCCCGTCATCGAGACCGCGCCCGTAAACGATCTCGTGATCCGCATCCCGAATGACTGGGTCGGCATCGCGACCGGTGTCTCGCCGATCAAGTCCGATGACGGCAAGACATACGACGTGCGCTGGACGGCCGTTTATACGCGTGAAGGCCAGAGCTGGCACGTCGCCGCCAGCCACGCGACGCGCCTCGGCGAAAGCAAACAGTAAGGCGCGACGGGCGGATCAGTAGATCGTCTGCTTGATGCGCTCGGGATAAATGCGGTTGTACTCGTCCGCATCCGCGCCCTTGAGGGTCGCCGCAACCAGCTCGCCGACGCTCGGCAGCTCGGTCCGCTTGATCTGCGAGGCCGGGTCCCAGAGCTTCGAACGCACGAGCGCCTTCGTGCACTGGAAGTAGACCTTCTCGATCTCCACGACGATGAGGCTTTTCGGCACCTGACGCTGCATCTCGAAGGTGGCGCAGAGGACGGGATCGGTCGTGATGTGGGCGCGGCCATTGATGCGCAGTGTCTCGCCGACACCGGGGATGAGAAACAGGAGCCCGACACGGCCCGTCTCGACGATATTGCGCAGCGTATCGATGCGGTTGTTGCCCCGCCGATCCGGGATCAGGATGGTCCGTTCATCGACCACGCGCACGAAAGATCCGACGGGATCGCCGCGGGGTGTGCAGTCCAGGCCTTCCGATCCTGCCGAAGCAATGGCGCAGAACGGCGCCTTCTCGACGAACGCGCGATAGGGCGCGTTCAAATGGTCGATTTCCTTGGCGACGGCCGCACCGCTCGGCTGGCCGTATAGGGCCTCGAGCTCAGCGAGCGAAGTGATCCGATGGGTCTCAGTGGCCACGGGTGCGTCGTTCATGCCGGTCCGCCTTGTTCGAAGTCCACCACGGCCGAACCATAAGGGCGCCTGCCGGCCAAGTCCATCCGCTCAGCCCGCAGACCGATCCCGCGCCTTTGCCTCGGCCCGGCGGGCGTGCAGGATCGGCTCGGTGTAGCCATTCGGCTGCTCGCGACCCTTGAGCACGAGATCGAGCGCCGCCGCGAACGCGATCGAGCGATCGAAGTCCGGCGCCATCGGGCGATAGGCCGGATCGGCCGCGTTCTGGCGATCAACGACCGCCGCCATGCGCTTCATGGTCTCGACGACCTGGGCTTCGCTCACGACACCATGGTGCAGCCAGTTCGCGATATGCTGGCTCGAAATGCGCAGCGTCGCCCGGTCCTCCATGAGCGCGACGTCGTCGATGTCGGGCACCTTCGAGCAGCCGATCCCCTGGTCGATCCAACGCACGACATAGCCGAGAATGCCCTGGGCGTTGTTGTCGAGCTCGCGCTGGATCTCCTCTGTCGACCAGTTCGGGCGATCGGCGAGCGGCGGCGTCAACAGATCATCGAGCGAGGCCTGCTGCCGCTCCGCGATCGCGGCCTGCCGCGCACCGACATCCACGAGATGATAGTGGATGGCATGCAGCGTCGCGGCAATCGGCGAAGGCACCCAGGCCGTACTCGCGCCGGCCTCGGGATGGGCGATCTTCTCCGCAAGCATGGCCGACATGAGATCGGGCTTGGCCCACATGCCCTTGCCGATCTGCGCGCGCCCCGGCAGGCCACAGGCGATGCCGAGATCGACGTTGCGATCCTCGTAAGCCTTGATCCACGGCGTCTTCGGGATCTCGGATTTGCGGATGACTGGCCCAGCTTCCATACACGTGTGAATCTCGTCGCCCGTGCGGTCGAGGAAGCCCGTGTTGATGAAGAACAGGCGCGAGCGCGCCGCGCGGATGCATTCCTTGAGGTTGGCGCTCGTGCGCCGCTCCTCGTCCATCAGCCCCATCTTGAGCGTGTTGCGCGGGAGGCCGAGGACATCCTCCGTCATGGCGAAGAGCTTGTCCGCGAAGGCGACCTCCGCAGGACCATGCATCTTCGGCTTGACGATGTAGATCGCATTCTCGCGGCTGTTCTTGAGTGGGCCGCCCCCTTTGAGGTCGTGCATCGCGATGAGGCTCGTGATGAGCGCATCCAGAATGCCCTCCGGCGCGGCGATGCCATCAGGGCCGAGCACACTCACGTCGCTCATGAGATGCCCGACATTGCGCACGAGCAGCAAACTGCGACCCGGCACGGACGCTTCGCCCCCATCGGGAAGACTGTATACGCGATCGGAAGTCAGCCGCCGCGTCGTCGATCCGCGCACCGTCTCGATGGTCGCTTCCAGCGTGCCCTTCATCAGGCCGAGCCAGTTGCGGTAGCAGGCGACTTTATCGTCGGGATCGACCGCCGCCGTCGCATCCTCGAAATCGACGATCGTCGTCAATGCGGCCTCGACATGAACATCGGCGAGGCCAGCCGGATGCGCGGCACCGACCGGATAGCCGCGGTCGAAGCGCAATTCGATGCCGAGACCATTGTGCTCGAGCAGGATGGCGCTCGGGCTCAGCGGATCGCCCTGATAGCCCAGGAACTGCGTGCCATCGGAGAGATAGGCACGGGGCTCCGTGGCGCCGACATCGAAGAGGAGCGTGCCGACCTCGACCGTGTAGGCAAGCACCTCGCCGTGCGAGCGCGCTCCTTTGAGATTCTCGATCGGCAGAAAGGCGTCGAGCCAATCGCGGACCTGCGCGACGACTTTCGCGCCCCGCGTCGGGTTGTAGGAGGCGCCCTTCTCCGCGCCTCCCGCGTCCGAGATCGCATCCGATATGTAGAGCGCATCATAAAGCGATCCCCACCGCGCATTAGCGGCATTGAGCACCATGCGCGCACTGCTGACCGGGACGACGAGCTGCGGCCCTGCCATGGTCGCGATCTCGGCGTCCACGTCTGCAGTGTCGATGGAGAAATCCGGCCCCTCCGGCGTCAGGTAGCCGATGCGCTCCAGAAAAGCCCGGTAGGTGACCGGATCGTGCGGGCGGCCGCGATTGGCGCGGTGCCAGGTGTCGATCTCCGCCTGAAGTCTGTCGCGCTCGGCGAGTAGGGCGCGGTTCTCGGGGGCGAGCGCAGCGAGGGTGTGTTCGAGGCCCGCCCAGAATGCTGCACCTTCGACGCCTGTTCCGGGGAGCGCCTCCTGATCGATGAAATCGGCGAGAACCTTCGCCACCCGAAGCCGGCCCTTCGAAACGTAGTCGATCATATCGGCGCGTCACCCTGCTGCTCACGATCATGCTGTGCTGCACCAACCTTCTGGTGGCGCCGCAACATGCGCAGGGTTTGTTCGCCGATCTCCGCCCGAGGTCAACCCCCGGCGACGACCTTCGGGCACTCCTCATTAATGAATTTATTGACGGATTTGATCATCCGCCGGTGAAACACGCCGACGGTGTCCTCGAGCTGAGCCGCGGACCACACCACGCCCTTGATCACGCCGGGCGCCTTGATGTCGGTCACGTTCACCCAGATCTTCTTGGCCTTGCCTTCCTTGAATTCGATGATCGGCGCCAGCGTGATCTCGGCTTTGTCGATTTTGTCCTCGCGCTCGACCTCGCACTGCACTGTGTGCGGCGGAATGGTCACCTTGATCTCGGAAGCCGAGAGCGCACCCACGATCATGTCGCGCGGCACTCTGAGATCGACCTCGCACTTGGCCGCGCCGAATCCCCAGCGCAGCTTCTTGGCCGAGCCTTCCTTCATGGTCTTGCGGGACCAGGCTTTGCTCAGCGGGCACTGGAGATCGCCGTTCGTCGGCCTCTTCGAAACGACGACCTGACAAAGGGATTTCTCGCAGGCCTTGAGCCGCTCCTTCTCGTCGGCCCGGGGCTCGATGGCCGAGGCGGCCCCGAAGGGCACCGCAAGACCCATCAAGAGCGCAATGACGATCCCGGCCGGCCGGGCACTCCGCATGCTTCTGCGCACGTTCATCCCCCTCGAGAGCCGAGCCCGCAGCCCACTGTTTTCCCCTCGGGCAGCCGCGGCACCTATTTGACCAGTTCGGGCGCCGCCCACCGCGTTAATCCGCGGGGGCAAGCACCTGCCCTGTCAGCCTGATCTCGGGGGGCATTGCGGCATGAACGTGACACCGAAATCGTAAAATTCAGCAATTATGCACAAGATACACAACGTGATTGGCGCTTCAGTGTAAGCTTGATCTCAGTCTTATGATTCGCCGTCCGGTCTAGGATGGCGGGTCCCTGCTCGAGGAGAAGAATAATGCGCTGGACGATGTCGCTGCTGGGGCTCCTCGCCGTGGCCGGATTCAGTAGCGCACCGATGCAGGAAGCGGCAGCAGACGGCGTGAAGAAGCGCAGCGTCGTCCGCAAGCACGTCCAGCGTGAGCGCTATGCGTTCGACCCCGATCCGTACGCCTACCGCTATAGCCCGCGCGGCTACTACCCCTATTACAACTCATCCTACTGGTCGTCCGCCCGTTACGTGCGTGCACGCAATGTCGCTCATTACTACGACTGGATCCAGGATCGGCCCCCGTACTTCAAAGCCTGGGGACATCCGCGCAAGGACTATCACCACCGGAGCTGGCACGCCGAGCATCACGGCTACATCTGGCGGCATCACTGGTGAGTTGCGGAGAAGGCTTGTGAGCGGGGGGCTTCGGCCCCCTTTTCTATTTAATAGGCCGTTACTGGCATCGAGCCGCTAAGCGGGCTGGCGGTTGTAACGCCGGCGGAGACCACGGGCGCTGCGGGACGCCGGATCTCTCCCGCGACAGCCTCGGCCATCAATTCGGCCAGACAGGCATACGACGTGTCATTCATGTGGAACTTGTCCTTCCACAGAAACATATCCGCCGATTGCTGCCCGCTGGCGATCAAGTGCTTCATGATCGCGTAGCGGCGGAATACCGGCACACCTTGCTCACGGGCTACAGCCCGCATGACCGCAACGAAGTCCTCATACCGGGGCACGCCTGCCGCTCGCGGATAATATTGCGGATCGACCAGCACGACCTCGATGCCTGCGGCCTTGAGGGCCGTGATGCCGCTGATCAGAACCCGTCGAAATGCAGGAATCTCCACGCCGCTGATCGCGTCATTGACGCCCGTCTGCCAAAGGACCAGGGCCGGTCGCGCCGGGATCACATCGCGCATGAGGCGCGAGAGCATAGCCTCGGCAAGCTCGCCCCCCTTGCCGAGATTGGCGACTTGGAAGTCCTTTCCGGGAAAGCGACGGTCCATTTCCTGATCGAAGCGCGCAGGATAGGTGGCCTGCTTCGTCGATGCGCCGGTTCCCTCGGTCGAGGACGAGCCGAGGGCCACGACCTTGATCTCGCGGCTGCGCTCAACAGTCCGCGCGAGGCCGCGCAGCGGGGATTCGAATGCTACCAGCGCGCCGGGCGGTTTGCAGGCCGCAAGTGGATCGAGCGCCACGGCCGGCTCGGCTTGATGAAAACAGGCGGCCGCGCACAGGGCCCAAAATGCCCGCCGGCTGCACATACCCCGAGCGGCAAAAGCCCGACCCGGCCCCGCCGCACAACATGCGCGCCACATGGCTTATCCCTGCGCCAGCCCAACTGCGAGGCGGGATACTAGGCTAAAGCCTGATCGCTTGTCGAGAATTCCGTCACTGCAGTTACCAGTGTTGCGCTTGGGAAACCCTGGCGGGATTACGCACGTTACTCACGTCACAGTGATGAACGGTGGTTTGGCCGGGGGGCAGGAAATCAGCTATAGCTCCGGGCAATGATGAAGGCGCAACCTTGCTGTTGCCGCAAAGCACAACTAATCGGGCTGGTGGGGGCCGCGTCAATGGGCGCAGCGTCCGGCAGATGAGCCGGCTCTGAGAACGCGATCGTGAGCGCACGATGAAAAAGAAACGGGGACAGCGGGATACCGCGGGCGGCGCGGTTACCGGAACCAACTTCACACGCAGGCAGGCACTGGCCGCCGGTCTCGGTTTGGTCGCCGGGCTGTACGGCGCCAAGGCGCAGGCCCAGGAATGGTGGCAGCAGCTCCCGGGCTTTGCCTCATACAGCTATCCCGACCAGAGAGACCGCCGCCCGCGCACACCGACCCAGGCGGAGGTGCTCGACGACCTGCGCACAGGCACGACGCCGCTGCGCTCGCAGGACATGCTGAGCGCCATGGCCGACGCCATCGATCGCGTGCAGCGCGTCGTGGCGGACGGCGGCTGGCCGACCATCCCGGGCACGCGCATGATTCGTCCGGGCGACGAGGACGACCGCGTCCCGATGGTGCGGCGCGTGCTCGTGCTTTGGGGCGATATGCGGCCTCAGGGCGGCTTCCGGTCGCTCGTCCTCGACGGTGAGACCGAAGCAGGCGTGCGCCGCTTTCAGAGCCGCCATGGCCTTCGGGTGAGCGGACGCGTGGACCGCCCGACGCTGCAGGCCTTGAACGTCCCTCCAGCGGCGCGCCTCGCGCAGCTGCAGATGAACTATAATCGCATCCGCGACCTGCTCGCGCTCAAGCTCGACGACCGCTACGTCCTCGTGAACGTGCCCGGCTTCCAGGCCGAAGCCGTCGCGCGCAATGTCGTCGAGGAGCGTCATCGCGTGATCGCCGGCAAGCCGGACCGCCAGACGCCCGTCGTCATGGCGACGATCCGCAACCTCAACTTCTTCCCCTACTGGCGCGTGCCGGAGAGCATCGCCAACCTCGATGTCATTCCCCGCCTCGTCAAGGAACCGGAGTACCTCCAGAAGGAGCACATCCGCGTCCTGACCGGCAGCTTCGTCGGCCCCGAGATCGATGCCTCCGCCATCGACTGGCGCACCGTCGACGCGACCAAGATCCGCTTCCGCCAGGATCCGGGGCCGCACAATGCCCTCGGCCTCGTGCGCATCGACATGCCGAACGAGCATGGCGTCTATATGCACGACACGCCGATGAAACCGCTGTTCGAGCAACGCTCGCGCGCTTTCAGCGCCGGCTGCGTGCGCGTGCAGGGCGTGTTCGATCTCGCCGCCTGGATCGCGCGCGACGAGCCCGGCATGAGCCGTCAACGCATTGACGAGATCCTGCAGGCCGGTCAGCCCGTGGATGTCAACCTGACACGCCCCCTGCCGGTGGCCTTCGTCTATGTGACGGCGTGGGTCGAGGAGGATGGGCGCATCGTTTTCCGCCCTGATATCTACGGCAAGGACCAGGTCAGGGAACTTGCGAGTGACCGCGAGCGCGAGCACGATCCCGACGCGCCGCCGCTGCCACGTGAGACGCTGGCGCCGTAATTTTGCTTGCCGCCGGCTGCTGTTTGAAAGGGAGTACTATTCCCTTCTCCCCGTCCTTACGAGGGCGAAATAGTATGCCCTACTCCTCCTTCTTTCGCGCGTTCGCCGTGCCCGGCAGCGTACCCATGTACTTCGCGAGAATGGTCAGCATGATCTCGTCGGCGCCCCCGCCGATCGAAGAGAGTCGCGTGTCGCGATAAGCGCGACTGACGGGCGTCTCGTTCATGAAGCCCATGCCGCCCCAGTACTGCAGGCAGGAGTCGCTCACTTCGCGGCTCAACCGTCCGGCCTTCAGCTTGGCCATTGACGCGAGCTTCGTCACGTCCTGGCCCGCGAGGTAGAGCTCGCACGCGCGATAGACGAGACTTCTCAGCAACTCGATCTCCGTCTGCAATTCTGCAAGACGGAAGTGCACCACCTGATTGTCGAGGATCGGCCGGCCAAAGACCATGCGACTCCGCGTGTACTCGATGGTCGCATTGATGACGCGCTCATTGCCCTTGAGCGCGCGCGCCGCTGCCCAAAGCCGCTCCTCCTGGAACTGGAGCATCTGGTAGGTGAAGCCCTTGCCCTCCTCGCCGATGCGGTTCCGCTGCGGCACGCGCACGTCGTCGAAAAATATCTGCGCCGTATCGGAGGCGTGCATGCCCATCTTGTCGAGCTTACGGGCGACTTGCACGCCCTTCGTCTTCATGGGCACGCAGATAAGCGTCTTGTTGAGATGCACCGGACCGTCGGACGTATTGGCGAGCAGGCAGATCCAGTCGGCCTGCGTGCCGTTCGTCGTCCACATCTTGCCGCCGTTGATGACGTAATCGTCGCCGTCCTTGCGCGCCGTCGTCTTGACGGAGGCGACATCCGAGCCGGCGCCAACCTCGGAAACGCCGAGACAGGCGACGTAGTCTCCGGCAATCGAAGGCACGAGGAACTCGCGACGCACCTCATCGGAGCCGAAGCGTGCGAGCGCCGGCGTCGCCATGTCGGTCTGCACGCCGATCGCCATGGGAATGCCGCCGCAGTTGATGGCACCGAGCTCCTCCGCCATCACGATCGCGTAGGAATAGTCGAGGCCCTGGCCACCGAAGGCGATCGGCTTGTTCAGTCCGAGAAAGCCGAGATCACCCATCTTCTTGAAGAGGGCGTGCGCGGGGAAGATCTGATCCTTTTCCCACTGGTCGACGTGCGGATTGATCTCGGCGGCGATGAACTTCTGCAGGCTGCGCCGCAGCTCTTCGTGCTCGTGCGTGAACTGCATGTCCGTCTCCTCACCGGCAAACGCCCGCACCTTGCGGCACGGGCGCCCAACGATGGCGATGTGCGTGTAGGCGATGAA
The DNA here is from genome assembly GCA_035565975.1 of Hyphomicrobiaceae bacterium. Taxonomy (GTDB): domain Bacteria; phylum Pseudomonadota; class Alphaproteobacteria; order Rhizobiales; family Hyphomicrobiaceae. The sequence goes on from DATMRT010000074.1 coordinate 45,857, forward strand.
GCCGCCGAGCATCATCGGTCGCCTTGCGGCCAAGGACGAAACCGCGCACGACCAGCCCGCAGATGCAGTCCAACGCAGGCCCGCTCGCGCGCCGCTGAAGACAATCCAGCATACCGGCGCTTCCTCCCTCACATCCGGCGTAGCGGCTCTAAAACGACCGCCTTTCCCCGTTGGATGTCAGCGCACCGATCATTGCGGGAGCTTTCAAGTCCTGTCAACGCAGCCGGCACACGCGCGATTGGGCCAGCGCCGTTGCGTCGGCCGCAACGGCGCGCTAGAGCAATTCCGGGCAATGAGCGGGCGCGCCCCGCGCACTTAACTTCGGGACCGGACGATGATCGATCACGCGACGCAGCGCCTCAACATGGTCGAATCCCAGGTGCGCCCCAGTGACGTGACCGACCGACGGATCACCCGGGCCATGCGCGAGATTCCGCGCGAGAGCTTTGTTCCCGGACCGCTGAAGTCCATCGCCTACGCCGACGAGCACCTCAAGGTCTCCGACAGCGGCGGCAAACAGCGCTACATCCTTTCTCCCCGCCTGCTGGCAAAGCTCGCGCAGCTCCTCGAGATCGAGCCGGATGGCCTTGTGCTCGACGTCGGACCGGCGACAGGATACTCGACCGCGCTCCTTGCGCATCTGGGCCAGGCCGTTGTCGCGCTCGAAGAGGACGCGCGCCTCGCCGAGCGTACGCAGGAGGTGCTGGCAGCGCTCGGCATCGACAATGCCGTCGTGATCACGGGACCGATGAAGGGCGGGGCCGCTGACGAAGGACCTTACGACGCGATCCTCATCAACGGCGCGGTGGCGGAAGTCCCCCCGATGCTGCTCGATCAGCTCAAGGACGGCGGCCGGTGCGCTGCCGTCAGCATCGAGAATGGCGTCGGGCGGGCGACGGTCTGGCACCGCCACGGCATGACATTCGATCGGCGCCCTGCGTTCGACGCCAGCGCGCCTTATCTCCCGGGCTTCGAACCGAAGCCGGGCTTCGTCTTCTAGAAATGTGGTTCAAGGCCGGTTCGCCGGCATTGCCGGGACCGTAACGGGCGGCGGACGATGCACCTCGCCGTGGTGTTCGAGTCTCGCAACCGGCGCCGACCACGGTCCTTTGAGCACGAGCACGTCGCTGACCGTCGAACGGAGAGCCGGATCCGTCGTCCCGACGGAGAGAGTGAAGTCCAGTGTCTGGACAGGGAGATCGATCGCACCGCCGCCCGAGAACGTCGTCGTCCCCGACTTCGCCTGCAGAATTGCCGCGTACACGACCCCCTGTTGCACATCGAGCCGTAAGCTCAGTCCGTCGAGGCCCGTGGTCGCGATACCTGCCGCCTGCCAGCCGTGCACTTCACCGCGTTTTGCAGATTGCGCCAGTGCCTTGAGGTCGAGACCGAGGCGGCCTCCGGCACGCATGTCGATCTGGCCCTTGCCGCGGAGGCCCGCAACCAGCTCCTCAGACGTATCTCCTGCCGTCGTAAGGTTCATGCTGATATCGGCGCGGCCCTGCAGTGGATTGCGGCCGAGTGTCCGTTGCAGCAGCCGCCCCGCCTCGACACCCTCGAGCTTGCCGCTGAGACCGTAGCGCGGGCCTTTGCCGGAACGCTCGACGACGAGCTGGCCCTTGAAAACGCCTTCCTCGATCGCCAGCTCGGCCACGTCGGCGAGCAGCTTGCCCTTCTTCAACGTGACGGCGATGGCTCCCTGACCGGTCTCGATGCCGGGCACGACGAGCGTGTCACATGAGATGCGCAGGTCCGCATCGACGCTATCCAGCAGCGAGGCAATCGCCGGCGGCCGCGTCACCGCAAAGATCGGCGCCAGCAGCGTACGCTCGACCATGGTCGATGCAATGTACGGCTTCAGGTTGAGCTGCTTGAAAGCCAGTGTGCCCTCGACTGCCGTACGACCACCCGTCCGCGTCACGCTGACGGCCCCGACGCCCTCATTGCCGTCGAGCGTCAGCGTCGCCTGCGAGAACGCCATCGAGCCGCCGGTCCAGTCGAGCGTGCCGCGCAGGCGCATGGCTTCGAGGTTGCCCGCGCGCGGCGCGCCCACACCGATCCAGAGCGCAACCTCTCTGAGACGTGGACTGCTGATGTCGATCGTGCCGTTGAGTCTGAGGCCCTTCTCCTCCGCGAGGATCCCGTCGAAACGTGCTTCGAACAGGCTGCTCGCAATCATCGCCTGCACGGGCCAGCGATGGTCGGTAGCGTTGGCTGCCTGCCTCGCGACCGTCGCCGACAGATTGAGGCGCTGACCAAGATAGGTGGCTTGTCCGGATACGCTTGCCGACGTCTTTTTCTGGGGTGTGATCTGCAAATCAACGTCGGTCAGAACCTCCGGCTCTGCAGCCCCCGAATGCAGCCTCACCTGTCCATCCTGGATAATCAGGCTCTGAACATCGAGAGAGGCGATCCGTGCCATGACGGGCGCGAGCGCGGCCATCAGATCCGCTTCCCGCGGCGCACCGTTCGATGCTGCAACCTCGATGGAGATGATGGGCCGGTCGAGAACCAGTCGACGGGCACGCTCGACGGACGCTGGACCATCGTCCTCCGCCTCGTCGTCAGCGCTGTGAACGGCGGCACTCTCGAGGAGGATGCGTGGCCGCGCGAGAAGCTGGACCGGCTTGGACAGAACGATGCCGGCGCGCGGCGCGGCCTGGAGGCGGAAGGGCGCCAGCATATTGCCGGAGGAGTCCAGCCAGGACACGCTGCCGTAGCCGAGCGAGGCGACAAGCGCGATGCCGCCCAGAACGATGGCCAGCCTGTTCATTCCCCACGCTCGACCACTCGGCATCATTGTCGCGGACAGCTTCCCATCACCCGCAAAGCTACTGGAACCGGCACATGAGCGCACGGCGCCTGAAACACGCTCGCCCGCACGCTCCCACTCCACGCTCACAAGAACATGGCCGGCGCATAGCCTCTCCAGATCGTCTTAGCGGTGCCCCCGGATTGCGGCAAGCTTGGACATAATTGTGGCAAGGCCGCGTCAGCCAACCACTTGTCGAATAAGAACCTTCAGGCTAGGCGTCAGGAATACTGAGGCGAAGGAGCGAAATCATGTCGCAACCGCAATGGCAGCCGGGTGAGACCGCGGTCCGGAGTACCAACCTCGCGCGCTTTATGGTCGATGCCGAGCTATCTTGCGGGCGCAAGCTCACGACTTACGAAGACCTCAACGCATTCGCGATCCAGGATCCCGGCACCTTCTGGCGCCTCGTCTGGGATCGCTGCGGCGTCAAGGGCGACCCCGGTTCGGCCCCTTACCTCATTGATGGGGATAAAATGCCGGGCGCCCGGTTCTTCCCCAATGCCACGCTGAATTTCGCCGAGAACCTCCTCGTGGGAGCGGCTCTCGCCTCCGGCGACACGCTCGTCTTTCGCGGCGAGGACAAGGTGAGCCGCCGCATGAACGCGGATGAGCTCCGCCGGCAGGCCGCGCAGCTCCAGGGCCTCCTGCGCCGGGCCGGCATCAGGTCCGGCGACCGCGTCGCAGCCATGCTGCCGAACGTGCCGGAAGCCATCATCGGAATGCTCGCTGCCAGCTCGCTTGGCGCGGTGTGGTCTTCCTGCTCCCCGGATTTCGGCGTGCAAGGTGTATTGGACCGCTTCGGACAGATCTCGCCGAGGATCCTGATCACCTGCGACGGCTACTGGTATGCCGGCAAGCAGATCGACATTGCAGACAAGGTCGCCGAGATCGCGAAAGCACTGCCGAGCGTCGAGCAGATCATCGTCGTCAACTATCTCGGCAAGGCCGATGCGCTCGTCCAGAAGCTCGCGGCCGGCGGCGCGAAAGCTGCGACGTGGGACAATGCCGTCATCGGCGCGCCTGCCGAGGCCATGACGTTCGAGCGCTTCCCGTTCTCCCATCCGCTCTACATACTCTTCTCATCGGGCACGACCGGCGTGCCGAAGTGCATCGTGCATTCGGCCGGCGGCACGCTCATCAAGCACCTGAGCGAGCAGCAGCTCAATTGCGACCTCCGCCCCGGCGATCGCCTGATGTACTTCACGACGCTCGGCTGGATGATGTGGAACTGGCTCGTCTCCGGTCTCGCGAGCGGCGTCACGCTGCTGCTCTATGACGGCTCGCCGTTTCACCCAGCCGCAAGCGTGCTTTGGGACTACGCGCGGGACGAGCGCTGCACGCATTTCGGAACCTCGGCGAAGTACATCGACGCCCTGAAAAAGGCCGAAGCGCGGCCCATGGACACGCACGATCTTTCGCCGCTGCGCGTCATTCTCTCGACCGGTTCGGTGCTGGTGCCGGAGAGCTTCGACTACGTCTACGACGCCATCAAGAAGGATGTGCATCTCGCTTCCATGTCCGGCGGCACGGACATCGTCGGCTGCTTCGTCGGCGGCATTCCAATCAAGCCCGTGTGGCGCGGCGAGATCCAGGGCCCGCAGGTCGGCATGGCCATGGCGGTTGTCGACGAGTTCGGCAATGCGCTCGCCAAAGGCAAGGGCGAACTCGTGTGCACGGTGCCGTTCCCGTCGATGCCGGTCGGCTTCTGGAACGACCCCGACGGCAAGAAATATCGCGCGGCTTACTTCGAACGCTTCCCCGGCCTCTGGCATCATGGCGACTTTGCCGAATGGACGGAGCACGGCGGCATGATCATTCACGGCCGCTCGGATGCGACGCTCAATCCCGGCGGCGTGCGCATCGGCACGGCGGAGATCTACCGGCAGGTCGAGCAGCTTCCCGAGATCAAGGAAGCGATCGTCATCGGCCAGGACTGGGACAATGACGTGCGCGTCGTGCTGTTCGTGATCACGCAGGACGGCGTCACGCTCGACAAGGACTTGCAGGACAAGATCAAGAAGCAGATCCGCGTCGGTGCCTCGCCGCGCCACGTGCCGGCACGTATCGTTCAGGTCGCCGACATCCCGCGCACGAAGTCCGGCAAGATCACCGAGCTTGCCGTGCGCGAGATCGTGCATGGGCGCGAGGTGAAGAACAAGGAAGCGCTCGCCAATCCCGAGGCGCTCGACCTCTATCGCGGCATCCCGGAGCTGGCGGAGTAGATCGCGCGTCGCGAGCGCAACGCATTCCCTCTCCCCGCGAAGAGCGGGGAGAAGGGACCTGTTGTGTTAGCCGCGAACTCCAGCATCCTTCGCCGGCAACAGCAGCACGGCACCGGCGATGACCGCGAGCACGGCAATGGCGCCATACGCCGCAAGATAGGTGCCTGTCGCGGTAATTGCGACGCTGCCGAGCGACGGCATCACGAGCACGCCGAAAAACATCGCCGCTGAGCCGAGCCCAGTCGCCTCCGTCCGCTGCGCACCGCCGAGCCGCGCGTACTCGGCATAGGCGAGGCCCGTGTAACCGCTCGCCGTGGCCCCCGCGACAGCCGCGACGGCCATGATGCCCCACACAGGCCACCGGGGTGAAAAGTGCCCTGCGAGCAGCGCCGCCGCCGCCATGACGAAGCCCTGGATGCCGAGCACGAGGCGCGCTGGAATGAACTTGTCCGCGATCCATCCGAAGATCGGCCGGGTGATGACGCCGGCGAGCTGATAGGTCGCGAGCGCCCATCCGGCCGTCACCAGGCCGAGACCGGTGCGGCTCGTCACATGCACAGTCATGAAGGCGACAAAGGCGAGCTGCGCCCCCGAATAGACGATGCTCGCAAAAGTGAGCCGCTGCATGGCGCTATCGCTGCGCAGCAGTCCGAACGAGCGGACGAGCACACTCTTCGCGCTCGCGGATGCCGGCGAGGGCGCGCCATCCCAGTCGCGGCGCGGAATCTCGAGAAGCAGGATCAGCGCGATGATCGGAATGGACTGCAGGAGAAGAGCTGACTTCCAGCCTATGGCGAGCGCGAGCGGCGGCATGATGGTTGCCGCGAGCACGCCCGCCAGCGGCACGCCGATCTGGCGCGTCGAGAGCACCATGTTGACGATCGAGGGCGGCGTGCGCGGCACGAGCAGGTGCGTGCTGACCGGCGCCGTCAGGCCATAGGCGATGCCGAGGATGAGCGCACCGAGTGCGACGCTGGCGGCCGTTCCCTGCGCGCAGACGACGACGAGGCCGAGCGCGCACACGAGCACGAACTGCGCCGCGCGAACGGCGCCATAGCGCGCAATGAAACCCGCCGCGAGCAGCGATGAGACGATGCCGACACCGTACACGACCGATACGAACATGCCGATGAGGGCACCATCGACGCCGATATCGTGTGCGACCATGGGCGCGAGTGCGGGGATCGAGTAGGCCGCCATGGTGGCCAGCGTCTGCATGGCCATGGTTGCCAGCAGCGGCCATAGCGGAAAGGCCGTCGGAACGGCGTCCTGCGCGGTAATACGATCGGCCATCAGTGGCGAAATTCCGAGGCGACTTGCGCCAACACTCCACTTGTTCCTCCCCCCTTGTGGGGGAGGTTAGGAGGGGGGGATTGCAGAACGATCGCAGTAGGGATTCCCCCCACCCCTAACCCCTCCCCACAAGGGGGAGGGGGACTTAAGGCGGCTGGGGAAATTTGGAGCGACATGCGATGGTCAGATGCGCTCATGCCGCGGCGTAACAGCCATCGACGTTGAAGGCCGCACCGCTCACATAGCTTGCGCGATCCGAGCAGAGCCACACGCCCATCTCGGCAATATCCTCCGGCGTGCCGAGACGGCCGAAAGGAATGCGGGCCATGATCTGCTCGCCCTTGCGCTCCATGGGCTCGCGCGTCATCTCGGTGACGATGTAACCGGGGCAAACGGCATTCACGCGAATGCCCTTCTTCGCGTACTCGAGCGCCGCCGTCTTGGTCAGGCCGACGACGCCGTGCTTGGCCGCGACATACGCAGATGAGGTCTCCAGACCCACAAGGCCGGCAATGGATGCCGTATTGACGATCGCGCCGCCCTTGCCGTCGGCCAGCATGGCGTTGATCTCGTCGCGCATGCAGAGCCACACGCTCTTGAGATTGATCTCGATCATGCGGTCGAACGCCTGCTCGGGCCAGTCGGCCGTGAGCTTGCCTTGCGCGCCAACCGCATGGCCAGCGATGCCGGCGTTGTTGAAGGCGCAGTCGATCCGGCCATAGGTTGTCATCACCATATCGACCCAGGCTTTGACCAGCTCGGGCTTGGTCACATCGCCGCTGACGGACACGGCCTGCCCGCCGCCGGCGTTGATCATCGCGACGGTCTCCTGAGCACCCTCGGCCTGCAGGTCCGAAACGACGAGGCGTGCGCCCTCGCGCGCGAACGCCAGTGCCGCCGCCCGGCCGATGCCGCGCGCGCCACCAGTGATCAATGCCGCTTTGCCTTCGAGCAATCCAGCCATGGCTTCCTCCGCGCTTTTTCTACGTTTCGACGACGATCACCCCAGCCTACGCCGGAATTCCTCGTAGCCGAAAGACTTGATCACGCGGTAGGTCCCATCCTCGTCCAGCATGGCGATGTCCGGCAGCGGTGTGCCGTTGAAAGTCGTGTTCTTCACGAATGAGTACTGCATCATATCCGTGAAGACGAGCCGGTCCCCGGGTTGCAGCGGCCGGTCGAAGGAATAGTCGCCGATCACATCGCCGGTCATGCAGGTCTTGCCGCCGAGGATGTAGTCGTGCTCCAGCTCGCCCGGCTCACCCGAGTCGATGATGTTCGGCCGATAGGGAACTTCCAGCACGTCCGGCATATGCGTTGAGGCCGAGGTGTCGAGGATGGCGATGTCCTTGTCGTTGTGGTGGATATCGAGCACGGTTGCCACGAGCCAGCCGGCGTCGACGACCAGGCCCGCGCCCGGCTCCAGAATGACGTCGACGCCGAACTCGGCGCGGAAAGCCTTGAGCGCCACGATCAGGCGATCGACATCGTAACCGGGCTTGTTGATGAAGTGTCCGCCGCCGAAGTTCACGGCCTTCACCTTGCGCACGTAGTCGCCGAGTGTCTGCCCGACGTGCTCGATCAGACCGACGGAGCCGTCGTCGAGGGACTCACAGAGCGCGTGCGTGTGCAGGATGTCGATGTGCTCCCAGGGCAGCTCGTCGATCTCCTCGATCGTTGTGCCGAAGCGCGAGCCCGGCGCGCACGGGTCGTAGAGCGCCCCGCCGAGCGTCGCATTCGAGTAGCCGGGATTGATGCGGATGCCGACCTTGCGTCCCGCCGCCTGGACCGTGCCGAGATGGCGCGCGATCTGGCTCGGCGAGTTGAAATAGATGTGGTCAGCAATGCCGACGAGGCGCTCGACCTCGCCGGGGCCATAGGCCGGCGCGTACACGTGCACTTCTTTGCCGAACTCCTCGCGGCCGAGCCGCGCTTCCTGCTCGCCGCTCGCGGTGGTGCCGTCGAGCGTATCGCGCATGAGCGGGAAGGCCGCCGGCATGGCCCAGGCCTTGGTCGCGAGCAGGATCCTGACGCCCGCCTCGCGCTTGATGCGGGCCGCCGTCGCGAGGTTCTGCTTGAGCTTCGCCACGTCGAGGACGTAGGCGGGCGTGCGCATGTCAGCAGGAAGACGGGGCGCCATGGCAGGTTCCTTGGGACTTGAGGGCAGATCGGCCGCCTGAGCCTATAGAGCATCCGCGCCCGGCGTGCGACAGTACCCGTGGGCGGGGCAGAACGGCATCATGTGGGGGCCGCCGCCACCCACTGCAAGCCCGCACAGAATCAGGCTATCTCGCGCCGCAGGCCGGAACACGGAGAGCCGATGGCCAAGGCAGCAAAGACGAGCTTCGTCTGTCAGGCGTGCGGCGCGGTCTCCTCCCGATGGGCAGGAAAGTGCGCTGCCTGCGGCGAGTGGAACACGATCGTCGAGGAGGAGGGCGTTGCGGCGGTCGCTGCCACGCCCGGCAGCGGCCTCACGCGCTCGGCCAAAGGCAAGCCGGCGCCGCTCGAGACGCTCGCCGGCAGCACGGCCGAGGCGCCGCGCATCGCGACCGGCTTGCCCGAACTCGATCGCGTGACAGGCGGCGGCATCGTGCCAGGCTCGGCCCTGCTGATCGGCGGCGAGCCGGGGATCGGCAAATCGACGCTGCTCCTGCAAGTCGCTGCGCGCTTTGCCGAGGCCGGACGGCGCGCCATCTACTTCTCCGGCGAGGAAGCGGCGGCGCAGGTGCGGCTCCGCGCCGAACGGCTCGGTCTTGCGGCAGCACCTGTGGCCCTCGGCGCCGAGACGAACCTCGCGAATATTCTGGCCACGCTCGAGCAGGAGCGCCGGCCCGATCTCGTGATCATCGATTCCATCCAGACGTTGTGGGCTGACGGCCTCGATGCTGCGCCCGGCACCGTCTCGCAGGTGCGCGCGGCCTCGCAATCGCTCATTCGCTTCGCCAAGCAGTCCGGCGCCGCCATGCTGCTCGTCGGGCACGTCACCAAGGACGGCCAAATTGCCGGTCCCAAGGTCATCGAGCACATGGTCGACACCGTGCTCTACTTCGAGGGCGATCGCGGCCACACGTATCGCATCCTGCGAGCGGTGAAGAACCGCTTCGGACCCGCCGACGAGATCGGCGTGTTCGAAATGGTCGGCAGCGGCCTGCGCGAAGTCGCCAACCCTTCAGAGCTTTTCCTCGGCGATCGCGACAACAGCGCGCCCGGTACGGCGGTCTTTGCGGGCATCGAGGGGAGCCGGCCGCTGCTCGTCGAGTTCCAGGCGCTGGTGGCGCCGTCGTCACTCGGCACGCCGCGCCGCGCGACCGTGGGCTGGGATGCGAACCGCCTCTCCATGCTGCTCGCTGTGCTCGACGCGCGCTGCGGCGTGAGCTTTTCGCAGGCAGATGTCTACCTGAACGTCGCCGGCGGCCTGCGCATCACGGAGCCAGCAGCCGATCTCGCCGCCGCTGCCGCGCTGGTCTCCTCGCTCCTCGCGACGCCGCTGCCACCGGAGGACGTTTATTTCGGCGAGATCAGCTTGTCCGGCGCCGTGCGGCCGGTTTCACATATGACCACGCGACTGCGCGAAGCCCACAAGCTCGGCTTCAAGCGCGCGGTCGTCCCCGCGAGCGGCGACATCGACAAGGGCGCCGACCGGCCGAAGGTGCAGCGCCTCACGCACTTGCGTGAAATCATCGATATTGTCGGTGGGGCTAAAACCAGGAGTGGCAATACGCCATCGTCGCGGGCGCGTGGAGAGGACTAGGGTGAAGTGCGGCGGCGAACCTGTGGTCAACCCCTCTGGCCGTCCCCCACCCTGGCCCTCTCGCAAGAGATAACAACGGGCAGCGCCCGAAGAAGTTCCCCGCTGCGCGCAATGAATCACGCGTCCGCCGTCTTCTCCAGATGTGTGTGGATGTGCGGGAAGACGTCGCTCGCGGCGTTCTTGCCGAAGATGCAATCGATGTGGCCATAACCCTCGATCACGTGGCGTGTGTAGAGGCCCGGATCGTTTCTCGCCGCAAGCCGCGCGACCGTGCGCTCGGTGCTTTCCGGCAGGAAGCAGCGGTTGAGCGCGCCGTGGATGAAGGTGATGGGAATGGCAAGACGCTCGAGATGCGGCAGGTACGTGTCGCTGCCCGCAGCGTCGACGATCGTCTGCCGGCGCGCAATCAGGGCAAGCTGCTTGAAGGCGTCGATGTTGGCTTCGCCGAACATTTCCGGCAGCGCCATCTCGAAGGTGAGGTTGTTGAGCTGCGCCGTCTCGTAGAGCTGGCCGTAGAGCGCGGTGATCCGGTTCGAGGTCGCACTGTGCGTACGCTCCTCTCGGCGGAAGGGCACGAACACGCGGATCATCGCATCGGCTAGGCGCCCTGCGATCTTGTCGTCCGTCGTCGCGCGCGCATTGACGTGATCGAGGCCCATGGCCGTGAAGAGCGAGGGCGCCCGGAGCTGCGCGAGCAGCCGCTGCGGGAAGTACGGCACGATCACGTCCGTCGAGATCTGCGATATGACGGCCGAGCGCACCCCCGTGAGCCAGCCGCCCAGCATGGCCATGGTGAAGGTCGTGGCGCCGAAGCAGTGCGCGATCACCTGCACGCTTTTCGCGCCGGTCGTCTTGAGGATCAGATCGACGGCCGGCTGGTAATCCTCGCGCGCGCAATCGTCGGCAGTCCAGAGATCGCGCGCATAAGGCAGATCGATCGAGGCGCGGTAGTCGAGCAGCCAGCAGTCGTAGCCGGCCGCCACGAGATACTCGACGAGGTTCGTATCGATCGTGTCGATCGTGAAGATGAGGCTCGACACGCCGAGCCCGTGTGTGAAAAGCACCGGCCCTTTCTTGCCGCCGACATAGCGGATGAGGCGCAGGCTCTTGCCATCCTTGGTCGTGAAGCTGTGCACCTCCGGCTCGCCGACGCGCAGGTCGCGCTTCTTGCGCGCGCGCGTGGCGTCGAAGCGCTTGAGCGGCGCAAAGATGCCGCCGTAGATATCGTAGAGCTGGCTCGCGAAGAGCGATCCAAACTTGGCGACGGCGGCGACGCGCTCCGCTGCGCTGCCGCCACCGACACCCCGCAGTGTCCGTATCTGCTTGGTGAAGTCGCTGAAGGCGATCTTCAGGATGCCGAACCGCTGACGTCCTCCGGGACGACTGTCGTCTCCGTCGGTGAGCGTGATGTAGAGCGTAGTCGTATCGCGGACGAGATCACCGGGCAGGCGATCGTTGTGCACGACCTTGTGGCCGGAAAAGCGGAAGTGGCGACCGTCGCGCGCCGTGAGCAGCATGTCGTACTCGAAACGCCGCGTCTCGACATTGTTCTGATCGCGGCGCATGAGCGCGAACCGGCCCTCCGAAATATCGAGCGGTTCCGGCGAGAGGTGTTTGGCATCTACCGTGCCGGTCAGCGTACCGGCGTGCGCGGGATCTGTCAGAAAAGCGTCGACGTCGTCGATGTGGACGGTAACAGTGAAGGCAAAGTGCTGGTCGATCAGCTCGCCGGCCTTGGCTGCGGCGTCATAGTCGCCCTTGTCGTTGTCGGCGAAATATCCGTGCATTCTCTCGGTGAACGTAATGCCGACGGGCCGGCGATCGTCCGGCGTCGGCATGAGCGAGATGACCGAGGCATCGGGGATCGGCGCATCGGTGAGCGCACGGCCGAGATCACGTGCGAGGTGGATCATGGCGCGCTCGGAGAGCGCCGTAATCGTCAACAGCGGGTTCACGCCGAGCGGGCGCGGGATGATCGAGCCATCACAGACGTAGAGGCCTCTGTGCACGGCCTGGGGATCTGGTGAAGCCGCATCGAACACGCGCGCAGTATCGTCGACCACACCCTGCGTGCGATCCAAGCCGATAACGCAGCCGCCGAGCGGATGCACGGTGATGAGGTTCTTGCCGAGGAACGTGTTTTGGATCGGATTGCGGATGTAGGTCGCGCCGCTCGCGCCCGCGGCCTTGATCAGATTGGCCTCGATATCCTTGAACACGCGCTGTCCCGCGACGCCCGGCCAGTCGACCTGGATATCGTCGCCGTTCATGACGATGCGGCCCTTGCCGTCGTCGTGGGCCATGACCAGGAATGTCTGCGTGTTGTGCATGGCGCCGCGCCACGCGCCGAGCAGCACGCTGTCGAGGCGTCGCGCCTGCTCCTGCACGGTATCGATAAGGCCAGTATCCGTATCCTTGCCGAAGAGGCGCGAGGCGACCGAGAACGTCGCCGGGAGAATCTCGGCGAGACCCGAGGGCAGCACGCCCTCCTCGATGATCATGCCCTCCTCGAGCCGACGCGACGCTCGGAGATCGATGGCGCCGGTAATACACGGGCCTGGCGGCGCGGCGCCCGAACGCGGCGGGTGGCCGACACCGACTGCATTGACCGGCTCATCGCCGTTGTAGGCAAAGGCGAGCACGTCGCCGTTGCCGGTGAAGCCGTCGCCGAGGCGATCGGAGACGGCGAGTCCTTCCTGGCGCGAGCGCAGCAGGATCTCCGTCGAACCGAGCGCACCCGCGCCGAGCACGACGATGCTCGCAGCCACCGAACGCTCCGGTTGCCCGAACCGGTCACGGCGATTGCGCGTCGGCGTGAAGAAGACGCGCCAGCCTTCGCCTTCCTTGCGCACGTAGCTGACGGTCGCCTCGGTGAAGATCTGGGCGCCATGACGCACGGCATCCGGCAGATAGGTCATCTGCACGGTATTCTTGGCGCCGACATTGCAGCCCGAACAGCAGTCGCCGCAGAGCGTGCAGGCGGGCTGCTCGATGCCGGCCGTATTCACGCTCTGCGCGAACGTGACGTTGATCGGCACCGTGGACATCTGGGTGCCGAAGGCGTCCGCCGCGGATTGCAGGCGCGCGCGCTTGTCGAGTGGCACGGTGTCCGGATAGGGCACGGGCCGCAGCATGCGCGTCGCGCGACGGAAACCTTCCTCGAGCGTGTCCTCGGCCAGCATCGCCGGCGGCCAGCGAGGATCCTCCCATACGCGCGGATCGGGCGGCAGTGAGACGTTGGCATTGATCAGCGAGGTGCCGCCGAGCCCGCAGCCCGTCAGCACATGCATGTCGCGCCCGAGATGGAGATCATAGAGTCCGAGCCGGCGCCCGATGCGGCGATCGCCGAGCGTGTACTGCAGCTCGGCCGTCGCTTCCTCCATCGTGTCGGGAAATGTGCCGAGCGCAAACTCGCGCCCGCGCTCGAGGACGGCGACCTTGAGGCCAATGCGCGCGAGGCGCGATGCCGCGACGCCGCCCCCATAGCCCGAGCCGACGACGATCGCATCGTACTCCGGCTTCAGCTCATCGAGGCTGGAAGAAAGACGCATCGGGCTTCCTCAGGCGGGCGCAGCGCGGCCGAACAGGCGGCCGAAGCGGGATCGGGCTCCGCCGTTGGGAGGCGCCTCGGCACGGAAGACGCGCGTCGGCGCATCGCCGCGCGGCGAGGGATCGAGGGCAAGGCCGTGCTCGCGCGCGAAGAGCATCATGGCGCGCTCGGCCACGGCCGTGATGGTGAAGAGCGGGTGCACGCCGAGCGGGCGCGGGATGATCGAGCCGTCGCAGATATAGAGCCCATCGTGGACGGCATCGGCTCGCTTGCTCGGATCGGCGTCGAACACGCGGCCCTTATGGTCGACGACGCCGCTGTCGCGATCGCGGCCCATGGCACAGCCACCAAGCGGATGGACCGTCATGATGTCGCCGCCGAGCCATTTACTGCTCACGGGATTGGGCACATACGTGCCGCCGTTTGCAGCAACGCCCTTCCTCAGCATGGCGGAGATATGCGTAAAGATCGGCTCATCGCCGGCATTGGGCCAGTGCACGGCCACGGTGTCGTCCTCGAAAAGGATGCGCCCGGCCGCGCCATCATGTCCGACCGCGAGGAAGGCGTGACTGTGATGCACGGGGCCCTGATAGGCGCCGGCAAAGAAGCTCTCGGCATTGCGCCGCGTGTCGGCGAGCAGACCCGCGAGGCCGGCGCTCGCTTCCTCAGGCGCGAGCGTCGCGCCCGTTGCGAGCAGCATCGGCATGAGCTGCGCCATGGCGCTCGGAACCGTCGCCTCGACAAGCGCGAGACGGTCGAGCGGGTCGCGGCGGCGGCGCAGATCGATGAGGCCGACGACCGCCGGTCCGGGCGGCGGCACTTTGGCCTTCGAGCCATGCGGGAGGCCAACCGAGTTGACCGGGTCCTTGTAGTTGTAGCCGAAGGACATGACGTCGGCGTTCGTCGAGAAGCGCCAGCCGAGGCGATCGGAGACACGCAGGCCGTTCTCCCGCGAGCGCATCATGATCTCGGCTGTCCCGAGCGTGCCGGCGGCGAGCACGACCATGGCCGCAGTGATCGTGCCGACCGGAACGTGACTGCCCTTGTCGCCGACCTTGCGGAAGACGACGCGCCACAGGTCGCCGCCGACGCGCTCGACAAGCCGCACGTTCGCGCCCGTGAAAAGCTCGGCGCCGTGATTGACCGCGTCGGTGAGATAGGTCGAATGCACCGTCGTCTTGGCGCCGCTGTTGCAGCCGCCCATGCAGTTGCCGCACATCGTGCACGGCGGCTGCACGACGCCGGCCGCATTCGTTTTCTCGGCGAAGGTTATATGGAGCGGCACGCGCTCGACATGGTGCCCGATGGCCGCGCCGGCCTTCTCGAGCGAGGCCAGCTTCATCGGCGTCACCGACATCGGCAGCGTCTCCGGCGCCAGCATCTGGCGCGCGCGGTGATAGCCGACGTTCAGACGATGATCGATACGGATCTCCTCGGGCCAGGCCTCGTCCTCGAGCACCATGACGTCGGGCGTCAGGCAGACGGCGGCATTGATCAGCGAGGTGCCGCCGAGGCCGCAGCCGACGAGCGCGTGCACATCCTTCCCGACGCGCAGGTCGAACAGCGCATCAGGCGGGCCGATCTGGCGGCCCTTTCCGTTGATCTGCATGGCCGTGCTGGCGGCAAGCATCGTCTCGGCGAACTCGCCCGGCAGGTACTCGCGCCCGCGCTCCAGGACCGCGACCTTGAGGCCGATCCTCGAGAGGCGCGACGCCGCAACGCCGCCGCCATAGCCCGAGCCTATGACGATGACGTCATAGGTCGGCTTCGCTTGCGCGACCGGGCGCGCCAGACGCGACATCCTCTTGAACTCCCACCCGTAATGCGAGACCCGCCAACTCCCTGGCGGAAATATCTAACGGGCCATGATGGCATTTGCGAGAGCGCCACGCGCCCTCCCACAGCCGTTGCGCAAGCAAGCCGTGGCGGATGGGCAACAGGGGCTCGTGTGGGTACGATCCGACGACGCCGAAAAGCCCTGCTCATAGGATAAGCTTGCTGCATTGATCGGTCGGTCGGAGACCACAATGCCCCTCATCAGGTTCTTTTCTGCCTCGCTCGAACTGTTCCTGGAGATTCTGGCAGGCCTCTTCACCCGGCTGGTCGCAATCGGGATCGTGGCCGTGATCCTGTTCTATCTGCTGGAGCTTTGGATCGGGAACGTGCCTCCGCTCATTGCAGGCTTACCAAGCACACTGCTTCGACCACCTCATCCGAATCCAGTGCAGGTCCTCAACGAGCGGGTCCAGGCTGCGTTTCGCTCTGGCATGCCGGAAGCAGACGTTGAGCGCGAACTGACGCGTCAAGGCTTCGAGATCGCCGTGTCAGCGACAACCGGTCGGGTCTTCAGGTGGGCCCGATACTACACGACGGATCCGATTTGCCGCACCTCTTGGGGCATCGGCTGGCGCGCCGACGAAACGGGTAAGATTGTCGAAGTTCGAGGCTCACGGCATGAAGCGTGTCTCTGATCAGACTTGATCCCCGGGTCGGGCATGCGCTCGGAATGCCGCCTCACCCTTTCCGGATCGACTTTATCGATTGCCCCGTCTTCTTCTCGAGGCGGGCGAGCAGTCGGTCCAGCTCGGCCATATCGGTCGCGTCGAGCTTAGGGCCGGGCGCGCGGATCGCCGCCGAGCGGATGGCACCGCGCCGCTTCAGGATCTCCTTGCGTATGGGTAGGCCGACGCCGGGCTGCAACTCGTGGCGCATAAGCGGCAGATAGAGATCGTAAAGGTCCTCGCCTTCCTCGGGCTTGCCGGCGGCGAAGAGCGCGTGCATGGCCACCATCATGTCGGAAAACGCAAAGCCGGTCATGGCGCCGTCGGCCCCGCGCAGATATTCCTGCGGCAGGTGGATGCCGCCATTGCCGCACAGGATCGGAATGTAGCGCCGCGCCTTGCCGTCGCACGCCTTACGGATGACGGAGAGCTTGGAGAGGCCCGGCATGTCCTCATGCTTGAACATGGCGATCTGCGGGAAGGCATCGACGAGACGAATGAAGCAGTCGGCGCTGAAATAGACGTCGGTGAGCTTGGGATAATCCTGGATGCAGACCGGGATCGACGGCCCGAGCGCCGTCAGGATCGAGCGCAGGTAGTTCTCGACGGAGGGCTCCGTGGTCAGGCCGCGAATGGGCATGGCCATGACGCCGGCGGCGCCCATCTCCATGACCGCGCGTGCCGTCTTCACGAGCTGGAACGTGCCGGGGTTCGAGACGCCGACGATGATCGGCACACGGCCCGCCGTCCGCTTGAGGAAACGCTGGGAGACTTCGAGCGTCTCACTTTCGGAGAGCTTCTGGAACTCACCCATCACGCCGAGGATGGTCATGCCCTGCACGCCGCAGGCGAGGTAGAAGTCCACGAGGCTGTCGATGCTCTCGAGATCGATGCGGCCATCGTCATGGAAGGGCGTCGCGGCAATGACGTAGAGGCCCTTGGCATCGGCGGTGAGCTTGGCGGTCATGGCGTTCCCTCTTGAGGGCGGAGCGAGGAATGATCAAAATCAAGGAACTGTAGCACGTCGCAGTGCGATGCTGTCGAGATGAGGAAAGTGAAGCCATGTCCGATCCGTACGCGCCCGTAGCCGCCATGGTCTACGGCTCCGGCCAGGGACCGGAGATGGACCGCATTCTCGAGACACTCGCGCATGGCCTCTCCGCCGAGGGCCTGCAGCTCGCGGGGGCCGTCCAGCACACGGCACGCGTGCCAAGCTCGCCGCGCTGCGACATGGTGCTCGAAGACCTCGGCACGGGCGGCATTCACCCCATCTCGGTCGATCCGAGCGCCGACGTGCAGGGCTGCCGCATGGAGCCGAACAAGATCGAGACGCTGGCCATGCTCGCGGGGGATGCAATCGATCGCGGCGCGGAAATTCTCCTGCTCAATCGCTTCGGCAAGAACGAGATCGCGGGCCGCGGCTATCGCGAGGTCATTTCCGAGGCCGTGAGCCGGGGCGTTCCTGTGCTGGTCGGCGTCAGCGCCGCCAACGTCGCGAAGTGGGATGCCTTTGCGAGTTCAGGCTACGAGCGCCTCGATATCGATGGCGCAGCGGCGCGCACATGGTGCATGAAGGCCGTCGAGGCCCGGCGCCGCCAGAAAGGGCAGTCATGTTTGATGAAGACCTGATCGCCAAGGCCGAAACACTGCTCGCCACCCTCCGCGCCCGCAAGCTCATGCTGGCGACGGCGGAGAGCTGCACCGGCGGACTGATCGCCGGCGTGCTGACCGAGATTGCGGGCTCGTCGGATGTGGTCGAGCGCGGTTTCGTCACCTACTCCAATGAAGCCAAGACCGAGCTGATCGGCGTGCCGGCCGAGATGATCGCGACGCATGGTGCCGTGAGCAAGGAAGTGGCGCTGGCCATGGCCGCAGGAGCGCTTGCCCATTCGCGCGCCGATATCGCGGTTGCGGTGACGGGCGTCGCGGGGCCGGGCGGCGGCAGCGCGGCAAAGCCCGTGGGCCTCGTGCATCTGGCAGCAGAGCGGCGTGGCAGGCCACCGATCCATCGCGAATGCCGCTTCGGCGAGATTGGCCGGCACGGCATCCGCATGGCGACGATCGCGGTGGCGCTGGAAATGGTCGATGGGCTGGCGCGCGTGTAACGCTCAGGCGGAGTGGGTGCGGCGGCCGTAGGTCGCGTGGGCGCGCTCTTCAAAGGCCTCGGCGAAGCGCTTGAACGCCTGCTCGAAGACGCTGCCGACCAGCATCTGCAGGATCATCGACTTGAACTCGTAGTCAATGAAGAAGGTAACCTCGCACCCGCCGGGCGTCTCGGCGAAGTCCCACTTGTTGACGAGCCTATTGAACGGCCCCTGCACGAGATCCGTGCGGACGCTCGGGATTGTGCGGTCGAGCACCACGCGGCTCGTGAAGGTCTCGCGGATGCCCTTGTAGCCGACGTCCATGGCAGCGACGAGCGTGCTTTGGTCACCCTCGTCATTTCGCGAGAGCACACGTAGCCCTTCGCAGAGCGGCAGGAATTCGGGATAGCGCTCGACGTCGGCGACGAGGTCGAACATCTCACGCGGCGTGAACGGCACCTGGCGGCGGGTTTCGAAGGAGGGCATGGCTAGTGCGCCCCTTCACGATGAAACGCCTCGTTCCCCTTCCCCCTTGTGGGGGCGGGCAAGGGAGGGGGGGATCGCAGAACATCTGCAGTAGAGCTTATCGCGGCCGTCGGGCTTCCGCCCACCCCGAACCCCTCTCCACAAGGGGGAGGGGGATTGAGGGCCGCGACTGGTGAACAGCAGAGTGCTCGACCGAACATGACGTCAGCCAACCTGCGCGGCGCGGGCCGCCTGGAGGCGTGCGAAGTCGGCGTCGGCATGATAGCTTGAGCGCGTAAGCGGGCTCGACGACACGAGCAGGAAGCCCTTGGCCTGCGCCGTGCGCTTGTAGCTCTCGAATTCATCCGGCGTGACGAAGCGCTTGACCTCGGCGTGCTTGCGCGTCGGCTGGAGGTACTGGCCGATGGTGAGGAAGTCGACGTCAGCCGTTCTCAGGTCGTCCATGAGCTGAAGGACGGCCTCGCGCTCCTCGCCGAGCCCGACCATGATCCCCGACTTCGTGAAGATCGTCGGGTCGAGCTCCTTCGCGCGCTGGAGAATGCGCAGCGAATGGAAGTAGCGCGCACCGGGCCGGATGCTCGGATAGAGGCCGGGAACTGTTTCGAGATTGTGATTGAAGACATCGGGACGCGCTTCGATGACGACTTCCAGCGCGCCGTCCTTGCGCAGGAAGTCCGGCGTCAGCACCTCGACGGTCGTTGCAGGGGCGAGCTTGCGGATCCAGCCGATGACCTCGGCGAAATGCTGCGCGCCGCCATCCGGCAGGTCGTCGCGATCGACCGACGTGATGACGACGTGGTTCAGACCGAGCTTGGCCACGGCCTCGCCGACATTGCGCGGCTCTTGAGGATCGAGCGGATTGGGCTTTCCTGTCGCGACATTGCAGAAGGAGCAGGCGCGCGTACAGGTATCGCCCATGATCATCATGGTGGCGTGGCGCTGGCTCCAGCACTCGCCGATGTTCGGGCAGCCCGCTTCCTCGCAGACTGTGTGGAGGCCGTGCTGGCGGACGATGTTACGCGTCTCGGCATAGACCGGCGAGCCCGGCGCCTTGACGCGGATCCAATCGGGCTTGCGCTGCACGGGCGTGTCTGGCCGCGCCGCCTTCTCCGGATGGCGCGCCGCGCCGATCCGCTTTCCATCCGTCGTATCGAGAACTGTGACCATCGGCCTTTACTTGCGCTCTTTGCACCCGCTCAACAAGAGGGGCGGGCCCGCCACCGGCGCCCGCCCTTGGATTTACACGATCTGCCAGGGCCTTGCCCAGGCCGCCAGCGGCAACCTGCTATGAGATGAGCCGCGCGATCAGGATGACCACGATGGCGCCGATAGCAGCCGTAACGATCTGGTTTACGATGGGACTGCCCAGATTGAGATTGATTTTGGCCACGTTGAGCAGCCATCCGCCGACGACGCCGCCGATGATGCCGGCGACGATGTACCCGAGCAAACCCCAGGGGCCGCCAACGACGAGACTGGCGAGCCAGCCCGCGATGGCACCGACGATAAGCATGACGATGATTGCAGCAGCGTCCATATGCTCGATCCTTCCCGTTATGCGCCGCCCGGCGCGCGGGCGGACCGTCCGAACGATCTCACGCCAACCTGCATTGCTGATTCTGGACTGAGTCGGCGGCACTGTCGATGGGACGCACGTCCCGGCAAGGCCTTGATGCGACGCACAATTAAATTGAACGACGGGCGCTAATGATCCGTCCTCGGCCGGTACGCGGTGACGGCAACGGCGACAATCACGGTCACCACCACCATGCCGAGCGACCACGGCAGCAGCGCGCCTTGAAAAAGGGGCAGCGTGAGAAACACCAGCAGGCTCGAGGCGAGTTGCGAGACGAAACCGACCGTCGAGGACGCGACGCCGGCGATCTCGCGATGAGGATCGATCACGAGGCTCACGGCATTCGACATCACCACCAGGAAGGACGCGTTGTAGATCAGCATGAGCCCGGCGAAGAGGAACAAGGTGATGAGGCCGAGATGGCTCAGCAGCGCGATCACGATCGCCGTTGAGCACAGCAGGAGGGCCGCGGAGCGCGTGGCTGCCATGACGCCGAGGCGGCCGATGAGCCGCGCATTCACGTACTGTCCCGCGACGATGCCCGCGCCGGTCGCGGCAAACATGGCGGTGAAGGCGAGGCCCTCCACATCGAAGGCATTCTTGTACAGACGCGGCGCGTTCGTGACGTAGGAAAGGATCGCGAACGAGTTGATCCCGGACAGCAGTACGAAATAGCGCGACTGGCGATGGGCGAAGACGCGGGCGATGGCGGCGCTGAGACGCGCCGGCGCAATTGCCGAGCGATCTGGTGATGCATTTGTCTCCTTGAGGCGCACCAGCACCATCGTCGCGAGACCAGCACCGTAGATCGCCATGCCGATAAAGACGCCGCGCCATTCGCCGACAACGACGAGCCCGTAGCCGACCAGCGGCGCGATGATCGGCCCGAGCGCGATCACCGAGCTCGCGAAGGCCATGGTGCGGGCAAGCTCGGGGCCGGAATGGACATCGCGCAGGAGCGCGCGCGCGATCACCGCACCGCAGGCACTGCCGAAGCCCTGCAGCGCCCTCCCCCAGAGCGCGACGGTCAGTGTGCCGGCAGCGGCGGCGATCAGCGCGCCTATAATGTAAAGCGCGACGCCGGTCAGGATGACCGGCTTGCGCCCGAAAGCGTCCGACGCCGGCCCAAACACGAGCTGGCCGATCGCCGAGCAGAACAGAAAGACAGGGATGACAGCCTGGACGTGCTCGATCGGTGCGCCGAGGCTTCGCTCCATGGACCAGAAGGCCGGCAGCGTGATGTCGCAGGAGAAGGCATTCAGGGCGAGCAGCAGCCCCGTGAACATGACCAGAAATGGTCGCGACATACGGCCCCCCGGGCTCTCGTCAGATTCTCGTCAATCGCCGGGAGCGTGTACGGACGGCCACCCTGAAGGCGCTTATAAGCGGGCGTCCGAAGGGGGGCCACGGGGCGTTTTCGCGCAGGTCATGCGCATTTCTGACGGAGCCATGACAACGCTTCGGGCGACACGGGCTCGAGCGGGCTGCTATATTGCTTCCCCTGTTTCCCCGGACCAGGACATGAGGCGAGGTACGTGATGGCGAAGGCGATTCCCGCCGGGACCGTGAAGAAGATGCTCTCCGATGGCGAGGAGATCGCCCTCCTCGACGTGCGCGAGACGGGCCAGTACGCGGATGGGCATCCGTTCTTTGCTGTGCCGCTCGCCTACAGCCGCTTCGAAATCGATCTGGAACGCCTGGTGCCGCGGCGGAGCGTGCGCATTGTGCTGATGGACGACGGTGACGACGTTGCCGAACGGGCGGCGAAACGCGCCGAAGGCCTCGGCTATACGAACGTCGCGATCATGGAAGGCGGGGCGCCGGCTTGGAAAGCTGCGGGATACACGCTCTTCGATGGCGTCAACCTGCCGTCCAAGACGTTCGGCGAACTCGTCGAGATCGAGCGCCACACGCCGCGCATCAGCGCCGATGAACTCGTGGCCATGCAGAAGCGCGGCGATAATCTCGTCATCGTCGATGGCCGCACGTTCGCCGAGTACCAGAAGTTCAACATTCCGGGCGGGATAAGCTGTCCAAATGGCGAGCTCGCACTGCGCATCGACGCGATCGCGCCGGATCCCAAGACGCGGATCGTCGTCAACTGCGCCGGCCGCACGCGCTCCATCATCGGCGCGCAAACGCTGATCGATCTCGGCGTGCCGAACGAGGTGGTGGCGCTCGAGAACGGCACGCAGGGCTGGTTTCTCGCGGGATACGAGGTCGGGCGCGGGGCCGACAAGAAGTATCCGCAGCCGGCACTGAGCGCGGAAAAGCTCGCCGAGCGCCGCAATCGCGCCGCAGCGCATGCAGCCTCGTGCGGCGTGCGTGCCGTGACGACGGCGGACGTTGGCGCCTGGCTCGCCGATCCGCGCCGCACGACCTACCTCCTCGATGTGCGTACGGCCGAGGAGGTCGCGGCAGCGCCGCTCTCCGGCTTCGTGCACGCGCCGGGCGGACAGCTTCAGCAGGCAACGGATCAGTGGGTCGGCGTCAAAGGCGCACGCATCGTGCTCGCCGATGGCGAAGGCATCCGCGCACCGATGGTGGCAGCGTGGCTGCGCCAGCTCGGCCATGAGGCCTTCGTCCTCGAGGACCGTGACAACGCCGCGGCAATCGGAGCGGCCATTCCGGCCGATCGCCAGCCGCGCGCGCCTGGGATGTTGAAAGAGCGTGCGGCATCGCTTCACGCGGTAACACCGCAAGGCCTATCGGCGCTGCTGTGGTCCGGCGGGGGTCTCGCACTCGATCTGAGGGCGAGCCAGGATTACCGCGAGGGGCACATTCCAGGCTCGGTCTGGGCGTCGCGCCCGCGCCTTGCCAGCGCTGTGACGGACCCCGCCCAACCTATTGTGTTGATCGCCGACAGTGCGGAGGTCGCGGCGGCGGCGAGCCTCGACCTCGCCGAGCTCGGGGTGAAGGAGATTTCGATCCTCACCGGCGGTCCCAAGGCGTGGCTGGCGGACGGCCAGACATTGAACAAGACGCCCGACAGCCCGCCCGACGCCGCGCGCATCGACTTCGTATTCCACACGCACCAGCGCCACGATGGAAACGTCGAAGCCGCTCGCGCGTATCTCGCCTGGGAGGTCGATCTCGTCAAACGCCTCGACGAGCAGGAGCGGAGCGTCTTCCGCGTCGCGCGTCACTAGGGCGCCGCGAGGTCTTGTAAGAGACTGCGCGCCGCGCCACTTGTTCCGTGTTCGCCCGTGTGCTGAATTGTTCTTGGCGGCGGCGGCGTTGGCCGGCATGGGCTCGCAGCACGGGGCACACCGAGGGCAGGAGTTGTACCGTCATGCGCTATGACGAATCGGATCGCGAAAGCAGCAACGTCGAGGATCGGCGCGGGCAAGGCGGCGGCGGTTTTCGTTTTCCTGGCGGCGGCGGCGGACGCGGCATTCAGATTCCGATCCCGATGGGGCGCGGCGGCGGCGGCTTCAGCATCACGACGCTGCTGATCATCGGCGCCATCATGCTGCTCTTCGGCATCAACCCGCTCGACCTCCTGCGCGGGGGCGGCGGCTTCAGCTTCCCCGAGATGCCGCAGAACCAGCGCGTGGACCGGCCGGGCGGCGGCACGAATCCCTTCGACATTCCGGGCTTGCCGGGAAGCCGCGAGGCGCAGCCGCAGCAGCCCGGTCAGCCGGCGCAGCGCACGGCGCGCCCCGATGACGAGGCCGCTCAGTTCGTCAAACGCGTGCTCGCCGATACCGAAGACGTCTGGGGCAAGATCTTCCAGTCGTTTGGCCGCAAATATCAAGAGCCGCGGCTCGTGATGTTTTCGGGCGGGACCAACTCGGCGTGCGGTCAGGGTGTCGCGCAGATGGGGCCCTTCTACTGCCCGCTCGACCGGAAGGTCTACATCGACCTCTCCTTCTTCAACGAGCTCGATAGGAAGTTCGGCGCGCCGGGCGATTTCGCGCAGGCCTATGTTGTTGCGCACGAGGTCGGCCATCATGTGCAGAATCTGCTCGGCATTGCGGAGAAGGTGCAGGACGCCAAGCAGCGCATTCCGGAGCGGCAGGCCAATGCCCTCCAGGTGCGCATGGAGTTGCAGGCGGATTGCCTTGCAGGCGTTTGGGCCTCGGTCAACGATCAGCTCAAGAAGCGCCTGCAGCCGGGCGACGTCGAAGAGGGTCTGCGCGCTGCGTCGGCGATCGGCGACGACATGATCCAGCGGAAGATGACCGGTCGCGTCATGCCCGAAGGCTTCACGCACGGCTCGTCGGAGCAGCGTGTGCGCTGGTTCAAGCGTGGTCTCGAGTCCGGCCAGATCCGGGACTGCGATACCTTCAACGCCAGCAGCCTTTAAGGAGTGGTCCGCAGCCGCTCGCCTATGTCCAAGCCCCGCTTCAGCAACGAGCCCGCAGCACCGCGCGCCGCTACGGCGGCGCCCGCGCTCAGCCTCATCGAGAGCAACGGCTTTGCGGACTACCGGCTGATCGACAGCGGCAACGGCCGCAAGCTCGAACGCTTCGGGAAGATCATCGTCGACCGTCCCGAGCCGCAGGCGCTGTGGCGTCCGCTGGCTGAGGAAAAAGCCTGGACCGGCGCGCACGCCGTCTTCTCCGCGAACGACGATGAGGAGAGCGGTCGCTGGCGGACGAACAAGCCGGTGCCCGAAAGCTGGCCGGTGCGGCTCGAGGATGTCGTCACGCTCACGTGCCGTCTCAGTGCCTTCCGCCATCTCGGCATATTTCCCGAGCAGCTCCCGCATTGGCGCTGGATGATGGCAGCTCTGAAGCAGCAGACCGGCGTTGAGCGCCCGCGCGTGCTCAATCTCTTTGCCTACACGGGCGCCGCAACGCTGCTCGCGGCGCACGCGGACGCCGAGGTCACGCATGTCGATGCCTCGAAGAAGGCGATCACCTGGGCGCGCGAGAACCAGACGGCGTCCGGTCTCAAGGATGCGCCCGTGCGCTGGATGCTGGAGGATGCGCGCAAGTTCGTGCAGCGCGAGGTGCGTCGCGGCCGGCAGTACGACGTGATCCTCGTCGATCCGCCGAAGTTCGGGCGTGGACCGAACAACGAGACGTGGGATCTTTTCATCGACCTTCCCGACATGCTGCGCAATTGCGCGACGCTGCTCGCGGGACCGCGCAGCGCACTCATCCTCACGGCTTATGCGATCCGCGCCTCGGCCTTGATGCTCGACCAGCTCTGCCGCGAAGCACTTGCCGAGAAGGGCGGTCGCTTCGAGAGCGGCGAACTCGCCATCCGCGAGGAATCCGGCGCGCGCGCGGTGCCGACGTCATTGTTCACGCGCTGGTGCGGCGATGACCTCGAGATCTGACCGCGGCTCGCCGCCGGCTTCGCGCGTCATCACGAGCCTCACCAACGACCGCGTGAAGCTGATCCGCTCGCTCGACATGCGCAAGGCACGACGCGAAACGGGCCTGTTCGTTGCCGAGGGCGCTTCCGTGCTCATGACGGCGCGCGAGAACGGCTGGCGGCCGCAGATCCTCGTGCATGGCGCGGAGGCGCGCGATGGGGCTGCGCACCGCGATCTCATCGATTGGGCGCTCCGCGAAGGGACCGAGGGCCTGGAGGTTTCGCGCGCGGTGCTGGAGAAGCTCGCGGCGAAGGAAAACCCGCAGAACCTCATGGGCGTGTTCGAGCAGCGCTGGTCGACGCTGCCGGAAGTGAAATCGCTCGCGAAGTCGGCGCTCTGGGTGGCGCTCGACGAGATCCGCGATCCGGGTAATCTCGGCACCATCGTCCGCACGGTCGACGCGGTCGGCGCCGATGGCGTCATCCTCGTCGGCAACTGCTGCGATCCCTACCAGCGCGAGGCCGTGCGCGCGACCATGGGCTCGCTCTTCGCCGTGCCGCTCGCGAAGGTGGAGCGCGCGGCATTCGTCGACTGGGCCAAGACGTGGCCGGGCGATCGCATCGGCACGCACCTCGATGCGGCCACCGACTATCGCAACGGCGGCTACGAGGGTCCGTCACTGCTGGTCATGGGCCGCGAAGGCCCCGGCATGTCGGACGAGGTGGCGGCCGTCTGCAATCACCTCGTGAAGATCCCGATGGCGGGCAAGCTCGATTCGCTCAACCTCGCCGTCGCCACAGCGCTGATGCTCTACGAGATCAAGCGGCCGGCCTTAAAGCTGTAGCTAACTCCCCCCCCTCCCCCTACTTCACGGGGAGAGGGTCGGGGTGAGGGGCGGCGGCATACGCAAACGTTTCAGCAGGCGTCCGCCCCTCATCCTAACCTTCTCCCCGTGAAGGACGGGGAGAAGGGACATGGCGCGCGCGTAGCGAACTCAAACCACCTTATCCATCTTCTCCAACTCGTCGATCATGCCTTCGATGACCGAGAGGCCCTTCTTCCAGAAATTCGGATCGGCGGCATTGAGGCCGAACGGCGCCAGCAGCTCGGTATGGTGCTTCGAGCCGCCGGCCTTGAGCATGTCGAAATACTTCTCGACGAAGCCAGGGTGCGCCTCCTGATAGAGCCCGTAGAGCGAGTTCACGAGGCAGTCGCCGAATGCATACGCATAGACGTAGAACGGCGAATGGATGAAGTGCGGGATGTAGGACCAGAAGACCTCATACCCGGGCTTCAGCTCGATCGCCGGGCCTAAGCTCTCGCCCTGCACCGACATCCAGAGCTCGCCAAGCTTGTCCGACGTCAGCTCGCCCTCGCGGCGCGCCATATGAACCTTGCGTTCAAAGGTGTAAAACGCGATCTGGCGCACGACCGTGTTGATCATGTCCTCGACCTTCTGCGCCATGAGCGCCTTTCGCTCGCGCGGATCGGGCGTCGCCGCAAGAAGCGCGCGGAAGGTCAGCATCTCGCCGAACACCGAGGCGGTCTCGGCGAGCGTCAGCGGCGTCGGCGCGAGGAGCGGTCCCTGCGGCGCCGCCAGCACCTGATGGACACCGTGGCCAAGCTCGTGCGCGAGCGTCATCACGTCGCGCGGCTTGCCTTGGTAGTTGAGCAGGATGTAGGGGTGCGCCGAGGGCGTCGTCGGATGCGAGAAGGCACCTGACGCCTTGCCCTCGCGCACCGGCGCGTCGATCCAGCCCTTGTTGAAGAACGGCATCGCGATCTCGGCCATGCGCGGCGAGAAGCCGGCATAAGCATCGAGCACGATCCGCTCGGCATCCTTCCACGTGTAGAGCTGGTCGGGTTTGTCGGGAAGCGGCGCATTGCGATCCCAATGCGCGAGCTTGTCCATGCCGAGCCAGCGCGCCTTCATGATGTAGTAGCGATGCGAGATGCGGGGGTAGGCATCACGCACGGCGCTCACCAGCGCTTCGACCACCTCCGCCTCGACACGATTCGCGAGGTGACGCGAATCCGCGACGTCCTTGTAGCCGCGCCAGCGGTCGGAGATCTCCTTGTCCTTGGCGAGCGTGTTGGTGATCAGCGTGAAGAGGCGGATGTTATTCTTGAAGACTTTCGCGAGCGCCTCTGCACCAGCCTGACGCCGGGCGCTCTCGGGATGCATGAGGAGGTTGAGCGTCGGCTCGAGGCTCAAGGGCTTGGCCTCGCCCTCGACCTCGAAGCGCAGCGCCGCCATGGTCTCGTTGAACAGGCGGTCCCAGGCGGCGCGCGAGGTCGTCGCCTTCTCGACGAAGAGCCGCTCGAGCTGCTCCTCGAGCTGATAGGGCTTTTCCTTGCGCAGATCGGCGAACCACGGCGCGTAGCGCTTGAGTTCGGGATGTTTCAACGCGGCATCGAGCACCGCATCGTCGATCTGGTTCATCTCGAGCTCGAAAAAGACGAGCTCCGTCGAGATCGCCGTGATCTTCGTCTGCATGTCGCCGAAGAACTTGGCGCGATCGGGATCGGAGGTATTGGCGTAGTAGAGAAGCCCCGAGTACGACGCGATGCGGCCGATCACGTCGGCGAGCTTCTCATAGGCCTTGAGGGCAGCGGCCAGCGCGGCGCCGTCGCCGCCGAGCGCGGCGAGCTTGCCTTGGTACGCCGCGCGAATACGGGCCGCTTCGTCGGCGGCCCAGGCGAGGTCGCGCTTCAACTCCGCCGAGTCGGTGCCGGGATAGAGGTCGCGGAGGTCCCATTCCGGCATGGAGCCGAGGGCGGCGTCGCTGGTGCTCATGAGCGGTCTCCCGAATCTGGTTGCCGTCTTCTTCACCCACAATTGTTGCATTGCGGGGCGCTGGCAAGGCGGGCGGACGGTGCGACGTTGCAGCCCGCCCCGGCGCCACGCAGGATTCGAGTTGTATTTCAATAGCCTCCGCGACCGAAGGGCGGCCGCGCACGAAGAGTTGGCGGAAAAAATTCAAAAGCGATCGTTTCGCAACGATCCATTTACCCCACTGGGGCACTCTCGCGTCCGTGAGTAAGCCGCGCCTGAGGATCTGTCCGAATTTGGGCCCTGCCCCGGACGGATCGTTTGGCCGGCCTACGTGTCCCGTAATGTTGCGTGAGTATGCTCATGTCCAAGCGCGTCCTCGTCGTCGATGACGACCCCGCCCAGCGCCGCATCCTGGAAGAGATGATCAAGCGGTTGGGCTACGACGCCCGCACCGCCCAGGGCGGCGAACACGCCCTCCAGATTCTCGAAGGCCCGGAAGGCCCCTCGATCTCCATCGTGCTTCTCGATCTCGTCATGCCCGGCACGGACGGTATGGCCGTGCTCGAACGCCTCGGCTCGAAGCCCGGCACGCCGCCGATCATCGTGCAGACGGCCAACGGCTCGATCGATGCCGCCATCGGCGCGATGCGCGCGGGCGCCGCCGATTTCGTCGTCAAGCCGGCAAGCCAGGAGCGCCTCGACGTCTCGATCAAGAGCGCGCTCAAGATTGAAGCGTTGCAGGGCGAGATCACGCGCATCAAGAAGAAGGTCGAAGGCACGCTGACCTTCAATGATCTCGTCATGCGCGGCGAGGTCATGAACAAGGTCGTCGCTCTCGGCCGCCGTGCTGCAGCCTCGAACATCCCGGTCCTGATCGAAGGCGAGTCCGGCGTCGGCAAGGAGTTGATCGCACGCGCCATCCAGGGCGAAAGCGAGCGTGCCGGCCGCCCCTTCATCACCGTCAACTGCGGCGCCATCCCCGAGAACCTCGTCGAGAGCATTCTTTTCGGTCACGAGAAGGGCTCGTTCACCGGCGCCGTCGACAAGCGCATCGGCAAGTTCCAGGAGGCCGATGGCGGCACGCTCTTCCTTGACGAGGTCGGCGAGCTTCCGCTCGACGCCCAGGTCAAGCTGCTGCGCGCGTTGCAGGAAGGCGAGATCGACCCCGTCGGCTCGAAGAAGAGCGTCAAAGTGAACTTCCGCCTGATCTCGGCGACGAACCGCGACATGATCCAGCTTGTCAAAGAGGGCAAGTTCCGCGAGGATCTGTACTACCGGCTGAACGTGTTCCCGATCGTCGTGCCGCCGTTGCGCGAGCGCATCGGCGACGTGCCGGAGCTCGCCCGCTATTTCCTCGCGCGCTTTGCCGCCGAGGAGGGCAAGCGCATCACGGCCATCAGCAGCGATGCCATGAACATGCTTGTGAGCTACGCCTGGCCGGGCAATGTCCGCCAGCTCGAGAACGCCGTCTTCCGCGCGGTGGTGCTCGCCGACAAGGCCGAGCTGACGGTCGACGAGTTCCCGCAGATCGCGGCGCACGTCGAAGGCTTCCGGGCGGAGATGCCGGAGGAGCCCGAGTATGTCGATCCGCATCCGGCCTACACGGGTCCGGCCCTGCTCGGCGCCGAGGACAGCATCCCGCGCACGATCGAGGTCTCCCGCGAACCAGGGAAGAACGCACTTGGCATTCCGGCGATCGACGACAGCGGCGAAATCCGCTCGCTCGAAGCCATGGAGGCCGACATGATCCGCCTTGCGCTCGGCCGCTATCGTGGCCACATGACTGAGGTGGCGAAGCGCCTCAACATCGGTCGCTCGACGCTCTATCGGAAAATGCGCGACTACGGACTCGAAGGACGGTTGAACTAAACAAAACGCGCGAACTCACCCTCGAGTTGCATGGTGATCGGAGTTTGCACGGCCAGGCCTATGTGCCTGGCCGTTTCATGTTCACGCAGCCGGCAAAATCATGCCGCCTTGTGTTCGCCATCCGGACCGTTAAGGTTCCGGCCCGTGTACTCAATTTGGGGAGCAGCCTATGGCCAAGGGATACTGGATTGCCCATGTGAAGGTGAAAAATCCGGACCGCTATAAGGATTACGTCGCGGCGAATGCGCGTGCGTTCACGAAGTACAACGCAAAGTTCATCGTCCGCGGCGGAAAGTTCGAGCAACGCGCAGGCGCCGAAATCGGCGAGCGTCACGTCGTTATCGAATTCGAGAGCTACGAAGTCGCGCGTGCTTGTTATGACAGTCCCGAGTACAAGGCTGCTGCCGCCATTCGCGACGAGGCGTCGGATGCGAGCGTGATCATCATCGAGGGCTACGACGGTTAGCCTACGGCGTATGATCGCCCTCCCCGGAATCGGGGAAGGGAGAAAAGGAGCAGACTGTTGATCGAGGACGACGAGCCTTATCGGGATTCGGATCGCGAGCTGGGCGCACGCAGGCGACGGCGCCTGCTCTTTCGCCAGCGCAAGATTCCTGTACGCATGCTCGTGCCGAACTTCTTCACGCTGCTGAGCCTGTGCGCCGGCGTGACGGCGATCCGTATGGCGATCGAGCATCGCTTCGAGCTGGCCATCGGCCTCATTGTCGTTGCCGCCATCCTCGACGGCGTCGACGGTCGTCTCGCGCGCGCACTCAAGGCGCAGTCGCGTTTCGGCGCCGAACTCGACAGCCTCGCCGATTTCATCAATTTCGGCGTCGCCCCCGCGATCGTGCTGTTCACGTGGGGACTATCCGGCCTCAGGGGCTTCGGCTGGATCTCCGTTCTCATATTCGCATGCGCCATGGGTCTCAGGCTCGCACGCTTCAACTCGATGCTCGAGATCGACAAGCCGAAGTGGCAGTCGAACTACTTCACCGGAATGCCGGCACCGGCGGGCGCGGTCACCGTGCTGCTCCCATTCTATCTCAACGGCCTCGGCCTGATGGATGTCCGCGACTTCCCATTGCTGATCGCGCTCTACACACTCGCCATGGCGTTCCTGCTCGTCTCGACGATTCCGACATTCTCCGGAAAGCTCATGGGCGAGCGTGTCCGCGGCGAGCTCATCCTGCCGATCATGACGGGCGTGGCGGCACTCGTCGGCCTGCTCGTGACCTATCCGTATGGCACGCTCACCGTGCTGACGCTCGCCTATCTCGCGATGATCCCGCTCAGCTATCGCCGTTTCCAGCAGCTCCAAAAGGATTGGGACCGCCTTCATCCCGCGCCCGCCGAAACACTGAAGGATACGCCGGCTCCGGGCGGCACTGCGCCGCGGGTCGCAGCCAACGATCCAGGCATCGAGGGCGATGCGAAGCGGGACACGTCCTCGTAGTCTTCATCGCGTCTCATCGGCCGAGCGGTGGTAGATGTCGTCCGTCCGCTCGATATCGTCCTCGCCGAGATAGCTGCCGATCTGCACTTCGATGATCTCGACGGGAACCTTGCCCGGGTTTTCGAGCCGGTGCCACTGCGTCGCGATGATGTAGGCGCTCTCGTTCTCGCGCACGAGCTGCTCGTTCTCGCCGATCACGACCTTGGCCGTGCCGTGAACCACCACCCAATGCTCCGAGCGGTGGTGATGGCGCTGCATGGAGAGCTTGGCACCCGGCTTCACGTGTAGCAGCTTGACCTGAAAGCGCGGGCCGATGCTCAGCGTCTCGAAGAAACCCCACGGCCGGTAGTTGCGCACGTGCTGCTCGTGCTCCCGGCGCCCCTCGCTCCTGAGCCGTGCGACGATCTTGGATACGTCCTGGGCCCGGGCTTTGTCGGCGACGAGCAGTGCGTCGGGCGTATCGACGATGACGAGATCCTTGACGCCGATCGCGGCGACGAGCGAGCGCTCGCTGTGCACGTAGAGGCCGGTCGCGTCCTCCATGATCGCGGTGCCGCGGGCATAGTTGCCGGCGGCATCGTGCTCGGCGATCTCCCAGAGCGACGACCATGAGCCGACGTCGTTCCAGCCGACGTCGATCGGCAGCACCGCGGCCTTCTGAGTGCGCTCCATCACCGCATAGTCGATCGAGATCGCCGGCGCGCTCGCAAAGGCATTGCCGTCGAGGCGGAGGAAGCCGAGATCCTCGCGCGCGTTGGCGAGAGCGCCCTTTGCCGCCTCCAGGATTTCAGGCGCGAGGCGCTGCATCTCGTCGAGGAAGGTGCGCGCGTGCAGGACAAAGATGCCGCTGTTCCAGAGATACGTGCCGGCGGCGAGGTACTCCTCGGCCGTCGCCTGGTCCGGCTTTTCGACAAAGGCATCGACGGCGCGCGCGCCGCCGCCTTCCATAATCGGTTCGCCGCACCGGATGTAGCCATAGCCCGTGTGCGCCGACGAGGGCTTGATACCGAAAAGAACGAGGCGGCCGGCCGCCGCTACCTGCCCGGCCCGTCGCACGGCATCGGCGAATGCCTGGCCGTCTTCGATCACGTGGTCGGAGGGCATGATCACAAGGATGCCTTCCGCATCGCGCGCGGCGACGGCGAGGGCAGCGACGGCAATGGCCGGCGCGGTATTGCGGGCGACCGGCTCGAGATAAACGGCTTCGGGCGTGATGCCGGCACGCTCGAGCTCCTCACGCACGAGGAAGCGATGGTCGTTGTTGCAGAGCACGATGGGTGGCGCAAAGCCGTCCGACGGCGGCAGGCGGCGCACTGTCGCTCCGAGAAAGCTCGGGTCGCTATCATCGAAGAAGCGGATGAACTGCTTCGGATACATGGCGCGCGAGAGCGGCCACAGGCGCGTGCCGGAGCCGCCGGAGAGAATGACCGGATAAAGCGTCGCCACGACAATGCCCTCCAGAAAACCGCCCGCAGCGGAGCAACGTACTCAACTATGTCGTCAAAATGTATCAGCAAAAAGGGCGCGTGACCGCGCCCTTCCGACCTTCGGAAAATCGAGACCCCGCGCCGCCTACCTGAGGCTTGCACAGAAGCGCTGGACGCGCGAGCACGCATCCTCGAGCACATCGAGCGAGCTCGCGTAGGAAATACGGAAGAACGGGCTCAGCGCGAACGCTGCGCCGTGGACCGTCGCGGCCCCGGTGTCCTCGAGCAGGGCCGTGACGAAATCCTCGTCGTTGTTGATTTTCTTGCCGCCCGGCGTGGTCTTACCGATCGCCCCCGCGCAGCTCGGATAAACGTAGAAGGCACCTTGCGGCGTCGCGCACTTGATGCCTTTGGCCTGGTTCAGCATCGACACGACGAGATCGCGGCGCTCGCGGAAGGCCTCGTTGTTCTTCGGAATGAAGTCCTGGGGACCGTTCAAGGCTTCGATGCCTGCCCACTGCGTGATGGAGGACGGGTTCGAGGTCGACTGCGACTGCAGCTTACGCATGGCATCGATCAACGGCTTCGGGCCGCCGGCATAGCCGAGTCGCCACCCGGTCATGCAGTACGCCTTCGAGAAGCCGTTGACGGTCAACGTGCGCTCGTAGAGCCCCGGCTCAACCTGAGCGATCGTGTAGAATTTCAGATCGTCGAAGATCAGGTGCTCGTACATGTCGTCGGTCAGCACCCATACGTGCGGATGCCGCATGAGGACATCCGTCAGTGCCTTCAGCTCTTCGCGCGTGTAGGCCGCGCCGGTCGGATTGCACGGCGCGTTGAACATGAACCACTTGGTCTTGGGCGTGATGGCCTTTTCGAGCGCCTCGGGCTGCAGCTTGAAGCCGTTCTCGAGCGTGCAGTGCGCCTCGACCGGCTTGCCGCCGCCGAGGAGAACGATATCGGCATAGGACACCCAATAGGGCGCCGGCATGACGACCTCGTCGCCGGGATTGAGCGTCGCGAGCAGCGCGTTGTAGAGCACCTGTTTGCCGCCGGTGCCGACCGAGATCTGATTTCGGTTGTACTCGAGACCGTTCTCGCGCTTGAACTTGCCGCAGATCGCCTCTTTGAGCTCCGGGATGCCGTCGATGTCCGTGTACCGCGTCTTGTTCTCGCGGAGCGCCCGGATAGCAGCTTCCTTGATGTTCTCCGGCGTATTGAAATCCGGCTCGCCCTGGCTCAGGACGATAATGTCGCGCCCCTCGGCGGCCAGCGCGCGCGCTTTGGCCGAGATCCCCATGGTCTGGGAGAGCTGGATCCGGTTCAAGCTGTCGGCAAAAAAGCCCATGGCTGGGGGTCTCTCACTATGTTTCGGAACCCTGTTTCGGGAGGACGGCCGCGTGCCGGGTCCCGCAAGGCGGCGCGGACACTAGGCGCCGCGGTCCGGCGGCGCAAGCGGCGATTGGCCCAAATCGCGGAAAAAAGGCACACCGGAAAGCCTCGCGAATTGCTTTTGACACCGGCCGGTACCCATGGCAATGAGCAGCCCGAAAAAACCCCACATGTTCCGCCCCCGAGGCGTGAGGCCCAGCCATGTCGATGAAAGCCGAACGTGGCACCAAACGGACGTGCCAAAGCGCAGCCTGCGGTGCCAGATTTTACGATCTGAATCGTGACCCGATCGTGTGCCCGATCTGCGGCACGATCTACGAGATGATGACGACGACCGCGGTCGGCGCTGTCGCTCCGGCGGCGGCCGAGAAGCCGCGCCGTCCCGCCGCGGCCAAGAAGCCCGAACTCGAAGGGGCGACACCCGGCGATGCGCCCGACATCGAGGCCGACGACGCGCTGGTCGATATCGACGCCGATGACGAGGCGATCAGCGACGATGATGACGAGACCTTCCTCGAGTCCGAGGAAGAGGACGGCGGCGATGTGAGCGGCATCATCGGCGGTCCCGTGCCGGAGGGCGACGAGGAGCCCTGAGGCGGCGGCGACCGCGAGGGTCCGGCAGCGCGGCGCCCATGGCAACAGGGCGCGCAACTGGAGCTGAAGCGGCCGTGACAACGCGCGCGCCCTTCGAGATCGGCGGCCAGCAGGTGCCGGCGGGCACGCGAGCGCTCGTCGATCTTCCGGTTTCCAAGCTCTCTAACCACACGCCCGTGACCTTGCCGGTGCACGTGTTGCATGGCCGCGAGGGTGGCCAGACCATGTTCGTCTCGGCCGCCGTCCATGGCGACGAGCTGAACGGGGTCGAGATCATCCGGCGCGTGCTGCGCTTCGTCGATCCTGCGAGCTTGCGCGGCACGCTGCTCTGCGTGCCGGTCGTGAACGCTTACGGTTTTATTGGCCGCTCGCGCTATCTTCCCGACCGGCGCGACCTCAACCGCTCGTTTCCCGGCTCGCCGAATGGGTCGCTCGCCGCGCGCCTTGCGAACATCCTGCTTGCCGAGGTGATCCGCCGTTCGCACTTCGGCGTCGATCTTCACACGGCCGCGGTCCATCGCGTGAACCTGCCGCAAATCCGCGCCGACTTCGCCGAGCGGCCCGGCTGCCGCGCACTCGCCGATGTTTTTGGTGTCCAGGTCGTGCTGGCATCGCCCGAGCGCGACGGCTCGCTGCGTGCGGCGGCAACGCAGGCCGGCGTCGACGTGCTCGTCTACGAGGGCGGCGAGGGCCTGCGCTTCGACGAGTTCGCGATCAAAGCGGGCGTCGAAGGCATCGGCCGCATCATGGCGGCGCGCGGACTGATCGAGCTTCCCGGCGGCGAGCTCGAGCCCTCACCGGGCGAATTGCGACGCGGACCTGTGTTCGCCAATGCCTCCAAGTGGGTGCGGGCGCCGGATGGGGGCGTATTCCGCGGGGCGCGGCGCATCGGCCAGGCCGTCAGTGAGGGCGATCTGCTCGGCTGCGTCGCCAATCCCTATGACGACACCGAGATGGAAGTGCGCTCGCCCGTTCGCGGTATCGTCATCGGCGCGACGACACTCCCCATCGTCAATATGGGCGACGCGCTCTTCCATATTGCCTGGGCCCGCGAGCACCAGCGCCAGAGCCAGAAACAGCGCGCGCCTCGCCCGGCCGATGTCACCGCCGAGCCGGTCATGGACGAGGACGAGATCATCTGACCCGCGTCGCGGGCGACGGACAGGCGGCACGGCCTGTGGCCGGCGCGTCTCAGTGCCGTTGATCTTCGGCAACTGATCCCCAGTATCCTGTGGCCGACCGATTGCCGAGTGTTAAATTCCGGGCCGATAGTCCGCCAGCGCCCGCTCGTGTTCCGAGTCGCGGGATACTCAGGACAAGTTGAGCAGTTGGGAGATGGCTATGTTCCTCAAGTCATTGGCAGTTGGTGCGTGCCTTGCGCTGGCAGCCTGCTCGTCGACGGATATGGGCGATAACGCGTTTATGACCAGCGCGACAGGCGCGGATGGCGCACCGCAGAAGAAGACTGCCCAGCTCCCGCGGTGCGAGCAGCCGCTCGGCACCGTCGCGTTGGTCGACAAGGAGATTCCCGCCCTCGAAGGCACGGGCCTCACGGCACCTTCGTCTGTCCTGCGCCTCATGATCGCGCAATCGAACTGCTTCCAGATCGTCGACCGCGGCGAGGCGCTCGAGAAGATCATGGAGGAGCGGCACGTCTCGAAAAAGGGCAAGCGCCCACAGCTTGCGCGCGCTGACTACTTCCTGACACCCGACGTGATCTCCAAGAACGAGAATGCCGGCGGCGTCGATGGCGGCATGGGCCGTCTGCTTCCGGGCTACGCAGGCACGATCGCGGGCTCGATATCGGTCAAGGTGCAGGAGGCGCAGGTTGCCATCTATCTGACGAGTGGCAAGTCGGGCGTCCAGGTCGCGGCGGCGACAGGCAAAGCTTCGACGGCCGATGCGGGCTTCGACTTCTCGCGGGCAAGCTGGGGTGGCGCCGGCGGCGGCGGCGCTTATGCGAACACTGAGATCGGCAAGACCATCTCGGCGGCCTTCTTCGATGCCTACGTCAATCTCGTGAACCAGGTGCGCGCAACCCCGCAGCAGGTAGCGAAGGCGCCGACGCCGGCAAAGAAGACGGCGAAGCAGTAGCACGCACTACGATTTCTGAAAGCTGGACGGGCCGCTCTCAGGCGGCCCGTTCGTATGTGTGCAAGGTCGCACGCGCTGTGTCACGCGGATCGGGCGAAACGGACGCTGCCGACACTTCGCGCCAGACGGCCGGATCGGGCTCCGGAAATACCGTATCGCCCTCAGGGCGCGCATGAATACGCGTGAGATAAATGCGATCCGCGCGCGCGAGCATCGCCGCGAATATCTCGGCGCCGCCGATGACCATGATCTCATCGACGCCACGCCTGGCGGCACATCCTCGAGCGATCTGCAGCGCTTCCTCGATGCTGCCTGCGCATTCGACACCGGCGGCACGGAAATCGGCGTCGCGCGTGAGGACGATGTTGTCGCGGCCATCGAGCGGCTTGCCGATCGAGGCATAGGTCTTGCGGCCCATGATCACCGGCTTGCCCATGGTGAGGCGGCGGAAGATCTTCAAATCGGACGGCACGCGCCACGGAATGGCACCGTCGCGCCCGATCACCCCGTTCTCGGCGGCGGCCACGACGAAGGAGATGGTATAATCCATGATCGCGCCTTTCCCGGGCAGCATCGCCCGGCCTTGATGCTATAGCCACGCCGCGGCCGCCGTGCGAGACCTTGAAGCCATGAAGCACGTCTCCGTCATCCAGCACACACAGTCCGAATGGCTCGGCCAGATCGAGGATCATCTCGAAGGGCGCGGCGTCCGCTTCGGCTACTTCCGGCCATTCACGACCGGGGGAGCCATTCCCCAGACGTCCGTCGTCGGCGATGGCCTCATCCTGCTCGGCGGCGGGCCATGGGGGACGTGCGCGCCCGGCCCCATCCTGCCGACGCTCGAGACGGAGCTGCGCCTTGCGCGCGCCTGCCTCATGCTCGGCAAGCCCGTCATCGGCATCGGTCTCGGCAGTCAAATCCTGGCACTGGCAGCCGATGGCGGCACCGAAGCCGCGCCGCTTGTGCTCTCGGTGGGCACGGCGCGGCGCGTGCGCGATGACGCGCTCGGCGGTCTCCTGCCGGCACAGTTCCCGAATGTCGTCTACATGCGCGACCGGCCGCGCCCACCGGACTACGCGACCATTCTTGCTACCGATGAAGCTGGCCAACCGGCGCTCTTCCAGATCGGTCCGAACGCCTTCGGCTTCACCGGCCATCCCGGCGTGCGCGGCGCCATGATCGAGGACCTGATCATGGAGTTCGAGGAAGCGCCGCCCGACCCGGCCGATGGGCTCGCCAAAATCGCGACACTTGGCACCGCCATCGACGATGCGCTCGTCCCGATCATGGCCGGTCTGATTACGGCGACCGGATGGATGGCAACCTGAGCCTCAACCCGGAATGGCCGCAGCCTTGAAGGGCGCAAGTGCCTCGCAGCGCGCAGCGAACTTCGCGACATTCGGCGCCTTCTCCGCGAGCCCCAGGTTTGGACGCACGATCTGCGCGAACGTGAAGCCGACGGCCGTCGTGATATCGGCCTGGCTCATGCGCGGCGTGCCGGCCATCCACTCGTCCGGCCCGAGCTTTTCCGCGATGGCATCCAGATATTCGAATCCCGAGATGACCTGCGCATCGTTGTGCCGGACCCAAGGCTTGTGAACCTTCTCCTCCGGACGGAAGCGGTACTCGTAGGCCGACCATACCGCCTTGTCGACGGCACCGAGCGCCACGGTCGTGAGCTTGAGGACGTGACGCCTCTCCGCACCACGCTCCGGCACGAGCCGCTTCTCCGGCCCGGCGATCTCGTCGAGGTAGTCGAGGATGACGGCGCTGTCGATCAAGGCCTCGCCGTCCTCGAGAACGAGCGTCGGCACGCGCGTCAGCGGGTTGTGCGGGGAGACGAGTTCGGGCTTGTCGAAGACCGGCACCGCATCGAGCATGAAGGGGATCTCCATCGCATTGAGGCTGACCGCCGTGCGGCGCACGTAGGGAGATCTCAGGATGCCGATCAGTCGCATGGTGTTCCTCGCGGTTGGATGTGGCGCGGCGGCGCTTCGGCGCAGGCCCGCCTATCTGGGGGCATTGGACGGCCGGCATCAAGGCCACACTTCTGGTTCTTGGCATCGGCGGACGATACAGTCGGTAATGAAGCCCCCGCAGTGGGGCGATACTCTCGGGAGGAATGCCGATGCCCATCCGCAGACTGGTCCTTGCGGGCACCTTGCTGATCGCTACGGTGTTCCCTGCAATCGCCGCCGACCGCGCCAAGGCGACGCTCGCCTGCAAGACCGCCCCTGGTCCCGAATTCGCCTACGATTGCACGCTCGGCCTCGCCAATGCGCGGACGGGGGCCCCCCTCGACGGGGCGACGATCGTCCTCGGTGCGGACATGCCGTCCATGCCGATGGTGCACAACGTGCCGCCGTTCACATTCAAGCCGACAGGGAAACCGGGGCAGTACGAGGCGCGAATCCAGCTCGACATGTATGGACCCTGGGCCATCAAGCTGCGCATAAGCGGGCCGCTGCGCGATGAGGTGGTGGCCGTCTACCAATTCGGAGCCGAGGGTTCTGAGCTGCGCAAGCGCAGCGGATCAGGCAGCAAGCCCGGCCACGAGCCAGCCCCGAAGCCCGGTCAGCACCGCCACTGAGCCGTGATTGATCTGAGTTGCGAAATTCCGACCTGGGAGGTCGCGGATGCAGGCATGTGATCAAGGTGATATCAACAGCCTCGGTACGGTTCGCGGGACACCGTGAGCCGGGACCGCTGCGGCGGCGCACAGCGCGCTACCGGGCGGAGGAAATGCAGGCAACCACTTGAGCATACCCAATCTCATCACGCTTGGCCGTGTCATCTTCATTCCGATCATTTTCTGGCTGCTCGTGAGCGGCCAGACGCGCGCGGCATTCCTGCTGTTCGTGCTCGCGGGCATCACTGATGCCGTCGACGGCTGGCTCGCGAAGAGCTGGGACATGAAGACCGAGCTCGGCGCCTATCTCGATCCAATGGCCGACAAGCTGCTGATCGTCTCGATCTATGTGGCGCTCGGCGTCGCGGGGCAGCTTCCGTCGTGGCTCGTGATCGCGGTCGTCTCGCGCGACATCCTGATCGTGCTCGGGGTAGTATTGTGCTGGATCATCGGCAAGCCGGTCGAAATCCAGCCGCACATCGTGAGCAAGGCGAACACCGTGAGCCAGCTCGTCCTTGCGGCGCTCGTGCTCGCGGACGAAGGGTTCACGCTCGGCCTCGGCGGGCTCAGGACGGGGCTGATCTGGCTGACAGCGGTGCTGACGGCGTCATCGCTTGCTGTTTACGTGCGCACATGGATCGCGCATTTGGCCGGGGACGGCCGCTGAGGCGTAGGTGGTCCGTGACCGACTGGTCGCCGGCCGATGCCATTGACGCAATTGCCTGGAAGGAACCCCTGTGGCGAACGACGACAACAGCGCGCCGCGTCCCCCTCTCCGCACGAACCGGCATCTCACGTTCTGGCTCATCGCGGCGATGTTGTTCCTGGGGCTGGTGTGGCTCCTGAATGACATCCTGCTGCCGTTCGTCGTCGGGGCAGCCATCGCCTTCTTCCTGAACCCGCTCGCCGATCGATTGGCTCAGACAGGCATGGGCCGCACCGCGGCTTCAGCCCTCATCATCATCGTTGCGGCGCTGACGCTGGTGCTGCTCTTGATCCTGCTCGGTCCTCTCGTCGCCGATCAGCTCCGCCAGCTCGCGGAGAAGCTGCCGGGCGACATCAAGCGCCTCCTCGTACTCGTCGAAGGCTTCGGCCGCGCGTGGCTCGGCGGGCGCTATGACGAGATACAGGCGAGCTTCGAGCGCGGCCTCGCCGGCATGGCGCAGAGCTGGACGACGAGCATGGGCTGGGCTGTCCAGCAGGTGTGGGATCGCGGGCTCGCGCTCGTCAATCTGCTGTCGCTCGTGCTGATCACGCCGGTTGTCGCATTCTACCTTCTCGCCGATTGGCCCCGCGTCGTCTCCCGCATCGACGACGCCCTGCCACGCGATCACGCGCCGACCATCCGCGCGCTTGCCGGCGAGATCAACGACGCCATCGCCGCGTTCGTGCGCGGCCAGGGCACGATCTGCCTGATTCTCGCAGTGATCTATTCGGTTGGGCTCTCGTTGATCGGGCTGCGCTATGCGCTGCTTATCGGCTTGGCTGTCGGCCTGATGAGCTTCGTCCCCGTGATCGGCGGTGCTCTTGGGCTCCTTCTGGCCGGCGGCGTCGCCATTGCCCAAGGCTGGCCGGACCTGATGCTCCTGATCAAGGTCGTCGCGCTTTTTGCCGCGACGTCGGTCGTGGATAGCGGACTGCTGTCCCCGCGCATCGTCGGACCGCGCGTCGGCCTGCATCCGGTGTGGCTGATCTTCGCGGTGCTCGCCTTCGGCAGCCTGTTTGGCCTGGTCGGCGTTCTCATTGCCGTGCCGGTTGCCGCTGCCATCGCCGTTCTTGTTCGCTTCGCAGTTCGCCTCTATCTCGAGAGCGAGGTTTATCGTGGCACACCGCCGCCTCCAGGCAATGAGGGCCCGGCCGCATGAGCCGCACGCGCGAGCAGTTTGTCTTCGACTGGGGCGCCCGCCCCGCACTCGGCGCGGAGGATTTTCTCGTCGGTGCGTCGAACGCTGCGGCGGTCGCGCTCGTCGACCGATGGCCGGACTGGTCGATGTCCTCGGCGCTGGTGGTCGGGCCACCGCAAAGCGGCAAGAGCCATCTCGCGCACGTCTGGGAGCTCCGCTCCGAAGCGGTCATGCTCTCGGCCGCCGACCTCGGCGAGGCGCGCGTGCCGGAGTTGATGGGCCGGCCAGCCGTCGTGGTGGAGGACATCGACCGCGGTATCGCGTCGGAACAGGCGCTCTTTCACCTGCTGAACCTGGCGCGCGAGCAGCGCACGTCCCTTCTGCTCACGTCGCGCATCCCGGCCGGGGAACTCACGGTGGCGTTGCCGGATTTACGTTCCAGGTTGCGGGCGCTCGCCATGACCGAGATCGGCACGCCCGACCAGACGCTGCTGACCGCCGTCCTCGTCAAGCTCCTGGCTGACCGCCAGATCACGGTGGGCCCCGCGGTCGTGCATTATCTGGCCCGGGAGCTGGAACGCTCCTTCGCCGCAGCGGCGGGTCTGGTGGAGGTGATCGACCGGCTCTCGCTCGCCCAGCGCCGTCCCGTGACCCGCGCTCTCGCAGCAGAGGCTCTCGGCGCCTTGCGGGCCGCCGAACGAGGCGAAAAAAGCGATTGAACATCGATCAAAAACGCCGACATTTGAATGTCGTAAGACAATGGCAGCTATAATCCCTTCAGGCCGCATTCTTCAGACGACGCACGACCATGCGGCAAGGGAGAGAGCTGTGTCGGGCAGCAAGGCGCGCCAGCGCGCAAAGATCGAGGCGAACACGCCGGAACAGGTGGAGGTGCCGCAGGGCCCAGCGCGCTACTACAACCGCGAGCTGTCCTGGCTGCAGTTCAACACGCGCGTGCTGGACGAAGCGCGCAATCGCCGCCATCCCATCCTCGAGCGCCTGCGCTTTCTCTCGATCTCGGCCTCGAACCTCGACGAATTCTACATGGTCCGCGTCGCGGGCTTGCACGGCCAGGTCAAGGCCAAGGTCGCGAACCTGAGCAACGACGGACTGACACCTGCCCAGCAGCTCGACGCCATCAACAAATTCGTCGCCGGCCTTTCCGCCGAGCAGCAGGCCTGCTGGAACGACATCAGCCGTGACATGGCCGAAGCGGGCATCGTCATCGTCTCACCCGATCAGCTCACCAAAGACGAGCAGACCTGGCTCGAGACCTATTTCATGACGCACGTCTTCCCGCTGCTGACGCCGATCGCCGTCGATCCCGCGCATCCTTTCCCCTTCATCCCTAACCGCGGCTTCACGCTCGGCCTCGAACTCGCAAAGAAGAAGGGCGGCGAGGCCATGCACGCGCTGATGCCCGTGCCCGCGCCGGTCGATCGCTTCCTGCGCCTGCCCGCGGGCGAGGATGCGAGCGCCATCCGCTTCATGCGCATCGAGACGCTGATCGGCCACTTCGCCTCGTTCCTCTTTCCCGGCTACGAGGTCAAACGGCAGGGCGCGTTCCGCATCCTGCGTGACAGCGATATCGAGGTCGAGGAAGAGGCCGAAGACCTCGTGCGCTCATTCGAAAGCGCGCTGAAGCGTCGCCGCCGCGGGTCGGTCATCCGGCTCGAGATCGACGCCAACATGCCGCAGGAACTGCGCGTCTTCGTCGTCGAGCAGCTCAGGGTCGGCGAAGCGGACACGTACGTGCAGGAAGGTCTGCTCGGTCTCGGCGACACCTCGCAGCTCATCGTGGACGATCGGCCGGATCTCGTTTTCCCGCCCTTCAACATCCGCTTTCCCGAGCGCATTCGCGAGTACAACGGCGACTGCTTCGCCGCCATCAAGGCGAAGGACATCGTCGTCCATCACCCCTACGAATCCTTCGACGTCGTCGTGCAGTTTCTGCGACAGGCGGGCGCCGATCCGGACGTGCTTGCGATCAAGTGGACGCTCTATCGCACCTCGAAGGACAGCCCGATCGTGCGCGCGCTCAAGGAGGCCGCGGAGATGGGCAAGTCCGTCACCGCGGTGATCGAGCTCAAGGCCCGCTTCGACGAGGCGGCCAACATCCGCCTGGCGCGTGATCTCGAAGCCTCGGGTGTGCACGTGGTCTATGGCTTCATCGAGCTGAAGACTCATGCCAAGCTCGGCATGATCGTCAGGAAGGAAGGCGCCGACCTCGTCTCCTACTGCCATATCGGCACGGGCAACTATCACCCGCAGACGGCGCGCATCTACACGGACCTCTCGTTCTTCACGGCCGATGCGGCGATCGCGCGGGACGTGAATCGCATTCTCAATTTCGTAACGGGCTACGGCGAGCAGGCCGAGCTCGAGACCATGGCGGCGAGCCCCTTCGGCATCAGGAAGCGCATCCTGGAGAGCATCCGGGCGGAAACCGAGCACGCGCGTGCCGGCCGCCCCGCCGCCATCTGGATGAAGATGAACGCGCTCGTGGACACGCAGGTCATCGAGGCGCTTTACGAAGCCTCCAATGCCGGCGTCGAGATTGATCTCGTCGTGCGCGGCATCTGCTGCCTCAGACCCGGCATCCCCGGCATGTCCGAGAACATCCGCGTCAAAAGCATCATCGGGCGCTTCCTGGAGCACGGCCGCATCTACTGCTTCGGCGGTGGACATGGGCTCCCCCATCCGGAGGCGATCGTGTATATCAGCTCCGCGGACATGATGCCGCGTAACCTCGACCGGCGTGTTGAGGCCATGGTGCCGGTGACCAACCCGACGGTGCACGCGCAGATCCTCGATCAGATCATGACGGCGAACCTGAAAGACAATCAGCAGAGCTGGCTCGTCCTACCCGACGGATCGAGCCGCCGGATGGCGCCCGACGATGGTGAGAAGCCTTTCAACGCGCACGAGTACTTCATGTTCAACCCGAGCCTCTCCGGGCGCGGGCAGTCGTTGAAGAGCAATTCGCCGCCGCGCTTCAAGCTCGAAGACAGGGACGAAAGCAGCAGGCAGTGACCTTTGCTGAGGACAGAGACGGCCAATCGATGGGGCTCGATGGGCTCGAGCCGATCTCGGTGGTCGATATCGGGTCCAACTCGGTGCGCCTCGTGGTCTACGAGGGGGCTATCCGCAGCCCGGCGCCGCTCTTCAATGAAAAGGTCCTTTGCGGTCTCGGCCGCACGGTCGCCTCGACCGGCCGGCTCGACGCCGACGCCGTCGAGCGCGCCATCGAGGCGCTGCGCCGCTTCCATGCCATCAATCGCGTGCTCGGCGTGAAGAACGTGCGCGTAATCGCGACCGCCGCCGTGCGCGAA
The DNA here is from genome assembly GCA_035565975.1 of Hyphomicrobiaceae bacterium. GTDB lineage: Bacteria > Pseudomonadota > Alphaproteobacteria > Rhizobiales > Hyphomicrobiaceae. The sequence goes on from DATMRT010000074.1 coordinate 90,817, forward strand.
GCCCAGAACGGGGCCGAGTTCATTGCGCGCGGCGAGCAGGCGATCGGCGCGGGCATCTCGGTCCTCTCCGGCGCGCGCGAGGCGGAGCTTGCCGCGAGCGGTACGCTCATGGGCATTCCCACCGCCGACGGCATCGCCGGCGATCTCGGCGGCGGCAGCCTCGAGCTGATCGATATCGCCGGGGCTCACACGACCGCCTCCGCGACGCTGCCGCTCGGCGGCCTGAGATTGATCGATACATCGGGAGGCAAAGTCGACCGGGCCATCGAAATCGTCGATGCGAGCCTGGCCGAGTTGCCATGGATCTCCGCCGGCGAGGGCCGCACTTTCTATGCCGTCGGTGGCACATGGCGCTCGCTCGCCAAGCTGCACATGGATCTGCGCAACTATCCGCTGCGCGTCATGCACGGCTACAGCATCGAGAACCGCGCCTGCATCGAATTCTGCGAAAGCATCCGCAAGGCGAAGAAACCTTCCGACATCCGCGGCATCGAGGAAGTCGCACGCGCGCGCCGCGAGGTGCTGCCCTATGGCGCCCTGGTGCTCGAGCGCGTGCTCAGGCGCATGCGGCCGAAGGAAGTGGTCTTCTCCGTCTACGGCGTGCGCGAGGGGCTGGTCTTCAGCCTGCTTTCGCCCGCCGAGCGCGATCGCGACCCGCTGCTCGCCTTCTGCGAGGATCATGCGCGCCTCTATTCGCGCTCGCTCGCGCACGCCCGCGAGCTTTGCGCCTGGACGGACGCGATCTTCGTTGAGCCGGGGCCAAAGGAGACCCAGGAAGAGCAGCGCCTGCGCCATGCCGCCTGCCTGATCTCGGACGTCGGCTGGCGGGCGCATCCGGATCACCGCGGCGAGCAGAGCCTCAATGCCGTCGCCCACGCCGGCCTCGGCGGTATCGATCACGAGGGCCGCGTCTTCCTCGCTCTCACGGTGTATTTCCGCCACGTCGGTACCGGGCGTGTCTCGGGCGGCGAGGACGAGCTCCCGTCGGCGCTGAGGGCACTGGTCTCGCGGCGGGCCCTGCGGCGGGCCCGCATTCTCGGCGCCGCGATCCGCTCCGCACACATGCTCTCGATCGGGCGAGCGGGGATCATCGATGAGACGCCGCTTAGTTACGAATCCGGCCGGCTGGTGCTGTCGCTGCCGCCAACCCATCGCGACCTCGACGGCGAGCGGCTACGACGCCGCTTCGAGGTGCTGGCCGAGCTCGTCGACCAGAAGCCTGAGATTCGCTACACTTAATAGGTGCTTAGCAGCATCCGGCAACGGGTACGCGGCACGCGTGATCTATTGGACATCGATGTGGATTGGCGCGAAGTTGCCGAAATCCCGCGCTAGATCATGATTGTTGCAGATGGGAGGATGCCACAGTTCCATCAGCAGCACGAATCGCGCTCTCTGGCCGGACGGCAGTGAGCGTTTTGTTTTGGTGCCGGGTTTCAAAACGGGCTGACACGCGGTCTCATGTCTGAAGACCTCTATACGGTTCTGGGCGTAGTCAGGGGCGCACAGGACGACGAGATCAGGCGGGCCTATCGGCGCCTCGCCAAAGAGCTCCATCCCGACGTGCGTCCGGACGATCCGGCCGCCAGCGACCGCTTCAAGCGTGTCACGGCCGCCTATGACATTCTCGGCGATGCCACCAAGCGGCGCCGCTACGACGACGGCGAGATCGACGCCCACGGCGAGCCCGTGCGGACCTACGCGCGCAATGGCGCCGGCGCCGGCTGGCCCAATGGCTTCGCGGGAGCTGCCAATGGCGCGCGCGATACCGGCGGCGTCAGCGATATCTTCTCCGATCTCTTCGGCGGACGCGGCGCGCGCGGCCCCGGCTTCAGCCTGCGCGGCCAGGATGTCCGCTACACGCTCGACGTCGACTTCATGGAGGCCGTCAGCGGCACCAAGAAGCGGGTGACCATGCCCGAGGGCGGCACGCTCGACCTGGCCGTGCCCGAAGGCGTCGCCGACGGACAGGTGCTGCGGCTCAAGGGGAAAGGTGCACCGGGCCTGCGCGGCGGCGAGAACGGCGATGCGCTCGTCGAGATCCGCGTCCGTCCGCACGCGAAGTTCAAGCGCATCGGCAACGACATCCTGCTCGAGCTGCCGATCTCGATCGACGAGGCCGTGCTCGGCGGCAAGATCGAGGTCGCGACGATCTCCGGCCGCGTCGCACTGCAGATACCCAAGGGCACGAGCTCGGGGCGCATTTTCCGCCTCAAGGGCAAGGGCGTGCGCAGCACGACGGATGGCACCATCGGTGACCAGCTCGTGACCATCCGAATCGTCATGCCGGAGAACGTCGACGAGTCGCTCTCCTACTTCATGGCCGAGTGGCGCCAGCGCAATCGCTACGATCCCGGGCGGGATTGAGCTACCGCCCCGACGATCCGAGGCGCTCTGCAATCCGCGCCAAGCGCGCGAAAGTCGCGACGTCGAGTTGCTCGGCGCGAAGCTCGGGCGCGACACCGGCCGCTTCGAGCAGCGGCAGCGGATCGGCAATGAGCGTCCGCAGGCTCTGGCGCAGCATCTTGCGCCGCTGGCCGAATGCCGCTGCCGTCACGCGGCCGAGCCACTTCACAGAGCATTCGGGCATCGGTTCGGCGCGCGGCAGGAAGCTGACGACGGCGGACGCAACCTTGGGCGGCGGCGTGAAAGCCTCCGGGCCGAGCGTGAGGACGACCCGCGGCGCCGCGCGCCACTGCGATATGACGGCGAGACGCCCATAAGCCTTGCTGCCGGGCTGCGCGACGATGCGCTCCGCTACTTCCTTCTGGAACATGAGCACCATCTGCGACCACCAGGGCGGCCAGGGCTCCGTTTCGAGCCAACCGATGAGCAGCCGGGTCGCGACATTGTAGGGAAGATTGGCGATGATTACCGTGCGGCCGGCATCTGGCGGCAGGAGCGCCGGCCATGCGACATCGAGCGCGTCGCCGAGGTGCACAGAGAGCCGCCCGGGATAAGCCTCGGCAATCTGGGCGAGCGCCGGCGCGCAACGCTGGTCGCGCTCGATCGCAATGACGCGGCGCGCACCCTCCATGAGGAGCGCGCGCGTGAGACCACCGGGCCCCGGCCCGATCTCGACAACCGTCGTCGCATCAAGCGGGGCGGCAAGCCGCGCGATCCGGCGCGTCAGATTGAGATCGAGAATGAAGTTCTGGCCGAGACTCTTCTTCGCGTCGATCTCGAGTGCCGCGATCACCTCGCGCAGCGGCGGCAGGCCATCGCCCGGTCGCTGCCGCTCCTCAGGCATGAGAAGCGGCCGCAGCGCGGCGTTCAGCGTGCTCCGCAGCGAGCTTCAGCGCCGCGACCAGGCTCGATGGTGAGGCGGCACCGGTGCCAGCGATATCGAAGGCCGTGCCGTGATCGGGCGACGTACGCACGAACGGCAGCCCTAGCGTGACGTTCACCGCCGTGTCGAACGAGAGTGTCTTGATCGGGATCAGGGCCTGATCGTGGTACATGGTGACGACGGCGTCATAGTGCTTGCGCGCCTCGCCATGGAAGAGCGAGTCCGCCGAATGCGGACCGGTGACGGCGAGCCCCTCGGCCTTGAGCGCGGCAATGGCCGGTGCGATCACGGCCACCTCCTCGCGGCCGATGGTGCCCGCCTCTCCGGCATGCGGATTGAGGCCCGTCACGGCGATGCGCGGGCGGGCAATGCCGAAGTCGGCCGCCAAGGCTTGCGCAACAATGCTCACCGTCTCGACCACGCGCGGCGTGCTCAGCAGCTCAGGCACGCGCGCAACGGGCACGTGCACCGTGAGCGGCACGACGCGCAGGATATCGGACGCAAGCATCATGACCGGGACCCAGCGCCTGCCCGGATGATGGTGCTCGGCGAGCTCGGCGAGATATTCGGTGTGACCTGGATGGCGGAAACCCGCCTTGAGGAGCGTGCTCTTGGCGATGGGATTTGTCGCGACGGCAGAGGTGCGGCCGGCGACGGTATCGGCAACGGCAAGATCGATGGCCGCAATGATGCCGCCGGCATTCAGCATTTCGGAGCGGCCCGGAACAACAGGCGTGGCGAGCGGGACCGGGCGCACGGGCAGGAACCTGGCGAACGCCTCGTATCCGGCAGCGAGGTCTTCCGAAATACTGAGCTCGACAGCAATGCCGAGCCCACGCGCGCGCTCGGCGACGGCCAGCGGATCGGCATAGAGAACGAACGGCGGAACCGGAACGTGGTTGCGGTCACGCCACGCGGCGAGCGTGATGTCGAGGCCGATCCCAGCCGGGTCGCCCATCGTCAGCGCCAGCGGGCGGCGCGAACCCGCCGCACGCCCAACTTCGCTTGCCAAGGCCCTAGGCTCCCGACCTTCTTCTTGATCTAGATCTAGTGCGATGATCGAGAAATCCGCCAAATCTCGCGGCACGGTGCCACGCGAATTTCTCGATCTGAATCACACTAGCAAAAGGTGATTGCTAGCGTCCCTTTTGATTTCGAAGTTCGCTCGGAACACTGGCCTCGAGCGTAGGCGAACTCCAAAATCTGGACACTAGCGCTTCTCGATCAAGGCCTCGGCCCGGAGATCCCTCAGATGGCGCCGCGACACGACGTCGAACTCGCGCATCGTCAGCTCCTGCTGAGCCTTGAGGCGCTTTTCCTCGTCGACTTTGACGGTCTTGCGCCCGCACACGGCATATAGCTCGACGCCCGTGCTGGCAAGCGCGGGAGGCACCATCTCGCCGTCCTTGGCATTCAGGAGCAGGCTCCGCGTCGGCTCGGCGACGGATTTGGCCTCCTGATTGGCGAGGCTTTCGAAGCGGGCATCGGCCACGCCTTTAACCAATTCCTGAGTGGAGCGGCAGCCGCGGAAACGCTTGCGCAGGTCCTCGGCCTCGGCGAGGCGGCGCGCGAGGGCCGCCTGATCGATGCGCCCCGGCACCGCGAGCGTGATCCGGTGAAGCTGCATCGAGACCTGCGGCGCGCTGCCGCCACCATCCTCGCCGGCTTGCTCGACGAAGCGATCAATGTCGCGATCGTTGATGTTGATCTGATGGCCGAACTTGCGGCGCAGCACATCGCGCCAGACGAGCGCTGCCTTCGTGCGCGCCTTGATCGTCGACGGATCGATCCCCTGTGATTTGAGCTGGGCGATGAACTGCTCTTCGCTGATCTTGTTGCGTGTCGCCATTTCCTTGAAGGCACGATTGACTTCATCGTCACTGATCGTGATGGTCAGTCGCTTGCCTTCCTGGATCTTCAGCTTCTCATCGATCAGCTCCTCCCGCGCCTGCGCGCGGAATTTCTGAATATTGCCGATCCGCGCTTCGCGGCGGAGCTGCTCCAGCATATTTTTCTGCAGATCGCCCACGAACTGCTTCTGCAGCCCCACCGCTTCCTCGCGGCTTTTTGGCTGCTTCTCGCGCAGGAACTGCTGGAAGCGCTGGTTGGTCTTGGGGTCCTGGATGATCTGCTTCCAGCGTGCTTCGGCGCGCGCGCGCATGTCGCCGCCGCCGCCCGATCCCGCCGCCATCAGCGTCGCCCGCTGCTCGATCTCATAGCCTGTGATCGGATCATCATTGACGAGCAGCACAATGCCCTGGCTGCGACCGCCACCACCGGAGTCTCCGCCGCGCGCCGGCGCGGAATTCGCCTCACGACGCGGACGGGGTTTGGGCTTGGCTTTCTGCGGCGCAGGCTCCGCGCGCAAGGGCGCGACTGGCTGCGCCTGCGGTCGCTGTGGCGGCGGCGTGGTCGTCACGACGAGGCCCGGAATGGAGGGGGTCGGCTGTTGTGCACTGGCGACGCTGCCCGTCGCCGCGAGAGCGCCGGAGAGAAGCCACAACGCCGCCCTGACGACGCCACGCCTGTCACGCGATACACGCGCGCTGTTCATTTCCAGATCCGCCATTATTCCCCAAGCCGGCTGCGATTCGCCCGTACGATCCTAGTAGTTATCGCAGGAAGCAGATGCGATTATCCACATCAAGGATGGCGCTGACGTGGCACTGGGCGTGCGGCGCAGCAATGCGATGACGTCTCCTTGCCTCGTGACAGGCTCCGCCCCTTCAGGTAGCCAGAAAACAGTCGATCCCAGGGAGCCGGAAATGCCCGCGACCAACCTCGCCCAGATGAATGCCGCCGAGATCACCATCCGGACCATGGCGGCCAATGGTCTCGATACGCTCTATTGTCTGCCGGGCGTCCAGAACGACGATTTTTTCGACGCGCTGGTCCGCGCCGGGAGCCCTCTGAAGCCTGTCCACACGCGTCACGAGCAGGCAACGGCTTACATGGCGCTCGGGGCGGCGCTCGCAAGCGGCAAACCCCAGGCCTATTGCGTGGTGCCTGGGCCGGGTTTTCTGAACACGACGACCCCGCTCGCGACGGCCCAGTCGCTCTGTGCGCCGGTGCTGGCCGTCTCCGGTCAGATCTACGAGCAGTACATCGGCAAGGGCATCGGCTTCCTGCATGAGATCCCCGACCAGCTCGGCATCATGCGGACGCTCACCAAATGGGCAGGACACATCGAGGGGCCACAGGATGCCGCGGCGAAGAGCCGCGCCGCCTTCGACGAGCTGCTGAGCGGCGCCCCGGGCCCGGTCGGCCTCGAATGCGGGTGGAACATGTGGCGCTCCACCGCCGAGGTTGCGTTCGACGACACGCCGTCAATCCGCAAGACGCCGCCGCTCGACCTCGATGCCATCAAGGCGGCAGCCAAGGCGCTCGCCGGCGCCAAGCGACCGATCATACTCGTTGGCGGCGGGGCGCAGGATGCAAGCGCGGAGGTCACGCGTCTCTCGGCGCGCATCCAGGCGCCGGTGATCGCCTACCGCACGGGCCAGGGCGTCATGGATGCGCGCAACCCCTTCAGCCATCGCTTCCCGGCCGGGCACACGCTCTGGAAGGACGTCGATGTCGTCATCGGGATCGGCACGCGCCTCCAGCACATGCTCGACTGGGGACGCGACGATGCGATGAAGGTGATCCACCTCGACATCGACCCGTCGCGCATCGGGCGTACGTGCACGCCGGACATTGCGATCGTCGCCGACGCGGCCGAAGGCGTCTCGGCGCTACTCGATGCCTTGGAGCGGAACGGCGACAAGCCTGCCGACCGCACGGAGGAAATGCGAGCGCTGCGCGCGCAGATGGACGGCGAGTTCGCCCGCCTCGCACCACAGAAGGCATGGATCGACGCTATTCGCGCCGAGTTGCCCGAGGACGGCATCCTCATCGAGGAACTGACCCAGATCAGCTATGCGAGCCGCGTGCTCTATCCCGTGTACAAGCCGCGCACGTATCTCTCGACCGGCTACCAAGGCACGCTCGGCTGGGGCTATCCGACCGCACTCGGCGCCAAGGTCGCGATGCCGGATCGCGCCGTAGTCGCCGTGCACGGCGATGGCGGCTTCATGTTCGGCGCGAATGAGATGGCGACGGCCGTCGCGCATGATATCGGCGTCGTCGCCCTGGTCTTCAGCGACAATGCCTATGGCAACGTGAAGCGCATCCAGGAGAAGGTCTACGAGGGGCGCACGGTCGCCTCGAATCTCGTCAATCCGGATTTCGTGCGCCTTGCCGAGAGCTTCGGGATGCGGGCGGAGCGGGTGACGACGCCGGACGCACTCCGCCCGGCGCTGAAGGCCGCGATCAAGGCGAACGCGCCGGCGCTCATCGAGATCCCGGTCGGGGAGTTCCCCGATCCATGGTCATTCTTCTTCCGCAAGAAGGTGCGCGGTACGGCGCCGAGCTGGTCGATGAAAGGGCCCGATTGAGGTCTGGGATTATTCCGACGCCAGAAGCTCAGCGGGGATCGGCCGCGTATCGGTCGCCTTGTCCCAGGCCTGGGCGGCGATCTTCCATTCTCCGCCGTCCTTCACGAGCAACATCATCTCGACGTTGCGATTGACCTCGGTCCCGTTCTCGGTGTTCTCACACGCCGCAATCGCCACCGCTATATTGCCGAAGACGTGCACGCGTATTCCGATCACCTCCTCGTTGAACGATTTAAGAGTCGTCCCAACGAGGCCATTCATACGCTCGGCGAACTGGCCAATCGATTGCGCGCACACGGGCCGGGCCGAGGCGAAGAGCATGGCGCCGGGCAAAAAGTCCGCTGCAAAATCGTCGAGAGCCGGAGCCCCGCCCGCTTTCCAGCGCAGGCTGGCGAACTGCCGGGCGATGAGACCGTTGATAGCTGCAACGTCGTCGTCAGCTGGCTCATCCATTTGCGCCTCCTTGCGGTCGCCTCGCACAACAACGACCAGCACATTGTCGTACGTCCAGCCTGACAGCCGCAAAAAGACAACCCCCGCGCCGGCAGCCCAACCCGCCGGCGCCATCGAAGACCACATACGCAGACGCGCTGGCTATTTCACCTTGCCCAGAATCTCGGACATTTCGCTCGCGCCGAACGCGCGCAGCGTTTGCGTGCGGACGTTGCCCGCCTTCGCCAGCGTGAGACCGAGCGCCGTCACGGCCATTTCATCCTTCGCTTCGGCCGTAACGACAATGTCGTACTCACCCAGGGTCCAGTAGAGGTCCTTCACGGTGACGCCGGCAGCCTTGGCGGCCTCCTTGAAGGTTTCGGCGCGTTTGACGGAGTCCTTGACGTTGCGGATGCCTTGTTCGGTGAAGTTCGCAAGCATGACGTAGCTAGCCATGACCAACCTCCATGTTACGCATCGCGCTGATATCTTAGCGCCTCGGCGAACGCGGATGTTAATCACTTCGACGGGAGGCTCCCGGCGCTCACCCGCATTCTGCATTGCAAAGCAACGGTCTGGCGCCCGCCGCCCGCGTGCGGCATAAACTTGCACGGCAACGAACAAGACCCAGAGGAACGCCCCCCTCCATGTATCCGCTGCTCGCCGGCCTCCGGATCATCGACATCACCACGATCGTGCTCGGGCCCTTCGCGACCCAGTTCCTCGGGGATCTCGGCGCCGAGGTGATCAAGATCGAGACTGTCGACGGCGACATGAACCGTTACACGCCGCCGACCACCGGGCCAGGGCTCGGAGCCGTGTTCGTGAACAACAACCGCAACAAGCGCTCGCTCGCCCTCGACCTCAAGAAGGACGAAGGCAAGGAAGTGCTGCGCCGGCTCCTCAAAACGGCCGATGCGCTCGTCCACAACATGCGCCAGGATGCGCTCGATCGTCTCGGCTTCGACTGGGACACCGTGCACGCACTCAATCCGCGCCTCGTCTATTGCGCGGCCCTCGGCTACGGCAGCGATGGTCCTTATGCCGGCAAGCCCGCCTATGACGACATCATCCAGGCAAGCTCCGGTCTCGCCGGCCTCACGCATCGCCGTGACGGCACGCCCGCCTATCACCCAACGGTCACGGCCGACAAAGCCGGCGCCCTGCACGTCGTCTATGCCGTGCTTGCCGCACTCCTTCACCGCGAGCGCAGCGGCGGCAAGGGCCAGCTCGTCGAGATGCCGATGTTCGAGGCCATGGCCGCCTTCTCGCTCAACGAGCACCTCATGGGCGCGAGCTTCGCCGCCGACGGCCCGACCGGCTATCACCGCACGCTCTCGCAGAACAGGAAGCCATTCGCCACCAGTGACGGCTGGATCGCGCTGCTGCCCTACACTCAGACGCAGTGGACGCGCGTGCTCACGTTGCTCGGGCGAGAGGACATCACCAGGGAGGCCTGGTTCTCGAACAACGCCGAGCGCTCCAAGCGCTCCGATGAGCTCTACGCCATCATCGCGGCCTCGCTCGGCGGACGCACGAGTGCGGAATGGCTCGCCGCATTCGAGAAAGCCGACGTGCCCTGCGGCGTGGTCCACACGCCCGATAGCCTCCTCGAGGATCCGCACCTGAAGGCCGTCGGCTTCTTCGAGCCTAAGTTCGAGGGTGAGACGGGCATCGTGCGCACGCTGCGCCAACCAGTGATCTTCCGCGGCGTTGAAGCCGAGCCCGATCGCGCGCCGCCCCCGCTCGGCGCCGACACGCGCGCGCTGCTCGCTGGCCTGGGTTACAGCGACGCTGAGATCGGAGCGCTGCTCGACAAGCGGGTGGCTGCGGGTTAGGCAATCGCGCCTTCGGCGCGAGCGGGGCTTTCGCCCCACCGGGAGGGACACCCTCCCGGACCCACCCGCCTTTATGGGTTTTGTTCCTGCAGATCCCTCAGTCGCTCGTCCACGGCCGCGGCAGCATCGGACCAGCTCGGGAAGCGCGCCGCTTGGGCAAGTGCCGCCGCGCGAAGCGCTGAACGGAGCAGCGGCTCGGTGAGGACCCGCGAGAGCGCAGCACGCAGTGCCTCGGACGCGCGCTCCGGCACGATCAGCGCCGCCGACGGATCGAGCCATTCGCGAACGGCATCGGCACCCGTTGTCACCGTGGGAATACCGCGCGCAATCGCCTCGGCGACCGCCATCCCATAACCCTCGTGCAGCGAAGCCGTGACGTAAGCGTGCGCCGCCCGCCATTCGGCATCGAGTTCAAATGGTGCGATCCCGCCCCTGAACACCACGCGCCCTTCGAGACCCGCATCTCGGATCATTGCGCGCAGGCGCGCCACGTAGTCCGGCGCACGATCGAGATCGCCGACAATGCCGAGCGACCACGGCACATGTTGCAAGCCCGCCAGCGCTTCGACCAGGTCATGATAGCCCTTGCGCGGGATCACCGCGCCGACAGACAGCAGCCGCGGGATCGCCTCTTCGGGCGGCGGCATCACTTCGGGACGATCGATGCCCGGCAGAGCGACGACGATGCGCTCCTCGGGAACGCTGTAGTCCGCGATGAGCGTATCGGCCGTCGTGCGCGACGTGACAACGACCACGCGGCAGCAGGCCAGTGCCGCTCGTTCGACCGCCATGAACCGCGCGCGCTCGTCCGCCGGCAGGCCCTCCTCCATGGCGATCGGATGGTGAAAGATCAACACGAGCCGCAAACGCTGCGCCTCGCGTGCGAGCTGGTCCGCCAGCGGCGAGAAACAGATCTGATCGGCGACGACGAGCATACCCTCGGGCAATGCTGAAAGCAGATGCACCGAGCGCGCCTTCGCTTCGTCATCCGGGCGCGGAAAACCGGCCGGCAGGTCGAGCGGCTCGATCTCCCAGCCTCGCGCCGCCAGCTCCCGCATGAGCCGCGTGTTGTACACGAAGCCACCCGTCAGACGCGCATAGTCCAGCGAGTTCGCGAACACAAGGCTCCACCACTGCGACATCGACAGTCCTCATTCAACATGCCCTATGGCATGAACGAACGCCATGCTATGCGCTCGGTCCAATAAGCACCACCGGAGAGCAACCCGGAGCGTCAAGCGAGGCCGCCGTTCATGAGCCAGGAAGCGCCCGAAGCCGAGACCGCCGAAGACGTCGAGGCGATGAACAGCCGGCGGCTCGAGGCCCTCCGGCTGGCACTCGAGGAAAGCCAGACGGCCAACGTGCGGGTGCTCACGCACGGGCTGCGCGCGCCCGATCTCGCCGATCTGATCGAGCTTCTCGAGCCCGAGGAGCGCGTCCGCCTCATCCAGATGCTCGGCGACGACTTCGATCCCGAGGTCATGTCCGAGCTCGAGGAGAGCGTCCGCGACCAGCTCGCCGAGGCCCTGCCGAACGAAGTTCTCGCCCGCGTCCTCACCGAGCTCGACACCGACGACGCGGCCTACGTCCTCGAAAGCCTCGACAAGGAGGACCAGGAGGACGTCCTCGCTCAGATGCCTTCGAGCGACCGTATCGCGCTCGAGCGCAACCTCGAATACCCGGAAGAGACGGCCGGCCGTCTCATGCAGACGGACTTCGTCGCCGTACCGCCGTTCTGGACGGTCGGCCAGGTCATCGACCACATGCGCGAGTCCGACGACCTGCCGGAGACCTTCACCGACATCTTCGTCATCGATCCGAGTTTCCGCGTCATCGGTACGATCGACCTCTCGCGCCTGCTGCGCACGAAGCGAAGTGTGCTCGTCCAGCAGATCACGGAGGCCGACCAGCACACGGTCTCCGCGACCCTCGACCAGGAGGAGCTGGCCCGGCAGTTCGAGCGCTACGACCTGAAGTCGGCGCCCGTCGTCGACGCCAACAAGCGTCTCGTCGGCGTGGTCACGGTCGACGATATCGTCGAGGTCATCGAGGACGAGACCGACGAGGACCTCCGCCGCCTCGCCGGCGTCGGCGACGAGAGCATCGGCGACAGCGTCATCGCCACGGTGCGCAGCCGCATTGTCTGGCTCGCGGTCAACCTTTGTACGGCCGGGCTCGCTGCTGCGGTGATCAAGCAGTTCGATGCCTCCATCCAGCAATTGGTGGCCCTCGCCGTGCTCATGCCGATCGTCTCCGCCATGGGCGGCAATGCGGGCACGCAGACCATGGCCGTCACCGTGCGTGCGCTGGCGACGAAGGAACTTGGTCCTGCCAACCGGAACCGCATCATCCTCCGTGAAGCTGCGGTTGGCATCATAAACGGGCTCGTGCTCGGCGGCCTCCTCGGCCCGATCGTCTTCCTGTGGTTCGGCATCGGCCAACTCGGCGCGGTCATCTCGGCAGCGCTGATCATCAACCTTTTCTCGGCCGCGGTCGCCGGTATCCTCGTGCCGCTCGCGCTCGATCGCCTCGGATTCGACCCGGCCGTCGCATCGACGACATTCGTGACGACGATCACCGACGTGGTCGGCTTCGTCGCCTTCCTCGGGCTCGCGACGTTGGTTTTGTTGTAGCGGATTTGTTTGCTTGCCGCGGGCTGCCGGGAAGGGGGCTGCCGCCTTCGATCCGTGGTGCTATGCCCGCGGCGACCATGCCGAGAGCCAATCATCTGAGGCTGCGGGCTGCCATCTTCAGCCCCTTCTCCCCGTGAGAATGGGGAGAAGGGGAAAGCCTCGCGTGGTAGACGCGATCCTCACTCCAGCGCGAAAGCGACCTCGACGCGTACGGTCAGCGTCTCACTGCCGGCCTCGATGGGCACGCTTTCCGCCGACATGGAGCGCGCCACCATCGGCCGCGGCGGCCGCGGTCCCATGACCTCCTCGGTGATCGTGAGCACCGGGCCGAGCTTCGCGCCCGCCGCTTCCGCGAGCAGGCGCGCGCGATGCATGGCGTTCTCGACGGCGAGCTTGCGCGCCTCATCCTTGCGCTTTTCGGCATCGGACACGAGGAAGTTGATGCTGCTCGCCTGATTGGCGCCGAGCGTCACGACTTGATCGAGGATCTCACCGAGGCGCGCGATGTCGCGCACCTTCACCTCCACCTGATTGCGCACGGTATAGGCCTCGATCTCCTGCGAACCGCGGTCCTTGTACGTGCGATAGCGCGGCGAGATCTGGAATTGCTGGGTCTGGATGTCCTTGGCGTCGATGCCGGCGGCCTTGAGGCCGTCGATCACCTTGCGCATGGCGGCGCTGTTGGCCGTCAGCGCAGCGCGCGCGGTCGCCGCCTCGGTGACGACGCCGGTGGTGATCTCGGCGCCATCGGGCGGGGCTTCGACGCTGCCGTGGCCAGCGACCATGACCCAACGGCCGGCGCGTTTCTCCTGTGCTTCGGCGCTGTTCATGCTCGCGGCTCCAAGAATGGGGACAAGCGCGAGAAGGCTCGCGATCGCCAATGACGTAAAGGTTTTCATGTCTCGTTCCGTTCGTTTCCCGGCTGGAATGCTCTGTGCCCGGCCAATGCGGCAGGAGCGTGCCGCGCAGACGCTGCGGGCCGGCACTTCCGTCGGCCGCCCGTGCACGTGGGCGGGGTGCAAAGTCGAGGGCGAAGCTGCTATAGAGGCGCGCCCTGCCGGCGGCCAGCGATGACGGGTCGCGCAGCGGGGGCCCGTAGCTCAATGGTTAGAGCCGGCGGCTCATAACCGTCTGGTTGCAGGTTCGAGTCCTGCCGGGCCCACCAAGAAATTTGCTGCCTTGTCCCGATAATCGCGTGACCGCAAACTCGCGAGGTCATTTGCGTACAATTTTGCTGAATTTTGCATCATCGACGGCGTCTGGCGATGACGAACGCCGATCAGGAATTTATTCACATCTACGTACC
>DATMRT010000075.1:0-28889 GCA_035565975.1 Hyphomicrobiaceae bacterium
TGATGCCCATCTTCTTGTGGTCGTAGCCGGCCGAGCCGCCTGATGCGAACGCATCGCCGAGCCAGAAGTCACGACTCGTCGACAGCTCGTTCGCGAAATCGGAGAAGGTCGCCGTACCCTTGTCGGCGGCGACAACGAGATAGGGATCATCACCGTCGTAGCGCACGACGCGATCGGGCGGCACGATTTTGCCCTCGACCAGATTGTCGGTGAGGTCGAGCAGGGACGAGATGAAGATGCGGTAGGCTGCGGTGCCCTCGGCCTGCACAGCCTCGCGCGTGCCGCCACGCGGAAGCTGCTTCGGCAGGAAGCCGCCCTTGGAGCCGGCCGGCACGATCACCGCATTCTTGACCTGCTGGGCCTTGACGAGGCCGAGCACTTCCGTGCGGAAGTCCTGCGCGCGATCCGACCAGCGGATGCCGCCACGCGCGATCGGCGCAAAGCGCAGGTGCACACCCTCGACGCGCGGGCTCGCAACCCAGATCTCGCGGTAGGTGCGCGGGCGCGGCATGAAATCGATCTCGTGGCCGGCGAGCTTGACGGCGATGGTCTCCGGCGGCCGTCCCTTCTTGTCCTTCTGGTAGAAGTTCGTCCGCACGGTCGCGCCGAGCAGACTCAGCAGGTGATTGATGATGCGGTCCTCGTCGAGGCTCTGGACCGTCGCGAGCGCACCCATAATGCGCTCGCGGATCGGCGCCTCGCCCTTGATGCGCTCGTCGGGCGTGCCGCCGCGATCCGGCTGGAAACGATGGTGGAACAGCTCGATCAGGTCGCGCGTGATGCCGGCATGCGTGATGAGCGTTGCCGCGATGTAGGCCGGACCAAAGGGCAGGCCGAGCTGGCGCATGTAGGCGGCATAGGCGCGCATGAGGGCGGCCTCGCGCCAGTCCGCACCGGCTGCGATGATCAATCGGTTGAAGGTGTCGCTGCTCGTGGTGCCGGCGAGGACCGAGCGGAAGGCGTCCTCGAGCCGAATGTCGTGCTTCCTGATATCGATCTCGGCGCCGTCGATGGCTTCGAGCACCATGTCGTGCAGCACGACCTTCCGGATCATGTCGCCGAAGCGTGGCGAGATCTCGTACGTGCGCTCATCGACGACAGAAAAGCCGAGGTTCTCGAGCACGGGCACGCGCTCCGAAAGCCGGATCGGCTCGTCGAAGCGATAGACGGCCGCGCGCAGGCGCTCCGTGCCGCCGTCCTTCTCCACGTAGAAGTCGATGGCGAGGGGGCGATCCGGCCCGAGCCGTTCGATGCGCCGGATGTCCTCGATGGCGCGCGCCGGCGGGAAGAACTCCGCATAGCCGGCCGAGAAGGCTTCTCGATACTTTCCGAACAAGGCCGATGCCTTGGGTCCAGCCTTGTCGAGCGCCTCCGCCAGGCGGTCCCGCCACGTCTTGACGATCGCTTCGACGCCTTGCTCCAGCGTTTCCGCGGAGACCTTCGGCGTTGCGCCCTCGTGCCGGCCGATGATGAAGTGCACGCGCGTCAGTTGGCCTTCGGTGAAGTAAGGCGTGAAGGCCGAGACATGCCCATGGAACGTCGTGGCGAGAAAGTTGCCGATCTCCTCGCGCACGCGGGTCGCATAGCGGTCTCTCGGTACGAACACGAGCACGGAGACGAAGCGATCGAACCGGTCGACGCGCGCGAACACGCGGACACGCGGACGCAGTTCCAGATCGAGGATGCCCGCCGACCATGCGGCTAGCTCGTCGGTGCTGATTTGGAAGAGCTCATCGCGCGGGAAAGTCTCCACCACGTTGAGCAGTGATTTTCCGGCGTGGCTCTCCGGTGGGTAGCCTGCGCGCGCGAGCACGCTCTCGACCTTCTCGCGCAGGATCGGGATCTCTCGCGGGGATTTCACGTAGGCTTGCGAGGTGAAGAGCCCGACGATGCGCAATTCGCCCGCGAGCGTCCCGTCCGCCCGATAGGTCTTGACGCCGATGTAGTCCATGTAGGCGCGTCGGTGGACACGGCTGCGCACATTGGCCTTGGTGATGATCAGCGGATCGGGCTGGAGATAGAAGTTGCGCACCTCCGGCGTCAGCGTCACGAACTCGGAGCCACGGCGCAATACCTTCACCTCGGGATCCTGCAGCAGCCCCAGGCCGACGGCGTCGGTTGCCGACAGCGTGCCCGTCTGCATGTCGCCCTCGAGACGGTAGTCGCGCATGCCGAGCAGGGTGATGTTGCCCGCTTCGAGCCACTTCAGGAACGCGACGGCTTCCTGGCGCATGGCTGCCGGAACACTCGCCGGGGCCGCTTCGAGGTCGGTGATCGCCTTTTTGAGGCGTCCCAGCATGGCCTGCCAGTCATCGACGGCCGTGCGGACCTCCTTGAGGATCTCCTGAAGCGAGGCGACGACGGCGGCCCGTTCACCCGCCGCCAGTCCGGCGACATGGACGGCGATGTAGCTCTCCTGGCGGCCGTCGTTCCAGCTCTTGTCGCCGCTGCCGAGCACACGCACGAGCCGGCCGTCGGGCGTGCGCTCGCTCTTGATGAGCGGATGCAGGACGAGGTCGATGGCGAGGCCGCGCGCGTGCAGCTCGCCGGCGATGCTGTCCATCAGGAAGGGCATGTCGCGGTTGAGGATCTCGATGACGGCATGGTCGCCGTCGAGCGGCCTGATCGCGATCTTGGGCGCACCGACCGGCTTTTCCTGCAGGAAAGCCATGGCCCGGTCGACAAGTGCCTCGAGATCTTTGGTAGGGCGGCCCGCGAGCGCGCGCTCGTCAGCGGAGCCGAGGAGGGCGCGGGCAAGCGCGAGGCGGCCCTGCGTATCCCGGTCGCTCGTGTTCAGGGCGTCGAGAACGGCGTGAATGTGGCGGGGAAGTGCGTGAGGGGCCTCAGCCGGTGCGTCGTTCGCCATGGGCTGGTCCTTTCGGGCTCTCTGCTGTTTTGCGACTCAAGTAGAGGCGCCCGATGGCGCCCGCAACCTGTGCCATTGTCCGATAATGCATAATGCCCAGGAATCGAGCATCGAGTATGACAGTGCGCGGCGCCCCCTGATGGTGCCGGCGAAACAGCAGACGGACCGGATCAACATGACCTGGCGTGAGTACTGGAACCAGGATACGCCGATCTACGTCAATGCGCGTCACAAAGCCGTGCACTACGATCTGATCGCGCGCCAGCTCGTGGATGCGCTGCCGCCGGGGCGTCCAGCGGTTCTCGATTTCGGCTGCGGCGAGGCACTCTCGGCGGACATCGTCGCGAAGAAATGCCAGGTCCTGCACCTCTGCGACGGCGCCGAGCTCGTGCGCACGCGGCTTGGGCAGAAATTCAGTTTGCTCGGCAATGTGGTCGTGATGGCGCCTGAGCAACTCGGGGAGATCCCCGAGGGCAGTCTCGACCTGATCGTCGTCAACTCGGTGCTGCAGTACCTGAGCCGCAGCGATCTCGTTGGCCTGCTCGCCACGTGGCGGAGATTGCTTAAGCCTGGCGGTCAGCTCTTGATTGCCGACGTGATCCCGCCTGATGTCGGGCCACTGACGGACGTCATGGCGTTGCTGAAGCTCGGCGCGCAGAATGGCTTTTTCATCGCGAGCTTCGCCGGCCTCGCGCGCACGTTCTTCTCCGACTACCGCAAGACGCGCGCCGCCCTCGGGCTTGCGCACTACGGCGAAGCGGAGATGGTGGCGTTGCTATCTGCTGCGGGATACGCCGCGCGCCGCCGCGAAAATAACCTCGGCCACAATCAGTCGCGCATGGCATTCATCGCGGTGCCGCGCAGCTAGCGCCGGCTCCGCAGCCGCTCCAGCAACTCCGCTGTCGGATAGGCATCGGCAACCATGCCAAGCCTGATCTGCTCCTTCTTCACGGCGGCACGCGTGCCGGCGCCGATGATGCCGTCGATGCGCCCGACGTCATGACCATGCTGCGTCAGCAGCGTCTGCAGCTCCTTGGCCTGGTCGAGGCTCAGCGACGGAATGTTCTTGCCGACGTCGCGCATCTCGGACGCACCGGCATAGCGCGTGGCGAGGTAGGCGACCGTCGTCGCGTAGTTCAGCGACTGGTTCCACTCGAGGTAGACCCTGAAATTCGGATAGGCCAGGAAGAGCGGTCCGTCGCGGCCCATGAGCGCGAGCAGCGACGCCTGCAGGCCATCGCTCGTGAGTGGCTTGCCGTCGGCGCGCGTTACGCCCCATTTGGCCCACTGGCTGCGCGGATGTTGGATCTCGAGATCGGCCTCGGCCCAGTTCAGATTGCGGGGCGCGCGCACTTCCTCGAGCCAGGGCTCGCCGGCGCGCCAACCGAGGTGCTTGAGGTAGGCGGCCGTCGAACCGATCACGTCGGCGGGGCTTTTGAACAGATCCCGGCGGCCGTCGCCGTCATAGTCGACGGCGTGCGCGAGATAATGGTGCGGCAGGAATTGCGTCTGGCCAAGCTCGCCGGCCCAGGAGCCGATCATCTCGGAGGGTCGAAGATCGCCACGGTCGATGATCTTGAGGGCGGCAATGAATTCGCGCGTGAACATCTCGCCCCGGCGGCAGTCGTAGGCGAGTGTTGCGAGAGAGCGCAGCACCGGAAGCTTGCCCATGCCGGCGCCGAAGTCGCTCTCGAGGGCCCAGAAGCCGGTAATGACGGGACCGGGGACGCCGTATTCCTTCTCGGCGCGCTCGAACGTCGCGCGATGGCGCTCGAGTTGGCGCGCGCCGTTGGTGATGCGGTTGCGCGAGACGAGCTTGCCGCTGAAGTCGACGAAGCTTTGCCCGAAGAAGGTCTGACGCCGGTCACGCGCGATGATGCCCGGGTCGAGCGTCATGTCGTCGAGCACGGCAGAAAGGGTGGCCTGTGTGACGCCGGCTGCCGCGGCTTCCTTGCGGAAATCCCTGAGCCAGGTTTCGAAGCGCCCCGTGTTCTGGCAGTTCGTCGCCTTCGCCGTCTGCGCGCTGGCATTGATGGCGAAGGTTGCCGCGAAGGTTGCAGCTAGGGAAATGGCGCAAGCAGTGAGGCGGGCAGTGCGGCGCATGCAGATCCTCGGAAAGGGGGATGAAAGCCGGGGCATTGATAGCCGAGCCAATGCGGCAAAATCATGCGGGCACATTCGTTCGCGGACGGCGCTGGCGCCGGACAGAGCCCGACGGTGCTTTGTGGCGCTTCTGCCGCGCGTCCACTGCGATCGCCCGCGAGGGCTGGCAAAGGTTCTGCACGGCCGCTATAGCGGACACAAGGTTAATGAGCGGGTTGTGCACGCGATCTCGAAAGGAGCGGCCAATGCGGGCGTTCTCACTCTTCACGGCGGCGGCGGGCTTGGCCCTGCTGTTCGCGGCATCTCCGGCGTCGGCGGAGTGCGATACGCTTGCGTTCGAGGTCAACGACTACGGCAAGGACGGCCCGACGCGCGATGCCCTGGCGCTGCTCGACAAGCACATCGTCGCCAACATGGCCAAGCGCGGCGTCACGAAGTACCGGGTCGGCGAGAAGACCGTGAACTGCGAGCTGTTCCTCGATTTCATCGTTTTCGATGAGCACACGTGCATTGCCCAGGCGCCTGTGTGCTGGGGCAAGGACATCGGGAAGGTCAGGGCGAAGGCCAAGGCCAAGACCCCGGCGAAGATCGAGGCCAAGGCGAAGAAATAGCGCCTCACTGTGCACCGTGCGGCTCTGCAACTGTGGATGATTGCCGCCCATCCGGGCCCTACCACCCAGCGATGCTGGACAGGCGCCGAGTCGGCACTGTAAACAAACGGAGAACGCGCCGGCTGGAGCGGTGGATCCTCCATTGAACTTTGTTCCGAAAGGCCCGATCGAAAGCGCGCTTGCTGAGACGCTGGAAGGCGTCAGCGAGCCCGCCTGGGTTATCGACGCCGAGCGGGGGGCGATCGTGGGGGCCAATGGGCGGGGCGGCACCGTCTGGGGCATTCCCACGATCTCGCCAATTCTCGACAGCGTGCTGCCTGCCTTGCGTGGGCTTCGCTCCCGTCTGGCCCAGGGCTCTTTCCTCGAAACCACGACCAGCACCGTCGAGCCTCTGAAGTTCTGGACCGGCGGCGGCATCCGCACACTGGCCTGCGAAGTGCGCACCCTCGATGATAGCGTCGGTCCGGGGCTGCTGCTCGTCATTGCCGGTGCCGTTGCCAAGACCGCGACCGTGCGTCGGGATGTGCGGCGCCGTGAGATGCCTCTGACTGCGACGATCGAGCGCACCAAGGGGGCGCCATCTTCGAGAAGCGCGCCGCCACCGGAGCGCGTCCGTCAGGCGGCACCTCCGCCGCCGAGCGCGCCCCTCAATGACATGGAAACGCTGCGAGAGATTGCGCGGCGCATTCGGCAAGGCTCGGCGCGCATCACGGCGGGTGTCGACGCACCGGCAAACGAGGATGCCGCGCCATCCCCATCGCCGGCGCCACCCGAGCCCGCGGCGCGCATCGATCCAGCGGACGACGAGCGCCACGCGCATCTCGCGCATGAGATCCGCACGCCGCTTGCGGCCATCGTCTCGCTCGCCGAGGTCATTACCGAGGAGCGCCTCGGGCCATGGCCGAATGAGCGCTACCGCGGCTATGTCCGCGACATCCTCGCCAGCGCGCGGCACGGCCTCGAGGTCGTGGACGGCATCCTGCGCGACGCCCCGAACGAACCAAGTGTCGCGCGCGTCCTCACCGAGATCGATCTCAATGCCGAGGTCGAGGCCATCGCCACGTCCCTGCAGCCGCTCGCCGAGAAGTCCGGCGCACGCATCGAGGCGGCGCTCGGCGGCAGCCTCCCGCGCGTGACCGCCGATCGTCGCAATGTGCGCCAGATGCTGATCAATCTCATCTCCAACAGCATCAAGCACGGCGGGCCGTCGGTGCGCATTAAGATCACCACCGGCTACGAGCTCAATGGCGATGTCTGGGCCGAGGTCGAGGATAATGGTCCAGGGCTGCCGACAGCCGAGAAGGCAAGTGCGGGTGGCGGCGCCGCTCGCAAAGCGGGCCTGGGGCTGCCGCTGACGCGCTCGTTCGCCGCGGCGAACGGCGCGCGCCTCGATCTCAAGAGCCGATCAGGGCGTGGCGTGCGCGCCCGTATCGTCTTCATTGGCGATCGCGCGACGCGTTAATTCCCGCACTGCATTTACGCGGCAGTTCCGGCCTTCGCTGCGGGTTTGGCGCGCGGCGCCGGCTCGTCGTCCTCCACGCCCGGATCGTCCGGTGCGTGGGGCGGCACGAACGGGTGTGCCTCCGGCGCCGTGCCGTTGCTGCGTGGTGCCGGTGTGGCCGGAGTGGCTGTCGGTGCCGCCGCGGGCTTCGGCTTCGCTTCGGTGACGGGCACAGTCCGCACCTCGACCGTCTGCGGCACGTCATCGTCGCCGGCGGGCTTCGCCTCGATGACTTTCTCGTTCTTCGCCTCGCTGAGCGCCATCAGCTCTTCGAGCTTGGCGAGCGCCAGCTCCTCATCCTGCGTTCCCTTCTGCTCGACGGGCACCTTCCACTGGAAGGCATCGAGCGTACCGGTCACAGGCGAGATCGCGGCCCAGCGTTCGGCGACGATCCCGTCGGCGGTCCATGCCGGATCGCGCGGCGCAGTGGTGGCCCGCGCGAGCCACTCGCGCACGCGGCCCGCATTGCCGAACTGCTCGCCCTCGATGCGCGCCATGAGCGTGCATACACGTTGCGAGAGGCGGCCGTCGACGAGAGGCGCAAGCGCCTTGCGCGCTTCCGTCCAGTCGTGCGCTTCGATGGCTGCGTGCGCGACCGCGATCGGCGCCTCGACGGAGTGCGGCGTTGCGCGTGCGAGGTTCTTCACGCGGTTCAGGCGATCTCTCGGGCTGTCACCCGGGCGGGCATGGGCATAGACGACCGCGAGGTCGGGATGCGGCGCGCGCCTCCAGGTCTGCTCGATGACGCGCGCGACCTTCGCTGTCTGGCCTTTCGACGAGTAGATGCGGCCAGCGATGGCACCGGCTTCCACGAGATCCGGCGCGAGGTGGTGGGCCTCCACCGCGAGCGGAAGAGCCTTGTCGGCATTCGTATCTTCGAGCGCCTGGGCCTGTGCCGTGAGGATGACGGCGCGGCGGCGATCGGCGACGGCCTTCTCGAAATGGCCATTGCGCTTGCCGGCTGCGAGCGTGTCGAGCGCCCCGACCCAGTCTGATGCCCGGCACTGCAGCTCGAACAGCGCGTCGATCGGCCATCCGAGCTGCGGATTGAGCCGCAGGGCACGCTCCGCGAATTGACGCGCGGCCTCATGCTCGCCTTCGCGCTCGGCTTCGAGGAAGAGCCCACGCAGGCCGAGCTGCTCGGTTTCCTTCGAGCCGAGCATGGCCTCGAAAATGCGCCGCGCCGTCGTGCGGTCACCCGAGAGCTGGGCGGCCTGCGCACGCAGCAGATGCGTCAGCGGCTCGTTGGGTAGTGCCTTGCGTGCCTGGATAGCGTGGCGCATGGCCTGCGAGCGGTCACCGGCGCCGATGGCGATCATGCCGCTCGAGAGCGCCTCGAGCCCGCGCTCCTGACGGCGGCGATTGACCATGCGGCCGACGGCAGCAGGGCTGTTCCAAAGCTGGCGCACCAGCGACCACAGGAAGACAGCGAGGCCGATCAGGATCGCGAAGATCACGACCGCGCGGAACACCGTCGTCTCGATCTCATACCCCTGCCACGTGAGCAGCATCTGGCCGGGCCGATCGGCGAGCCATGCGAGTCCAGTCGCGAGAATGCCGACGCCGACGAGATACAGGATGAGGCGGATCATTGCTTGGCATCCTTCGCGGCAGGCGCCGCGCCGAGCGACGACTTGAGCTGACTATCGATGGTGGCAATGGCTTCCTCGACGGACTGGCGGGCGGCGACCTTGTCGAGCCACGCGCGCGTCGGGCCGGTGATGCTCTTTGGCGGAAGCGTCTTGGCGTAGCGCATGACATCGCCGAGGCGGCCATCGTTGAGCGCCGTCTCCATGCGCGCGACCGTTGCCTCGACAGACGTGTCGTCGGCTTCCGGTGTGAGTTTGCGCACGCGTACGATCGTGCGGGCGCCGGACAGCAGGCGATCGACAACCGAGGCATCGGCCGGCTCGGCAGCGGCGTCGATGATGGTGCTGGTCAGCGGCCGGAACTGCCGTGCAAGCTCAGCGACCGTCGGCAGGCCCTCGTCCTGGTGGCGCTGCAGCACCGACAGGTCGAGGCGGTTGCCGGCAACCTTGCGTACTTCGGCAAGCTCCGCCACGAACGGCCCGCCGCGATCGACGGCCCGCTTGAGATTGCCGAGCTCGAGCGAAAGCACGATGCGCTCGGCATTGCTCTTCCGGTCGGCTTCGGCTTTCAGCACTTCCGAGACGCTGGCCTCGAGCTTGCCCAGGCGCGCCGCAGCCGGAGCCACGGCCGCGCTGACATCGGCCGGCTTCGCCGTCTCACGTCGTAAGTTATCGAGTGCCGTCTTGATGCTCGCGATCTCGTCCTGCGCCGAGCGTGCGATCTCGGAGAGGCGGTCGCTGTCGACCTTGAGCTGGTCGACGCGCTGGGTGGTGCGCGTCACATCGGACTTGAGCGCCGTGACCTCGCGGTCGAGGCGCTGCGTGCCGGAGCGCGCGGCTTCGGCGGCCTCCGCCGTCGTCGCAAGCTTGCTCTCGATCTCCGTCCCCATGTCACGGCGGGCAGCCGCGAGGCGATTGGTGAGGGCCGTTTCGAGATCGGCGATGCGACCGGTGATCTGCGCGAGCTGTGGAATCGGACCGGCGCCCTTGGGGTCGGCGAGCGCGGCCGCAGAAAGCGCCGAGAGCCGCTCCTCCATGCGCGCGAGCCGCTCGGCGTCGCTGCCGGGGCCGGTACGGCTCGCGAGCTGATCCTTGAGTGCCTTGGTCTCGGCGTCGAGCCTCACCTGGCCTTCGCCGAGGCTCGGGATCGCAGCCGTGATGCCCTTCAGCTGGTCCACACCCTGCTCCAGGCCGGCGAGGCGTTTGGCAATTTCCGGCGAGACGACGGGCTGAGCGGCCCGCTTGGCGGCTGTTTCGAGTGCGGCCAGACGCTGTGCGACCTCCGGCGGCGTCTTCGTCGCATCAGGGCCACCGATCCCGACGAGCGGCGCTCCGAGCAGCACGATCGCGCCGCCGATGACGCCCGCCAGCGTGTGCGAGACGATCGAGCCGAAACCTCCGCCCGATTTCGCTGCGGAAGGCGGCGGCGCACTCGCCTTGCTCGCTGATGAAGTCGAGGCCGCGGCTGCAGCCTTCGGCGCCTCTGTCTTCTTGCTGTCGGCAGCGACGCTCGCAGCGGCGCCGGAAACCTTCTCTGCCGTCGCGCGCTGGTCCGTCGAGGGACTTGCCGCGGCCGCGCCGGATGCCGCCGGCTTGGCCGGTTCCGGCTTGATCTCCGTCGCCTTGCCCTCGATCGTCGCGTGCGGCCGCTTCGGACCTGAACCCTGCGTGCCGTTCGTCATCGCCGCCTCATTCCTTCCGCTACGCGATACTTGACCCGGTCGGTCATCGCGAGACATGCGCTTGGTCAAACGCGCCTGGAAATCGTTCCAAATGTCTTAGGTAAACTTCTGATTGTCCAATCTATCCGCAATCTGTTCCGTCAGCTCGAGAATTGCGTTCAGCGTCGGCCTCTCCGAGACCTCGACCGGCACGTCGCCGAGAGGCGCGAGACCGCGGGCGACGGCTTCCGAGAGGCAGATATGGACCATCTCGGCAGCCGCATCCGCAAGACCGTGGCGCTTGATCAATCCGGCATAGATGCGCGCCGTACGCGGCGACATCAGCACCACACCGTCGATCGCGCCTTCGCCGATCGCCTCCCGCGCGCCCTCGCTCAGGGCCTCCGCCGCCTTCATACGATAGACGACGGGTTGCAGCACGCGAAATCCAAGCTCCTCGAGCTCGCCCGCGAGGTCGCCGGCCAGGACGTCGCCGGCGAGATGCACGATCAACCCGTCGGCGGGGTCCAGCGTGCCCGCGATGGCGGCGGCAAAGCCGTTGACCGAGCCGGGGCCGATGGCAATGCGCTCGAAGCCGAGATCGCGAGCGACCTCGGCCGTGCCCTGGCCGACGACGAACAATGGAATGGCAACGGCATCATGCAGGTAGGGGGACTGCGAGAGCGCCCTCAAGGCATTGCGGCTCGTCGCGATGAGGGCGGCGATACCGTCGAGATCGTCGATCGCCTCGGGGAGCAGCTCGGTCTCCATGAGCGGCTCGACGACCGCCTCGTGGCCGATGGCCTCGATCTGGCCCTTGAGCTTCGTGCCCTCAGGCTCGGGACGCGTCACCAGAAGGAGCATCAGCCGTGCGCTCCGAAGAAACCGGGGCCGGCGCGCGAAAGCAGCTCCTCGGCCGCCTCGGCCGCGAGCTGGACCGCGGCTGCCGGAGACCCACTGCGTTCCGTCGCGTGGCACTGCTGGCCATCGGGCGTCAGGATTTCGCCGCGGAACGTGAAGTTCCCGCCCTCAAGCCGGCCAAGTCCCGCGATCGGCGTCCGGCAGGAGCCTTCGAGCGTGCCGAGGAAGGCGCGCTCGGCGGTGACGCAGAGCGATGTTGCCGCATCGTTGAGCGAGGCGAGGAGGCCGACGGTAGTCTCGTCGTCGAAGCGGCATTCCACGCCGATCGCGCCCTGTGCCACGGCCGGCAGCATGACGTCATCCTGGATCGTTGCCGTGATCCGATCGGCGAGCCCGAGGCGCTTCAGTCCTGCGACCGCGAGCAGCGTCGCATCGACGGCGCCCTCGCCAAGTTTGCGCAGGCGTGTCTCGACATTTCCGCGATAATTGATCAGCTCCAGATCTGGTCGCATGCGCTTCAGCTGCGCCTGGCGTCTGAGCGACGAAGAGCCGACCACGGCGCCCTGCGGCAGAGCCTCGATCGACGGCCACGCCACGCTGATGAAGGCATCGCGCACATCCTCGCGCGGCAGCATGGCGGCGATCGTCAGCCCATCGGGAAGCACCGTCGGCATGTCCTTCATGGAATGCACGGCAAGGTCGATCGAGCCGTCGAGCAGGCCTTCCTCGATCTCCTTGGTGAAAAGCCCCTTGCCGCCCGCCTCGCTGAGCGGCCGGTCCTGGATGCGATCGCCGGTCGTGCGGATTACGACGATCTCGATTTCGCTCTCGTCGGAGCCATGGGCCGCGATCAGCAGGCGCTGGACCTCGCGGGCCTGGGCCAGTGCCAGTGCCGAGCCACGGGTGCCGATACGGAGCCGCGGTTGTTGCAAGACGTCCTCAGTCGATGCTACCGGAGCGCGCACGGGGGGCGCGCTGCGCCGGCAGTCTATGCCCGGCCGCGGGGCGCGATGCAATTGCTTCCATCAGCAGGCAGGCGTGGCAGATCATCCAGCAAACGGCTCAGGGCGGACCCAGTTCGGCGATTATCTCGTTCTGGGCATCGAGACGAGCTGCGACGAGACCGCCGCGGCCGTGGTCGCGCGGGATGCCGAAGGTCATGGCCGCATTCTGTCCAGCGTCGTGCGCTCGCAATGGGAGCAGCACCGGCCGTACGGCGGCGTGGTCCCCGAGGTCGCGGCCCGCGCACACGTCGAATGCCTCGACGAGATCATCGCAGCGGCGCTTGCCGAGGCGGGCATAGGGTTCGGCGATCTTTCGGCGATCGCGGCCACCGGCGGTCCCGGCCTGATCGGCGGTGTGCTCGTCGGGTTGACCGAGGCCAAGGCCATTGCCCTCGTCCACGGTCTGCCGCTGATCGCCGTCAATCACCTCGAGGCGCACGCGCTCACGCCGGGTCTGACCGAGGACCTGAAGCCGCCCTATGTCCTGCTGCTCGTTTCGGGTGGGCATACGCAACTCCTGTTGATCGAGGGCGTGGGGCAGTACGTGCGTCTCGGCACCACGATCGACGATGCGCTCGGCGAGGCCTTTGACAAGACGGCGAAGCTGCTCGGCCTGCCACAGCCGGGTGGCCCTTCGGTGGAGAAGGCCGCGCGGGGCGGCCGCGCCGATCGCTTTTCGCTGCCGCGTCCGATGCTCGGCCGCGCTGAGCCGCACTTCTCGTTCGCCGGACTAAAGACCGCCGTGCGTCACGCCGCGCAATCGGCTGCACCGCTCGACGATCAGGCGATCGCCGACCTCTGCGCTTCGTTCGAGCAGGCCGTGGTCGAGACCGTGGTCGATCGCACGCGGACGGCGCTACGCCTTGCACGCGAGCGAACAGCGGCGACGGATGTGCTCGTGGTTGCCGGCGGCGTGGCGGCCAATCAGCGTTTGCGTGCTGGATTGCAGGAGCTTGCGGCGCGCGAAGGATTGCGCCTCTCGATCCCGCCTGTTGCGCTTTGCACCGACAATGCCGCCATGGTCGCGTGGGCGGGTGCCGAGCATCTGGTGCGCGACGACACGAGCCCGCTCGACTTCGCCGCCCGCGCGCGCTGGCCGCTCGACGCGGATGCGACACCGGTCATCGGGTCGGGTCGTCTCGGGACGAAGGCTTGAGCCTCACTTCTCCCTCTCCCCGCGCGCGGGGAGAGGGTCGGGGTGAGGGGCGGCCGCTTGCGCTGACGTTTGCATATGCCGCCGCCCCTCATCCTAACCTTCTCCCCGTGAAGGACGGGGAGAAGGGACATGTCGGCGCGCGGCTGGCGTTGACTACTCGATCAACCCGCGATTCTTCAGCATCGCATGCGACGTCGGCAGGCGGCCGCGGAACAGCGTGTAGGCTTCCGCCGGATCGCGACGATTGCCGGCCGAGTAGATGAACTCGGCGAGCTTCTTGGCCGTCGTGGGATCGAAGGCATTGCCGGTCTCCTCGAAGGCCTCGAAGGCATCGGCATCCATGACCTCGGACCACATGTAGCTGTAGTAGCCGGCAGCATAGCCACCGCCCGAGAAGATGTGCGCGAAGTGCGGCAGGCGGTGCCGCATGACGATCTCGCGCGGCATCCCGATGCGCTTCAGCATGTCGGCCTCGAAGCGCGACAGATCGAAACCGTCGAATGTCTCGAGCGCGTGCAGCTCCATGTCCGCGAGCGCCGATGAGACATACTCGACGGTCGCGAAGCCCTGGTTGAACTTGTTGGCCGCATCGAGCCGGTCAACGAGTGCGTCGGGGATCGGCGCGCCGGTCTTGTGATGACGGGCGAACTTGCGCAGCACGTCGCGCTCGTCGAGCCAGTGCTCGAAGAGCTGCGACGGCAGCTCGACGAAGTCCGTCGAGACGGCGGTGCCGGCGATCGACGGATAGGTGACATCGGACATGAGGCCGTGGAGCGCGTGGCCGAACTCGTGAAAGAGCGTGCGCGCATCGGTGAAGCTGAGCAGCGTCGGCTCGCCATCGGCGCCGCGCGCGAAATTCAGCACGTTGACGATGATCGGGTGGATGTCGCCCCTGAGGCGCTGCTGACTGCGGAAGGCGCTCATCCAGGCACCGGAGCGCTTCGAGGGGCGCGCGAAATAATCGCCGATAAACACGCCGACGTGCGAGCCGTCGGCACGCTTGACCTCCCACGTGCGCACGTCGGGATGATACTTCGGCAGATCGGTGCGCTCTTCGAAGGTCAGACCGAAAAGCCGCGTCGCGGTGTCGAAGGCCGCCTCGATCATGCGGTCGAGCTGCAGGTACGGCTTGATCTCGCCCTCGTCGAGATCGAACTCGGCCTTGCGCACTTTCTCGGCGTAATGGCGCCAGTCCCAGGCCTCGACCTGGAAGTTGCCGCCCTCGCGCTCGATCATGCGCTGGAGCATCGCGCGTTCCTCGCCGGCCTTCTTCACGGCTGCGCTCCACACCTCGTCGAGCAGCCCGCGCACGGCTTCCGGCGTCTTCGCCATGGCATCCTCGAGGCGGAACTTCGCGAAGGTCTTGAAGCCGAGCAGATGCGCGCGCTCGGCCCTCAGTCCAAGTATCTCAGTTGCGACGGCGCGGTTGTCATGGTCGCCGCCGCCCTCGCCGCGACGGATCCACGCCGCGAATGCCGCCTCGCGCAGATCGCGCCGCGTCGAGAACTGCAGGAAGCTCTCGATGCTCGAGCGCGCAAGCGTGATCACGTACTTGCCGGGGAGACCGAGGTCGTCGCCGGCGCGCTTTGCCGCCGCACGCACGAAGTCAGGGAGCCCCGCAAGATCAGCCTCACTCTCCAGTACGAGCTTGTAGCTCTGCTCGTCGGCGAGCACGTTCTGCGAGAACGTCGTGCCGAGCGTCGCGAGCCGCGCGTTGATCTCGGCCATCCGCTTCTTGGCCTCGGCGTCGAGTTGCGCACCGGCGCGCACGAGGCTCGAATGCGTGCGCTCCAGCACGCGCCGCTGCTCGGCATCGAGCTTCTGGCGCTTGCCGCGCTGGAAGATCGTGTCGACGCGCGCGAAGAACCGCGGATCGAGCGCGATCGCTGTATGATGCTGCGACAGGATCGGCGCGATGTCGCGCTCGATGGCCTGCAGCTCCGGGTTCGTATCGGCGCTCGTCAGATTGTAGAAGACGCGGAGCACGCGAGTGAGCAGCGCGCCGGCCTTCTCCATGGCCGCAATCGTGTTGGCGAACGTCGGCGAGGCCTTATTCGACAGGATCTTCTCGACCTCGGCCTTGTGCGTCTCGATGGCTTTGTCGATTGCCGGTCGGAAATGCGCCGGCTTGATCTTCTCGAACGGCGGCATCTCGAACGGCGTCTTCCACGCGCCGAGCAGAGGATTGCGCGCCGTCGATGCACTCTTGGCCTTCGCCTGTCGATCGCTCATGCGGGTCTGCCTTCTGTGTTCTGATCCTTGAGGCCGGCAACCAGGTAGCGGTTCAGCCGCTCCGTGAAGCGCGCGGGATCGCTCGGCAGCTCACCTTCGACGATGCGTGCCTGATCGAGCAGGAGGTGTGCGAGATCGTCGACAACGCCCAGGTCGGTGGCGATGCGTGCGCGATCGATGGCCGCGATCAGCGGATGGCTCGGATTGATCTCGAGTATGGGCTTCGCGTTGATCCCGCGCTGCTGGCGCTGGAGCATCCGTTCGAGCGTGCGGTCGGGACCGTGCGCGGTGGCGACAAGACACGCGGGCGAGCTGACGAGGCGCTGCGAGACTTTCACGTCATCGACCTCCTCGCCGAGTGCCGCTTTGAGCGAGGAGATGAGATCGCCGACATCCTTCGGTGGCTCGGCCTTGGCCTTTGCGGCATCTTCCTTCAGCGGAATGGCCGAGAGATCCACATCGCCTTGCGACAGTGACTTCAGCGCCTTGTCACCGAACTTCGGGTTTGCCGTCGTCCAAAAGGCATCCACGGGATCGGCGAGCAATAGCACCTCGACGCCGCGCTCCTTCGCCGCTTCGAGCTGCGGGCTCGATCTCAGCCGGTCGAGACTCTCGCCGACGAGATAGTAGATGTCCGTCTGTCCTTCGCGCATCGCCGCGATGTAGTCGCTGAGCGAGCGCCAGCCGTCGCCGGCCGTGGAGCGGAAGCGCGCGAGCTTGAGAAGCTGCTCGCGGCGCTCGAAATCCTCGTAGATGCCCTCCTTGAGCACCTGCCCGAAGGTTTCCCAGACGCCCGCGAATTTTTCCGGCTCCTTGCTGGCGAACGTCTCCAGCTCGCCAATGAGCTTGGCCGTGACAGCGCGACGGATCTGCGCCACGGCGGGATTGTTCTGCAGCATCTCGCGGCTGATGTTGAGCGGCACATCCTCGCTATCGATGACGCCGCGCACGAACCGCAGGTAGCCCGGCAGCAGCGCGGCATCCTCAGTGATGAAGACACGCTTGACGTAGAGCTTCACGCGCCCCTTGCGCTCGACGTCGAAAAGATCGAACGGTCGCTGCGTCGGCACGAACAGGAGCGCCGCATAGGACTGGCGTCCCTCGGCCTTGTAGTGGACCGTGAGCGCCGGTTGATCGAGCTGGCCGGAAAGGCTGCGGTAGGCTTCCGTGTACTCATCCGGCGTCACCTCGTTCTTCGAACGCTGCCAGAGCGCGCTCGCCGAGTTGAGCTGCTTCGCTTCGCCGTCGGCGCCGACAAGCTCAACAGGAAAGAGGATGTGGTCGGAGTACGTCTTGACGATGCGCCCGATCTCGTAGTCGTCGAGGAAGTTCTTCGCATCGTCCTTCAGATGGAGCGTAATGCGTGTGCCGCGCGGGACTTTTGCGGCATCCGCCTCGGATGCAGGTTTGATCGTATAGCCGCTCGCGCCGTCTGACGCCCAAAGCCAAGTGGCGTCCTCGCCGGCCTTGTGGCTCACGACGTCGATGTGGTCGGCGACCATGAAGGCCGAATAGAACCCGACGCCGAATTGGCCGATGAGGGCCGAGCTCTCGCCGTCCTTGCCGAGGCGCTCGACGAAGGCGCGCGTGCCGGAGCGTGCGATCGTGCCGAGGTTTTCCGCAAGCTCGCGCTCATTCATGCCGATGCCGTTGTCGGCAATGACGATCCGGCTGGCTTCCTTGTCGGTCTCGATGCGGATGGCGAGCCGGGCGTCGTCGCCCATGAGTTCGGGGTGCGCGATCGCCTCGTAGCGCAGCTTGTCGCATGCATCCGACGCGTTCGAGATCAGCTCGCGCAGGAAGATATCTTTTTCGGTGTAGACCGAATGCACCATGAGGTGCAGCAGGCGCGATACCTCGGCCTCGAAGGGGCGCGAGGTCGCGGG
Organism: Hyphomicrobiaceae bacterium; assembly: GCA_035565975.1. Classification (GTDB taxonomy): domain Bacteria; phylum Pseudomonadota; class Alphaproteobacteria; order Rhizobiales; family Hyphomicrobiaceae. The sequence goes on from DATMRT010000075.1 coordinate 17,471, forward strand.
CGACGGCTGGTCGGTGCTCATCGCGGGAAAACTCCTGAACTTTCTTACAATGTGATGCCTTCGGGGGCTGCCTCTGATAAAGCGCGGACCGCCGCCGGTTCAAGCCCCGTGGGCGCCGCCATGGTCTTCCGATACCGGATGGCTTTGGGTTTGCGCCATGCGGCGACCGCGTTAGGGTGGCGCCGTTTTCCCGCCCGTTCGAGCCCCGCGAGGACCACCATGCCCTTCGATCCCGCCGCTGCTGCCCGCTTCGTCGCCGAGGCCCATCGCACGCGCGCGCCGTTCGTCAATCTGCCGGAGGATATCGCGCCAAAGACCATCGACGAGGCCTATGCGGCGCAGGAGGCGCTCCGTGATCTGTGGACACCGCTCTACGGCGAGGTCGGCGGCCTCAAGATCGCGACCACGACCAAGGTCATGCAGGCGCTCATGGGCATCGATCATCCCTGCGGTGGCGTCATCTATTCGAAGCGCATTCATGCTTCGCCTGCGACCATCAAGCTCGCCGACCACATGCACGTCGTCATGGAATGCGAGCTGGCCGTGCGCGTCGGCAAGACCTTCGAGCCGCGGTCCACGCCTTACACCCGCGAAGACGTGCGGGCTGCCGTTGCCGAGGTCATGCCGGCTTTCGAGCTGATCGAGGACCGCAATGCCGACTACAAGTCCTCCAAGGCGCATTCGCTCATTTGCGACAATGCGTGGAACGCCGGCATCGTGCTCGGCCCGCCTGTGAAAGTGCCAGCGAGCCTCGAGCTCAATGGTCTCGCGGGCCATCTCACGACGGGCTCGGGCAAGCACAGTGGCAAGACGGACGACCCCATGGGAGCGCTTGCGTGGATCGCGAACCTCGCAGCCTCACGCGGTAAGCCGCTCGCCGCAGGTCAGGTCGTCATCACGGGGAGCCTCATCCCGACGCTGCCGATCGCGGTGGGCGAAACGTTCGACTTCGAGATCGTGGGCATCGGACGCGTGCGAGCCACGGGCGCCTGATCCCAACAAAATCAAAACGACAGGATGATCGACGAGACATGCAACACGAGAGCCCTAAGGACCTGACCCGGCGCGAGACTTTCGGGCTTTTCACGCCGGTCACGGTCCGCTTTTGCGACACCGACAAGCTCGGGCACGTCAATAACGTATCGATTGCTTCTTACATCGAGGCCGGGCGCTGCGAGCTCTACTACAAGCTCATGCAGGATGCCGGCACCGACGCGCGGATCGATTTCGTCCTGGCGCGCGCGGCCATCGATTTCCGCCGCGAGATCTTCTACCCCGGCACGGTCGAGGTCGGCTCGCGCTTCATCAGGCTCGGCAATCGCTCGATCACGACGGGATATGGTGTGTTCCTCGGCGATGTGTGCGTCGCGACCGCGGAATGCGTGAACGTGTTCTTCGACATGCAGACACGCACGTCCGTCGCGCCGACGGGCAAGCTCAGGTCACTCCTCGAAGCCACGGTCGCGCGCTGATATTTCCCCTTCTCCCCGTGTAGAACGGGGGGAAGGGGAAGCGCGGCGCGCCACGTCTTCGCACAACTTGACCACCGGTTACTTTTGTCCGGTCTTGGCGCCGTGCTCGGGCCATGTTTCTCTCTCATCGAGAGTGCACATGCGATTCGTGCGCTGGCGGCAGAGCGACCACGCTTACGTGGCGTGCCGCAGCGACAACCCGGGCGGGAGGGGCATCCGCATGGCCAAGCGCTGGCCCTGGCGCCGCAAAAGCGAAGGCTTTGAGTGGCACAAGTACGTCAAGACCACGATCGCCGTCCGGCGCGAGCAGCGCCGCGAGCGGGCGGAGGAGATCAAGCGTTCGGCGCAGGATGGTGCCGTACGTGCCGCGGAGGAGGCCGTGCGCCTCGGCCGCAGGGGCGCTCAGGCGGCCGGTGACGGCGCACGCCGCGCCTCGGCCGCCTCGAAGCGCGGGGTGCGGGTAGGATTTGCGGCCTCGGCGCGGGGCCTGAAGCACGCTGCGATGACCTCGGCGCGCGGCATCAGGCAAGTCGCGGTGGCCTCGGTGTCCGGCAGCCGGCGGTTTCTCGCAGCCTCGGGCCGCGGCATCCGCCACGCTTCTCTCGTGTCGGCGCACGGCATCGGCCGCGCTTCGGCCATTTCCGCTGCCGGTATTCGTCGCGCTTCGGTCGCATCGGCACGGGGCCTCGCGGGTGGCGCGCGTTACGCCGGTGCCGGCCTCGGAGCATCCGGCCGTTGGCTGGGACGTACGGGCCTTGGCAGTGCCGCATGGACGGGAGGCGGCCTTGCTGCCCTCGGCCGGACGGCCGCCGGCGGCCTTGCGGCTGCTTCTCGTCCGATCCTCGATTTCCTCGGCCGTCCAGGCGTTTCGGGCCCGTTGATGCTGGCGGGCGCGGTGGCACTGGTCTCAGGTCTCGCGCGGCCGCTGCTGACCGGCGGGCTCGACCGCGAGGCCCTGCTCATTGTCGCGATCGGCGCGATTTGTCTCGTGGCAGGACTGACGCCAAGACTGCGTTATGGCATTGGCCCCACGATCCTCGCCGCCCTTGCAGCACCCCTGCGCCGCATTCCTGCGAACCTCGGTCATACGCTGGCGGGGGGCGGCGCTATCATCGCAGCGCTGGTTGCTGCCGTCTGGCTTTGGCCGGCCAGCCTGACGCCCTCGATGCCGGATCTGCCGAGCCTGCCGTCTATGTCCCTTTCGAGCTTCGTTCCCTTCAAGGCATCGGAGCCGCCCATCGTCGGCCGCGCCTTCGCGCTCGGCGGTGACACACTGCGCGTTGGCCGGCAGACCGTCCGCCTCGAGGGTATCGAGGCCCCCGAGCGCGACCAGACTTGCATGCGTGGCGACCATCGCCGTTGGCGTTGCGGGGAAGCTGCCCAGGCAGCGCTTTCGCGCCTCGTCTCGGGACGGCAGGTGCACTGCGCGCCCGTGAGCAAGGATGACACCGGTACGGTGCGCGCCACCTGCACGATCGGCAAGACCGACGTGGCCGCGGCTCTCGTTGAAGGTGGCCATGTCCTCGCCGAGAGCGGTCTCATGCCCCGCTATCGCAGCGAGCAGGCCAAGGCAGAGCAGCACAAGGCCGGCCTTTGGGTCGGCGGCGCAACGCCGGAGCGGCCGGATGCGTGGCGCACGCGTCTCTGGAACGAAGCGCGCGCCAAGGCGCCCGAAGGCTGCCCTATCAAAGGCAAGGTCGCCGGGCGGCGCGGCGATACCGTCAAAACCTACCACCTCCCGTGGTCACCCACGTACATGAGGTTGCGGGTTATCTCGGCGCGCGGCGAGCGCTGGTTCTGCAGCGAGGCGGATGCCCGTGCTGCCGGCTTCGCTCCGGCCGAGATCGACGGATAGGCGGCACGACGCCGTTTCGAGTGAAAGTTCGGAGCGTCCATGACTGAGACCATACCCGCAGCGCGCAAGAGGCCCCGGCGGCACTCGGTCCGGAGGGTGGTGAGACGGATGGGCAAGGTGCTTCTCTATCTGTTTTTGATCCCGCTGGTGGCGCACGCCGCCTGGTGGTCCTGGAACAATACGGCGTGGAGCTGGCGCACCGCGAACTGGGCGCCTTCCGGCCTCCTGAAGCCCGCCACCGCGGACCCGGAGCCCGCCGTCTACATCCTCGCCGGGCGGACCGGCGGCTGGAAGGGCATCTTCGCCCATCATACGTGGATCGTGACCAAGGAGGCCGGCGCCTCGCGTTACAGACGCTACGACGTCGTCGGCTGGGGACGGCCAGTCCGCACGGATCACCTCTCGCCGGACAGCCACTGGTACAGCAATGCGCCCGCCATCGTGGCCTCCCTCCGCGGCGAGGCCGCGACGGCCGCCATCGCCGACATCGAGCGCGCCGTCGCCGAATATCCCTTCTCGAATGCGGGCAGCTACAAGGCTTGGCCCGGCCCGAACTCGAATACGTTCATCGCCTACGTCGCCCGTGAGGTCCCGGCGCTGGCCCCGGGCCTGCTGCCGACCGCCATCGGCAAGGATTTCACCGAGAAGCTGGTCTATGTCGGCCTGACGCCGAGCCGGACGGGCGTTCAGATCCTGATCAGGGGGCTGTTCGGCTTGAGCGTCGGCTGGGTCGAGGGGGTTGAATTCAATTTTATGGGTGCCGTTGCAGGGATCGACATTCGGCGACCGGCCCTCAAACTCCCCGGATGGGGTCGCATCGGCCTGCCCTGACGGCCCAGAAATGCCGATAACAGGCCACTTTCTCTGACTTCAGCGGCCCGCGACAAAATCGTTGCCAAGGGGTGTTGACCTTATAATTCGAGCTGTATATTTTGCGCCCACTCTCACGATAGGTCGTAGGGCGCTATCGGACGGGGCTTTGCAGGCACAGAAGCCGACTTCGGCGATCATGAGCTGCCTGCGGATTAAGCCTCCGGCCCATTGCTAGCCGCCCCTAAACACTATCGTTCTCAAGCAGAGGACAATTTCGGACCAAGATCGATGCGCCGCCACGGCGGTTCGTCTGATCCTCTGGTGTTGCGAGCTGAGGGCCCCGCGAAAGGGCAACTCGGCTCGTCAGGTTTGGCGCATCCGGCTCCGGGTGGGGGTGGGTGCTCGAGGTACGGACGAGGCTCGATGCCGACGATTCAGCAGCTGATCCGCAAGCCGCGGGTGAAGCCCCGGGAGCGCAACAAGGTCCCGGCCATGGAGGCCTGCCCGCAGAAGCGCGGTGTCTGCACGCGCGTCTATACGACGACGCCGAAGAAGCCGAACTCGGCGCTGCGCAAGGTTGCCAAGATCCGCCTCACGAACGGCTTCGAGGTCATCGGCTACATTCCTGGCGAGGGTCATAACCTCCAGGAGCACTCGGTGGTGATGATCCGTGGCGGCCGCGTGAAGGACCTTCCGGGCGTGCGCTACCACATCATCCGCGGCGTGCTCGACACGCAGGGTGTGGCCAACCGCAAACAGCGCCGTTCGAAGTACGGTGCCAAGCGGCCGAAGTAAGATCCGAGGGACAAGTGGGCGCCGCCCGGTAAGGAGCGGCGCTCTCATATTTGCAGGACTGGCCCCGAGCGGGCGGCACAAGAGACCAGAAGGAACGAGCGCATGTCGCGTCGCCATCGTGCCGAGAAGCGGGAAATCAACCCGGACCCGAAGTTCGGGGATCTGGTGGTATCCAAGTTCATGAATTCGATCATGAGCGAGGGCAAGAAGTCGACGGCCGAGCGCATCGTCTACGGCGCGTTCGAGCGGATGCAGCAGCGCGCCAAGTCGGATGCGCTGCCGATGTTCCACCAGGCGCTCGAGAACGTAATGCCTTCGGTCGAGGTTCGCTCGCGCCGCGTCGGCGGTGCGACGTACCAGGTCCCGGTCGAGGTGCGCACCGAGCGGCGCCAGGCGCTCGCGATCCGCTGGCTGATCGCTGCGGCGCGCGCACGCAATGAGAATACGATGGAAGAGCGGTTGTCGGCTGAGCTCATGGATGCCGCCAACAACCGCGGCACGGCGGTGAAGAAGCGCGAAGACACGCACAAGATGGCGGAAGCCAACCGCGCCTTCTCGCACTACCGCTGGTAACCGGACGACGAGGCAACGGATATGGCCCGCGAATACGCAATCGAGGACTACCGCAACTTCGGCATCATGGCTCACATCGATGCCGGCAAGACGACGACGACCGAGCGGATCCTCTTCTACACCGGCAAGAGCCACAAGATCGGCGAGGTGCATGACGGCGCCGCGACCATGGACTTCATGGTCCAGGAGCAGGAGAAGGGCATCACGATTCAGTCTGCTGCCACGACCACGTTCTGGAACGGCAAGCGGCTGAACATCATCGACACGCCAGGCCACGTGGATTTCACGATCGAGGTTGAACGCTCGCTGCGCGTGCTCGATGGCGCCGTGTGCGTGCTCGACGGCAACCAGGGCGTGGAGCCGCAGACGGAAACCGTTTGGCGCCAAGGCGACAAGTACGGCGTGCCGCGCATCATCTTCGCCAACAAGATGGATAAGACCGGCGCCGACTTCTACATGTGCCTCGAGGACATCGGCGAGAAGCTCGGTGCGCGCGCCGTGCCGCTGCAGATTCCGATCGGCGCCGAGAGCAGCTTCAAGGGTGTCGTCAATCTTCTGACGATGAAGGCCATCATCTGGCAGGGCGACGACAAGGGCGCGAAGTTCGTCGAGGAAGAGATTCCGGCCGACTTGGTCGAGAAGGCGAACGAGTTCCGCGCGGCCATGATCGAGGCCGCTGTCGAGATGGACGACGATGCGCTCGCCGCCTACTTCGACGGCAAAGAGCCCGACATCGACACGCTGAAGAAGTGCATCCGGAAGGCGACCATCACGCGCGCCTTCTACCCGATGCTGTGCGGCTCGGCCTTCAAGAACAAGGGCGTGCAGACGCTGCTCGATGCGGTCGTCGATTTCCTGCCGTCGCCTGTCGATCGTGGCGCGATGCCGTGCACGGACGCCAAGACGGGCGAGCCGGCCGAGCGCAAGCCGCTCGACAGCGAGCCGCTGTCGCTCCTCGCATTCAAGATCATGGACGACCCGTACGGCGTCCTAACGTTCGCGCGCATCTATTCGGGCAAGCTCGAGAGCGGCATGAACGTCGTCAATACCTCGCGCGACAGGCGCGAGCGTGTCGGCCGCATTCTGCTGATGCACGCCAACAATCGTGAGGAGATCAAGGAAGCCTACGCTGGCGACATCGTCGCACTGCTGGGTCTCAAGGATACCCGCACGGGCGAGACGCTTTCGGATCCGAACAACCGCGTCATTCTCGAGAAGATGGAGTTCCCCGAGCCCGTCATCGAGATGAAGGTCGAGCCGAAGTCCAAGGGCGACCAGGAGAAGATGGGCTTGGCACTTGCCAAGATGGCGACCGAGGATCCCTCATTCCGGGTGAATACCGATCCCGAGAGCGGCGAGGTCATCATCAAAGGGATGGGCGAGCTCCATCTCGAGATCAAGGTCGACATCCTGCGTCGTGCGCACAACGTCGAGGTTGCGACGGGTGCCCCGCAGGTCGCCTACCGCGAGACGCTCGCCCGGGCGACCGAGATCGACTACACGCACAAGAAGCAGTCGGGCGGTTCGGGCCAGTTCGCCCGCGTCAAGCTGCGTCTCGAGCCGCAGGAGCCCGGCGCTGGCAACGAGTTCGCCAGCGAGATCGTCGGCGGCACGGTGCCGAAGGAATACATCCCTGGTGTCGAGAAGGGCGTCGAGAGCATCTGGGGAAGCGGCGTGCTGATCGGCTTCCCGCTCGTCGATACCAAGGTGACGCTGTTCGACGGCGCCTTCCACGAGGTGGACAGCTCCGCGATCGCGTTCGAAATCGCGGCGCGGCAGGCGATGCGCGAGGGCTGCCAGAAGGCGGGCATCAAGCTCCTGGAGCCGATCATGGACGTCGAGGTGGTGACGCCCGGCGACTTCGTCGGCGGTGTCATTGGCGATATCAACAGCCGCCGCGGTCAGATCCGTAACCAGGAGATGCGCGGCAACGCGACTGTCATCCGGGCCAACGTGCCGCTGGCGAACATGTTCGGCTATGTGAGCCAGCTCCGCTCGATGAGCCAGGGACGCGCATCCTACACGATGCAGTTCGCTCACTATGCTGAAGTGCCGCGCAACGTCGCCGAGGAGGTCAAGGCCAAGTACGCTTGATGAAAGAGTACGCCTGATCCCCGAGGACAGAGATAGACATCACTTGAGTTCAAAGAGGACGCCAGTCGTCCAGACGCATGAGGAGAGCCTGAGATGGGCAAGGAGAAATTCGATCGCAATAAGCCCCACTGCAACGTCGGCACGATTGGTCACGTCGACCACGGCAAGACGACGCTGACGGCGGCATTGACGAAGGTCTCGGCCGACAAGGGTTGGACGAAGACGGCGATCGCCTATGACGAGGTCGCGAAGGCCTCGGAGAGCCAGGGCCGCCGCGATCCGACGAAGATCCTCACGATCGCGACGAGCCACGTCGAGTACGCGACGGAGAACCGGCACTATGCCCACGTCGACTGCCCGGGCCATGCCGACTACGTGAAGAACATGATCACGGGTGCCGCGCAGATGGACGGCGCGATCCTGGTCGTGTCCGCGGTCGACGGCCCGATGCCGCAGACGCGCGAGCACATCCTGCTCGCCCGCCAGGTCGGCGTGCCCTACATCGTCGTGTTCCTCAACAAGTGCGACATCGTCGATGACGAAGAGCTCCTCGACCTCGTCGAGCTCGAGGTGCGCGAGCTGCTGAAGCAGTACCAGTTCCCGGGCGACGACGTGCCGGTGATCCGTGGCGCCGCGATCAAGGCGCTCAACGGTGAGAAGGGTCCGCTCGCGGACGAGGCGATCCTCAAGCTTTATGAGGCGCTCGACACCTACATCCCGCTCCCCGAGCGTCCGAAGGACAAGCCGTTCCTGCTGCCGATCGAAGACGTGTTCTCGATCTCGGGCCGCGGCACGGTCGTCACCGGCCGCATCGAGCGCGGCATGATCAAGGTCGGCGAGGAAGTCGAGATCGTCGGTCTCAAGGACACGCAGAAGTCGGTCGTGACCGGCGTCGAGATGTTCCGCAAGCTCCTCGATGCGGGTGAGGCGGGTGACAACGTCGGCTGCCTCCTGCGCGGCATCGACAAGGAAGCGGTGGAGCGCGGCCAGGTGCTCGCGAAGCCCGGTTCCGTGAAGCCGCACAAGAAGTTCATGGCCGAGGCCTACATCCTCACCAAGGAAGAGGGTGGCCGCCACACGCCGTTCTTCAACAACTACCGTCCGCAGTTCTACTTCCGCACGACCGATGTCACCGGCATCGTCACGCTGAAGGAAGGGACGGAGATGGTCATGCCCGGCGACAACGCCGAGTTCACCGTCGACCTCATCCAGCCGATCGCCATGGAGGAGCGCGTGCGCTTCGCCATTCGCGAGGGCGGCCGCACGGTCGGCGCCGGCGTGGTCACGAAAATTATCGAGTAATCAAGGGAAGCGGCGGGCGCCCGGTGTTGCAAGACAACGGGCGCTCACTTTTCCAGCGGGACGAGTGAGACGATGAACGGCCAAAACATCCGGATCCGGCTCAAAGCGTTCGACCATCGAATTCTCGATGCGTCGACGCGTGAGATCGTGAACACGGCGAAACGAACCGGCGCCGAGGTGCGCGGCCCCATTCCTCTGCCGACCCGCATCGAGCGGTTCACGGTGAACCGCTCGCCGCACATCGACAAGAAGAGCCGCGAGCAGTTCGAGATGCGGACCCACAAGCGGCTCCTCGATATCGTCGATCCGACGCCGCAGACGGTGGATGCGCTCATGAAGCTGGACCTTGCGGCCGGCGTCGACGTGGAGATCAAGCTCTGACGGCTGGCCGGTGCAGATGACAGGTCGAGAGGCCTGCTTGTTGCTGCCGGACAGGAACCAGTGGCTCAGTCCTTAGGAAAGGAATGCAACGGATGCGTTCCGGAGTGATTGCTCAGAAGGTCGGGATGACGCGCCTCTTCACGGAGAGCGGGGAGCATATTCCCGTGACCGTGCTGAAGCTCGACAATGTGCAGGTCATCGCGCACCTGACGCAGGAAAAGAACGGCTACACCGCGCTCCAGCTCGGCGCCGGCAAGCGTAAGCCGAACCGGCTGACCAAGGCCGAGCGCGGCGGTTTCGCGCGCGCCGAGGTCGAGCCGAAGCGCAAGCTCGCCGAGTTCCGCGTGAGCCCCGAGAACCTGATCGAGGTGGGCGCCGAGATCACGGCCGACCATTTCGTCACCGGCCAGCTCGTCGACGTGACGGGCACGAGCCAGGGCAAGGGTTTCCAGGGTGCCATGAAGCGCTGGAATTTCGGTGGTCTTCGCGCCACGCATGGCGTCTCGGTCGTGCACCGCTCGCACGGCTCGACCGGTCAGCGCCAGGATCCGGGCAAGGTCTTCAAGGGCAAGAAGATGGCCGGCCACATGGGTGATGAGCGCGTCACGACGCTCAACCTCGAGGTGGTCAAGACGGACGTGGAGCGCGGCCTCATTCTGGTTCGCGGTGCCGTGCCCGGCGCCAAGGGCGGCTGGGTGCTGATCCGCGACGCCGTGAAGAAGGCGCCGAAGGATGCGCCGACGCCGGGTGCCTTCCGCGCGCGCGCCGCCCAGGGTGCTGGCCAGACGACGACGGAGCAGGCCTGATGCAGACGCCAGTCACCACGCTCGATGCAGGCTCGGCCGGGACGGTCGAGCTTGCCGACGCCATCTTCAATTTGGAGCCGCGCCCGGACCTCATCCAGCGCACCGTGCGCTGGCAGCTTCTGAAGCGGATGGCCGGGACGCATCATGCCCAGGACCGGTCCGAAGTGACCGTCACGGGCAAGAAGATGTACAAGCAGAAGGGCACCGGCGGCGCCCGTCACGGCGACAAGTCCGTGCCGCAGTGGCGCGGCGGTGGCAAGGCTTTCGGGCCGAAGCCGCGGAGCCACGCAGTCGGTCTGCCGAAGAAGGTGCGCGCGCTGGCGCTTCGCCATGCGCTTTCCGCCAAGGCCAAGGCCGGCGAGATCGTCGTGCTCGAGAAGGCCGCTTCGGCTGACGGCAAGACCAAGGGGCTCAAGGCGCAGCTCGCGGCCCTCGGCCTCACAAATGCGCTTTTCATCGACGGCGCCGAGCTCGACACGGGCTTCGTGCAGGCCGTGCGCAACATTCCGAATATCGACCTGCTGCCCGTGCAGGGCATCAACGTCTACGACATCCTGCGCCGCCAGAAGCTGGTGCTGACCAAGGCCGCCGTCGCCGCCCTCGAGGAGCGCTTCAAATGAGCAAGCTCAAGGCCTACGACATCATCCGCGCGCCGGTCATCACCGAGAAGGCGACGCTCGCTTCCGAATCGAACCAGGTGATCTTCAAGGTCGCGCGCACCGCGACCAAGCCGGAGATCAAGGCGGCGGTGGAGCAGCTCTTCAACGTCAAGGTGAAGGCGGTCAACACTATCGTCCGCAAGGGCAAGCTGAAGGCCTTCAAGGGCATCGTCGCGCGCCAGGGCGAGGTCAAGAAGGCCGTCGTGACGCTCGAGGAAGGGCACTCGATCGACATTACGACCGGGCTCTGAGGAATAGAGAACGACCATGGCACTGAAGACATATCGCCCGACATCGCCCGGCCGTCGCCAGCTCGTGCTGGTCGACCGTGAGCACCTGTGGAAGGGCGCGCCGGTCAAAATGCTGGTCGAGGGTAAGACCAAGACCGGTGGCCGCAACAACCACGGGCGCATCACCATGCGCCACATCGGCGGCGGCCATAAGCAGGCTTACCGTCGCGTGGACTTCCGCCGGCGCAAGTTCGACATCGAGGGCACGGTCGAGCGGCTCGAGTACGATCCGAACCGGACGGCGTTCATCGCGCTCGTCAAGTACACAGACGGCGAGCTCGCCTATATTCTCGCGCCGCAGCGCCTCAACGTGGGCGACAAAGTCGTCTCGGGCAGCGCCGTCGACGTGAAGCCCGGTAATGCGATGCCGCTCGCCTCG
>DATMRT010000076.1:0-19875 GCA_035565975.1 Hyphomicrobiaceae bacterium
GCGCTCGTCGCAGACTTATTCGGCTGCTTCGCTCTCGTATTCCGGCCCTTCCAGCTCCAAAGGCTCAAGCGCCTCGATTTCCTGTAGCGCCTTGCCTGCAATGCCTTGAAGGTCGCCGTACATACCGACGGTGGACCCAATCACTCCGTTGATCTGCATTTGCCTCTTCGCCCACAGCTTCGTCATCGTCTTGCGTTCGCGGTCCAGATCAAGCTGCATCTCGGAGAACTTCTCGACGATCGCCTCTATGCGGTGCCGGAAGCGCGGCCCCGTCAGGTACTCATAGACCAGCTCCATCTTGGTCTGTTGGCCGTCACCCGCCTGCCGCACCTTGGCGATCTCGATCAATGACTGACGCAAAGCTATCGCGACAGGGATTGCGCAACGCGGCTCCGCGACCCAGATGCCGTCGATGAGGTCGAACGCGGTGACGCCCTTCGGCAAAGCATTCGAGACCAGCAGTGCCAACTCCGCATTGGCTGACCTCTGGTCGTCACGCAACTTGGCAAGCCAGCCATCGCTCCAGTTCTTCGTCCGTTTGGATTCCCAGAGGATCGTGCCGCAGGACTGGCCGGATAGGCCCAGAACCCGCTGCAGGACGTCGGCGCCGAGTTCGCCCTTCGCGACTGGCTCGATCGAATCCAGCGGGAATTTGGAGCGCAGCAGCGCTTCGAGCTCGAGTTCCAAAACCTCTCCCTGAAGCTGCTGGGATCCCTGCTCGGCCTTGCGTTTCAGCTCTTCGATCTGGCGCTGCATGGAGGAAATCTGCTCCTCCTTCTCGGCGACGCGCAGCTTGAGCCCCTCCTCCGCCTCCTGCTTGGCCTTGTCGCGCACCTCGAGGAGCGACTCCTGCACCTTCTTCTCGATGGTGAGATCCATCTCCCGCCTGGCATCGTCGAGCTCGCGCTGCTTGCGGATGAGCTCGGCCTGGGCGGCTTGTGCCTCGGCGAGCTTGGCGTCGCGCTGTTTGAGCACCTCTTGCAGCTCGCCGAGCTCTTTCGTCTTCTGCTCGAGATCCGAAGCCGCAAGGAGCTTGGCCTTCTTGGCCTCATCGGCGGCGATGGCGGCGCGCTCGGCTTTCACTTTGGCCGCGACCTGCTCGTCGATGGACGCCTTGGCGGCCGCAAGTTCGCCCTCCCTCGACTTGAGCGCCGCTTCCCGCTTCGCGACCTCGGCGTCCTTGGCCGCCAGGGTCCGCTCGAACTGCCGGCGCGTCTCGGCGATCAGCGGCGCCGCGAGCGATTCGGTGAGCTTGATCTCGGTACTGCACGTCGGGCAGTGAATGACCGGTTCGTTCATGAGTTTCCCATCCGTCGAGCCCGCCGGGGAGAACGGCGGCCCATTCGTCATTTCAGGGTGGGGCTACTCTAACATTTGTTCTCTAATTGTTCCACAAAAATTCTGCGATTTTCCACGGCAATCTGGCCGCACGCGGCAGCCGCGCCCGATGCTCCAAAAAAGGCGGGGCGGGCTCGGGAGGGTGCCCCCCCCCCGATGGAGTGGGAAGCTTTCCTCTGTCGTGCCGAAGGCGCGAACAGGGTGCTCCCCATTCCCGTCCCTTGACGTTTAGCGCCCGACGTTCGCGATGCGTGTCGGTACGCCGAACTCGCGGTTGCAGATCTCGGCGAGCTTGGCCACGCCCTCGCGGATCGTCTGCTCGGTCGGATGGGCGAAGCAGATGCGCAGGCGCGAGCGGCCGTGCTCGGGATCGACAGACCATTCCGCGCCGGGGTTGATCGCGACACCTTCCTTGCTCGCGGCCTGGAACAGCTTCGTCGTGTCGACGGTGTCGGGCAGCTTGATCCAGAGGAAGATGCCGCCCTCTGAGGGCTCGTACTCGGCGACGGTGCCGAAACTGGCGGCCAGTGCCTCGGTCAGCACGTCGAGCTTGCGCTTCAGCGTCTTGCGCAGCTTGACCACGTGGTCATCGAATCGGCCGTTGCAGTATTCGGCCATGATCATCTGCTCGATGGCGCCGGTGCCCGCGTCCGTCTTGAGCGCGAGCAGACGGCTCATGAGAGGCCAGCTCGCGACGACGTAGCCAAGCCGGAGCGCCGGCGCGATCGACTTCGAGAACGAGCCGATGTGAATGACGCGATCATCACCCGTGATCCCACGCATGGCCTGCGGACGCTCGCCGCTCCAAACGAGGTCGGAGTAGCATTCATCCTCGAAGATGGGGACGCCGTAGCTCTCGCACAGCTTGATCAGCGCATGGCGGCGATCGAGCGGCATGATACTCGCCGTTGGATTCTGAACGGTCGGGATCGTGTAGACGTACTTGGGGCGAATGCCCTTCGCCTTCAGGTCAGCGAGAATCTTCACGAGCGCGTCAACGTCGATGCCCTTCGTGTCGAGCGGCGCCTCGACGATGTTGACGCCGAACTTTTTCACACGCGAGATCGAGCCACCATACGTGGCCTGCTCCATGACGATCGTGTCGCCTTTTTCGAGCAGCATCTGATTGACGAGATCGAGGCCCTGCAGCGAGCCGGAAGTGATCAGGATGTCGTCGACGGTGCAGGTGATGCCGGCATCCTTGGCGAGCTTCTTCACGAGGAACTCGCGCAGAGGCAAATAGCCCTGCGGGCCGCTTTGCAGGCCGTAAGTCGCGAGCGTTGCGCCCTCGCGCTTCAGCACCGAGCTCGCTGCCGCCACGATATCATCGACGGGAATGCTGCCAGCGTCATTGTGGCCGCCCACGAAGTTGTATTTCGGAAACCCGGTGTACTTGACGGCAGCAGCCGGTAGGTTGGCGCGGAAAAGCGTGGCGTAGTCGATCATTCGGACATTTCCTCGTGTGATTTGTTCTGTGAACGCCCGTCCCAGGTGCGCGCGTTTGCAGCCAACATTGCAGACGCCGCCGGGGGCGGCAAGCGCGTGACAGGGGACGAGCAGCCATGCGCCCGCAGGCGGCGCCCGCGCCTTGCTTCCGAGCCGATTTGCCCGCTACTGTCCGGACAAACAATTCAAACCGGGAGAACGCTCATGGCCACTGAGAATGCCGCCCCCGAGATCCGCGCTTTCTGGCAACCGGGATGCACGAGCTGCCTGCGCATGAAGGAATTTCTCCAGCGCCACGGCGTGCCGTTCACGTCGGTTAACGTGCTTGAGGAAAAGGGCGCCATGGAGGAGCTGGCCGCCCTCGGATATCGCACCGTGCCGATCATTCGCCGCGGCAACGACTCCGCCAACGGACAGGTTCTGCGCGATGTGGCGCGCGTCGCCGGCATTCCCTATGGCGGCACGAAGATCCATCCGCCGGCCGAGCTCATGCGCCGCCTGACCGAGGTCCAGGCCGCCGCGCGCCGCTTCTTCGGCCAGCTTCCCGAGGAGAAGATCAATAACTTTCTCCCGAACCGGCCGCGCACGTACGCCCAGCTCGCCTATCACATCTTCAACATCGCCGACGCATGGCTCGAGCACGAGGTGGATGGCGAGCCATTGAAGGAAGGCGCCTACAATCGCGTGCCGCCGCCGGAGATGAACAGCAAGGCCAAGGTTCTGGCCTACGGCGAGGACGTCTGGCGCCGCCTCGATGCGTGGTGGCAGGCCGAGGGCGCGAAAACAAACTTCCAGGACAAGGCCAAGGTCTACTACGGCGACCAGTCGAAGCACGAGTTCTTCGAGCGCACGACGTGGCACTCGGGCCAGCACGTGCGTCAGTACACGCTCCTCCTTCAGACGCTCGGCATCAAGCCGGACAGCCCGCTTCCCGATGCGATCTGGGAGGGCCTGCCGATGCCGGTGAAGGTCTGGGACGACGAGAAGCCGTTCGTGGCGGCTTGATTCTTTGATGCCGCGGCGGCTGCGAAGGGGTGCTTTCGCCTCCTTCCGTGGTGCTATGCCCGCAGCGGCCATGCCAACAGGTTCAGCAAGATCTGACAAAGAGAAAGGCGGCGCACCGGATGCGCCGCCTTTCGTGTTTTCCGCTGTCAGCCAGCGCGTCAATGCACGCCGTAGACCTCAAGTGTCGCGGCACCGCGGAAGTTCGGCCGCGCGCGATAAACGAACTCGATGCGATCGATCACGCGCGGATCGTTGCCCCTGAGATCGATCGGCTGCGTGCGCTGGCCGGCGCGCAGAATACCGCGAAACTGCACGTCATCCGGTCGGCCACTGCGACCGCCGTAGAAAATCTTCATGTCCATGATCTCGATGTCGTTGTCGAGCGCGCGGAGGGCAATGCGGCTGAAGCGACCTTCGCGGCGGCCGACGCGAAGAACATCGCGATCGACGGAGAAGCCGATCTTCTGAGAGCCGAGCAACTCGACACGCGGACCGGCATCCGGCGGGCCTGGAGGTCCGCGACGTGCCACCCGCGCGTCGACGCGCAGGCGCGCCTCACCCTTGAGGCTCAGCTTCGACCGATAGATGAACTCGATCTGGCGCAGGAAGCTACGTTCGCCGCGCAGGTCGATGTTGACGCTCTGCCCGCGCCGGATCGTGCCATCGACCCGGAAGTCCTCGGCGAAACCGTTAAGGTACACGACGCGGACATTCATGATGTGAATATCATTGCGCTCGGCGGTCAGACGAAGATCGCTGAACGGTCCTTCGCGGCGAAACCAGTCCTCATTTTGATTGAGCCGCAGCACGTCGCGATCGACCATGAAGCCGACCTTTTGCTCGCCGAGCGTGACCCACCGGTCGCCGCCAGGCCCTCTCTGCGCCGCCGCCGGCGCAATCATCAACGTGAGTAGCAGCGCCACAGCACTTGCAATGCGGAACATTGCTGAACTCCCTTCCCTATCATTCTTCTCTGCAGAACAGGCTGGCCAGACCCGCGATCCCGTTGGCCCGTCACGATGCTTATGAATGCCAATTCGCGTGACGACTGCGCGACGTCGTCCGGCACACCGTAGAAATGCCATCGACGTCGCACGGTCCAAGCGCACCCGCGTCGCGCTCAGTAAGCATAAATTACGGTTAAAGGTGAGCACTGCCTATTTCGATGTGGAAAAGATCCTGATCCGATAAGGATCAAGTGACGCCGATCATCCGGCGGATGTCGGCCGGCGTCGCACCGGCGGCCCTGAGCTCCGCGAGGCTCGTGTCGTGAGCGCTCTTGGCGAGCTTGCGACCGCTCTGGTCCACGATCAGGCGGTGGTGCGCATAGACCGGGGCCGGCAGGTCGAGGAGGACCTGCAGAAGGCGGTGGATGTCCGTCGCCGCGAACAGATCGCGCCCGCGCGTGACGTGCGTGATGCCCTGGTGGGCGTCGTCCACGACAACGGATAGGTGGTAGCTCGTCGGCACATCCTTGCGCTGGATGACGACATCGCCCCAACGCGCGGGATCACAGGGCAGGAGTTGTGCGGTGCCGCTCTCCTCGAGCTCGACGAAGTCCAGCGGCGCGCCATGGAGGCGATCACGGGCGATTACCAACGCGCGCGCCATGTCGAGCCGCATGACGAACGGCTCGCCACGCTGCCGACGCGCCGCGACTTCCGCTGCCGGCATCTGGCGATGGAGACCGGGATAGAGCGGCGCGCCATCAGGATCGCGCCGGGCGCCCCCGGCCGCATTCGCCTCGGCGATCTCGCGGCGGCTCGCAAAGCAGGGATAGAGCAGACCCAGATCGGCAAGGCGCGCCGCCGCCGTGCCATAGCGGTCGAGATGCTGCGACTGGCGTAGCACCGGCTCCTCCCAAGGCACGCCGAGCCATGCGAGATCGCGAAGGATGCCTCCGATGTGTGCCTCGCTGGAGCGTTCCGGATCGATGTCCTCGATGCGCACGAGAAAACGCCCACCGAGCCGCCGCGCCCACGCAAGGCCCGTGAGCGCGGAGAGCGCATGGCCGAGGTGCAGCGGGCCATTGGGGCTCGGCGCGAAGCGCAGAACGGGTCTACCGGTAGCGGTCATCCTCGCAACTCTCTTGCCTGCCGCCGCCTCGAAGATGGTATGCGGGCACGAGCGCAGGTAGCGTCCAAGCCATGATACGCGGACCGCGAGGCGACGACACGCGATGATCGATCGAACCGGCTTCATCTTGGCCAATACGCGGCTCCTCGCGCCGCCGCTGGTACCGGAGATCCGGCTGCATCTTGCCGAAGAGTCCCTGCCGATCTGGCGGAAGACCGAGGAGGAGCTCGGCGAGATGGGCCTGCCGCCGCCGTACTGGGCCTTCGCCTGGGCCGGCGGGCAGGCGCTCGCTCGCTATCTGCTCGACAACGCTGTGACTGTGGCCGGAAAGAGCGTGATCGATATCGGCGCCGGATCGGGCATTGCCGCCATCGCTGCCGCCAAGGCCGGTGCGCGGCATGTGTGTGCCGCAGATATCGATGCGCTCGCCGTTGCAGCCATGGGCCTCAATGCAGCAGCGAACGACGTCGCGCTCGCCGCGACCACCGACGACTGGTTGAGCATTGACGCACCGCAAGGCGAAATCGTTCTGGTCGGTGATCTCTTCTATGAGCGGCCGCTCGCCGAGCGCGTCATGGACTTCGTCCGGCAGAAGGCGCGCGCGGGCAGTGTCGTGCTCGTCGGTGACCCGCGCCGGAGCTATTTTCCGACGGATACCTTCGAGGCGATCGCGCATTATGAAGTGCCGGTGACCCGCGAACTCGAGGACGCGGAGATCAAGCGGGCGGCCGTCTGGCGGCTCCGTGACTGAGGGGGATGGAAGCGAGCATGACGCAGCTCTCGATGATAAATTACAGTGCCATTCTTCTCGCGGCGGCCGCGGGCTTCATCTTCGGCGGCGTTTGGTACGGCATCTTCGCCGCCCGATCTGGCGGGGACGAAAATGGCAGGAGCGCCCCGACCGCCCTGCTGCTTGTCATCACATTCATCGCGCAGGTCGTAATGGCCGTGATGCTCTCCGGCATCCTGGTGCACGTCACACGCAGCGGCATCCCGTTCACGCTGCGCAGCGGCCTCTTCTCGGCCGCCATGATCTGGATCGGGTTCGTTATCACCACGCTCGCCGCGAGCAATGCGCTTCACGGCGCGCCGTTCTCGCGAACGCTCGTCGACGGCGGCTACTGGCTCGGCGTGCTGCTCATTCAGGCCGCGGTGCTGGTCTTCATGACCGCTTAGCTACAGCGGTTCGCCGCCGAAGGCCGAGACACCGCATGTCACCCGGCGTGCTCGCAGCTGGCCGCACACGCGGTTGGCCGCGCTGGTGCTCTCGATCGGCCCTGCGATCAGACGGTAGGTGGGCGACTTGCCACCCGTAGCGGGCACGAAACGAGCCTCGAAGTTCTTCAGGACTTCCTTGTGACGCTCGGAGAGCAGCATCCAGCTAATGCGGAGCGCATCGACCGAGGGGCCGGTCGCGATCTGCACGCCACGCGGGCTCTCGGGCGCGGCCACCGCCGGCTTTACCTGCGGCGCGCCGAACGTCACGCGTTCGCTCTCACGTGGCTGCGGCTTGCGTTCGGGAAGCTCCGCCTCGCGTGGCACCTCGACAACGTGCCCATCGACCGCACGGCCGGGCAGCGCGTCGGGACGTGCCGATGCCGGACCTTCCAGGGGCCCCCGATTGACGCTCGCCGTCGCGAGCGGGAGTCCTTGCTCGGCTGTCCGCTGGGCTTCGACCGCAGCAAGCCGGGCGGCCAGATCCTGTCTCTGCTCCTCGCTGGCGGCGACCTTGGCACGCAGCGACGCTGCCTCGCGCTGGACGGCATCGAGAGCCTGGCGCAGCGCCTCGATATCGGCGCGCGCCTGCTCATCCTGCGCCTCGCGCGCGGCCTTCGCTTCATCCGGGCGCGGTTCGGCACCGACGAGTGCCGCGACCTGATTGCCGAACCCTTCGGCCAGATCCGGGCGCACGGAGAGCGTGACAAGATACGTCAGGGCCATGCTCGACAGCACAACCCACAGCGCAACGTAATGGCGTGGCAGACCGCCGCGCTTACGCTGCGGTGCATGACTAGCCAGATTGCGTTCCACGATAACCCCCAAGCTCCCCCGGAGGACCTGCCTGCACGGGCACGACCTGCCTCCTTCCGAAGTCAGGCTGGACGACCCCCATCCCACGCCCGTTGGGATCGGGCCCTGAGTCGGGGGTGAGGGTCAACGCACCAGCGGGAAAATAGCCGGGACCGGCTGTGGATTGGGCCGCTCGGACACGCACGACGCGCTGGCTCCCGAAGCGACCTCGAGCGGAACACCGTTGCGGCATCAATTCAAATGGAAGTCGGCCGCAGCGATCCTGAGCTCCCGGGGCGAGATCAAGGCCTTGTGAGCAATGGTAATACGGAAAAGCCGGCCTTCGAGGTTGGTGGTCCAGAAGTCGAGAAAGGCCTTAAGGCGCGGAAAGCGCGGATGGAGATCATATTCCTGCCAGATGTAGGTTTGCAGCAACGAAGGATGATCTGGCAGACGATAGAGAATTTCCGCCGTTGTCAGACTGAAGCCCCGCAATTGAACGAGGGCGTCGCGATCTGCCATGCGCTGCCTCCTTTCCCGCTTCGGCTGATACCCGACAAGAATATCGCGCCCGCAGGTGGCCGCAAGATCTTTATCCATATAATTCATGGCATTAGCAGCCAATTATTGCGGCTGCTAGCATCGCCGGTGGCTCGCGCCGGCAGTTAGCGGCGAGGGTTCCGCGCGGGGCAACCGGCGAAATTGCCCGAGTCTCGGCGGACCAAATCAGCCCCAATACGACAGAGCGGCATCTTCGCTCAAAGAGAACGGAATCAGCGGACAAATATTTGCGGCTTATACCTATATATCAAATCCCAGGCAGCAGATGCAAAAGCACTTCTTGCTCTGGGCAATAATCGCCAATATATTTCAGATCCTGCAACATTCCCCTGAGCGCCCTGCTCGTTCGCCGCAAAAATTGCGCAAATGCATATTGCACGGCTTGCGAAACGCAAATAAAAGGCGCCCACAGCCCGAGTTTTCAACATGGCCCAAATCCGCACCAAGGGAGCGCGAGGTAAGAAGATGGCGACCGTGAACTACGACAAGATGTCCCTGAAAGAGCTTCTCGATCACGAGGCGCGCATCGCAAAGGCCATCGCCGCAGCGCGGAAGAACGAATTCACGCAGGCTCGCCAGAAGGTGATCGCGATGGCCGAGAGCCTCGGCTACAAGATCGAGGAACTGACGGGCGCCGGGCGCGCAGGCAAACGCGGAAACGGCGCGAAAGTCGCGGTCAAATTCCGCAATAAGGATAATCCGGAAGAGACCTGGACGGGTCGCGGCCGGCAGCCGAAATGGCTGGCCGCCAAGCTCGCCAAGGGTGCAAAGCTCAGCGATTTCGCGGTCTGAACCTGGCTGGATTGCCGGGTGCCGGATTTCGGATCGGCGTCGGGAATGCAAAGAGATCTTGGCCGTCGGTGCGCATTTCGCGCAGATAACCGGCGGCCATTACTTTCGCCCGGCGGCGGGCACATGTCGCTGACGCGGGCCTTGCCTGCCGAGGGGCGTAGCGCGCCGGCATCAGCGGTCCGGAAATTCAGCGCTGTCGCCTGAACTTGCGGCAAGCAAACGGCTACCCGAACGTCACACGAATCACCTATCATCCTGCGGAAAGCGGCGTTTTCCGCTTTCACGTGAACCGGCATCAGGCCGGGCGCGGGTAGTTGTGTCGCTTATCTGCAGCCGAGGGCGTTCGTGCGCCATCGGTAACGCATCGAGCGAGGGGCATGCTGGCGAGTTACTCGAACAGCAAAGCTGGGATCCGGCGGACATGGATGGGTCCGCCGCCTGATCTTCCCCCGTCTCCGACGACGAAGCCTATCCTCACCAGCCTTCATTGCACCCGATACGACGGAATCTGTCGCCCGTTCGGAGCCAGAGCACGCGCATCGCGTAGCGCTGTCCCCGCTCGGTCGCCTGAACTTTCTCGGCAGGGAAACGTGAGGCTTCCCAACGACGATGGAGTGGCCAATGCCAACACGCCGTCTTCCAGTTCGCAGTCGCTCGGGTCCGACAACCGGCACGTCCGGTTGGAACGGGCCCCGAAGCCGTAGGCTTTTCGAGTTCGACGATCTGCGCTGGCGTGTCAAACCACTGCATCCGCCAACTAGGCCCTGATCACGTACCCGCCGTCACGACGGCCACAAGTCAAAAGCCGGCCCGTTGGCCGGCTTTGTTTCTTTGGTACGGCCTACCGGCCGGCGTGCGGTCGCACGCTCATGAAGTCGTGCAGACGCATTCTGCCGAGATGCCATGCCCGCGGTCGCCACTGCGCCGGAGCAACGCACGCTTTGCTGCGGGCTGCTGGCGAGCGCAGCGGAGAGCGGCCAATATTGCCGGCGGTAGCGGATTGGCATCCTCCGATTGGTGGCAACCATGGCTCTACTGCGACAGATCCTTGCGCTATTTCGCAAGAATTCGAGCGCGAAAAGGGCGAGCGGCGGCGACATTACTCCGCAAGAGCGCCAGCGCGAACTCGATGAAATGGCGCGGAACGCAATGCGGACCGTGGATGCCCGCCTTCCACCACATCAGAACAGCATAAACGGCTGACCGGTCTGGCTTGGTCTCATCGCGTCGGCGTGAGTCGAGAGAGCTCAATCCCGCTTCGGCTCGTAGTTCAGCACGGGGGCGAGCCAGCGCTCGGCCTCCGCGACGGACCAGCCCTTGCGCCTCGCGTAGTCCTCGACCTGATCGCGCTCGATCCGCCCGACACCGAAATAGTGGCTGTCGGGATGCGCGAAATAGAGGCCCGAGACCGACGCGCCGGGCCACATCGCAAAGCTCTCAGTCAGCGCGATGCCGGTCGCCGCCTCGGCATCGAGAAGCTGCCAGAGCGTCGCCTTCTCGGTGTGATCGGGCTGGGCAGGGTAACCCGGCGCCGGCCGGATACCCTGATAGCCTTCGAGGATCAGCTCCTCGCTGGTGAGGGCTTCATCCTTCGCATAGCCCCAGAATTCCCGGCGCACACGCTCATGCATGCGCTCGGCAAAGGCCTCCGCGAGCCGATCGGCGAGCGCCTTCAGCATGATGCGGCTGTAGTCGTCCGTCTTCTTGATATGCGCCTCGATGGCTTCCTCTTCGCCGATGCCGGCGGTGACGGCAAACGCGCCGATGTAGTCCTGGCGCGCGCTCTCCTTGGGCGCGATGAAATCGGCGAGCGCCGTGTGGGCACGATTGCGGCCGGGGTCGCGCGCGATCTGCTGGCGCAAGGTGTGGAGGATCGCGATCGGCGCATTGCGGCCGTCCTCGGCGTAGACCTCGATGTCATCGCCATTGGCATTCGCCGGCCAGAAGCCGATGACCGCTTTTGCCGTCAGCCACTTCTCTTTGACTACCCGCTCGAGCATCGCCTTCGCATCGTCAAGCAGCTTGCGCGCCTCGGGACCGAACTTCTTGTCGTCGAGGATCATCGGATAGCGGCCCTTGAGCTCCCACGTCTGGAAGAAGGGCGTCCAGTCGATGTAGGGCACGAGCTCGGCGAGATTGTACGGTGCAAGCCGCGTGACGCCCATGGCGGCGGGACGCACCGGCTCGAAGCTCGTCCAGTCCACCTCGAACTTGTTGTCGCGCGCTGCCGCGATCGTGATGCGCTGCTTGCTCTGCTCGGACCTGAGGTGCGCCTGGCGCGCCTTGTCGTACTCGGCGCGGATGTCGGCCACATAAGGATCGCGCTCGGTCTCCGACAGCAGCTTCGAGACCACGCCGACGGCCCGGCTCGCATCGAGCACGTGAATGGCCTGATTGCGCACGTAGTTCGGGCTGATCTTGACAGCCGTATGCACGCGGCTCGTCGTCGCGCCGCCGATCAGCAGCGGCACGTCGAACCCCTCGCGCTCCATCTCGGCGGCGACGGTACACATCTCGTCGAGCGACGGCGTGATAAGGCCCGAAAGGCC
Source organism: Hyphomicrobiaceae bacterium (assembly GCA_035565975.1). Classification (GTDB taxonomy): domain Bacteria; phylum Pseudomonadota; class Alphaproteobacteria; order Rhizobiales; family Hyphomicrobiaceae. Next base: position 11,778 of record DATMRT010000076.1, read on the forward strand.
GATGACGTCAGCCTTCTCCTTGCGCGCGACCTCGAGGATCTTCGCCGCCGGCACCATCACGCCGAGATCAATGACCTCGTAGTTGTTGCACTGGAGGACGACGCCGACGATGTTCTTGCCGATATCATGCACGTCGCCTTTGACCGTCGCCATGACGACCTTGCCCGCTGCCGGTCTGTCGGCGAGGCCTGAGGCCTCCTTCTCGGCTTGCAGGTACGGCTGGAGATAGGCCACGGCCTGCTTCATCACGCGCGCGGACTTGACCACTTGCGGCAGGAACATCTTGCCGGCGCCGAAGAGGTCGCCGACGACGTTCATGCCTGCCATCAGCGGCCCCTCGATGACGTGCAGTGGCTTCTCCACCGTCTGTCGCGCTTCCTCGGTATCTGCCTCAATGAAGTCCGTGATGCCGTGCACGAGCGCGTGCTTCAGCCGCTCCGCAACATCGCCCTGCCGCCACGTGAGATCGGCTTCCTTGCGCTTTGTGCCATCACCCTTGAAGCGCTGCGCCGCCTCGAGCAGGCGGTCCGTCGCATCGGGGCGGCGGTTCAGGATCACGTCCTCACACAGATCGCGCAGCTCGGCATCGATGTCGTCATAGACCGGGAGCTGGCCGGCATTGACGATGGCCATGTCCATGCCGGCCTTGATGGCGTGGTAGAGGAACACCGAATGCATGGCTTGGCGGACGGTCTCGTTGCCGCGGAAGGAAAACGAGAGGTTCGACACGCCGCCCGAGATGTGCGCGTGCGGGCAGGCCTCCTTGATCCGCCGCGTCGCCTCGATGAAGGCGATACCGTAGCCGTTGTGCTCGTCGATACCGGTCGCAACGGCAAAGATGTTCGGATCGAAGACGATGTCCTCGGGCGGGAAGCGGACCTCTTCGGTGAGAAGCTTGTAGGCTCGCTTGCAGATCTCGACTTTGCGCTCGATCGTGTCGGCCTGCCCTTGCTCGTCGAAGGCCATGACGACCACGGCGGCGCCATAGCGACGCACGCGGCGCGCCTGGGCGAGAAAGGGCGCCTCGCCTTCCTTCATGCTGATCGAATTGACGATCGGCTTTCCCTGCACGCACTTGAGGCCAGCTTCGATCACGCTCCACTTGGAACTGTCGATCATTACCGGCACGCGGGCGATATCGGGCTCGGAGGCGATCATGTTGAGGAACGTGACCATAGCCTTCTCGCTGTCGAGGAGGCCTTCGTCCATGTTCACGTCGATGATCTGGGCGCCGTTCTCGACCTGCTCGCGCGCAACGGCAAGCGCCGCGGCATAGTCTCCGGCCTCGATTAGCTTCCTGAACTTGGCCGAGCCGGTGACGTTGGTGCGCTCGCCGATGTTGATGAAGGTCGCCGCGGTCGGGGGCGACTGAGTTGCAGAGGTCATGGAGAAGCGGGATCCGGCAATGCTGCATCGGGGCCCGCGTCCGTCGTGGTCGCAGGCACATTGGCGGCCACGTGTATATGAAATCGGCAGAAACTCAAGGATGCGGCTTGATCACGCCCCTACACAAAAGCAGAACGCCCGCCCCGTCGGGAGCGAGCGCTCTGTTTGAACTCTGCCGCCAAACGGCAGCGTAGGCTGCCGGTCAGGTCGGCGAGAAATCAGTTCGTGGTCTTCAGGCCGTCGTCAACCTTCGTGAACACGGCATCGAGGCTCGTGCCGACCTGGGTGACGACCGTGATGATGGCAACCGAGATCAGGGCGGCGATGAGGCCGTACTCGATGGCCGTGGCGCCCGACTCGCACTTCGCAAAACGAACGAGGGTCTTCATGATATCACTCTCCCACTCTGACTAACTCCGCGACCCCGTGGGTCGAAGCCCGCCGCTCATTGAGTATCCGGCCGAACTTGGGGTCACCCTACCCTCGCCAAATTAACGGAGAGTAAAAACGACGCATTTCGCAGAAAGAAATCCGGATTGGGAAACAATACATTAAATACGCGCGCCTTGATCTCAAGTAAATTATCTCCCATATCGGACAGATGCGCGGAATATGTACTTGGACTTACTTTTGATGATCACCAGTCTTGCGGCGTATATCGTGGTTTCTCGTTGATTAATACGATCTTCCGCGAAGTCATGCGCGAGCATATTGCTCGTCGGAACCGCAAGCGCCAGCGCCCACAGCCTGCAACAGGAACCTCGGCGGACCAGATCTGCAGGAAAGGAAGGCGCCAAGGCCCATCCGATGCTTGGCCGACCGGCAGGCGCGTGCTTCGATGGCCGCCAATGATGCAAGCGCCGGGCGGCGACCAACAGGGAAGGGAACGCTCATGAAGGTGGGAGATGCCATCGCGACGATCCTCAAGCAGGAAGGCGTCGAGTACGTGATCGGATACCCGGTCAATCACATCCTCGAGCACGTCGCCAAGTTCGACATCCGCCCGATCATCGTGCGCCAGGAGCGGATCGGCCTCCACATGGCCGATGCGATGAGCCGCGTGACCTCCGGCAAGACCATCGGCGTGTTCGCCATGCAGCACGGGCCCGGCACCGAGAATGCCTATGGCGGCGTCGCTCAGGCCTGGAGCGAGAGCATCCCGATCCTCGTACTTCCCATGGGCTACCAGCGGCGCCTTGCCTGGGTAGAGCGCAATTACAATGCCTCGGTCTCCATGCGCTCCATCACCAAGACCGCCGAGCCGATCACGTCTGCCAAGGAGATTCCGAATATTTTCCGCCGCGCCTTCCAGAACCTGAAGTCGGGCCGCGGCGGCCCGGTGCTCGTCGAGATCCCGGCCGACCTCTGGGCCGAGGAGGCCGATCCCAAGGATTACTTCGTGCCCCAGCGCATCCGCACGGGCACCGACCTTTCGGCCGTCGCCGAGGCTGCAAAAATGCTCGTCGCGGCCAAGCGCCCGGTCATCTACGCCGGCCAGGGCGTGCACTGGGCCGAAGCCTGGACCGAGCTCAAGGAGCTCGCCGAGCTGCTCGCCATTCCCGTCACGACAAGCCTCGAGGGCAAGAGCGCCTTTCCTGAGACGCATCCGCTCTCGCTCGGCTCCGGCGGCCTCGCCATCCCGCAGGCAGTCCGCACGTTCCTCGATAAGTCCGACCTCATCTTCGGCATCGGCTGCTCGTTCACCGAAACGAACTTCGGCGTGAAGATGCCGGCCGGCGCGCGGATCATCCAGGCGACGCTCGATCCAGGCGACATCAACAAGGATGTCCCCGTCGCGCTCGGCATCGCGGGCGATGCCAAGATCGTGCTCGAGGCCATGCTCGCGGAAGTGCGCAAGCGGCACGGCAACAAGCCAAAGGACCACAAGGCCGTCGCCAAGGAAATCGCAGACACGAACGAGCCCTGGCTCGCCAAGTGGATGCCGAAACTCACGAGCAACGACGCACCGCTGAATCCCTACCGCGTCCTGTGGGACCTCCAGAAGACGGTCGATATCGCCAACACGATCATCACCCACGACGCCGGCAGCCCGCGCGACCAGCTCTCGCCGTTCTGGAAGTCGGTGACGCCGCTCTCCTACATCGGCTGGGGCAAGACCACCCAGCTCGGCGCGGGCCTCGGCTTCGCCATGGGCGCCAAGCTCGCCAAGCCCGACAAGCTCTGCATCAACGTGTGGGGTGATGCGGCGATCGGCTTCACGGGCATGGACTTCGAGACGGCAGTGCGTGAGCGCATTCCGATCCTCTCGATCCTGCTCAACAACTTCTCGATGGCGATCGAGCTGAAAGTGATGCCGGTATCGACCGAGAAGTATCGCTCGACGGACATCTCGGGCGACTACGCAGCGATGGCGCGCGCCTTCGGCGGCTACGGCGAACGGGTCGAGAAGCCCGGTGACATCGTCGCCGCCATCAAGCGCGGCATTGCCGCAACGGAGAAGGGCCAGCCGGCACTCCTCGAGTTCATCACGTCCAAGGAAGTGGAAGTGTCGCGGCTATAGTGGCACTTCGCTTCGCGAGCGGGGCTTTCGCCCCGCTCCCCGACCGGGAGGGTACATCGTCCCGGCCCCACCAGCTTGTATGACTGGATCAGCGCGCTGGCGCGCTCGACGTTGCGATATACCGCGAGCGTTCCTGCTCGTGCGCGACCTCGGCGGCGATGGCCGCACGGATAACGTCCTCGGGGTCCGCTGCCGTGACTGGCGACGCGACAGGCGGAGCCTGCGCCGTCGAAGGAGCCGGCGCGCGGACGGCCGCAGTTCGCGCGGGAGGCGGTAGGTCCTGTCGCGCGACAGCGGGCAGCGGCGCCGGCCTGACGGCAGCAACTCTGGCCGGCGTAGCAGCCGGGGCAGGCGACGCGGCGGCAATCGAGACCGGCGCTGCGGCCGGCATCGGCGCATCACCACCCATGGCGACCCGCTTGGCCTCGTCCGATTTGCCCTGCAGGTCGAGGACCATCGCCAGATTCTGACGCACGCGCGGATCGGCATCGGCGCTCGCAGTAGCCTGGCGGAGCATGGGCTCGGCCTGCGTGGCCTGCCCGTCCATGGTGTAGGCGAGGGCCAGGTTATTCACGACGCTGGGCTGGTTTGGGGCCAGCGAGCGGGCGCGTTCGAGGAAGGGAATGGCTTCCTTGTACTTGCCCTGCTGGGCAAGCGCGACGCCGCGCGCGGAGAGGGTCCGCCAATCCGGTTTCGTCGGGTCATCCGCCCGCTCCAAGAGTTGCTGCGCCATCTGGGCATGACCCTGGTCCAGCGCGAGGCGGCCGAACTCGGAGAGGTATTCGCGATTCTGGGCATTGTAGAGATAGGCCGACTGGAGCACGGCCAGCGCCTCCGGCTTGCGGTCGAGTGCCTTGAGGCTGCGGGCGTAGTTGAGCGCCATCTTGCCGTCGCGGGGCTGCTTCGCGTGCTCCTTGCCCCAATGCTCGGCGGCCTTCTCGGTCTCTGAGCGCGGCATCTCGGCGACTTTTGGCTCACCGGGGACCGGATACTCGGGCTCGCTCGTCAGCAGGCTGCTCGACTGCGAGCAGGCACCAAGAGAGAGCGCAAGACATGCAACCAATGCCACCCGCGCCGCAGACGCGCGCGACCGCAACGAGAACCCGTTCGACATCGGAATTCATGCTCCCTGCCCAGGCCCGCGCTTCAACCCCTGCGCGGACCAGCCCTGCGGCGATAATTTCGGCACAGCCGTCAATAAACATTTAATGGTTCGGGAGCACAACTACAGGTTTAATAAAAGCGTTGGATACACGCCTGCGGGATGCTCAAGGAGCACCGAAATAAATCACGTTGGATCAAAGCGCTAGATACGCCAGCCGGAATGGATCGCGGCAATGCCGCCGGTCAGGTTCCGGACACTGACCTGCGCGAAGCCCGCGCCGCGCACCAGCTCCGCGAAAGCCTGCTGATTCGGAAAATTGCGAATGCTCTCGACGAGATAGCGATAGGGCTCGGCTGCGCCTGCAGCGAGAGCGCCGAGGCGCGGGATGACCTCGAAGGAGTGGAAGTCGTAAAGCTTATCGAGAAGCGGGACGTCGACGTGGGAGAACTCGAGGCAGAGGAAATGGCCGCCGGGCTTCAGGACCCGGTAGGCCTCAGCCAGCGCCCGGTCGATGTGCGTGACGTTGCGGATGCCGAAGGCGATCGTGTAGGCGTCGAACGTGCGATCCGCAAAGGGAAGCGCCTCCGCATTCCCGAGCACCGTGCCGATGCGCTCGGCCTGGCCTGCTTCGGCGATCTTGCGCTTTCCGACGGCCAGCATTTCGGGGCTGATGTCGCAGACGACGGCGCTGAAGCCCGACCCACCGGCCGCGGCCGCCCTGAGCGCGATGTCCGCAGTTCCTCCCGCAACGTCGATGAGGCGGAAGGGCGTCGCGCCCTTGGGCGGATTGAGCCGGACGATCAGATCGTCCTTCCAGAGACGGTGCAGGCCCCCGGACATAAGGTCGTTCATGAGGTCGTAGCGTTCGGCAACGCCGCTGAAGACCTCGTTCACGAGCCCCTGCCGCTCGCCTTCCGCGACTTCGCGAAAGCCGAAGGTGGTCGTTCCTGGGGGTTGGGTGCTTCCGGGGCCGCTCATGGCGGCACACTAGCGTCGAGGAGCGGGCCGCGATAGGCACAATACCGCCGCGGCCCGCCGCACCTTGAAACATAATTATTTCAGGATTCGCGCGGGCCCTGCATGAGCTTCAGCGCGCTTTCGATACGCCGCCAGTCCGAGGCGCCGGCCATGTCGCCGGCCTGCTCGCACGACTTGGCCTTCTTGGTGGCTTCGACGACGGCCTTGGGACCATGCGCTTCGAGGAGCATTCTGGCCTGGGTCTGGATCTCTGTTGCCTGCATCTCTGTCTCCTTGGGGTTTCTTGTCGCGGGTGCCTCCCCCATGGGATGAAATTCGTCGCCACGATTGATCGTTCCCCCGTTCCCGTGCGGCGCTCTCGCCGCGGCGCCTTTGCTCGGCTAGAAGAGCCGATCGCACGCAGATACGGGGTGCTCCAGATGAAGCTCGCAGTGGCCCAGAGGATGGTGGAAGGGGCAATCGCCCATGCCCGCAGCCGGAAGATGAGCCCCCTCGCCATCGTCGTACTCGATGCACGGGGTGCCTTGAAATTCGCCATTGCCGAGGACGGGACAAGCCTCAAGCGCGGCGAGATCGCGACCGGCAAGGCCCACGGCGCGCTGGCCATGGGCCTCGGCTCGCGCACGCTCCACACGCGCGTGCAAAACCAGCCGCATTTCTTCGCCGCTGTCACGCACGCTGTCGGCGGCATGCTCGTGCCCGTGCCGGGTGGCGTTCTCGTGCGTACCAAGAACGGCGAGCTCATCGGTGCGATCGGTATTTCCGGCGATACCTCCGACAATGACGAGGAAGCAGCACTCGCCGGCATCGCAGCCGTCGACCTCGTCGGCGATCCCGGAAGCTGAGCGCGACATGCCGGAGCTGCCTGAAGTCGAGACCATCCGCCGCGGCCTCGAGCCCGTACTCGTCGGCGCGCGCATCGCGCGTGTCGAGCAGCGCCGCGCCGATCTGCGCTTTCCATTCCCGAAGAACTTCGGCAAGCGGCTCACCGATCGCACGGTCGTCAAGCTCGAGCGGCGCGCCAAGTACATTCTCACGCACCTCGACGACGGCACTGTGCTCATCATCCATCTCGGCATGAGCGGGCGCATCAGCATCACGGGGCCTGGAGGTCAAGGCGGAGGGCAGCTCGGCGAATTCACGCATAACCAGGGCAACCGCAGCATCCACGATCATGTGATCCTGCGCCTCGGGAGCGGCATCGAGATCGTCTACAATGATCCGCGCCGCTTCGGTCTCATGGATCTCGCAACGGAATCGATGCTCGATACGCACCCGCTGCTTGCGGGGCTCGGCGTCGAGCCGCTCGGACCGGACCTCACGCCTGAGTACCTTGCACGTCAGGCGATCGGCCGGCGCAGTGACTTGAAGGCCTTCCTCCTCGACCAGCGCATCATCGCAGGGCTCGGCAATATCTATGTCTGCGAAGCCCTTTTCCGCACGCACCTGAACCCTTCGCGCGCCGCCGCCTGCCTCGCGACCGCAACCGGCAAGCCGAATACGCGCACGGCGGCCCTCATCCCGCACATCAGGGCCGTGCTCGTGGATGCGATCGCGGCGGGCGGCTCGACGCTCAAGGACTATGCCCAGGCGGACGGCTCACTCGGCTATTTCCAGCACAGCTTCCATGTCTACGGACGCGAAGGAGAGCCTTGCCTCACGCCCGGTTGCCGGGGCATGGTCCGCCGCATCGTGCAGGCTGGACGCTCGACATTCTTTTGTCCGGTCTGCCAGCGCTGACGCGCAATCGACACCATCAGGAGAGATGCCCATGGCCTATACGAACATCATCGTCGAGACGCGTGGCGCCGTCGGCCTCATCACGCTCAATCGTCCGAATGCGCTGAACGCGCTCAACGCGGCGCTCATCAGCGAGCTCTCGGAGGCGATCGACAGCTTCGAGGCCGATGACAACATCGGCTGCATGGTCATCACGGGCAGCGAGAAGGCTTTCGCCGCCGGCGCCGACATCAAGGAAATGCAGTCGAAGACGTACATGTCCGCCTGCAAAGAGGACTTCATCGGAAGCTGGGACCGCATCGCGCGCGCACGAAAGCCGGTGATCGCCGCGGTCGCCGGATACGCGCTCGGCGGCGGCTGCGAGATGG
>DATMRT010000077.1:0-4214 GCA_035565975.1 Hyphomicrobiaceae bacterium
AGCCAATGCAGAGCTGGCGCTGCTTGTCTCGAATGCTTTGCCGAAGGGCGTCACCGCGTTCGACCACATCGACGGCATCTGGGTCGCGGAGCCGCGTTGCGCAATCCCTGTCGCGATAGCTTTGCGTCAGTCATTGATCGAGATCGCCAAGGTGCGGCAGGCGGGTGAAGGCCAACAGACCAAGATGGAGCTGGTCTATGAGTACCTGACGGGGCCGCGCTTCCGGCACCGCATAGAGGCGATCGTCGAGAAGTTCTCCGACATGCAGTCCGATCTCGACAAGGAGCGCAAGACGACCATGCGGATGTGGGCCAAGCGTGAAGCCCAGATCAGGGGCGTCGTCGAGGCGACCGTCGGTATGTACGGCGACCTTCAAGGCATTGCAGGCAAGGCGCTACAGGAAATCGAGGCGCTTGAGCCTTTGGAGCTGGAAGGGCCGGAATACGAGAGCGAAGCAGCCGAATAAGTCTGCGACGAGCGCGCCGGCCCGCGACGAAACCCGAATGTTGCGTGCTCAGAAGGGGTTCCAGGTCGGTTTTGATGCAAAGCGCACATAGCCGACGCTGGCGCCAAGACGGAAGCCGAGACCTGTACGAATCGGCGCCATGATGATTTCCTCGTTGTTGAGGAATGTGATGCCGGCGCCGCCGATGAAGTAGGCGGCGCCGTCGATTCCGGAGAAGCCGCGATAGATGTCGCGCGCCTCGCGCATCCCATAGATGAGGAAGAGCGTCTCGGAGCCAGCGGCGCCGAAATCGTAGCCGACTGACGGCCCGTGCCAGTAGACCTTCGCCACAGGCTTGCCCTTCATATAGAGCTTGCCGTTGCCGTAGCGCACGCCCGCGATGAACGCGCCGCCGCCTTCATTGCCGATGACGTAGGCGGTCGGCCTGCCGTAGTGCGAAAAGGCGTGCTCGATCACCTTGCCGACATTCGCCGACCAGTTGGGCAGCCCGCCGCGCGCCGCGCTGTTGATCTCCTCGATCGAATAGGTCTCGTTAGCCGTCGCAGGTCTCGGGGCGCCGGATTTCGCCGGCGGCGGGATCGGCGCGACGGACGGCGCTATGGCGGCAACCCGGCGCGGCGTCGGCAGCGGCGGCGTGACGACGGCCGGCGGATCGGCGGCTTGCGGTGTCGTGGTCACGGTCCACTGCCCGAGTGGCGCAGGCGCCGCGGGCGCCGGGACGAGCGGCGCAGCCCAGGGCGTTGCCCAGGGGGCGGCAGCTACCGCGGCGGTCGAGGTTTCGGCCGGCTGCGTGTCCAGGCCAGGGCGCGAGACCTCGAGGGGCTGTGCCTGTGATGGGGCGCGCGACAATGCGCTCAGCGATGGCGCGCGCGGCAGCGCGGCTTCGGGTTGCCGCAGCGGTTGCTGACCCGACGGCAGCTTCAGCGCGGTATCGATCCGCCGCAGCACAAGATCGGATTTCTTGCGCACCGTGGCCGCGAGGGCGGACGCGGTCGCGCGCAATTCCGCGAGCTTTGCGCAGTCGCCGGGGCGTTGCGCGCCTTCCTCGGAGAGGCGGTCCATCGTCGCGAGGAGCTGTGCGGCCTTGTGATCGAGCGCCTCGCTCTCGGCGTCGCTCAACAACTCGCGGGCGCGGTCCGCCTGTTCCGCATCGCGCCAGCGATAGCGGGCCTTGAGCTGGCTGATCCCGGCCTGGATGCGCGGCTGCGTTTCGCTGCTGTGGCGGCGCAGGCTGGCGGCGGTATCGTCCACGATCGTGGAGAAGCTTTCCGGACCGCAGCTTTGCGCCTGTGCGAACGCGCTGCCCGAGAGGGCGGCCGTCGCAAAAAGGGCGGTCAGCATACGTATGAGCATCGCTCGTGGCCTCGGAAGAGCGTCGCGCGACAGATTAGTATGGTTTACGTAAAAGTCAGGCGTAGTTACTGCCGTCAGCCCCGTCAAACCGTATGGCCGCACACAAGGGTTGCGCGAAAGACACAGATCGCGGGAGACCGCCGGCGCCACCTGGGATTGATGAGCGGCTTCCTCTTCGACGGAAAGGGCGCGGCTAACCCACGGAGAAGGTAGGCGAATTGCGGGACGCAGCGCTGTTGCACTGGCTCGTGGAGGCACGAAGCGGCGCCTGGGGTGGCCTCTCGGGACCTGGATGTTCGATCTACGCGTGGACGGAGAGTTGTCCACATGGTCATCGCATGAGCAGAAGTCGCCGGAAGCCTATGGGTGACGGCCCGCGCGGCCCTCTCACATTTGCTCCGCGGTCGCGGCGGTACTTTGGAAATGGATTGGGGAGCAGCGCATGTCCAATGCCGTGATGTTCACGCTTGCCGTCGCAGGCTTCGCCTGGGGGTTCTCGCTCGTCGCGTACCGCTGGATAGCCATTCAAAACGCTTGGCCCATGGGGCTCTGGCAGGCCGAGCGGCCGGTTCTGCCCCGTCTCATCGGTCTCGGCGCCGTGGTCCTTGCGCTCGCCTCGGCCGTGGCACTCGGGGGTGGCGGTTTGCTTCTCGTCGTCGCGCTCGGCCTCGCGGGTGCCTTCCTCTGGATCCTGCTGCTCCGGGTCGGCGCGCAGAGTGCCTTGCTGCTGGCGCCGGCGGCCTCCGCCCTGACGCTCCTGGGCTGGCTGCTCAGTGCAGGCGGATAGCCCCCAACGCAGCACTTCCGCAGTCCTGCCGCGGCGGCGTGGCCATTGCCCAATGAGCCGAGCCGTGCCATCACCGTGCGGCGACGCACTCACGGTACGATCAACAGGAATCCCATGTCCGTCCGCAGACTGCATCCCGACCAGCCGGCAACGTTCGACTTCACGGCCGAGAACCTCGCCTGGGCCGAGGCGACCATCGCGAAATATCCGCCGGGCAAGCAGGCTTCGGCCGTAATCCCGCTGCTCTGGCGCGCACAGGAGCAGCACGACAACTGGCTGCCCGAACCCGCGATTCGCTATGTCGCGGACATGCTCGGTATGGCCTACATCCGCGTCTACGAGATCGCGACCTTCTACACGATGTTCCAGCTCTCGCCGGTCGGCAAGAAGGCGCATGTCCAGGTTTGCGGGACGACGCCGTGCATGCTGCGCGGCGCGGAGGCGCTCAAGGAAGTCTGCCGGCGGCGCATCCATCATGACCCGCACCACCTCTCCGAGGACGGCAATTTCTCCTGGGAAGAGGTCGAGTGCCTCGGGAGCTGCGCCAATGCGCCCATGGTGCAGATCTTCAAGGATACATACGAAGACCTGACGCCCGAGCTCTTCGAGAAGGTCCTCGACGGTTTCGCGGCGGGTAATCCGCCGAAGCCCGGCTCGCAGATCGGCCGGCAGGCCTCGGCGCCGCTCGGCGGTCCGACGACGCTGAAGGAAAAAGTGTGACCGCGGGGCGCTTCGGCGCCCCAAAGTATTTTTTAGGCGATCATGGCCGAGCGAAAGGCGGACGGCAGCGCGGGCGATGCCGACTACGGCGCGATCGGCCGCGACTATGCGAGCTTCCGCCAGCCCGAGCCGGCAATCGCGGCGCTCATTGTCCGCGCGCTCGGCCCGGCGCGGACGGTTCTGAACGTCGGCGCGGGGGCCGGCTCCTACGAGCCGACGGACCGCGATGTGACGCCCGTCGAGCCCTCGCAATCCATGCGCGCTCAGCGCCCAGGCCATCTCGCGGCAGCCATCGACGCGGTCGCCGAGCGCCTGCCCTTTCCGGACCGGCACTTCGACGCGGCGATGACCACGTTCTCCGTGCATCAGTGGTCGCGATTGGACGAGGGCTTACGCGAAATGCGCCGCGTGACCCGCGGCCCGGTGATCATCCTCTCCTGTGACCCCGCCCTCGTGCAGCGCTTCTGGCTGAATGACTATGCGCCCGATGTGCTCGCGGCCGAGGCGCGGCGCTACCCGGGGCTCGATCGCATGAGCGACGTTCTCAGCGGCACGGCGGAGATCGTGCCGGTTCCCATTCCGCTCATGTGTCGCGATGGTTTCAACGAGGCCTACTACGGCCGGCCCGAGTGCCTGCTCGATCCTGCGGCGCGGCTCGCGTGCTCGGCGTGGAGCTTTGTCAGCGCGGCGACGGCCGAGGGCTACATCGAGCATCTGCGGCGCGATCTCGCCTCAGGCGCATGGGATCGCAAGTACGGCCATCTGCGCACGGCGCCGGAATACGACGGCTCGCTTAGGCTGATCGTTGCTCGAGCGCGATGAAGCCGTCCACTTCTCCTTCTCCCAGCGTGCGGGGAGAAGGTCGGGATGAGGGGCGGGAGCTTGCGC
>DATMRT010000078.1:0-3011 GCA_035565975.1 Hyphomicrobiaceae bacterium
TTCGCAAGACCGGTGATCGGCAGGGTCGAGGTGTTGGAGGCGAAGATGGCATCCTCACGCAGCACGGCCTCGATCTTCTCCGTGACCTCCTTCTTGACGGTGCGGTCCTCGAAGACGGCCTCGATGACGAGGTCGGCGTCAGCGAGCGTGGAATAATCCGGCGTCGGGGTGATGAGGGACAGCAGCTTCTCGCCGTCCTCCTTCGACATGCGGCCCTTGCCGATGGCGCCCGTCACGAGGCCTTCGGAAACGCCCTTGCCCTTGTCGGCGGCCGCCTGGTCGCGGTCGACGAGGACGACCGGGATGCCGGCGGCGGCGGTGACATAGGCGATGGAGGCGCCCATGAAGCCGGCGCCGACGACGGCGACCTTTTTGAACTCCGATTTCGGAACGCCGGCCGGGCGGCGCGCGCCCTTGCCGAGCTCCTGCATGGAGATGAACAGCGACCGGATCATCGAGAAGGCTTCGGTCGTCTGGAGGATATGGGTGAAGTAGCGCTGCTCGATCCTCAGCCCCGTCTCGAAGGGCACCTGAAGGCCCTCATAGACGCATTTGAGGATGGCGAGGGCACCCGGATAGTTGCCGGCGGTCTCGCGGCGCAGGATTGCGGGGGCTGCCGGCCAGAGCTGGGCGGAAGCGGGCGTCCAGATGCCGCCGCCGGGGGCCTTGAAGCCCTTTTCGTCCCATGGCTGGACGGGCTTGAGACCGTCCTTGATCATCTGCTTCGCCGCCGGGATGAGCTGGTCGGGCTCGACCACCTGATGGACGAGGTTCATCGCCTTGGCGCGTGCGCCCGTCAGCGAGGAGCCGGTGGTCATCATCTGGAGGGCGTCCTGCGCATTGGCGAGGCGCGGCACGCGCTGGGTGCCGCCGGCCCCGGGGAAGATGCCGACCTTGACCTCGGGAAGCGCGATCTTGACCGACTTGGCGTTGGAGGCGACACGGCCGTGGCAGGCGAGCGACATTTCGAACGCGCCGCCCATGCAGGTGCCGTTGATGGCTGAGACCCAGGGCTTGCCGCAGGTTTCCAGCTTGCGGAAGAGCCAGGTCATGCGGCCGGTGGCGTCGAACAGTTTCTGTACGGCGGTCGCCGGATCGGCGGCTTCGGCTTCCTTCAGGAGATCGAAGCTCCCCTTGATCATGGAAAGGTCCGCGCCGCCGGAGAAGGAGGACTTGCCGGAGGTGATGACGACGCCCTTGACGGCGCTGTCGGCGACGACCTGGTCGATGATCCTGTCCAGCTCGTCCATCACCTCCACGGTGAAGACGTTCATCGACTTGTCCGGCATGTCCCAGGTGACGAGCGCAATGCCGTCTGCGTCGGTCTCGATGGAAAAGTTCTTGTAGCTCATGATGGGATTCCTCTTCCCTGAAATCTATCTGGCTTCACACGCTATCCTCTCCTCCGTCATGGTCGGGCTTGACCCGACCATCCAGCTCCGGGCGGTGGATCCTCGGGTCAAGCCCGAGGATGACGGCCAGAGAGGGCGTGGCTTGCCTTTCTCAGACCCGTTCGACGATCGTCGCCGTGCCCATGCCGGCGCCGATGCAGAGCGTGACGAGGGCGGTGTTGAGGTCGCGGCGTTCCAGCTCGTCGAGCACGGTGCCGAGGATCATCGCGCCGGTCGCGCCGAGCGGGTGGCCCATGGCGATGGCGCCGCCGTTGACGTTGATCCTGTCGTGCGGGATGTCGAAAGCCTGCATATAGCGCAGCACGACGGCGGCGAAGGCCTCGTTGAGCTCGAAGAGGTCGATGTCGGAGAGCGTCATCCCGGTGCGGGCGAGCAGCTTTTCCGTGACGTCGACCGGGCCGGTCAGCATCAGCGCAGGATCAGAGCCGATATTGGCGAAGGCCTTGATGCGGCCGCGCGCCTTCCTGCCGAGGATCGCGCCGCCTTCCTTCGAGCCGAGGAGGACGGCGGCGGCGCCGTCGACGATGCCGGAGGAATTGCCGGCGTGGTGGACGTAGTTGATGCCCTCGATCTCCGGATGGGCCTGGATGGCGACGGCCTCGAAGCCGCCCATCTCGCCGGGCATCTGGAAGGAGGGCTGGAGCTGGGCGAGCGCCTGCATGTCGGTGCCCGGGCGCATGTGCTCGTCGCGGTCGAGGATGGTAAGGCCGTTGATGTCCTTCACCGGGATCACGGAATTCCTGAAGTAGCCCTTTTCCCAGGCATGGGCGGCGCGCTTCTGGCTCTCCACGGCATAGGCGTCGACGTCGTCGCGCGAAAAGCCGTATTTGGTGGCGATGAGGTCGGCCGAAACGCCCTGCGGCATGAAATAGGCCGGGAAATTGACGGACGGGTCCATGAACCATGCGCCGCCCGACATGCCGAGGCCGACGCGGGACATGCTCTCCACGCCGCCGGCGACGACGAGGTCGTCCGCCCCTTGCGCGATCTTCGCCGCGCCGAAATTCACGGCGTCGAGGCCGGAGGCGCAGAAGCGCGAGATCTGCATGCCCGGCGCCCTGGTCGAATAGCCGGCCTCGAAGGCGGCGGCCTTGGGGATGACGGCGCCGGCATCCATCACCGGATCGACGCAGCCCATGATGATGTCGTCGACCTTCTCCGTGTCGAGCCCGTTGCGGTCGCGCACGGCTTCGAGAACCTTGGCGGCGAGGCGAACGGACGGCACTTCGTGCAGCGAGCCGTCCTTCTTGCCGCGCCCGCGCGGGGTGCGCACATGATCGTAGATGAAGACGTCGGTCATTCTCTTCTCCCTGGCGGCGCGGTGGCGCCTTAGATTTCATGCTCGACTGTAGCTCCTCGCCGCGCGGTCGTGGAGAGGAGCCAAGGCGTCAAAACGCCTCGGCGGCGAGTTCCATGGTCGTGTCGGCGCCCGCCTCGATGCGGGTCTTGCGCAACGCCGTTTCCGGCATCAGGCGCTCCATGAAGAATTTTGCCGTCACCAGCTTGTTCTTCAGGAAATCCTCGCGCTCGCCCGCGCCGGCCGCAAGGCCTTCCTCGGCGGCTTTCGCGATCCTCGCCCACATGTAGCCGACGACGACG